>NZ_JAQQXQ010000009.1 GCF_028595285.1 Erythrobacter fulvus | reverse complement strand
GAAACGGCGACGCCGCCATGGCTGCCCTCCGGTTCCGCTACGCTCCACCTCCGGACAGCCATGGCGCCGGAGACAATCTTGAACTAACAATCAATACGGACCACTCAGTGGGGGCCGGTCACGGTTCGTTGCGCCTAGCATGGTAGGCCTGGTAAGGCATGATCCCGGCATGATCTGCCGCTTTGAGCACGTTCGATGTCTCCGCGAGATGTTCGATGAAGCGCGTGCGCCAGTGTCTTGGCGTTGACTGGTCTTTGGTAACTCGGGCCTTTGAGCCGCCGCTCGATTGCGGTGTTTCGGGCTTGGCCATGAACGCTCCTTTCGGGCGCGAAGAAAAAAGGCGGCGCTCCGGGTGAGGAGGGCCGCCGTCGGGGCGAATCGCAATTTTTTGATGCTTTCCTTTGCTAACCGGATAGCGTTACAATGTCAATAATAAATAACCAATACGGTTATTTTGATGATGGTGGTTCCCGGCAAAATCCCACGACATGAGGTGCCCTGGAATCAGGGGTGGCGGGCGAACGGGCTCAGAATCATATTGTCTTCTGGAAGCGCCTTGGGACACGCAGCCTCAGAGCCCGCGACAAGGGCGGGCTATGGATGGGGGCGAGACTGGCGTCAGAAGGTTTGTCGCGCCTGCGAGTCAGATGATCCCGATCGCCTTGCCGGCGCGTTCGAACATGCCGAGGATGGTCTGGACCTGTTCGGCAGAGTGCTCGGCGCAGAGCGAGCAGCGCAGCAGGGTCATGCCGGCAGGCGTGGCCGGCGGACGAGCGAGGTTGACGTAAAGGCCTTCCTTAAGAAGCGCTTCCCACATCATCGCGCCCTTTTCGAGATCGGGCATGATGACGGCGATAATCGCACTTTGCGGGGTTTCCGTGCCGAGCTTGAACCCGAGATCGCGGAGGCCCTTGTGCAGCGTTCGGCTGTTTTCCCACAAATGCGCGCGCTTGTTGCCACCGTGCATCAGTTTGCGGATCGAGGTGGCGGAGCTCGCCATCACGCTCGGCGGGAGAGCGGCGGTAAAGACATAAGGCCGGCACACAAGGCGCAGCACTTCGAACTTGGGGTGATTCGACACACAGAAGCCGCCGACGGTCCCGACGCTCTTGGAGAAGGTGCCGATGATGAAATCGACATCGTCGATCACGCCCTGATCCTCGGCAACGCCGCGGCCGTGTTCGCCGATGAAACCCATCGAATGCGCCTCGTCGACCAGCACCATCGCGCCGTGGGCCTTGGCGATACGGACCATTTCCTTGAGTGGGGCAACGTCGCCCATCATCGAATAGACGCCTTCAAGCACGACCAGCTTACCCGCGCCTTCGGGGATGCGCTTCAGGCGCTTTTCGAGCGCTTCGACATCATTGTGCTTGAACGGCACCACCTCGGCACGGCCCATCGCGCAGCCATCATAGATCGAGGCGTGGCTATCGATGTCGAGGATGATGTAATCGCCCTTGCCCGCCAGTGTCGAGATGATCCCGAGATTGGCCTGGTAGCCGGTCGAAAACACCACGGCATGATCCATGGCGTAGAATTCGCGCAGTGCGGCTTCGACATCGCGGTGATCGCGGAAGGTGCCGTTGAGCACACGGCTGCCGGTCGTCCCCGCGCCGAAATCTTCCATCGCCGTTTTACCCGCCGCGATAACGTCGGGGTCGAAGGTCATGCCCATGTAGTTGTAGGTGCCGAGCAGGATCGTGTCGCGCCCGTTGCAGATCGCGCGGGTGGGCGAGAGCACCTGCTCCATCACGAGGTTGAACGGATCTTCCACCCCCGCTGCGAGCAGCGCCTCGCGGGTCTGGATGATCGGGTCGAACTTGGCCAGCAGATCGACGGGTTCTGCAGCGGTCTCAGCGGTCACGGTGTCGGTCATGCCTGTGGCCTTTATCAGCTATCCTGCAGCTTGTGGACTGCCACGACGAGCTGACCCCAGTTTTCGATCTCGGCCTGCTGGTTCATGCTGATGATGATGTCGAATTCATCCTCGATCGCGGCGACGAAATCCATCACCGTCAGGCTGTCAAACTCGAGATCGCCTGCGAAGGTGGTGGAATCCTCGATCGCAACTCCCTTCTTGTTGAAGGGTTCGATCAGGGTGCGGATGCGCTCGTCGACTTCGGCAGGGGTCATGGCGTCTGGGGGCTTTCGTCGGTTGGTTGTCGGATGGCTTTTGCCTAGGGTATACGGCTGCAAAGCGACGGATGATGCAGCTTGTCAAGTTTTCGGCTGCGCAGCGAGCAATCGGGAGAGGCGGAATGGCCGGGGATGAGCGGCTTGAAGACGGAACGCCACCACCGAGCGACGCTCCGCTTTCGGCGCAAAGCGTGCATCTTATCCGTACCGCGCAGACCAATACCCTGGCGCTGTCGCAGATGGCTGACGGAAAGGCCAACATTCTGATCGGTGCCACCTTCGTGGTGTTCTCGCTGGTGATCACGCAGACTTTTTCGGAAGAAGTGAAATGGTCGGTGGTCTGCCTCGCCGCCACTTCCTTCCTGTCGGCAATTTTCGCCGTCCTCGCGATCACACCGCCCCTCAGGCCGAAGGCTGTTGCAGAAGGAAAGTTCAATCCTTTGTTCTTCAGTCATTTTTCCTTGTTAAAGGAAGAGGAGTGGATTGCCGACATGCTCGAAAAGCTGCGTTCGGACGAGACACTCTACCGCGTGATGCTGCGCGACCTATACCAGAACGGGCAGGTCCTGCACCGCCGCAAGTATCGTTATCTTGCGCTCGCCTATCATCTGTTCCTTGGTGGGCTGGGCCTGACGTTGGCGATTTATCTGATCGAAAACGGGCTCTAGACGGGCAGCAACGCGCGCACCGCAGTCATGAACGGGCTGATCGATACCGGCTTCGACAAATAGCCCGCAGCGCCGGCCGCACGGATCCGCTCCTCATCGCCCTTGGCGGCAAAGGCGGTCACCGCAAGGACTGGAATGGGCGCAAGCTTGCGGTCACGCTTGGCAGCCTCGATCAGGTCGACGCCCGAAACGCCCCCCAGCTGGATGTCCATGATGATGAGATCGGGCGAGACCGCGCGAGCAGTATCAAGCACCACGTTCCCATCGGCGACCGGCTCCACGTCAAAGCCATTGGCTCTGAGCACATCGCAGAACAATTTCCGGTTGAGGTCATTATCCTCGACAACCATTATCCGTTTTGTCACTGCACGCCCCGCATCCGACCAAGACTGACGATTACCCCTCCAGAGAGGACACGACAATCCCGCTTCCAGCCGATCCTGAATCTGCCGGACCCACAGCGAGCCCGCAGGTGCTGCCGCTGGCCACGCTCGGCTGGGTGCTCGAGAGCGAGGAGCGGGCTGTGCGTTATCTCGATCTGACCGGGCTTGATCCCGAAACACTCCGCGCCGGTCTCGGCGATCCGGCGATTCTCGCTTCGGCAATCGAATTCCTGACCAATTACGAACCTGATCTGATCCGAGCGGCCGAGGCGTTGGCCGTCACGCCTGAGGAACTGGTCGCCGCCAAGGACGCTTTACTGCCATGACCCGCCCCCTGATCATCAGCGATTGCGACGAAGTGCTGCTGCACATGGTTGCCCCCTTCAAGGACTGGCTTGAGGAAAGCCAGGGCGTAAGCTTCCATCTTGAAGGGCACAATTTCGCCGAAGCGCTCCGCTGGCAGGCCAGCGGCGAACTGCTTGCCCCGCCCGATATCTGGCGGATGCTGCGCAGCTTCTTCGACAACGAGATGGATTCGCAAAAGCCGATCGCGGGCGCGGTGGAGGGGATCAATACCCTTGCCGAAAAGGCCGACGTGGTGATCCTCACCAACCTCGTCGATCACCACCGCGATGCCAGGGCGGAGCAGCTCGCCAAGGTCGGGATCAATGCCCGTGTCTTCACCAACCAGGGACCCAAGGGCCCCGCGCTAAAGGCGATCATCGACGAATATGCGCCGACCCGCGCGCTGTTCATTGACGATCTCGCACAGCACCATGCCTCGGTCGCCGAAATCACGCCGCACGTCACGCGGCTGCACCTTTGCGGCGAGCCGATGATCGCCCATGCCATTGATTGCGCCCACAAGGCAGGCCATGCCGAAGCCCGGATTGACCGGTGGGACGAAGCCCTGCCGTGGCTGCTCGAACGACTGGAGGACTGACAAATGACTATCGCCGCCAAACTCGCCGAACTCGGCATCACTCTGCCCAAGGCCGCCGCACCGGTCGCCAGCTATGTGCCGGTTGTGGTGCATGGCGGGTTTGCCCATGTCTCGGGCCAGCTGCCCTTCGTCGATGGGGCGGTGGTGAAGGGCCGCTTGGGCGACGATGTGAGCGTTGAAGCCGGGCAAGCCGCCGCGCGCGCCTGCGCGCTGATGATCATCGCCCAGCTTGAGGCCGCCGGGCTGCTCGAAAAGGTTGCGCGGATCGTCAAGCTCGGCGCCTTCATTAATTGTACCGCCGATTTCACCGATCAGCCGGAAGTCGCCAATGGCGCGTCGGATCTGATGGAGCAGGTGTTCGGTGATGCCGGGAAGCACGCCCGCGCCGCTGTCGGCGTGCCCGCCCTGCCGCGCGGCGCGGCAGTGGAAGTCGATGCGGTGATCGCTCTGACCGCATGATCCGGCGGCGCGCTCCGGATTGGCTGACGCAGTGGGAATATGCCCATCGCGGGCTGCATTCCCATGGCGTGCCGGAAAATTCGCGTGCGGCTGCCGAAGGCGCGATTGCCCGCGGCATGGGGATCGAGTGCGACATCCAGATGAGCCGCGACAATGTGCCGCTGGTGTTCCACGACTGGGAGTTGGAGCGGCTGACGAAGGAGCGCGGCAAGGTCGCCCTCCGTCCGGCGGACGAGTTGTGCCGCATCGCGCTGCAGGAAACCGGGCAAACGCTTTGGCGGCTGGCGGAACTGCTCGATCTGGTTGCTGGCCGCGTGCCGATCCTCGTCGAGGTTAAGGCTCAGCCGCATCTCGCGATTGCCGAGCCCTGCATTGCTATAGCCAAGGCTTTGGCGGATTATGCCGGGCCGGTGGCGGTGGCGGTGATGAGCTTCGATCTGCGCGTCGGCGAATGGTTCGCGAAGCATGCGCCGGAGGTGACCCGCGGGCTCGTCATCACCGACACGCTCGATCACGGCTACAGGGGCGCATGGCGCGCGGCCCATGTGCTTGAGCGCGCCGCGCCCGATTTTCTCGCCAGCGATGTGCGCGACATTCCCAATGCGCTCATCTCCCTTTGGCGCGAGAGCGGCCGCCCGCTGCTGACATGGACGGTGCGCTCCCCCGAAACGCGCGAACGCGGGCTGGCCCACGCCGACGCGCTGATTGCCGAAGGGGAAGGGCTGGCGTGAGCGACGCCCCGAACGAAGGTGGCCTCATTGTCCGCATTGCGCCCTCGGTCGGCAGTTTTGACGCCGGTGAGTGGAATGCGCTTGGCGGGCAGGACAACCCTTTTGTTTCACACGAATTCCTCACTGCGATGGAGGATTCCGGCTCGGTCGGCCCAGGTACCGGCTGGGAGCCTGCGCCGATTGCGATCACCGACGATGCCGGGCGTTTGCTTGCGGCGATGCCGTCCTATGCGAAGGGGCATTCCCAGGGCGAATATGTGTTCGATCACAGCTGGGCGGACGCATGGCACCGCGCGGGCGGGCGTTACTACCCCAAGCTCCAGATCGCCGCGCCCTTTACTCCGGCCACCGGCCCGCGCCTGCTGCTGAGCGATCCGTCACTTGCCCCGCATCTGCTGAAAGGGGCAGAGGCGGTGTGTCTGCAGAACGGTATGTCGAGCGCGCACGCGACCTTTATTGCGCCGGAACAATTGCCGCTGTTCGAGGATGCCGGCTGGCTGTTGCGGTCCGACATCCAGTTCCACTGGTTCAACCGCGGCTATGCGAGTTTCGACGACTTCCTGGCCGCGCTTTCGTCACGCAAGCGCAAGGACCTGCGCAAGGAACGCGCCGCGGCTTGCGAGGGACTGACGATCCGCCACCTCACCGGCGCCGAGATCCGCGAGGAGCACTGGGACGCGTTCTGGGTGTTCTATCAGGATACCGGGGCGAGGAAATGGGGCAGTCCCTACCTGACCCGCGAGGCCTTCAGCCTCTTGAGCGAGCGGATGGGGGACCGGATCGTGCTGATTCTGGCCTATGCCGGGGACGAGCCGATCGCTGGCGCGCTCAATTTTGTTGGCAAGGATGCGCTCTACGGCCGTTACTGGGGCTGCACGCGCGAGGTCCGCTTCCTGCATTTCGAACTGTGCTATTATCAGGCAATCGACATCGCCATTGCGCGCGGGCTTAATCGGGTCGAGGCCGGCGCACAGGGCGGGCATAAGCTTGCCCGCGGCTACGAACCGGTAAAGACATGGTCGGCACACTGGATTGCCGATCCGGGTTTCCGCTCCGCTGTAGCCGATTTCCTCGAGCGCGAGCGGGCAGGGGTTGCCTCCGACCAGCTCTATCTCGGCGGGCGCACCCCGTTCAAAAAGGGCGGCTGAAGCGTAGGCTTCACGCCGCGCGCAGGCGTTCCTGCGCCAGCCATTGGCGTGCACGGCGCTGTGCTTCGGCGATTTCGCGGGCGGTCATGTCATCCGAGATATCTGCACGGCAGTTGGCGGCTTCGTCGTGACCGCGAGCGGCGGCCAGGTTGAACCACTTGTGCGCCTCGATCAGATCGCATTCTGCGCCGTTGCTGCCGATCGAATAGGCCACACCCAGATCGAAACAGGCATTCATATCGCCCTCTGCTGCTGCCGCGAGCCAGCGCGCCAGCCCCAGATCGACGCATGTTTCCGTTGTCGCCATTGCTTCAAATTCGCTGCCGGTAATCGAGATCAGCTGCATTGTTAGTCCCCCGTTAGTTCCCCGACCGCCCTTGCGGCCTTCCATTGGCAAACAACTCGGCCAACATGGTCAATAAATGGTTAACGCGGTGACGCTTTATGCCGGACATGGGGCAGAACAGTCGTGGCCGTCACCTTTATCCCCGGTGATTGCCAAAGTCGCTTGTGCGCATCAGGGGGCTTGCCTATAGCGCGCCCATTGCTTCGACTTGCGGGACCAAGTGAGCTAATGAAAACATTCAGGCGCCAGAACACGAAGGGTCCGCAAGCCGCATTGGGGATTAGAGGGCCACATGGCATCTGCGGCGTCTGACGAAATCGACATCCTCGAAAAGGCCAAGCGCCTGATCGCTGAGGACTACGTCCCGAGCGAGGACGAGGAATACATGAACGAGCGGCAGCAGGCCTATTTCCGTATGCTGCTTATCGAATGGAAACGTTCGATCCACTCCGCTGCCGGACAGACCCTGCAATCGCTCGCCGACGGCCCGATCCGCGAAGCCGATCTTACCGATCGTGCATCGAGCGAGACTGACTGGGGTATCGAACTTCGCACGCGTGACCGGCAGCGCAAGCTGGTATCCAAGATCGACGCCGCGCTGCGCCGCCTGGACGAAGGCGAGTATGGCTATTGCGAGGTGACGGGCGACCCGATCGGCCTCAGGCGTCTGATCGCCCGCCCGGTTGCCACGATGACGGTCGAGGCACAGGAAGCGCATGAGCGCCGGGAAAAAATCTCCCGCGACGACTAAGTCGGTAAGCTCGCCGCAAACCCTGTCCCGCGTTGGGACGGCAACTGCGATCCCGGGCTCTCACAAGCGATATTTTACTGCTCGTTAACCGCGTATCGATAGCGCCGGATGGTGCTGTCGGGCCGGTTCGCTTATGCCTGTGTCGTTCGGCAGTATCTTGCAGTCACAAGGAGGCGAACCTGAAATGACGGGAGTTGAGACACGCAGCGTCATGCGCGACAGCCTGTTCCTGCTGGCAGGCATTCGCGTTGAACAGGGGGCGGACGTCCATCGCGTTCGGGTGCGCAACCTTTCCGACGGCGGCATGATGGCCGAAGGCAATCTCGCGGTGAAACGCGGCCACCGGGTCGAGGTGGAGCTTCGCAACATCGGCTGTATAGCCGGCTCGGTCGCGTGGGTTCAGGACAACCGCTTCGGGATTGCATTTGACGAGGAAGTGGATTCGCAACAGGCACGACGGCCACTCCAGGCCGATGAGCTTGCTCCGGCCACCATCCTCAAGCCCTCGTGGGCGCACCGCGCGCCGTCGCCGCCCGACGCTGCCAAGCTGCGCAAGGTCTGATTTCACCGCAGCCGCAATTCTTCGGGCAATCTCGTTCCAGACAAGCTGACCCTTGCCGCACAAGCTGCTAGGCAAGGCGCGATGAGATTCTGGTTCGCCCTGTTACTGCTGACGCTCGGCTCCTGCGGTCCGTCCAACGGTGGCGGGCCTGTAAACGTGGCAATTATCGGGGCGCCCGAAAGCCTGTTCCAGCAAGGCGTGCGCCTCTCTCCTGCCGCCCAGCATCTTCGGGCGGCGAGTTTCGAAGGACTGGTCGCGCTTGATCCCGGCGGGCAGGTGGTGCCGGCACTGGCCGAGCGTTGGATCGTAACCGATGATGGCCTGAGCTACATCTTCCGCCTTCGAGACGGCACTTGGCCCGACGGCGAGGAAATCAGCGCGGTCGATGTGCGTCGTCTGCTCCGCGACGCGATCAGGCGCTTGCGGGACACTTCGCTCGGGCTCGATCTCGACAAGGTTTCCGAAATACGGGCGATGACGGGCCGGGTGATCGAAGTGCGGCTGTCGGGACCGATGCCCGACTTCTTGAGATTGCTCGCCCAGCCGGAACTGGGCTTTGTGAAGAACGGCAGCGGGTCGGGGCCGATGGTGGTTTCGCGAGACGACGATGCCATGCTAGCCCGGCTGTCGGCCCTGCCGCCCGAAGCGCGCGGTCTGCCTGCGCGCGAGGATTGGGAGGCGCTGGCTCGACCGCTCAATGTCCGGGCCATGTCTGCCGAGAAAGCCGCGGAAGCCTTTTCTCGGGGGGATGTCGACCTTGTGCTGGGGGGCAGCATTATCGACTTTCCGCTCGCCGAGGCCGGTCCGCTATCGCGCGGCACGATTCAGGTTGATCCTGCGCTGGGTCTGCTCGGACTGGTGATCCGCGAAGACAAGGGCCTGCTGTCCGATCCGGCACGACGCGAGGCCTTGTCGATGGCGATCGACCGTGCGGCGCTGATCCAGCCTTTCGGCTTGGGAGGTTGGCAGGCCAGCACATGGATCGTGCCGCCGGGCCAGTTTTCCGAACCGCCCTATCCGGCCCAGCGCTGGCAGGATCTCTCGCTCGACCAACGGCGTGCGACCGCGGCGGCGCGGATCCGGGCTTGGGAAGCAGAAGCGGGAGAAAAGGCGCAGATCAAGGTTGGCCTGCCTGCGGGGCCGGGCAGCGATATCCTGTTTCGTCAGCTGGCCAATGCCTGGGCGCAAATCGGCGTTGCGATTGTCCGCGCTGCCCCAGGCGAAGGGGCCGAGATCGAGCTGCGCGATAATCTGGCGCGATATTCTTCGCCGCGCTGGTATCTCAACCAGTTCAATTGCTCGCTGAAAGCCGGTCTTTGCTCGCCCCAGGCGGATGCGTTGGTTCGCCAGTCGCTGGAGGAACGCGATCCGGTCGTCCGCGAACGGCTGCTGGCCGAAGCGCATGCCGCGCTGGTTGCGCGCGAAGTCTATATTCCGCTTGGTGCACCGGTGCGCTGGTCGCTCGTGCGCGGATCGATCAGCAGCTACCTTGCCAACCAGTGGGGTTTGCACCCCTTGTTCCCGCTGTCCCAACCCACCACATGAAAAGGGAAAGGATTACCCACGTGAACCAGACCCGTCCCCGGCCGATGAATTTTGCAATGCTGACCGGCACCGACACTGCATCCGTGCGTGCACGGGTGGAGATGATGGAGCGCCTGCTGGAGCGGAGCTTCGTTGTGCCCGGGGTCAACATGCCGGTGGGGCTCGATGCATTGATCGGGCTGGTTCCGGTGCTGGGCGATGTCGTGGCCGCGGCGCTGGGTGCCTATGTCGTCTGGGAAGCGCGCAATCTGGGCCTGTCGAAGTGGAAGCTTGCGCGGATGGGCGCCAACGTTCTGCTCGACACCGCGATCGGCGCGATCCCTGTGGTCGGCGATGCTGCGGACTTCCTGTTCCGCTCCAACACCCGCAACCTGCGGATCATCCGCAAGCATCTCGATAAGCATCATCCGCAAACGCGCGTGATCGAGGGGTAGTTTCCTCGACGGTCGCACCGCGCTAGGACCGCGGCCACCATGGCCGAAAAAGTGACCTACGCGAGCTATCTCGATCTCGACCGCATTCTTGCGGCTCAGCACCCTGCGTCGGATGCGCATGACGAATTGCTGTTCATCATCGTCCATCAGGCGAGCGAGCTGTGGCTGAAGCTGTGCCTCCACGAACTCACCGCCGCGCGCGCAGCAATTGAAGCTGACAATCTGCGGCCCGCCTTCAAGATGCTGGCGCGGGTGGCGCGCGCGCAGCAGCAGCTGATCCAGAGCTGGGATGTGCTCAGCACCATGACCCCGCACGATTATTCCGCGATCCGCCCGCATCTGGGCGCGTCGAGCGGGTTCCAGTCGGCGCAATACCGGATGATGGAATTCATGCTGGGCGGTCGCGACGGCAAGCATATCAAGCTTCACAAGGGCAACGAGGACTGGGCCGAACGGCTGGAGACCGAGTGTGGGCGGGCGAGCCTGTATGACGCGGCGATCCGTCTGTTGGCTCGGCGCGGGTTCGACATCGACCCGGACTTGCTGAGCCGCGAGCCGGCGTCCCCTTATGTTCACAATGCCAGCGTCGAGGCGGCGTGGGCGGCAATCTATCGCGATCCGCAGGCGCACTGGGATCTCTACGAACTCGCGGAAAAGCTGGTCGATCTTGAATACCATTTCCAGCGCTGGCGGTTCGGCCATCTGAAGACTGTGGAGCGGATCATCGGCTTCAAGCGCGGTACGGGCGGAACCCCGGGCGTGCCCTATCTCGAAGGGGTGCTGAAACAGGCGTTCTTCCCCGAACTGCTGAGCGTGAGGACCGCGATATGACCCCTGAACAACGCGCCGCAGAGTTCGACGCCGCCGATCCCTTGGCAGCTTATCGCGAGCGTTTCACGCTGCCGGAGGGCGTAATCTATCTCGATGGCAATTCGCTTGGCGCACTGCCCAAGGCGACGCCCGCGGCGGTACGGTGTGTCGTCGAGCATGAATGGGGCGAAGGGCTGATCCGGTCGTGGAACAGCGCAGGCTGGTTCGAGGCCGCAGGCCGGATCGGCGGCAAGATCGCGCCGCTGATCGGGGCTGCGCCGCACGAAGTGATAGCCTGCGATTCGACCTCGGTGAACCTGTTCAAGCTGATCGCCGCCGCGCTGCAGATGCGGCCCGGACGCAAGGTAATCCTGTCCGAGCCGGGCAATTTCCCGACCGATCTTTACATGATCGCGGGGCTGGAACAGCAGGGCCTTGCCGAACGACGGCTGGCGGAGCGGGACAGGCTGACCGATGCTCTGGATGGTGACGTGGCGCTGCTGCTGCTCACGCATGTCCATTACAAGACCGGCGCAATGCACGACATGGTCGCACTGACCCGCGCTGCGCATGAGGCAGGGGCGCTGGTGCTGTGGGATCTGTCGCATTCGACAGGGGCGTTGCCAGTGGGCCTTAATGCAGCGCAGGCCGATTTCGCGGTCGGTTGCGGTTACAAGTATCTGTGTGGCGGGCCGGGCGCACCGGCTTTCGCCTTTGTTGCCGAACGGCACCATGCGAGCCTAAAGCAGCCGCTGACCGGCTGGTTCGGCCATGCCGCGCCTTTCGCCTTCTCCGACGATTATGCATCCGCGCCCGGGATCGAGCAGTTGTTGTGTGGCACCTCGCCGGTGCTGGGGTTGGCAGCACTTGAAGTCGGGGTGGAACTGATCGCCGAAATCGGGGTGGAGCGACTCTTCCAGAAATCCCAGGCGCTTTCCGAATTCTTCCTTGCCAGTCTGAAGGATCATGGCGTTGTGCTCGAATGCGTCAGCCCGGCTGACAGCGGCGCGCGCGGCAGCCAGCTTTCGTTTCGTCACCCGCAAGCCTACGCGATCTGTCAGGCGCTGATCGCGCGCGGGGTGATCGGCGATTTCCGCGATCCCGATGTGCTGCGGCTGGGCTTCGCGCCCGCCTATCTGTCCTTTGCCGACATCGCCGCCGCCGCGCGCCACCTCGCCGAGGTGCTGGCGAATGAGGAGTGGCAAAGTGACGAATTCCGTCAACGGGCAGCGGTGACGTAAGCTTGCGTCCGGGCCGCTTCCGGCCCAGCAAAGGACAAGAAATGCCACCCACACCATTCCCCGCCGCTCTTGCCCTGACGCTGGTGACGCTAACCGCTGCTCCGGCCTTCGCACAGGAGCCGCAGTCCGAAATGGCGGTGCCGCAGGCGTCTTTTGTTGCCCCGGAATTCGCGGTTCCGACACAGGTCGAAGGGCCGGGGTTCAAGCTTGTCCCGCTCGGTCCCGAATTGGTTGATCTCGACTATCAGGCCTACATGGGCTCGATCACTCATCTCCAGCAGACCTTCACTCGTAGCACGGGCTGGCCGCGCGAAGGCATTACCGCGGCCGAGGCGATGGTGGATATGGAGACCGAGCAAGGTCGGTTCGTCCGGCGCGAATCCTTCGCCTACGCAGTCCTGACTCCGGACGGCACCCGCGAGCGGGGGTGTGTTTATGTCTATCCCAGCAAGGTCGACGGGTATGATGCGGTGGTCCGGCTCTGGGTCACAAAAGCCGAGTACGACGCTGGTTTCGATGCCGAACTCTACGCCTGGACCCGGCAATGGATCGCCGAGAGTTGGCCGTTCGATAACGTCGCCTATCCGGGGCGGGCCATAAGTTGGGAAGCGTGGGACAATCTGGTCGCGAAGGAAAATACCGACTGATCCGGTGCAGCCTTACGCCTCCAGCTCGACATCCCAGTAAAGCCAGTCACGCCAAGTCTCGTGCAGGTAATTGGGCGGGAATTGCTTGCCGTATTGCTGCAATTGCCAACTGGTCGGACGGATCGGAGACTGGTGCACGGGCATTCCGGCTTGCTTCGGCGTGCGTCCGCCTTTCTTCATGTTGCATGGCGCGCAGGCGGTGATGATGTTTTCCCACGTGGTGCGTCCGCCCAGTCGGCGCGGGACAACGTGATCGAAGGTCAGATGTTCGTGGCTGCCGCAATACTGGCATTGGAAGCGGTCGCGCAGGAAGACGTTGAAGCGGGTGAAAGCAGGAAATTCGTTCTGCTTCACATATTGCCTGAGCGCGATGACGCTGGGGATCTTCATGTCGAGGCTGGGGGAGTGCACTTCGCGGCCATAGCTGGCGACGATGTCCACCCGATCAAGGAACACCGCCTTGATCGCGGTTTGCCAAGGCCACAGGCTGAGGGGGTAGTAGGACAGCGGCGTATAGTCCGCGTTCAGCACCAGCGCAGGACAGGCAGACAGGTTTCGCGTCGGGTCTTCGTCGACGCCGCGAAACCGGGCTGCTTTCTCGATCAGTTCGGCATTGAACACTGTGCGCGTTCCTCCCTGATTGACTGCATCCTGAACTGACAGGCCAAAGAGTCAAACCCGTGACAGGGTGGGTATCCACAGGGAGAGCTTGTGGAGAGCCTGTGGATAGCGAAACAAAATGTCCTGTGGCATGGGCAGAGCGATGAACGGACGCCCGCCTCCCGTGACCCGTTTCGCGCCGAGCCCCAACGGGCCACTGCATCTCGGCCATGCGCTGAGCGCGATCGTGGCCCATGATCTGGCGCAGGCGGGTGGCGGCCGGTTCCTGCTGCGGATCGAGGATATCGACGGGCCGCGTTCCCGCCCCGACCTTGCCGACGAATTCCGCCGTGATCTCGAATGGCTGGGGCTCGAATGGGAGGAAGTCCCCGCGCAATCGACCCGGCTGGCAACCTACGCTGCTGCGGCCGAGGCGTTGAAAGAATGCGGCCTGCTCTATCCCTGCACCTGCACCCGCAAAGAGATTGAGGCGGCGGGGGCGAGCGAGGGAACCGATGGCCTGATCTATCCTGGCACCTGCAAACGCACTGGGCCCGATCCGGCACGTCCCGCGGCATGGCGGCTCGATACCGAAAAGGCGCTCGCGGAGGTCGGACCGCTCACGTGGGAGGACGATCTGGCCGGTACGATCCCCGTTGATCTTGGCGGGTTGGGCGATGTGGTGCTGGTGCGCAAGGACTTGCCTGCCAGCTACCACCTCGCCGTTACGCTCGACGATGCGGCAGACGGGGTGACACTGGTGACCCGCGGGGCCGATCTATTCGCGCCAAGCCATGTCCACCGCACCTTGCAGGCCTTGTTCGGATTGCCGGTGCCGCGCTGGCATCACCACGCGCTGCTGACAGACGACAGCGGCCAGAAGCTCGCCAAACGCCGCGGTTCGCCCGCGCTGGCAGAGCGGCGGCAGGCGGGCGAGGATGGCAGAATGCTTGCCGAGCAACTGCGCTTGCGTCATTTGCGGCTTGGAACCTGACGCGCAAGGGCCCATTAAGATAGCATGACATATTTTCTCATCGCCGTGCTGCTCGTCCTGATGGGGCTGGTCGCCTATTCGCTGATCCGCGGGATCGTGGCTTTCCTCAAGACGACCAAGATCGACCTTGAAAGCGGCGAAGCTGAAACCGTGACCGAAATGCAGCTGCTGCAGAACAAGGCGATGTTCGCGCGGATCAAGTATCAGGCGCTGGCGATCGTGGTGGTTGCGATCATTCTCGCGGTTTCTCGCTGATCGCTTCGCGTCATGGTGAAGCTCAACCGCATCTACACCCGCACCGGTGATGACGGGACGACGGGCCTTGTCGATGGTTCGCGCTGTCCGAAATTCTCTGCCCGGATCAATGCGATGGGCCAGGTGGACGAGGCGAACAGCGCGATAGGGCTCGCCGTCTGCGCGATCACCGAAGATGGCGATCGCGCACTTCTGACGCGGGTGCAGAACGACCTGTTCGACCTTGGCGCCGACCTTGCCACGCCGGCCGCGGATGATGACTTCACCCCTTCGGAAATGGTGCTGCGGATTGTCCCGGCACAGGCCGAATGGCTCGAAGCACAGATCGATGCGCTCAACGATCGGCTTGAACCGCTGACCAGCTTCGTGCTTCCGGGTGGCACCGAGGCAGCGGCGCGCATTCATGTCGCCCGCGCCACGACCCGCGCGGCGGAACGCGCCATGGTTGCGCTGGCAGGCGAGACTCCGGTTAATCCGGCGGCGCTGGCCTATATCAACCGCCTATCAGACCTGCTTTTCGTGCTTGCCCGCGTGGCGAATGACGATGGCCGCACGGATGTGAAGTGGGTGCCTGGCCAGAATAGGTAGGGCGCTAATCGCTATAGTCAGGCGTGATCTTCCCCGCTAGGGCGGGCGCCTTGCTGCACTTGCGAAGGAAAACACCCATGCGCAACATCGCCGTCATCGGCGCCGGTCAGATGGGAACCGGCATCGCCCAGACCGTCGCCGCCCATGGCATGACTGTCATGCTCTCCGACGTGGATCTGGCCCGTGCAGAAGCGGGCAAGGCGAATATCGAAAAGGCGCTGGTAAAGCTGATGGGCCGCGGCAAGATCGAGGCCGCGGAGGCCGAGGCGCTGCTGGCCCGCATTACTCCGGTCGCCGACTATAGCCCGATGGCCGATGCCGATCTGATCGTCGAAGCCGCTACCGAGCGCGAGGAGATCAAGAACGCGATTTTCGAGGCGGCTGGCAAGGTGCTGAACGCGGACGCCGTGATGGCGTCGAACACATCCTCGATCCCGATTACCCGCATGGCCAACCACTCGCCCGATCCGGCGCGTTTCATCGGCCTGCACTTCTTCAACCCTGTCCCGGTGATGGGCCTGATCGAGGTGATCCCCGGTCTCGCCACGTCGAAGGAAACCACCGACCGCGTCACCGCCTTCGCGCGCGGGTTGGGCAAGGAAGTGGTGCTGAGCCAGGACGAGCCCGGTTTCGTCGTCAACCGCATTCTGCTGCCGATGATCAACGAGGCGGTGTTCGTGCTCGGCCAGTCGACCGCGGGGATCGAGGATATCGACAAAGGCTGTCGTCTCGGCCTCAACCATCCGATGGGCCCGTTGCAGCTGGCCGATTTCGTCGGGCTCGATACCTGCCTCGACATCATCAAGGTGCTCTACAAGACCACGCGCGACAGCAAGTATCGCCCGGCACCGCTGCTGGTGAAGTATGTCGAGGCCGGTTGGCTCGGCCGCAAGACCGGGCGCGGGTTCTATGATTATACGGGCGAAGCGCCGGTTCCGACCCGGTAGGCCCCTTAAAGCGACGGCGGTACCGGCGGGCGCCGCAACGCCGCGCGTTCCGCAGCGTCGTCCTCGCCCGGCTCGACGATTCCGGGATTGTCTGCAACGACCGGTAATCCGATCGGGCCTGACGGCCTTGCGACATATGGACCGCGACGCGCCGGTTCATAGCGGGGGTTGGACACCGGTTCGGGCTCTGTGACCGTGTCCGCCGCCTCCTCCTCCTCTTCCGGGGCAGCATCATAATCGTCGAAAACCGGAGCGCTTGGATTACCCCAGCCACTCGCCGGATCGAGCGGTTCCACGATCTGCTCCGGCTTTTTGCGGACAGGTTTCGGGGCCTCGCTGGCAACGTCCTGCTGCGGGGCAGAAGTTGTAGCCAGACGACTCAGCATACCGCCGCCGTCCTTCGGGCCAACCATCACCACCGCGCCGACAATCGTCACCGCCGCAAAGACAAGCGCATATTTGCTATTGGCTAAAGGTCCGTTCGACATGGCCGTGCGATAGCACAGTGGTGGTTAAGCTTTGGTGGATTTCAGCCGTTCCGGCGGGGCAGGGCCCGCTTCCATTCGTAAAGCAGATCGAGCGCTTCTCGCGGGGTTAACGCATCTAGATCGGCGTCCTGCAGCGCGTCCGCGAGTTGCTGCTCGGCCGAGGCCGGGGCGGGTTCGGCTCTCATCGCGGCGAATAATGGCAGATCGCCCAGGCCCGCAGCGATCCCGCCGGTTGCCTCGCGGGTTGCCTCCAGCTTCTCGAGCACCGACTTGGCGCGGTTGACGACGGACGCAGGCACGCCCGCAAGGCGTGCCACCGCGAGCCCGTAGGAACGATCCGCCGGACCTTCGGCGAGTTCATGCAGAAGCACCAGATCGCCCTGCCATTCCCGCGCGCGGACATGGTGGAGCGAAAGCGCCTCGCAGGTTTCGGCCAGCCGGGCCAGTTCGTGGTAATGGGTCGCGAAAAGGCAGCGGCAGCGGATCTGCGTGTGCACCGCTTCGGCCACCGCCCAGGCCAGCGCCAACCCGTCATAGGTCGATGTACCGCGGCCGACCTCGTCGAGGATCACGAAGCTTCTGCCAGTGGCTTGGGCAAGGATGGCAGCAGTCTCGACCATTTCGACCATGAAAGTCGATCGCCCGCGCGCAAGATTGTCTGCTGCGCCGACCCGGCTGAAAAGGCGGTCGACGAGGCCGATCCGGGCGCTTTCCGCAGGGACGAAGCAGCCGGCCTGTGCGAGCAGCACGATCAGCGCGTTCTGCCGCAGGAAGGTTGATTTGCCGCCCATGTTCGGCCCGCCGATCAGCCATAGGCGATCATCCTCACCCAGCGTGCAGTTATTGGCGACAAAGCGCTCCCCTGCCTTCGCCAAGGCAGCTTCGACCACCGGGTGCCGTCCGCCCTTGATTGCGAGGCCCGTATCCTCGGTGATCTCGGGACGACACCAGTCGCCCTCGGTTGCACGTTCGGCATTGGCCGCCCCGACATCGAGCCGGGCCAGCGCAGCGGCAGTAGCCGCTATCGCTTCGCGCGCCGCGACCACCTCGGCAACCAGTTCCTCGAAATGCGCCTCTTCCGCGGCCAACGCATGACCGCCGGCTTCGGCAATGCGGGCCGCTTCCTCGTGTAGTTTGAGCGAGTTGAAGCGTATCGCATCCTTCATCGTCTGCCGATGGGTAAAGCCGCTGTCTGGCGCCATCAGACGGTCGGCGTGGCGTGCGGACACCTCGATGAAATAACCCAGCACCCCGTTGTGGCGGATCTTGAGCGTGGCGATGCCGGTTTCGTCGCGGTAACGCGCCTCCATCGCTGCGATCGCACGGCGCGCATCGCCCGACGTCGCGCGCAATTCGTCCAGTGCGGCGTCGTAACCGTCGGCGATGAAGCCGCCATTACTGCGCTCGGTCGGCGGCGTGGGCACCAGCGCGCGCGACAGCAGGTCAGTCAGGGCGCCGTGGCCGGTCAGGCGGGAGAGGATTGCATCGAGCATCGCCGGGCGATCGGGCGCGCCGGTCAGCCAGTGGTGCAACCGCATCGCTTCGGAAAGGCCGTCGCGCAATTGTCCGAGATCGCGCGGGCTCCCGCGTCCGGCCACAACACGGCCCAACGCACGGCCAAGATCGGGAATCGCGCGCAAGGCGTCGCGCAGCTGTGCGCGTTCGATCGGACGGTCGCGCCAGAATTGCACCAGCGCGAGGCGTTCTTCGATCCGGTCAGAATCGAGCAGCGGAGCCGAGAGATCCTCGGCCAGGATCCGCGAACCGGCGCCAGTCACGCAGCGATCGACAGCAGCGATCAGACTGCCCGCGCGCGCGCCGGTCGAATTCTGGAGAATTTCAAGGCTGGCCCGCGTCGCCTCGTCCATTGCCATCCCCGACTGCGTCTCGCGCAGCACAGGGGGAAGCAGCAGCGGAAGATTCCCGCGCCCGACATGATCGAGATAGGCGATCAGGCCGCCGGCCGCCGCGAGCATTGCGCGGGTAAAAGAGCCAAATGCATCGAGGGTCGCCACGCCATGGATCGTGCGCAAGCGTTCGCTGCCCGTATCGCTGGCGAAGGTGCTGCGGGGACGGAATATTGCTGCATCAGGCCCTTGGGCCCAGTCTTCGGGCACCACCACTTCGCTGGGGGAAATGCGTGCCAGCGCCGCGCCGAGCATTTCCGGATCGCATTCCTCCAGCACCATCGCACCGGTTGAAACATCGACCGCGGCGATGCCGATGCTGCCGCGCAATTCGGCCAGCGCCACCAGCATGTTGGCGCGGCGCGGTTCGAGCAAGGCTTCCTCGGTCAGGGTTCCCGCCGTCACCAGTCGCACGATCGCCCGTCCGACCAGCGCCTTGGACGAAGGGGTGCCTTCGCGCTTTGCCCGCGCCTTGGCTTCGTCGGGGGTTTCGACCTGCTCGGCAATCGCAACCCTGCATCCAGCCTTGATCAGCCGCGCAAGATAGCTTTCCGCCGAATGCACCGGCACGCCGCACATCGGGATGGGTTCGCCCATATGTTCACCGCGCGTGGTAAGCGCGATGTCGAGGATCTGGGCTGCGGTGCGCGCGTCCTCGAAGAACAGCTCGAAGAAATCGCCCATCCGGTAGAACAGCAGCGCATCACCCGCTTCCTCGCGCAAGGCGAGGTATTGCGCCATCATCGGCGTGGGCTTGGATGCAGTGGAAGCGGCCATGCTGCCGGACTAGCCACAAGGCGCATGATTCGGAAATGTCTGCCGCTACGGCTTTCCCCCGACTCGGGCGATTTCCGGCCTATCGTTTGGCGGACGGCGCGGCTAAGACGGCCCCGGACGACCGGTTAAAGGCAAGAGGGATCAGGCATCATGGCCGAGGAAAACGCTAATCAGAGCAGGGGCGGCTTTACCACCCGCGAAGCGCTGTTCTATCACGAGACTATCCGCCCGGGTAAGCTCGAGATCGTTGCGACCAAGCCGATGACCTCGCAGCGCGACCTGAGCCTTGCGTATTCGCCGGGTGTGGCTGCGCCGGTCGAAGCGATTGCCGCCGATCCGTCGCTGGCGGCGCGCTATACCGCCAAGGCAAACCTTGTGGCCGTGATTTCCAACGGCACCGCGATTCTCGGCCTCGGCAATCTGGGCGCGCTTGCTTCGAAGCCGGTGATGGAAGGCAAGGCAGTGCTGTTCAAGCGCTTTGCCGACGTGGATTCGATCGACATCGAACTCGACACCGAGGACCCCGAGGCTTTCATCAATGCCGTCGCTCTGATGGAACCGACCTTCGGCGGCATCAATCTTGAAGATATCAAGGCCCCCGAATGCTTCATCATCGAGGCCGCGCTGCGCGAGCGGATGAAGATTCCGATCATGCACGACGACCAGCACGGCACCGCGATCATCACCGCGGCAGGCCTGCTCAATGCCTGCCACCTGACCGGACGCGACATCAAGGACGTGAAGGTGGTGGTCAATGGCGCGGGCGCAGCCGCGATCGCTTGCACCGCGCTTATCAAGGCGATGGGTGTGCGCCACGACAATGTCATCATGTGCGACCGTTCCGGCCCGATCACGCCGGGTCGCGAGGGCATGGACCAGTGGAAGAGCGCGCATGCAGTCGCCACTCCGGCGACCAACCTCGAAGAAGCGCTTGTCGGCGCAGACATCTTCCTTGGCCTGTCCGCGGCAGGCGCGCTGAAGCCCGAATGGGTGAAGAAGATGGCCGACAAGCCGATCATCTTCGCGATGGCCAATCCCGTGCCGGAAATCATGCCCGACGAAGCCAAGGCTGTGCGCCCCGATGCGATCGTCGCCACCGGGCGCAGCGATTTCCCCAATCAGGTCAACAACGTGCTCGGCTTCCCCTTCATTTTCCGCGGTGCCTTGGACGTGCAGGCGACCACCATTAACGAAGAAATGAAGGTCGCTGCGGCAGAGGCGATTGCCGAGCTCGCCCGCCAGCAGGTGCCCGAGGAAGTGGCATCGGCCTATGGCAAGAACCACAAGTTTGGCACCGACTACATCATCCCCGCCCCGTTCGATCCGCGACTGATCGAGGTGGTGTCTTCGGCCGTCGCCAAGGCGGCGATGGATTCGGGCGTGGCGCAGGCGCGGATCGATGATTTCGACGCCTACCGGATGCAGCTGCGTTCACGGCTCAATCCCACCACCTCGGTGCTTTCCGGGGTCTACGAAATCGCCAAGAGCAATCCCAAGCGGATGGTGTTCGCCGAGGCGGAAGAGGAAGTCGTGCTGCGCGCGGCGATCCAGTATCGCGATTTTGGTTACGGCACACCCATTCTGGTCGGCCGCACCAAGGCGGTGCTCGACAAGCTGCACCAGCTTTCCGTCAGCGATCCATCGAGCTTCGAGATCCAGAACTCGGCCGATAGCGAGCACGTGCCGGCAATGGTCGATTTTCTCTACAAGCGGCTCCAGCGGCGCGGCTTTACCGAGCGCGACGTGCGCCGGATGGTCAATCAGGAGCGCAACGTGTTCGCCGCGCTGCTGGTCGCGCTCGGCCATGGTGACGGGATCATCACCGGCATGACCCGCACTTTCGCGCAGACTGTGCGCGAGGTGAACCTTGTGCTTGATCGCAAGGAAGGCGCGCTGCCGTTCGGCATCCACATGATGATCGGCAAGAACCACACCACTTTCCTCGCCGATACTACCATCAACGAGCGCCCGAACGCGGAGGAACTGGCCCACATCGCCAAGGAGACCGCCGCAGTCGCACGGCGGATGGGGCATGAGCCGCGCGTGGCATTCCTGTCTTATTCCACCTTCGGCAATCCTTCGGGCCAGTGGCTCGACAATATTCGAGCGGCGGTGGCGATCCTCGACCGCGAGGATCCGGGCTTCGAATATGAAGGCGAAATGGCGCCCGATGCCGCGCTTAATCCCAAGGTGATGGCGCTCTATCCCTTCAGCCGACTGTCCGGCCCGGCCAACGTGCTGATCATGCCGGGGCTGCAATCGGCCAACCTGTCGGCCAAGCTGCTGCGCGAACTGGGCAGCAATGCCACCATCGGCCCGATGCTGATCGGAATGGAAAAGCCGGTGCAGATCGTGCCGATGACTGCCGCCGTGCCCGATGTGCTGACGCTGGCCGTGCTGGCCGGAGCGGGGATCGTGGGATGAGGATTGCCGGCGCGGCCGTTGCCTATTGGGCGATGGTGTTCGCGCTGGGGTTCGTGCTCGGAACCATCCGCGTGCTGTGGCTCGCGCCGCTGGTCGGCCTGATCCCGGCGACCGCGCTGGAACTGCCGGTGATGCTGGCCGCGAGCTGGATTGTTGCCGGCTGGCTGATGCAGCGGTTCGGGATTTCCGGTGGCGGCGGGGCGCTGGCCATGGGTCTGATCGCCTTTGCGCTCCTGCTGGCGTTGGAATGCGTGCTTGCCGGGGTGCTTTCGGGACAGACGCCGGCACAATGGCTGGCCGGACTGCGTGAACCGCACGCTTTGCTGGGACTGGGCGGGCAGGTGGTGTTCGCAGCCATCCCATGGCTGCGGACGCGCCGCAGTGGTTAGCGCCGCCGGAAGCGGAAGTACCACACCTCGTGCCCGTAAACCGTGCGGGCCTTGTGTTCGTAGCGTGTCTCGGGCCAACCCGAAGGGCGCACCTGCCAGTCGGCGGGCTTTTCGACCACCCATTCGAACAGGTCCGTATGGCGCTGCATCACCATCAGCGCGTGGCGCAGATAGACCGCGTGATCGGTGCCGAACCGCAATTCGCCGCCCGGTTTGAGCTTCTGCGCGAAGAGCTCCACCGGCCCGTCATTTATCATCCGCCGCTTGGCATGGCGTGCCTTGGGCCATGGGTCGGGGTGGAGCAGATAGAGCATCGTGAGTGCCCCGTCGGGGACGCGTTGCAACACCTCGATTGCATCGCCGTGATGGAGGCGGATATTGGCGAGCCGCTGGTCCTCGACATGGGTCAGCGCCTGCGCCACGCCGTTGAGGAACGGCTCGGCCCCGATGAAGCCGTGATCGGGCAGCAAGTCGGCGCGATAGGCCAAGTGCTCGCCACCGCCGAAGCCGATCTCGAAATGCAGCGGGCGATCATCGCCGAACAGCACCTGAGAAGTGACCGGGCCATCCGTTGGCACCGCGATCTGCGGCAAGAGGTTGTCGACCAGACCTTGCTGGCGCGCGCGCAGGGGCTTGCCCTGGCTGCGGCCATAGAGCCGGTTCAATGTGGTCGGATCGCCTTCCTTGAATGCCGTCATGGCCGCAGCCGCTAGGCGCGCAGCCGCCTGCTTGTCCAGTCCCCGTGTTTCCTGCCCGCCTTGCGATTGCGGCCCGATTGCCGCTATCGACCCGCGACATGGAGCAGGTCGCGCAATTTTTCGAAAGCCAGCCACCTTGGCTGCAATCGCTGATCGGGTTGACGGCGCTGGTGCTTTTGGCGCTGGCGGTGAACTATCTGCTCAAGCACGTAATCCTGCGCGCCGCTGCCCCGTGGCTTGATCGCCGGACCAAAACCATCGACAAGTCGGTGGGCTGGCTGGCGACCGTGGTGCCGCTGCTGATTGTTTCGAACGGGATCGCGCTGGTGCCGTTCCTGCCATTGGCTGTGCGCGAGCTGGTGGCCAATGTCGCCCAGACGCTCATCGTGCTGTCGGTCGCCCTGTCGATCGTCAAGGCGCTGACCTATCTCAACGAGCTATACGAACGCCTGCCGCAATCGAAGCATCGGCCGATCAAGGGCTATCTGCAGGTGGTCAAGATCATCGTGCTATGCGGTGCGGCGCTGATCGTCATCTCGATCCTGATAGACCAGTCACCCCTGTTGCTGCTGTCGGGTCTGGGTGCGATCACCGCGGTGCTGCTGCTGGTATTCAAGGATACCATCCTCAGCCTCGTCGCCAGCGTCCAGCTGTCCACCAATGATATGCTGCGGGTGGGCGACTGGATCGAGATGCCGGGGATGAATGCCGATGGCGACGTGATCGACATCTCGCTGCACACGGTGAAGGTGCAGAATTTCGACAAGACCATCACCACTATCCCGACGCACCGGCTGGTGTCGGATTCGTTCCGCAACTGGCGCGGCATGAGCGAGAGCGGCGGGCGGCGCATCAAGCGGGCGCTGCCGCTCGACCAGAACACCATCCGCTTCCTGTCGGACGAGGAGGTCACAGCGCTCCACCGCTTCCGGCTGCTGCGGCCCTATCTGGCGGAAAAACAGGCCGAGATCGCGGCCTGGAACGCGCGTGAACTGGCGGGGGAGGAGAACCCGGTCAACGCCCGGCGGCTGACCAATATCGGCACCTTGCGCGCCTATGTGCTGGCCTATCTCCAGCATCATCCGCGCATCAGCGACCATTTCACCCTGCTGGTGCGGCAGTTGCAGCCGGGCGGGCAGGGCCTGCCGCTGGAGATCTACTGCTTCGCCGATACCACCGCATGGGTGGAATACGAGGCGATTCAGGCGGACATCTTCGATCACCTGCTGGCGATCCTGCCCGAGTTCAACCTGCGGCTGTTTCAGGAGCCCGCCGGCGTGGATTTCGGCGGTCTCGCCCCGGCGGAACAGGTCTAACGCAAAGCGAAAGGCCCGGAAGCATTGCTGCTCCGGGCCTTTGCTTGTCTTGTTCGCAAAGCAGCGCTCAGGCGGCTTCGGCTTCCTCGTTCGGATCGCGCAGCACATAGCCGCGGCCCCAGACAGTCTCGATGTAATTCTCGCCCGCGCAGGCCAGCGACAGCTTCTTGCGCAGCTTGCAGATGAACACGTCGATGATCTTGAGTTCAGGCTCGTCCATGCCGCCGTAAAGGTGGTTGAGGAACATTTCCTTGGTCAGCGTGGTGCCCTTGCGCAAGCTGAGGAGCTCCAGCATCGCATATTCCTTGCCGGTCAGGTGCACGCGGGCGCCATCGACTTCGACGGTCTTGGCGTCGAGGTTCACCGCCAGCTTGCCGGTGCGGATGACCGACTGCGAATGGCCCTTTGAACGGCGCACCACGGCATGGATGCGGGCGACCAGTTCTTCGCGATGGAACGGCTTGGTCACGTAGTCGTCGGCACCGAAGCCAAAGCTGCGGACCTTGGAATCCATTTCCGCGATGCCCGAAAGGATCAGCACCGGCGTCTGCACCTTGGCGACGCGCAGCTTCTTGAGCACGTCGTAACCATGCATGTCGGGCAGGTTCAGGTCGAGCAGGATGATGTCGTAATCATACAGCTTGCCGAGATCCAAACCTTCCTCGCCTAGGTCGGTCGAATAGACATTGAAGCCTTCGGTGGTGAGCATCAGCTCGATTGCCTTGGCCGTGGTCGGTTCGTCTTCGATGAGCAGAACGCGCATTGCTGTCCCCTATCTTGCCCCTTGGTAACCCCCGCTTAGGAGAGGTTTCCGTCTGTTAACCACGCCACTTCTCACCAAAAAAGGTTAATAAGAAGTTTAGAGCGTTAACTTTTTGAAGTGAGTCTTTCGAGTCACACCACGGCTGATGGAAATTCCGCTGTCGGGGACGGTCTTTACGTCTACCGCGCAGGGGCGGAAAAAGTCCTAACGCAGCCCCGCCAGCTTCTTTGCCCGTCGCCGCTCGGCGCTGGATCCCACGCCGATCGCCTCGCGATATTTCGCCACGGTTCGGCGGGCGAGGTCGAAGCCCTCCGTCTTCAGCATGTCGGCAAGCTGTTGGTCGGACAGCACCTTCTTTGCGTCTTCGGCATCGATCAACGCCTTGATCCGGGCCTTGATCGCTTCGGACGACGCGCCTTCGCCGTCGGCGCCTTCGCCCACGCGGCCGACCCCGCTGGTGAAGAAGTACTTCAGCTCGAACGTCCCGCGCGCGCAGGCGAGATACTTGTTGCTCGTCACGCGGCTGACGGTGCTTTCGTGCATCTCGATCTTCTCGGCGATCTCGCGCAAGGTCAGCGGACGCAGTTCGGAAACCCCGCGACGGAAGAACCCGTCCTGCTGTTTCACGATCTCTGCGGCGGTCTTGAGGATCGTCTTCTGCCTCTGGTCGAGCGCGCGGATCAGCCAATGCGCATCGGCGAGCTTTTCCTTGAGCCAGCCTTGCGATGCCTTGTCCGACGCACCGGCATCGAGTTCGAGAAAATAGCCGCGGTTGACGATCAGCTTGGGCAGTGTCTCCTCGTTCAGCGCAATATCCCAGCCTCCGGCCGCATTGGCGGTCAGCAGGATGTCGGGCACCACGGTGCCGCTTGAAGCAGGCGCGAAAGCGAGGCCGGGCTTGGGATTGTAGCTGCGCAATTCGCGCAGCATGTCGGCGAAATCCTCGTCGTCCACCCGGCACAAGCGCTTCAGCCGCTCGACCTCGCCCCGCGCAACCAGTTCGAGATTGCCGATCAGCGCGGCCATGCACGGATCATAGCGATCCGCCTCGCGCGCCTGGATCGCGATGCATTCGGCCAGGTTGCGCGCGCCGACGCCGGACGGATCGAGTGACTGCACCAGTGCGAGCGCGGCCTCCGCCTCGTCCGGTTCGACGCCAAGATCGTCCGCTACCTCGTCCAGCGGCGTGGCCAGATAACCCGCATCGTCGAGCAGGCCGATGATATGCCGCGCAATAAAAGCCAGCCGCGCGTCCGGTGCAACCGCGCCGATCTGCGCTTCGAGATGTTCGGCCAGCGTGACCTCGGCAGCACGCAGCTGTTCCCAGTCGGGCATCTCGTCGAAATCGCCGCCGGAGCCGCTGGCCGCTGCGCCCCATTCGGCGTCGCGGGCGTTCGGAGCCTCACCGTCGCCAGTGTCCCAGTCGCGGTCGACAGAGGCAAGGTCGAGCGGCGCATCACCTTCGCCGCCGCCGCGCAGCATCAATTCGTCGGCCGACGCATCTTCGCCGAGCGGAACTTCGATCTCGCCGCGTTCGGGTTCGTCCGCGGCGGGGGCGGCGGTATCGAGCAGCGGATTGGCTTCGAGCGCTTCGGCGATGAAGGTTTCGATCTCGAGATTGGAGGCCGCCAGCAGCTTGATCGCCTGCTGCAACTGCGGCGTCATCACCAGCGATTGCGTCTGCCGTAAGTCGAGGCGGGGGCCGAGCGCCATCGAGGATGCTAAAGCGTGAAGCTCTCGCCGAGATAGAGACGCCGCACGTTCTCGTCGGCGACCAGTTCCTGAGGGGAGCCGGCGAACAATACCTGCCCGCCATAGATGATGCACGCCCGGTCAACGATATCGAGCGTTTCGCGGACGTTGTGATCGGTGATCAACACCCCGATGCCGCGCTGTTTCAGGTCTTTCACCAGATCGCGGATGTCGGCGATCGACAGCGGGTCGATGCCTGCAAAAGGCTCGTCCAGCAGCATGATCGACGGCTTGGCCGCCAGCGCGCGCGCAATCTCGCAGCGCCGCCGCTCGCCGCCCGAAAGCGCCATCGCGGGCGATTCGCGCAGGCGGGTGAGCCCGAATTCGTCGAGCAGGCGTTCGAGTTCCGCCGCGCGGGTCGTGGCGTCGGGTTCGACCAGTTCGAGCACGCAATTGATGTTCTGTTCCACGGTCATGCCGCGGAAGATGCTGGTCTCCTGCGGCAGATAGCCGAGGCCGAGGATCGCACGGCGATACATCGGCAGTTTGGTTACATCTTCGCCATCCATCAGGATGCGGCCCGAATCCGGCTTCACCAGACCCATGATTGAATAGAAGCAGGTGGTCTTGCCCGCGCCGTTGGGGCCGAGCAGACCCAGCACTTCGCCCTTGGCCACATGCAGCGAGATATCGGTCAGTACCGCGCGCTTGTCGTAGCTTTTGGCGATCGAGATCACCTCCAGCCCGCTGCCCAGCGGTGCGTTTGCGGCGATGGTGTCAGGCACCGCGTCGGAGAGCGAGGACTCGTGCATTTGATGCGGTCTTTAGCAGTCCTGAAGCCTCAGGAAAGACCCGAGACGGGTTTGGCAGGATTTTTGCTTAGTCTTGCGGCGCGTTCCGGTACGCCTCGTCGCCCATACGGGAGATCCTGCGATTCCCGATGCTTGCTGGTGTCAAGGTGCTCGTGACGCCACAAATTGACGAAATTTCGGGGACTGTTGCAACCTCGCGCCTGCTTTGCGATACTCCGCCCATCACAGGAAACCGTTGGGGAGCGGCCGAAATGGGGAAAGCAACCGGACAGCACGGCGCGCACGTAGCGACAAAAATCCGCGTGCGCGACTGGCGAAGGGCGATGAGCGATCATGTCGCCTACGGATTGCTGGTCTACACCGGCCTGCAGATTTTCGTGACGGTCAAGGCGCTGAGCGAAGGCACCTCGGGCTTGCTGCCCTACCTTGCACTGATCGTGCTGGTGGCGGGCATCATTCCTGCGCTGCGCTGGTTCGAGCGCCGCTGGATCGGGCTGGACGACATACAGGCTGCTGACGAAAGCTATGCTGCCGCCTTCCGCCGCGACACCATTGGGCTGTGGCTGATGGCGATCGGTCTGCCGTTCGTCCTTACCCTGATCTTCAAGGCGCTGCTGAGCGTCTTTTAGTTTTCCGCACGCCCTCCGGCGTACGAAATCCTCGCTCATGCGACCTGAAGGTCGCGTCGCTGCGGGCGGCCACTTGGCCTTGCAGTCGCTGACGCGAACGGAACCGGCGCAACCTTCTTGGCACAGTGCTGATTTTCGGTCGCGCCAGCGACCGCGAGCGCAAGGCGCGAGCCGCAGGAGCCCCGTGGCGCACGCCACGGGAACAGCGCCGAGGACGCAGCCGCGGAGGCGGCTGCGCTATCTGGGCGCCTGATACCGCTCGATCGCTTCAAGCACGATCTGGCGTGCTTCGGCGGCGTCGCCCCAGCTGCCGATCCGCACCCACTTTTCGGCTTCCAGATCCTTGTAGTGGGTGAAGAAGTGTTCGATCTGCTGGAAGATGATGCTCGGCAGATCCTTGGTCTCACCCACGTCCGAGTAATAGGGGAACGTGGTGTCGACCGGCACGCAGACCAGCTTCTCGTCACCGCCATGCTCGTCTTCGAGGTTCAGCACACCGATCGGACGCGCGCGCACCACGCAACCAGGGATGAAGGGCGAGCGCGAGATCACCAGCGCGTCGAGCGGGTCGCCATCGGGCGACAGGGTGTGCGGCACGAAACCGTAATTGGCCGGGTAGCGCATCGGGGTGTGCAGGATACGGTCGACGAACAGCGCGCCCGATTCCTTGTCGAATTCGTACTTCACCGGTTCGCCGCCGGTCGGCACTTCGATGATGACGTTGAGATCGTTGGGCGGGTTTGTTCCGGTCGGGATCTTGTCGATGCGCATGGATGGTCTCTTTTGCAGCTTATGTCGGTAGAGATAACGCGCCGCCCCTTAATCGGTGCCGCAGGATTGCGAAAGACCCTGACTGGCCTTAACTGCGCGGCCTTATGAGCAAGAAGACCACACCCCAGGCCATTCGCGGCACGCAGGACATTTTCGGCGCCGATGCCGAGGCTTTCGCCTTCGTGGTCGAAACCTTCGAGCGCGTGCGGCGCCTTTACCGCTTCCGCCGGGTGGAAATGCCGGTGTTCGAAAAGACCGAGGTGTTCGCCCGCTCGCTTGGCGAGACGACAGACGTGGTGTCGAAGGAAATGTATTCCTTCGAGGATCGCGGCGGGGAAAGCCTGACCCTGCGCCCCGAATTCACCGCCGGGATTGCGCGCGCTTACCTCACCAATGGCTGGCAGCAATATGCGCCGCTGAAGGTCGCGACCCACGGCCCGCTGTTCCGTTACGAGCGCCCGCAAAAGGGCCGCTACCGCCAGTTCCACCAGATCGACGCCGAGGTGATCGGCGCTGCCGAGCCGCAGGCGGATGTGGAGCTGCTGGCGATGGCGGACCAGCTGCTGAAGGAGCTCGGCATCAATGACGTGACCCTTCACCTCAACACGCTGGGCGACGCCGCCAGCCGCGAGGCGTGGCGGGCGGCGCTGATCGAATACTTCCGTGCGGTGAAGGATCAGCTGTCCGAAGAATCGCAGGAGCGGCTGGAGAAGAACCCGCTGCGGATCCTCGATTCGAAGGACCTGAGGGACAAGCCGTTCCTCGCGGACGCGCCGAAGATCGACGCGTTTCTGTCGGAGGAGGCTTCGGCCTTCTTTGCTGCCGTCACCAGCGGGCTGGACGCGGCAGGCGTGACGTGGGTGCGGGCGGAGAGCCTCGTCCGGGGCCTCGACTACTACCGCCACACGGCGTTCGAATTCATTCCCGATGAGGGCAGCGCCTCGGCGGCCGCCTTGGGAAGCCAGAGCACCGTGCTGGGCGGCGGGCGTTATGACGGGCTGCTGGAAAGCCTCGGCGGCGCGCCGACGCCTGCGGTCGGCTGGGCTGCGGGGATCGAGCGGCTGGCGATGCTGGTGGGGACCTCCGAAGATGACTGGGCAGATGTGGCGCTCGTGATCGAGGAAGAAGGGCTCGAAGCACTCGCCGCCAAGGCGATGCGCGCATTGCGCGAGGAAGCCCTGTCAGCCGAACTTTTCGATACCGGCTCGATCCGCAAGCGTTTCGACAAGGCGAGCAAGTCGGGTGCCTCAATTATTTATGTCGTGCGACGACAGGACGGCAAACTTGTCGGGCAGGCCAAGGGCCACGATCAGGGGCTCTGGGATAGCGTCACCAAAGTGATGGAGTTGCAACTGGCCGAGGCCAATCGCTAGCCGTCCCTTTTCAAACGTCTCCCCGGGCTTGACCCGGGGCCCCGCTTTTCTTCTCGCGGCGGGTCATTAAGTAACGGGATCCCGGATCAAGTCCGGGATGACGAGTAAGATAGACCGCAATGCAAATCCCCCCCGAACGCCTTGATCAGATCGCGCACCGCTTTGCGGAGCTGGAAGCGCGCATGGCGTCCGGCACGCTGGAGGGCGAAGCCTTCGTCCGTGCGTCGCGCGACTATGCGGAGCTTGAACCCGTGGCGAAGATCGCCGCCGAGGTGAAGGCCGCGCGCGAGGAGATGGACGGGCTGCAGGAAATGCTCGGCGATCCGGAAATGAAGGCCATGGCCGAGGAGGAACTCGCCCACCTCAAGGCCACGCTGCCCGATCTCGAGCGCCGCCTCGCCATCGCGCTGCTACCGCGTGATTCCGCCGACGCCAAGCCCGCAATGCTCGAAATTCGCGCCGGGACGGGGGGCGATGAAGCCGCGCTTTTCGCGGCCGACCTTTACCGCATGTACGAACGCTACGCCGCCGAGCAGGGCTGGAAGGTCGAGCCGGTCAGCATCAACGCCTCGGACATCGGCGGCTACAAGGAAGTGATCGCCAACGTCACCGGCACCGGCGTGTTCGCCAAGCTCAAGTTCGAAAGCGGAGTCCACCGCGTCCAGCGCGTGCCCGTGACCGAGAGCGGCGGGCGCATCCACACATCGGCGGCGACCGTGGCGGTGCTGCCCGAGCCGGACGAGGTCGATGTCCATATCGAGGACAAGGACCTGAAGATCGACGTCTACCGCGCGAGCGGAGCCGGCGGCCAGCACGTCAACACCACCGATTCGGCGGTGCGGATCACCCACCTGCCGACCGGCACCGTGGTGACATGTCAGGACGGGCGCAGCCAGCACAAGAACAAGGAAAAGGCGATGCAGGTGCTGCGCACGCGCCTCTATGACGCGCAGCGCGAGGCCACGCAGGGCGCCGAGGCCGAGGCACGCAAGGCCATGGTCGGTTCCGGCGACCGTTCGGAGCGCATTCGCACCTACAACTTCCCGCAAGGCCGCGTTACCGATCACCGCATCGGGCTGACCCTGCACAAGCTGGAAGAGGTGCTCGCCGGACCGGGCCTCGCTGAACTGATCGATGCGCTGATCGCCGAGGACGAGGGCAAGCGGCTGGCGGCGCTCTCGGAGTGAGGGGGGCGGAATAATGACCGTCGGCGAAGCCCTGCGCGCCGCTGCCGAACGCCTCGACGCGACCAGCGATACCGCGCGGCTGGATGCCGAATTGCTCATGGCCCATGCGCTGGGAGTAAGCCGTTCGGACATGCTTTTGAAGGCAATGCGCGATCCCGCTCCCGAAGGCTTCGCCGCGTTTGTCCAGCGTCGCGCAGCGCACGAGCCCGTCGCCTACATCACCGGCGAGGCCGAGTTTTACGGGCGCGTCTTTGCCGTCCAGCCGGGCATCCTTATCCCGCGCGCAGACAGCGAGGCGGTGATCGAGACAGCCCTGTCTGCGTCTCCCGATCCGCGCCGCGTGCTCGATCTGGGGGTCGGCTCAGGCGCGCTGCTGCTGACCGTACTGGCCGAACGTCCCGAGGCAGTGGGGGTGGGGATCGATGCTTCGGCAATTGCCATTGATGTGACAGGCAAGAATGCAATCGCGCTCGGCATTGAAAACAGGTTGGATTTGCACCGCCATGACTGGCGGGTAGCGGGATGGGCAGACGATCTCGGCTCCTTCGACCTCGTCCTTTGCAACCCGCCCTATGTTGAGGCAGACGCCGCGCTTGATGCCCAGGTGCGCGATTTCGAGCCTGCCACGGCGCTGTTTGCCGGACCCGAGGGGCTCGACGACTACCGCATCCTGATCCCGCAACTGCGCGCGCTTATGAACCCCGCCGCAGTCGCGATTTTCGAGATCGGAGCGAATCAGGCCGATGCTGTGGGCACAATCGCGCAGGCCGCCGGATTTGCCGTCGAGCTTCGCCGCGACCTTGCCGGACGGCCACGCGCGCTTATCCTTCGGTGAGGAAAAGCGCGGCAGGGCTTGGCAAAGCGATCCGGCATCGCTACTTGGCATAACAGGCCAGATGATCTGCGAAGGGCGCAAATCGCTGGGCCAAGCTCCAAAACCTAGCTGTAACGGCCGTCAGGGCACGTCCCCGGTCATGGCAGCGCGGAGCGCGCGTCACGCGTTGGCAGGCCCACAAGGCCGGGTCAAAACGGTGGGGTGCAAGGACAAGGGGTCTGTTGGCCGCGCGTGCAGATATTTTTTGCGCAGGGCCGCTGATTAAGGAACAATTTCCTTGAATAACAACCGCAACAACCGTCGCCGCGGGCGCGGGAATCGCTCCCAGGGCGGCAACGGCAACCAGCTTAACCGGATCGACAGCCGGGCGCGTGGCAATGCGCCCCAGATGCTCGAAAAGTACAAGAAGCTGGCGCAGGATGCACAGCACAACGGCGACCGAGTCCAGATGGAGTATTACCTCCAGTTCGCTGACCACTATTTCCGCGTGATCGCCGACAACAAGGCCCGTCAGGAAGAATCCCGCGGTCCGCGCCGCGGCGATGATCGCGATCAGAGCGACGATTCGGGCGAGGACGAAGGCGATTTCGATCGCGGCCGGCGTAGCGAACGCGGCCAGCGCCAGCGTCGCGACGAACAGGACGGCGAAGACCGCGCCAGCGATGAGGGCGAATATGGCCAGGAGGGCGAATCCTTCCTGAGCGGTGACGACAATGAAGCGCGTGGCGATAGCGATTCCGCACGCCCCGCCCCGCGCCGCCGCCAGCAGCCCCGCAAGTCGCGCGACGACGCACAGGGCGAACGCGGCGACAAGCGCGCCGAAAAGTCCGAACCGCGCCGCCGCAAGCCGCGCAAGACCGACAAGGCCGATGACGGAGAGCCGGGCGGCATCGATTCCTCGATCCTTCCGCCTTCGATCCGCGGCGAGGATTCCGGCGAAGGTGCCGGTGACGGGGACGGCGCGCTCGAAGCGGTCGGCTGACTGCCGTGAGGGAAAGGCTGGCGGCGATCCCGGCGCTGATGCAGCGCCGTGCGGCGCTTTCGGCCATCCTCCTCGGCCTGATCGGCGCCTGCGCCTATCCACCCTTGCACCTCTGGCCGCTCGGTCTCGCCGCTCTGGCGGGGTTCGTGTGGCTGATCCACACAGCGCCGAGTTGGCGTAGCGCGTTGTGGCGCGGGTGGTGGTTCGGCTGGGCACATCTGACGCTCGCCAATAACTGGATCGCGACGGCCTTCACCTATCAGGCCAAGATGCCCGAGATACTCGGTTGGGCCGCGGTGCCGCTGCTGTGCATCTATCTGGCATGGTATCCCGCTTTCGCCGCGCTAGCAGCACATCTACTGGCGCGGAAAAAGCCGCTGTGGGCTTTCGGGCTGGTGCTGGCAGGGGTGTGGATCGTTACCGAATGGCTGCGCAGCTGGGTGTTTACCGGCTATCCTTGGCCCCCGCTCGGCCTGATGCTTTTGGGCGGATGGGAAGCGCAGGGACTGGCGCGGATGCTGCCGGTCACTGGCACCTATGCGCTTGGCGGCTTCGCGATACTGGCTGCCGCGCTCATTCTTGAAGGGCTGATTGGACGCCGCTGGGTGAACACCGCTGGCTACGCGCTGCTATTGATTGCGGGGATGCTGATGCCCGTCGGGGTCCATCGTCCCGAAAGCGACATCCGCTACACGCTCGTCCAGCCACTTATCCCGCAGACCGAGATCAACGACGCCTCGAAGTTTGAAGAACAGTTCGCGCGGATCGCCGCCCTGACCAATCCGGGACGCGACGAATCGCGCATCGTGCTGTGGCCCGAAAGCGCGATTCCCGACTATCTCGAGGACGGCTATCCCCAGCGCTACTATCAACAGATGACCGCCGGGGCTGATCCCGAGTTCGCCCGTAAACGCATCGGCGGCATCATCGGGCCGCGATCCACCTTGCTCACCGGTGTCGTCAATCTCGACATCGGCACCCGTCCCGACGGCACCATCGGCGCTGTGAGTGCGCGCAATTCGGTCGCGGCGATTAACGGCAAGGGCGAGATCGCGGCGGGCTACGACAAGGCGCACCTTGTACCCTATGGCGAATATCTGCCGATGCGCCCCCTGCTCGAACCGCTCGGCCTGTCGCGGTTGGTGGCGGGCAGCATCGACTATGAACCCGGCCCCGGACCGCGCACGATTGACCTGGGCGAGCATGGCAAGGCGGGGATCCAGATCTGCTACGAAATCGTGTTCTCGGGTGCCGTGGTCGATCCGGCAAGCCGCCCGGACTACATCTTCAATCCCTCGAACGACGGTTGGTTCGGCACCTGGGGTCCGCCCCAGCATCTGGCGCAGGCGCGGATGCGTGCGATCGAGGAAGGCCTGCCGGTGCTGCGCTCCACCACCACCGGGATCAGCGCGGTCATCGATGCAGACGGGATCGTGAGCGGCAGCATTGCGCGGGGCAAGGCAGACAAGCTTGAAGGCATGGTTCCCAAGGCGAAGGCACCCACCTTGTTCGCCCGATGGGGTCACGCGCTGACGATTGGTTGGGCGCTGGTGCTGGTGGGCCTCGGACTGGCGCTGCCAAGAGCGCTTGCGCTGTTCCGCGCGCGCGGCTAGGGCGGTCCGGCACGAAGCCGGACATAAAGGTTTCCTTATATCTGCATAAGGTAACCGGCCCGGTGGACATCCGATCACCACAGCCCCCGGGGGACTCATGCGCAACGAATATCTCTTCACCTCCGAAAGCGTCTCCGAAGGCCACCCCGACAAGGTTTCCGACCAGATTTCGGATGCCATCGTCGATCTTTTTCTTTCGAAGGATCCCGAAGCGCGCATCGCCTGCGAAACTCTGACCACCACTCAGCTGGTGGTGCTGGCCGGCGAGATCCGCTGCAAGGGTGTGTACGAAGACGGCAAGTGGGCACCGGGTGCCGAGCAAGAGATCGAAGACACCGTGCGCGATACGGTGAAGCGCATCGGTTACGAGCAGGAAGGCTTCCACTGGGAGACGCTGACCTTCGAAAATCATCTCCATGGCCAGTCGGCGCATATCGCGCAGGGTGTCGATGCCGGGGCCAACAAGGACGAAGGCGCGGGCGACCAGGGCATCATGTTCGGCTTTGCCTGCGACGAGACCCCCGATCTGATGCCGGCGACGCTCGATTACAGCCACAAGATCCTCGAACGGCTTGCTGCCGACCGTCATTCGGGCGCAGCGCCGTTCCTTGAACCCGATGCCAAGAGCCAGGTCACGCTGCGCTATCGCGATGGCAAGCCGGTCGCCTGCACGGCGGTGGTCGTCAGCACCCAGCACGCGCCGGGCTATGACGAAGGCGAGAAAGAAGCCGAGCTCAAGGCCTATGTGAAGAAGGTCGTGGGCGAGATCTTGCCGGAAGGCTTCATTTCGGACGAGACCGTGTGGCACATCAACCCGACGGGCAGTTTCGTGATCGGCGGGCCGGACGGCGACGCGGGCCTGACGGGCCGCAAGATCATCGTGGATACCTATGGCGGTGCCTCGCCCCATGGCGGCGGCGCTTTCAGCGGCAAGGACCCGACCAAGGTTGACCGCTCGGCGGCCTATATCACCCGCTACCTCGCCAAGAACGTCGTTGCTGCGGGTCTGGCCAAGCGTTGCACGATCCAGATCGCCTATGCCATCGGCGTGTCGCAGCCGCTTTCGCTCTATGTCGATACCCACGGGACCGGCACGGTGGGCGACGACAGGATCGAAGCCGCGATCAAGGGCATCGACAAGCTCGGCGGGCTCACGCCGCGTGCGATCCGCACCCACCTCGGCCTCAACAAGCCGATCTACCGGAAGACCGCTGCGTACGGGCACTTCGGCCGCAAGGCGGAGGGCGATTTCTTCCCGTGGGAACGCACCGATCTGGTCACCGATCTGAAAGCGGCGCTGGGCTGAATTTTGCGCTAGGGCGTCGGCAATGGCGACGCCCGCGCATCCCGGCAAACGTATCCCCGCGCTCGACGCGCTGCGCGGGCTGGCGGTGGTCGGCATCGTCGGCATGAACGTCCATGCCTTCGCCTTGCCCGCGCCGGCCTATTACAACCCGTTGAGTTACGGCGCGACCGGTCCGTGGGATTACTGGGTGTGGCTGGCGAGCTTCGTCTTCATCGAGGACAAGTTCCGCACGCTGTTCGCGATGCTTTTCGGAACGGGATGCCTGATCCTGCTGGAAAAGGGCGGGGCGAGGCCGTGGCGGGCGCATTATGCCCGGATGATCGTGCTGTTCGCGTTCGGCCTGCTGCACGCGACCCTGCTTGCCAGCAACGATGTTCTGCGGGCCTATGCCTTGGCGGGATTGGCGCTGCCATTGCTGGCGGGACTTTCCGCGCGGGCGTTGCTGGCGGTCGCCCTCGGGCTGGTTACGATGCATTTCGGTCTCGGCCTGACCGCATTTGGCAGCGCGATGGTCGATCTGCACATGCAGCGATGGGGCACCGACGCGATGCTGTTTGCCGAGCGCAATTTCGGCAGCGACCCGGCGGCCATTGCGGCCTTGATCGAGCAGGGGCGGGAAGGGCTGGCGGATCGGATCGTCCGGCGCAGTCTCGGCATCCCGGCACAATTGACGACATTGCTGGCCTCGCTCCCGCTCAACCTCGCGGCGATGGCACTGGGCATGGGGCTGTGGAAGGCCGGGATGCTCAAGGGCGAATGGCGCACTTTCCGGCTGCAACGGCTGGCCGGCCTGAGCGCGTTGGCGGCGTTGCCCGTGTTGCTCGTGCTGGCCGGATGGCTGGTGCAGACGGGTTTCCCGGCAGCGCTGGTAGGGCCGGTGGCGCTGGTGCTGTCAGCGCCTTTCGACATGTTGCTTGGGGTTAGCTACGCCGCATTGGCGATGGCCTTCTTCGTCCCCGAAGGCCGGATTACCCGCGCCCTTGCGGCGACCGGTCGCCTGTCGCTGACCAATTACCTGATGACGAGCGTGATCCTGTCGGCGATCTTCGCGTCATGGGGTCTGGGGCTGTTCGGGACGCTCACCCGTTCGCAGGCATTCGCGATCGGCCTGGTGCCCGTGGCGGCGATGCTGCTGTGGTCGCCGTGGTGGGTGGCGCGGTTCGGGCAGGGTCCGTTCGAGCGGCTGTGGCGGGCGGCCGCAAGGCGGCTTGCCTAGCCGTCTTCTCCGTGAATTGGCGAGGGCCGGTCGAGCGCCAGTTCAGCGTCCGAGAAGGTGAAAGGGCTGCGCACCCCTGCCATCCCGCCAAGTTCCACCCGCAACCCGCGCGCGATGACCTGCGGATCGGCGAACACCTCGTCCAGCCGATTGATCGGCCCGGCGGGAACGCCTGCGGCGTGGCAGGCATCGAGCAGGCCCTGCTTGGTCCAACCCGCCGTCGCTGCTGCGATCTCGGCATCCAGAGCCTTGGCATTGGCCGTCCGGTCGCCGTTTGCCACAAACCGTGGGTCGGCCGACAGATGACCGAGACCGAGCACATCCATCAGCTTGTGGAACAGTCCGTCATTGGCGGGCGCAAGGATTACGTGCCCGTCGCTCACCGCAAAGACGCCATAGGGCGCGACCTGCGCGTGCGCATTGCCCATGCGCGGCGGGTTTTCGCCCGTGGTGAAGAAATAGGTCGCCTGATTGGAGAGCAGCGCGACCGACGAATCCATCAGGCTGATATCGACCTGCTGCCCCTTGCCCGTCCGCGCGCGCATCAGCAGCGCCGCCTGGATGCCGTTGGCGGCCCAGACACCGGTCGATAGGTCGGAGATCGAGATTCCCATCTTGACCGGATGACCCTCCGGTTCGCCGGTCAGCGACATGAAGCCGCTCATCCCCTGCACGACGAAGTCATACCCGGCCTCGTGCGCGCGCGGGCCGGTCTGGCCGAAGCCGGTGATCGAGCAATAGACGAGGCCGGGATTGGCGGCTGAGAGCCTGGTGTAATCGAGCCCGAACTTGGCGAGGCTGCCGGTCTTGAAGTTCTCGATCACCACGTCGGCATTGGCGATCAGTGCCTTCACCCGCGCAAGGTCGTCCGCGTCGGCGAAATCGGCGATGATCGAACGTTTGCCGCGATTGCAGGCGTGGTAATAGGCGGCCTCGCGGTGGACCTTGCCATTGGCATCGGTGCGCTCGACCCAAGGCGGGCCCCACAGGCGGGTGCCGTCGCCTTCCGGGCTTTCGACCTTGATCACGTCCGCGCCGAGATCGGCGAGGATCTGCCCGCAGAACGGCCCTGCCAGCACGCGGGCAAGCTCTACCACCTTGAGTCCTGCCAGCGGAGCGTCGGGGTTGCGCGGCTGATCGAGCCACATTGCCTATTCCCCCATCCGCGCTTTCAGGAAGGCGATGCTGTCGGCCAGCACCGGGCCTTTGCTGCGGAACGGCACCGAAAGCGCCATCACTATCTCCTCGTGATCGAGCGGGCCGTAGTTCTTCACCTCGACCGGGGTGCCGAGCTCGCGCAAGCGGGCAGCAAGATTATTGGCGTTCTTCGGGCGAACGGTGGTGTCACCTTCGGACGTCACCAGCAGCATCGGCGGCGCGTCGGCGCGGGCAAAGGCGATCGGCTGAGTCTCGTCGGGTTGCGGCCATTCGCTGAACGCTGCAATCGCCCGGTCCGATGTGAAGGGGTAGAAATCATAGGGACCGGACAGGCCCACTGCCGCTTTCACATTTGCAGGGCTTGCCCCTGCCGCCGTCAGCCGCTGGCTGTCCAACGCCAGCATCACCGCCTCGTAGGCACCGGCCGAATGGCCCATGAAGGCGAGCCGTTCGGGATCGCCGCCGTGCTGTGCGATATTGTCCTCCACCCAGGCGACAGCCTCGGCTCCGTCATCAAGGAAGGCAGGAAAGCGCACCTGCGGCACCTTGCGGTAATCGGGGATGGCCACAAGGAACCCTGCGCGCGCTAGCGCCCTTCCGGCAAAGGCATAGGATGTGCGGTCGCCATCGACCCAGCCGCCGCCATACCAGAAGATCACCACCGGCAGCTTGCCCGGCGGTGGATCGTCTGGTGCCCAGATGTCGAGTGTCTGCCCGTGGCTGCCGAAGGCTACGCCCTGCGCCACCAGCTGCGCGCCTGCAGCGCCGCCTGTGACGCGGTCGTAGTATGACAGCAGCCGCGGGGGCGAAACGAAAGCAAACATGCTGCCGCTCACCAGGGCCAGTGCGAAAACGCCGAGCGCAACAGCACGCAGCATCAGGCCACGTAATGCGCGGTTGTGCAGGCGGCGATATCGGCTTCGGTCACGCCCGGCGCCATTTCGATCAGGCGGAAGGGCGAATTGTGATCGGGCCGCTGGAACACCGCAAGATTGGTGATGATCATGTCCACCACCCCCGCGCCGGTCAGCGGCAGGGTGCATTGGGGAATGAACTTCGGGCTGCCGTCCTTGGCGGTGTGATCCATCACCACGATGATCTTCTTGACCCCGGCGACGAGGTCCATCGCCCCGCCCATGCCCTTGATCATCTTGCCGGGGATCATCCAGTTGGCGATGTCGCCGTTCTCAGCCACTTCCATCGCGCCGAGCACTGTCAGGTCGATATGCCCGCCGCGGATCATCGCGAAGCTGGTGGCGCTATCGAAATAGGCGCTGTGCGGCAGCTCGCTGATGGTTTGCTTGCCAGCGTTGATGAGGTCCGCATCGACCTCGTCATCGTAAGGGAACGGCCCGATGCCGAGCATCCCGTTCTCGCTTTGCAACGTTACCAGCATCCCTTCGGGGATGTGGTTTGCGACCAGTGTCGGAATGCCGATGCCGAGATTGACGTAATAGCCGTCCTGCAATTCGCGCGCGGCGCGGGCGGCCATTTCGTCGCGGGTCCATCCGGTGGGAAGCGTGTTCATGCCGTTTATTGCCCTTCTGTACCCAGCAGCGGTTCGATCAGGAACCACCCGTCACCGATCAGCGGTTCCAAGCCTGCGCCGGCTTCGGGACTGCGGAGATATTTGTAGCGTTCGTCGAAATCGGCGCGCTCGTCTCCGGCGATGGCAACGACGCAGGTGATTCCGGCAAGGTTTTCGCGGCGCTTCTGCTTGCTGTCATCCGCACCGCGGCTGAGCGAAATGATATCCTGACCGCGCGGATCAAGGCCCGATTGTTCAAGCACGGCGCGCAGCTGCCCCGATTTCTCCACGGGCATGTCCGAAAGCCAGGCGATTTCGACCCCTGCTTCGCGAAGCACAGCAAGGCCAAGCACAAGTCCGTCATGCCTTACAGGTTTGGCAGGTGGCGTGAAAACGCCCCCCTTGGGATCAAGGTCGATCACCGCGACCGACTGTTCGCCCACAGCGCAGCGGCGGCGCTGGCCATCCAGCGCAACCGGATCGCTCAGCATCGCCGAAAGCAGGTCGGCACCGTTTCTTGCGCCCACCGCCGATGCCTGGCCGTAGCGCACGAAACGGGCAAAGCCGTACTGGTTTTCGGGGATTGGATTTGCCGGATCGGGATAGGTGGTCAGCGCCTGGGGTGCTTTTGGCGGCGCAGGCGCAGCGGCCACTACCGGTGCCGCAACTGCCGCTGCAGCCGGCGGCGGGGCTGCGATAACAGGCGCGGGTTCCGGAGAGGGCCGGGCGACGGCCACAGAAGGCGCATTGGCCACCGGCTCTCCAGCTCTTTCGCCGTCCACCCGCGTACCGAGAATACCGGCACCGGCCAGCGCCGGGATAGCCGCAGCAACGCAACCCGAAAGCGACATGCCGGCCAGTGCCAGCAGAGACCCCATGGCGATCTTGCGATTCATCATGCCGTTTCCCTCTCCCGAACGGTACGGAACTCGATCTTCTTGTCATAGGGCGCGCCGAGCACGATGCGGTTCACGAACACGCCCGCGAGGTGGATCTGATCGGGATCGAGCGCGCCTGCGGGCACCACTTCCTCGACTTCGGCAATGCAGACCTTGCCGCAGGTTGCGGCCGGCAGGTTGAAATTGCGCGCAGTCTTGCGGAACACGAGGTTGCCGGTTTCGTCGGCCTTCCACGCCTTGATAATCGAAAGATCGGCGAAGATGCCGCGTTCGAGGATATAGGTCTGCATCACTCCGTCGCGATCGGGGAAGTCCTTGTGCTCCTTGTCCTGGGCCACCGCAGTGCCCACCCCAGTGCGGGTATAAAAGCCGGGAATCCCCGCACCGCCTGCGCGCATCCGTTCTGCCAGCGTGCCTTGCGGACAGAATTCCACCTCGAGCTCGCCCGCGAGATATTGCCGTTCGAATTCCTTGTTCTCGCCGACATAGGAACTGATCATCTTCTTTACCTGGCGTGTGCGCAGCAGCTTGCCGATACCTTCGTTGTCGATCCCGGCATTATTGCTGGCAAAGGTCAGCCCCGTCACGCCGCTGTCGCGAATCGCGTCCAGAAGGCGTTCGGGAATGCCGCACAAGCCGAAGCCTCCGGCGGCGATCAGCATGTCGTTCCTGATGATGCCTTCAAGCGCGCTGGCGGCATCGGGGTAGAGCTTGGACATCGGGCCTCGCTGATTTGCTTCGTGGTTTTGGCGGGGCTTGCCCCCGCCTGTGGTCGGGGATGATTAGTGCCATCGGGCGACGCTGTCACGTCCGTGCGGGGCAAAAGTTGAACCAACTTTCATGTTGCAGTGCAATGCAAAAGCACCGCCGATTTCTGCCCATAGTTTGAGCGATTGCCGCTTTTTCAGGCATTGATTTTGCAAGTTTTGAGACATTGAGACTCATTTTGCCGCCAAGAATGCAAACTTTGCATCAAACTTCGCGCTTTACGCACTTGCACAAAGTCCGAATCTGCTGCAAATGCGAAGTGCCTTTAAGGCATCCTCTCCCAAACTTTTCAGCCCGGCCTTTGTGCCGGGCTTTTTTCTGCCCGGCGAAAATCTTCGGTATCGCGGCTCTTCCGATCGCGCGCGATGTCGTTGGCGCGCAGGCTGCTGCTTGATTGCAATCGGGGAAGCGCGTGCCTAGCTAATCCTGCAAGTCTCGACAAAACAGGCAAGCGCAGGAAATCCCCATGGCCGAAGCAGAAACCGCCGAGTCCGCCCGCACCGTCCGGTTGCAGGTTGCGCCCGCCCGGCAGGAGGAGTCGGGGCAGGGCATTGCCCGCATGCCGCGAACCGCTTTCCAGAAGCTCGGCATTACCGAAGGCGACGTGGTGGAGATCGTCGGTAAGCGCACCACCGCTGCGATCGCCATGGCCGCCTATCCCGAGGATGACGCGCTCGACGTGGTGCGGCTCGACGGGCTCCAACGCGGCAATGCCGAAGCCGGATCGGGCGAGCACGTCGAAATTGTCCGCGCCGAATCGCGCCCCGCCACCCGCGTCGTCTTCGCCCCTGCCCAGCGCGAAATGCGCCTGCAAGGCCCGACCCAGGCGCTGAAGCGCAATTTCTTCAGGAAACCGCTGGTGGCGGGCGATCTGGTTGCCACCACCGGCCAGCAGCCGGTGCAGAACATGCCGCCCGACGTGCGCCAACTGCTGCGCGCGCCGGCCTATGCGCTGACGCAGATCCGCCTGTCGGTGCATTCGACCAGCCCCAAGGGCATCGTCCATATCGACGAGAATACCGAGGTCGAACTGCGCGCTGAATTCGAGGAACCGCGCGATGCCCGCGCCGCGGTGAATTATGACGATGTCGGCGGCATGGAGGAAACGATCCGCGCCTTGCGCGAGATGGTTGAACTGCCGCTACGCTATCCTGAACTCTTCATCCGGCTCGGGGTCGAACCGCCCAAGGGCGTGTTGCTGCACGGACCGCCGGGCACCGGAAAGACCCGGCTAGCGCAGGCCGTCGCGAATGAAAGCGACGCGGAATTCTTCACCATCAACGGCCCGGAAATCATGGGGTCGGGCTATGGCGAATCCGAAAAGCGCCTGCGCGAGGTGTTCGAGGAAGCAGCCCGCGCCGCGCCGGCAATCATCTTCATCGACGAAATCGATTCGATTGCGCCCAAGCGCACCCAGGTGCCGGGCGAGGCGGAAAAGCGGCTGGTCGCCCAGCTGCTGACGCTGATGGACGGGCTGGAAAAGCGCGCCAACCTTGTCGTCATCGCCGCCACCAACCGTCCCGATGCGATCGACGAGGCGCTGCGCCGTCCCGGCCGGTTCGACCGTGAAATCGTTATCGGTGTTCCCGACGAACGCGGGCGGCGCGAAATTCTGGCGATCCACACCCGCGGGATGCCGCTGGAGGATGCGGTCGATCTGAACGAGCTGGCGCGCGTCACCCACGGCTTTGTCGGTGCGGACATCGCGGCGCTGACCCGCGAAGCGGCGATCGAGGCGGTGCGCCGGATCATGCCGAAGCTCGATCTCGACGAACGGACCATTCCGCCCGAAGTGCTCGAAGACCTGTGCGTCACCCGCGAGGATTTCCTTTCGGCGCTGAAGCGCATCCAGCCTTCCGCCATGCGCGAGGTTATGGTGCAGGTGCCCAATGTCGCATGGTCCGATATCGGCGGTGTGGGCGATGCGATCGACAAGCTGAAGGAGGGTATCGAGCTTCCGCTGAAGAACCCCGATGCCTTCCGCCGGCTAGGTATCCGCCCGGCCAAGGGCTTCCTGCTCTATGGCCCGCCGGGCACCGGCAAGACCCTGCTTGCCAAGGCCGTCGCCAAGGAGGCCGAGGCCAACTTCATTTCGATGAAAAGCTCGGACCTGCTGTCCAAATGGTATGGCGAAAGCGAACAGCAGATCGCCAAGCTGTTTGCCCGCGCCCGCGCGGTTGCACCCTGCGTGGTGTTCATCGACGAGATCGACAGCCTCGTCCCCGCGCGCGGTTCAGGGCAGGGCGAGCCGCAGGTGACGGGCCGCGTGGTCAACACCATCCTTGCCGAAATGGACGGACTGGAGGAGTTGCAGTCGGTGGTGGTCATCGGTGCGACCAATCGCCCTGCGCTGGTCGATCCGGCGCTGCTGCGTCCGGGCCGTTTCGACGAGCTGATTTACGTGGGCACCCCCGACAAGGCGGGCCGCGAACACATCCTTGGAATACATACGGCGAAGATGCCGCTGGTCGACGACGTCGATCTCGCGATGCTGGCAGGTAAGACCGAACGCTTCACCGGCGCCGACCTCGAAGACGTCGTGCGGCGCGCCGGGCTCAGCGCGCTCCGGCGTGTCGGCGGCGAGGTGAGCGTGGTGGAAGCACAGGATTTCGACGCTGCGCTCAAGGATTCACGCGCCACCGTCACCGAAGCGATGGAGGCCGAATACAAGAAGATGCGCGGCGAGTTGAAAAAGCGCGCTGCCGAAGTCCAGCCGATCGGCTTCCTGTCGCCGGATATGCTCACCCCCACGCGCGAGAAGAAGCACGACTAGATGTTCTGCAAATGTTTCACGTGAAACATTGGCGTTAGGGTCGTCGCGCGAGCCACCCCAGGCCGACGCCGACCAGTGCAAGAACGATGCCCACCATCGCATAGCCCGTGACCGATTGCTGGTGGATCACAGCCGCATTGTCAGGGTCAAAATACCGGCCCTCGGCGTTGAACGGCAGTGCCCGGCGCGCATTCCAGATCAGCGCACTTGCCGCAGCCAAGCCCAGCGCGAACGCGGAGGCAAGCCACAGCAGTGCGCGCCGGATCAATGTGCCGCGTCCCACGACAGGCCGGTGCCGATATCTACCCCCAGCGGCACGGTAAGCTCGACTGCGGGTAGCGCCGCTTCGGCCATTACCCGGCGGATCACCGGGGTGGCGGCTTCGACGCGGCTTTCCGGCAATTCGAACACCAGTTCGTCATGCACCTGCAACAGCATCCTGACGTCGGTCAGGCCTTCGTCGGCCAGCGCGGGCAGCATGCGCGCCATCGCCCGCTTGATGATGTCGGCGCTGGTGCCCTGGATCGGCGCATTGATTGCCGCGCGTTCGCTGCCCTGCCGTTCGGCCTGGTTCTTCGAATTGATCCGCGGGAACCATGTCTTGCGGCCGAACAGCGTTTCCGAATAGCCCTTGGCCCGCACGCTCTCCAGCGTTTCGTGGATGTAACGCTGGATGCCGGGGAAGCGCTGGAAATAGGTGTCGATCATCGCCTGAGCCTCGTCCGGCTCAACCTCTAACCGCCCTGCCAGACCCCAACGGCTGATGCCGTAAAGTATTGCAAAGTTGATCGTTTTTGCCCGCGCGCGGGTGTCGCGGGTGACTTCGCCGAACATCTCCTTCGCGGTGCGGGCATGAATGTCCTCACCGGCGGCGAAGGCTTCCTTCAGCGTATCGACCCCGGCCATATGCGCGGCCAGCCGCAGTTCGATCTGCGAATAGTCGGCGGCGAGCAGGACGTTGCCGGCCTCCGGCACGAAGGCCTCGCGGATCTGCCTGCCGATGGGCGTGCGGACGGGAATGTTCTGCAGGTTGGGATCGGTCGACGAAAGCCGTCCGGTCTGCGCGCCGACAAGGCTGTAGCTGGTATGCACCCGCCCGGTGGCCGGATTGATCGCGGCCTGCAGCGCATCGGTGTAGGTCGATTTGAGTTTGGCCAGCTGGCGCCAGTCGAGCACTTTGCGGGCAATCGGTGCGCCTTCGCCCGCAAGCCGTTCCAGCACCGAAACGTCGGTCGAATATTGTCCGCTTTTGCCTTTCTTGCCGCCCTTGTAGCCGAGCTTGTCGAACAGGATTTCGCCAAGCTGTTTCGGGCTGCCGACGGTGAATTCCTGTCCGGCCAGTTCGTGGATTTCGCCTTCGAGCCGGCCGATCTCGACCGCGAATTCTTCCGACAGCCTGGCAAGACGTGCGCGATCGACCTTGATGCCTTCGCGCTCCATCCGGGCAACCACCGGGATCAGCGGGCGATCGACCCGTTCGTAAATGCGGGTGCCGGCTTCCTCGGACAGGCGGGGCTTCAGCAAACGGTAAAGCCGCATGGTCACATCCGCATCCTCGGCGGCGTAGCGGGTGGCATCGTCGAGCGGCACCTCGGCGAAGGAAATCGCCTTCTTGCCGGTGCCGCACACATCCTTGAACGCAATCGGGGTGTGGCCGAGGTGGCGTTCGGACAGCTCGTCCATGCCGTGGCCGCCGCCCATGCCTTCCTCGCCGCGGCCCGCGTCCAGCGCGAAGCTGATCACCATCGTGTCCTCGATCGGCGCGACCGCAATGCCGGCGCGAGCGAAGACGTTGAGATCATATTTGCCGTTCTGGAACACCTTCAGCACGCTGTCGTCCTCGATCAGCGGCTTGAGCGCGGCGATCGCCCGATCCATCGGCACCTGTTCGGGCTTCTGCGCGAACATGTCATCGCCGCCGTGGGCAAGCGGGATGTAGCACGCATCATTGGGCCCGAGCGCGAGGCTGACCCCGACCAGATCGGCACGCACGGAATCGAGCGATGTTGTCTCGGTATCCACCGCCACCAGCCGGGCGGCGCGGGCGCGGGCGATCCAGTGTTCGAGCCGTTCGATGCTCTGCACTGTCTCGTAGGCGGAGTGATCGATGCGCGGCATTTCGGGCAGCGGCTGGCGGTTGGCGGTGGTGCCGTCCCCTGCGCCATTATCGCCCGCCTTGTCCGGTTTGGGCGGGTTGAGATCGGTCTTGCGCGCGGGGCTGCCCGTGCCGGTTTCGAGCCGTTTGAGCAGCGAGGTGAAGCCGTGCTTCGAAAGGAACGCGGCGAGCGGTTCGGGCGGGACCGGGCCTAGCTGCATCTCGTCAAGCGGCTGGGGAAGGTCGCAATCTTCCTTCAGCGTCACCAGCACCTTGGAAAGTTCGGCATCCTCGCGCCCTTCGAGCAGGCGCTCCTTGAGCTTTGAAGGCTTCATATCGGGCGCGGAATCGAGCGCCGCGGTAAGCGAGCCATGTTCGGCAATCAGCTTGGACGCGGTCTTGGGGCCAATGCCGTAGATGCCCGGCACGTTGTCCACCGCATCGCCCATCAGTGCCAGCACGTCGCCCACCAGTTCGGGCGGCACGCCGAATTTCTCCTCCACTTCCGGCAGGTAGATGCGCTGATTCTTCATCGTGTCGAGCATGTCGATCCGCGCGCCGTCGGTCTCGCCGAGCAGTTGCATCAGATCCTTGTCGGACGAGACGATGGTAACGTCCCAGCCGCGGCGCTGTGCCTCACGGGCGTATGATGCGATCAGATCGTCCGCTTCCAGCCCTTCGACCTCGATGCACGGCAGGCTGAAGGCGCGGGTGGCATCGCGGATCAGCGGGAATTGCGGCACCAGATCCTCGGGCGGATCGGGACGGTGCGCCTTGTAATGCTCGTAGATCTCGTTGCGGAAGCTGACCGAGCCTGCATCGAGGATCACCGCAAGGTGCGTCGGCCCGTCCGCTTCGTCGAGATCGGCGGCAAGCTTCCACAGCATGGTGGTGTAGCCATACACCGCGCCGACCGGCGTTCCTTCCGGGTCGGTCAGCGGCGGCAACCGGTGATAGGCGCGGAAGATATAAGACGAGCCATCGACGAGATAGAGATGCTGTTTGGTGCTGGGTTCGGCCATGCCGTCTGCTAGCATCCGGGGCCGCCATCGGGTAGCCGCTTTCGCCGTGCCATCCCCTGCCAACAGGCGGGGCAGGGCGGTTCAGGGATGCGGCCAATTACGGCGAAAACATGGCCAAATTTGGGCTGCGTTGCCTTAATCTGCTTGCGCTGCCTCAATCTTGCCATTATTTGAGGCACCGGACCGGGGGTCTTCTGCCGGTTTCGACACGCTCCTTTACAGGGCGTGGAACACACTGAACCAAGGATTCATATTATGCGTAAGATCATTCTTGCTGCCGCCATCGCCACCTCGGCTCTCGGCCTCGCTGCTTGCTCGGGCGAAACCGCCACCGAAACCGAAGAAGCTGCCGACGCCATGGCTGCTGACGCCGAAACCAACGCTGACGCGGCTATGGAAGCTGCCGGCGAAGCGACCGACGCTGCTGCCGAAGCCACCACCGAAGCTGCTGACGCCGTCGCCGACGCCGCGACCGAAGCTGCTGACGCTGCCGAAGCGACCGCTGAAGCCGCGACCAAGGCTGCCGAATAATTCGGACACGATCAGCGTCGCTTGGGCGGTGCTGGTTACGACAGAAGGGCGGTGCCGCAAGGCGCCGCCCTTTTCGTTTGCGCTATAGCGCGGTGACCGGACGCGATCTCAGCCGCCGGTATTGTAAGGTGCGGCAGTCCAGTTGCGCACCGGATTCTGCTGCTGCGCGCGCACGTTGAAACCGTCATACAGTGCGCGGGCAATCGCCGCGATGCGTTCCTCGCGCGCGAGACGGGTGCCTTGTCCGGTGACATAGATCGCCACTGCGATCGCGCGGCCATCGGGACATTCGATGATGCCGATATCGCTGGAAGTGTTGTTGAGCGAGCCGGTCTTGTGGCTCACGCGGGCTTCATCCGGAATATGGGCAACGATGCGGCGCTTGCCGGTTACGGTGCGGCTCATCGCGCCCAGAAGCACCCGGCGGCTTTCAGCCGACAGGAAATCGCCACGATAGAGCCCGGCCAGCAGCTGCGCCATGGCCCGCGGCGTGGCCGCATCGCGTTTGTCGATATGGGTCGCCGGATTGAATTCGCCGTCGTCCCGAACCAGCGTCGCAATGTCGCGGTTGATGCTGAATTCCTTGATACCCTGCCGGCGGGCCCAGTCGGTGACGACCGAAGGGCCGCCCACTGCGGCCAGCAGCGCATCGGTGGCCGGGTTGCTGGAGCGGGTGATCATGATCTCGATCAGGTCGATCGCGGGCATATATTGCCCTTCGCGCACCGGGGCGCGGGGCGAGGAGAACTTGGCCGACCGTACCGGCAGCATCAGCGGGAATTCCGAGGTCAGCGAGAACTTGCCCTGTTCGACCATTTCCAGAAAAGTCGCGGCGACGGCAATCTTGCTGGTCGAAGCCATCGGAAACAGCTGGTCGCCCAGCACCATGATTTCCTCGCCCGTGGCAAGATCGATCGCGGCGACGCCGATGCGTCCCTGTTCGGGATCGGCCAGTTCCGCGATGCGCTGTTCGAAGCTGCTGGCGTAGATCGCCTCGAAGCTTTGCGGTTTGCGCAGCTCGGTGCCGAATGCGCGGTCGAAGCTCGATTGCAGTTCGTCCGCACGCGCGCTGGCCGGCATGGCAAGCGTCGCAATCGCGGCGACGAGCCCCGTGGCAAAGGCGGAAAGGCGGTTACGTGCCATGGCGTCAAGATACTCCCTTAGGGTTTCCTCGAGCTTAAGACACATTCTAGTCACGTGCGATTCGTCGGAGCAAGGTTTCATTTCATCGCATGCGACGAAAGGTGCGACCGGCACGACCGGGCTGCATCGGCCATTACTCGGATGTCGTCGCGTCTTCGTCGAAAGCGGGCTTGCCGCGTCATTCGTACCCTTGACTGCCGCCCCGTTCACTGCAGTCTGCGTCCTGACCTACCGAAACCAGGGGACATCATGACCAACGCTTTGAACTCGCGCGCTTCGGGCGCGCTGCTTTCCGCTTTGCTGCTCGGCACCTCGGGCATCGCCTTCGCGCAAAGCGTGCCGATCGTGCAGCCCGGCGCGCCGGGGCAGGACAGCCGCACGTTGACGGCAGAAGAGGCGACGAAGCTTGCCGCAGCGACATATGCCCCTGCCGACGTCACCTTCATGCAGCACATGATCGTGCACCACCAGCAGGCCCTGGATATGGCGAAGCTGGTCAAGGACCGCACCAATACCGAAGAAATCGTCGCCATTGCCGGGCGCATCGAAGCGAGCCAGGCGGACGAGATTGCCTTCATGAAGTCTTGGCTGACCGAGCGCGGCGAGGCGCTGGAAGACCCGAAGATGAAGGGCCACGGCGCACACATGCACCACATGATGGCGGGCATGGCGAGCCCCGAACAGATGAAGGCGCTTGCCGCAGCCAAGGGCGTGGATTTCGATCGCCAGTTTCTCACGCTGATGATCGCCCATCATGAAGGCGCCGTCGACATGGTCGATGATCTGTTGCGTCAGCCCGGCACCGCGGCCGATCCGGTGCTGTACCGCTTCGTCGGCGATATCGACAACGAACAGACCGGCGAGATCGAGCGGATGGACGTGCTGCTCGCCGGCCTTTCGGCCGATCCGCGCGCCGGACTGGCCGCCGGGTTCGACAATGCGGGCGAGGCAATCCTGAACCTCACCAAGGTTGCGAGCCTGCGAAAGCCGGCGGGCTTCTTCAACCCCGACAATCCGGCCGACCTGCGTCCGCCTGTGGCCCCGAAGAAGGATGCCAAGAAGGACGAGAAGACCGAAGCCGAGGCCAAGCCCGCTGCAGAGGCTGAAGCGGCCGCCGCAACCGAGGCGGCGGCGGGCGAAACCCCCGAACGCGGCGATGAAGAAAGCCTCACCCAGTTTGCCGAGCGCTCGCCGCTGCTGGACTTCGCCAATACCGACATGGCGTTCTTCGACGACATCATGGTGGCGGGCAATTACCACGGCTTCAACATCTACAAGCTGGACGCCGACGGCGCGCCCAACCTGATGAGCTCGGTCGTCTGCCCGGGCGGGCAGGGCGATGTCTCGGTGGTCGGCAACATCCTCGTGATGAGCGTCGAGCAGACCCGCGGGCGGGTAGATTGCGGACTGCAGGGGGTCGATGGCAAGGTCAGCGAGGATCGCTTCCGCGGCCTGCGCATTTTCGACATTTCCGATCTATCGCGCCCGCGCCAGGTCGGCGGGGTGCAGACCTGCCGTGGCAGCCACACCCATTCGATCGTCAGCGCCGACGACACCCGCATCATCGTCTACAACTCGGGCACCGCGAGCATCCGCGAGGAAGACGAACTGGCCGGCTGCGTGGGCGGGATCCCGGGCGATACCCGCACCGCGCTGTTCTCGATCGACGTGATCGAAATCCCGGTGGCCGACCCGTCCAAGGCGCGCATCGTCAAGAGCCCGCGCGTGTTCGCCGACGAGAAGACCGGCAATATCGCCGGCCTGTGGACCGGCGGCGATCACGGCGAGGGCACCCAGCGCACCGCCGCGACCGATCAGTGCCACGACATCACCGTTTTCCCGGCCAAGGGCATCGCCGCGGGCGCATGTTCGGGCAACGGAATCCTTTTCGACATCCGCGATCCGCTGAACCCCAAGCGGATCGACGCGGTGACGGATACCACCTTCGCTTACTGGCATTCGGCCACCTTCAACAATGACGGCACCAAGGTGATCTTCACCGACGAATGGGGCGGCGGCGGACGGCCGCGCTGCAAGGCGTCCGACCCCATGACCTGGGGCGCGAACGCGGTTTATGACGTGGTGGACGGCAAGCTGGTGTTCCGCGCCCATTACAAGCTGCCCGGGCCGCAGAGCGACAAGGAGAACTGCGTCGCCCACAACGGTTCGATCATCCCGGTGCCGGGCCGCGATCTGTTCGCGCAGGCATGGTATCAGGGCGGGCTCTCGGTGATGGACTTCACCGACAGCGACAACCCGAAAGAGATCGCCTATTTCGACCGCGGCCCGATCGACGACAAGCAGCTGGTGCTGGGCGGCTACTGGTCGGTCTACTGGTACAAGGGCCACCTCTACGGCACCGAGATCACCCGCGGGATCGATGTCTTCAAACTTGAGCCGAGCGAATTCCTGACCGAGGCAGAGATCGCCGCGGCAGAGGCTGCGAAGTATGATGGTGGACGTTTCAACCCGCAGACCCAGACGCAGGTGACGTGGGACGATGCGGCGATCGAAGCCGCCGAGGCGAGCCGCAAGGGCGGCTGACGACCGGAAAAAATGCCCCTGCCGATTTGGCAGGGGCATAAGGTCAAGGGCCACGTAAGGCCCCTCGGGTCGCGTGGCGGTTTTAGCAGAACGGCACGGCCATACCCGTGACAAATGCTGTTAGTTTGCCTTGCAAATCTTCCGAGGCGACGCGGTGACGCGCAATGCATATAAGAAAACCCCGGTGGATCGCTCCACCGGGGTTTCTTGTTCCTTGAAAGCTTAGCAAGCTGTGGAGGCCGAGTGCGAAGCCGGCTTTCGCCGGCTCGCGCCCGCCCTCGCGGCTTAGAAGCCCATGCCGCCCATGCCGCCCATGTCGGGCATCGCGGGCGCGGCCGGCTTGTCTTCCGGACGCTCGACGATGGCCGCTTCGGTGGTGATCAGCAGGCCGGCGACCGAGGCCGCGTCCTGCAGTGCGGTGCGCACGACCTTGGTCGGGTCGATAACGCCGGCCTTCACCAGGTTTTCGTAGGTGTCGGTGGCGGCGTTGAAGCCCTGGGTTTCGTCATCTTCGCGCAGCAGGTTGCCCGCGACGACCGCACCATCGTGGCCGGCGTTCTGGGCGATCTGCTTGACCGGGGCGGTGATCGCCTTGCGGATGATGTCGATACCGCGGGTCTGGTCTTCGTTCGCGCCCTTCAGGCCGTCCAGAGCCTTGGTGGCATAAAGCAGCGCGGTGCCGCCGCCCGGAACGATGCCTTCCTCAACTGCAGCGCGGGTCGCATGCAGGGCGTCGTCGACGCGGTCCTTGCGCTCCTTCACTTCGACTTCGGTTGCACCGCCGACCTTGATCACGGCCACGCCGCCGGCGAGCTTGGCAAGACGCTCCTGCAGCTTCTCACGGTCATAGTCGCTGGTGGTGTTTTCGATCTGGGTGCGGATCTCGGCAACGCGCGCCTTGATGTCGTCGGCTGCGCCCGAACCATCGACGATGGTGGTGTTGTCCTTGTCGATGGTGACCTTCTTGGCCTGGCCGAGCATGCCGACGGTGACGTTCTCGAGCTTGATGCCGAGGTCTTCCGAAATCATCTCGCCCTTGGTCAGGATCGCGATGTCCTGCAGCATCGCCTTGCGACGATCGCCGAAGCCCGGAGCCTTCACCGCCGCAACCTTCAGGCCGCCGCGCAGCTTGTTGACCACGAGGGTCGCCAGCGCTTCGCCTTCGATGTCTTCGGCGATGATCAGCAGCGGACGGCCCGACTGCACCACCGCTTCGAGGATCGGCAGCATCGACTGGAGGTTCGACAGCTTCTTCTCGTGGATCAGGATGTAGGGGTTATCCAGTTCCACGGTCATCTTGTCGGGATTGGTGATGAAGTAGGGCGACAGGTAACCGCGGTCGAACTGCATGCCTTCGACGACATCGAGTTCGAATTCGAGGCCCTTGGCTTCCTCGACGGTGATCACGCCTTCCTTGCCGACCTTTTCCATGGCTTCGGCGATCTTTTCGCCGACTTCACGGTCGCCGTTGGCCGAGATGATGCCGACCTGCGCGATTTCCGAGCTGTCCGACACGTCCTTCGAGCGCGACTTGAGGTTTTCGACCACGGCGAGCACAGCCTGATCGATGCCGCGCTTCAGATCCATCGGGTTCATCCCGGCGGCGACCGACTTCATGCCTTCGGTCACAATCGCCTGGGCGAGCACGGTGGCAGTGGTGGTGCCGTCGCCGGCCGAGTCATTGGCCTTGCTGGCGACTTCGCGCAGCATCTGCGCGCCCATGTTCTCGTACTTGTCCTTGAGCTCGATTTCCTTGGCGACGCTCACACCGTCCTTGGTGATGCGCGGCGCGCCGAAGCTCTTGTCGATGACGACGTTGCGGCCCTTGGGGCCGAGGGTCACCTTGACGGCATTGGCGAGGATGTCGACGCCGCGCAGAATGCCTTCGCGGGCTTCGCGGCCGAACTTCACGTCCTTGGCAGCCATGATTGTTTCTCCTGAGATTGGGTTGTTGTTGAAAGGAAGCAGAAGGGGTCAGGCGATCAGCCGACGATCCCCATGATGTCGCTTTCCTTCATGATCAGCAGGTCTTCACCGTTGATCTTGACTTCGGTGCCCGACCACTTGCCGAACAGCACGCGGTCGCCCACCTTGACGTCCATCGGGATGCGGTCGCCGTCGTCGTCACGGGCGCCGTCACCGACGGCGACGACTTCGCCTTCGCTCGGCTTTTCCTGGGCGCTGTCGGGGATAATGATGCCGCCAGCGGTCTTCTGGTCGGCTTCGATACGACGGACCACGACACGATCGTGGAGCGGACGAAATGCCATTGCTATGACCTTTCCTTGAGTGGATGAGTTGGCTTGGCACTCTCACCTCGAGAGTGCCAACGCGGCGCATTTGGTCGTGAGCGGCGAATGAATCAAGCCCTGAAGACGCAAAAAATTTTGCGGCTGGTGCGATTTTCGGCCCGGGGTGGCCAGCGCCTTTCCGGTCCTCTATTGGGGGCTGCCCGATCCCCCCGTGCCTGCCTTCTCTTGTCGCGCAGGCCCGCAAACGGAGCATTACCCCTTTATGTCGATGACAACCTCGAAGCCGCTTTCCGCATTGAAGACCCAGATCAAGACCGAGCTTGGCACAGAGCTCGATTTCGCCGCCACCGCACTCGGCTGGTTGCGCGACAATCTGGTTCATCTGGCGGGCGCGCTGGCGGTGCTTGTCATCGGGGTGATCCTGGCGCGGTTGCTGTCCAAGGCGGCAGACCGCGCGCTCAACCGCTCCGGCCGGATCGAACCGACCGTGGCGAAGTTCCTCAGCAACATCATCAAATATGCCCTTTGGGTGGTGGTCGCGATCACCGTGTTGACCCAGTTCGGGGTGCAGACCACCAGCATCATCGCCGCCCTGGGCGGCCTTGCCTTGGCGGTCGGACTGGCGCTTCAGGGCACCCTCAGCAATGTTGCGGCCGGCGTGATGATCCTGATCCAGCGCCCGTTCCGCGTCGGCGAGACGATCAGCGCAGGGCCGGTGCTGGGCACTGTCAGCACGATCGGACTGTTCACCACCGAGATGGTCCAGCCCGACGGGCTATACGTCATGGTCCCCAATAACGAGCTGTGGAACAAGGCGATCGTCAATTTCAGCCGCATGCCGACCCGCCGGTTCGAGCTGCTGATCGGCATTTCCTATTCGGACGACATCAGCGTGGCGCGGCGTGAACTTCTGGCGTTGGCCGAAGGTGATCCGCGCGTGCTGGACGAACCCGCACCCGACGTTTTCGTATCGGCACTGGCGGATAGCGCGGTGACCGTCGGACTACGAGTGTGGTGCGCGACGAGCGATTACCTCGCCCTGTCGTGGGACCTGACCGAGAAAGCCAAACAGCGCTTCGACGATGCGGGCCTCACCATCCCGTTCCCGCAGCGCGAAGTCAGGACGATTGCTGCGGCGGCGTGACGCGCACATCGCCGTCCCGCCGCGTCAGACCCAGTGTCTCGCGGCGGTTCCAGCGCCAGATCAGCAGCACAGCGGCGAAGAAGAGCCCGGTTGCAAGCCCGATCCACACGCCTGTCCCTTCGAGCGGGGTGAAGAAGCCCAGCCCGATCGCGGTGCCGATGCCCGGCACCCAATAGCTGAAGATCGCGATCCACATGGGCACGCGGGTGTCCTGCAAACCGCGCAGCGCACCCGCCGCCACCGCCTGCACGCCGTCCGCCAGCTGGAAGATCGCTGCCAGCACCAGATATTGCAGCGCGAACATCACCAGCGCGGCATTGGCCGGATCGCCCGGATCGACATAGATCGTCAGCAGCAGTTCGGGCACCAGCACCATCGCCAGCGCGGTAATCGACATGAAGCCCGTGCCGATCGCCAGTGCCACCCATCCGGCACGCTTCACGCCGAGTGGATCGCGCGCGCCATAAAAATAGCCCACTCTGATTGCGGCTGCCTGCCCCACGCCGAATGGCACCTGAAAGGCCAGCGCCGCCAGTTGCAGCGCGACCGTGTGGCCCGCCAGCTCTGCCGCGCCGAAGCGCCCCATCATGAATGCCGCACTGCCGAAAATTCCCGCCTCCGCTGTGATCGTCAGTGCGATCGGCGTGCCGATCCGCAAGATCAGCTTCAGGCGCTGCCAGTCCGGCGCCCAGAACCGGCCGAACACCCGGTAGCGGTGCAGCCGCCGGTCGAACCGTATCGCTGCGATATAGGCGCCCAGCGTAAACAGCGAGGTGATGATGGTCGCCACCGCCGCGCCTGCCAGCCCCAGCGCCGGCGCTCCGAGATTGCCGAAGATGAAGGCATAATTGGCCAGCGCGTTGACGAAAATGCCCACTCCGGTGATCGCCGTCGCAAAGATCGGGCGACCGAGGGCCGAGACGAAGTTGCGGAGCACTGCCGCAAGCAGCATCGGCACCATCGAGAAGACGATGACATTATTGTACTCGTTCGCCAGAGCCCGGATGGCGGGTTGTTGTCCCGACGCCATCATTACCGGATCGAGCAGCAGGCACAGGCCCATTCCGCCGACGCCCGCGATCACCGCCAGCCACATGGCCATGCGGACCGACCGTCGCACAGGGCGCACCGAGGGCGCCCGTGCACCGATCGCTTCGGCAATCAGCGGAGCGACCGCGCCGGTCAGCCCGGTCAGCGCCCACAGCACAAGCCCGAACAAGGAAACGGCCAGCGCCGATGCGGCAAGCTGCTGTTCCCCCAGGCGCGCGATGAAGATCACGTCGACGGCGTAGGTCAGCATCTGCAGCAGATTGGCAGCAGCCAACGGCCCCGCCAGCGCGAGCGTCGCGCGGGTTTCCTGCCCCCAGCCGGGCGTCGAGAGAGGAGCAACTTGCTGCATGGTCGGTGCTTGGTGGTTCCGTGCCCGCCAGCAGGCGAGCCCGCGGCGATAGAGGCACGGACGATTCGGTGAAAGGGGAATAAGCCTCTGCGCCCGCTCTTTACGTTTCCGCATGGGGGGCCTGCCGAACAGTTAGTAGCCTAGGATGTTAACCTTTGGACATGGAGGGTTTATCGGAACGAACCGTGGAACCCTAGGTTTTGCGCCGTTTTTGCTTTTCCGAATCGCCTTGCTGCACCACACTTGGTCGCTTGGGGGTTAACCAATTGTCGCAAGCAGCATCCGAACAGCCCGGAGATTCGCTGTCCTCGCTTTCGCAAGGGCGGGCGATGGAGGCGTTCGGGATGCGCGCGAAAACGCCGATGACGCCCAGCCGCATGCTGTGGTCGCGTGCATTGCCCGGCACCGTGATGGTGGTCGCCGCACTGGCCCTGCCCGAATTTTCGGTGGGCGCAGGGGATCTGCCCGATGGCCGTTCTGGCCTTGCCGCGGTGCGGGAACCCGCATCGGTTGTAAGATTGCCGATTTTTTCCGCGCCCGAAGCTGCGCCGCTGATCGCTCTGCCCGCCCGTCCGGCATCAAGGAGCGGCGCGGATGCGTTCGATCTGAACACAGCGCCGCCATCGTCGGCGGCTGGCCCTTTGCACGCTTTCGCGAACGCCTTTCCGGCACCCTCGGTGGAACAGCCTGCGGTCGCCGCAGTTTCGGCACCGCAAGCACCATCCGTCACGCCCTCCGCGGGGCAGAGCAGTGCGCCTTCCCGGCCGTCCCTGCCGCAAACGGAACTCTCGCCGACCGTCTTTACCGGCCCCTTGACCAAAGCGTCTCTTCCGCTTGATGGTTTCCGGCCCGACCTCCCGGTGCGGACTCCCGAGCCGGCGTCGATGGCGCGCCCGCTATCGACCATTGCCGTTGGTGAAGCAGATGCACCGTCCCCGGTAACCGCCGCGAAGGATCGGGCAGACAGTGCGCCCGTCGCAGCCGCACCCGCAGAACTTGCGAAGCCGGTGTCGCTGGCGGAACAGCCGCTGACGTCTGCGGGCCTTGGCGCGGTGTCAGTTGCCGCGTTGCCGGTTGTGCCGGTGGTTGCACCTGAACCGACCTTGCCCGCGGCACGCGCAAGCTCGCCTTGACCAACGTCATTTTCCCCCCTCATTCACCAAATTCGTTCAGCAGGGGGTTAGTCCCCCTTGTTTTTCCGGTCGTTGCGACTCGGCTACTGTAGGGCCGCGATGTTGGGCCTTATTAACAAGCTGTAAAGCAGCTTCCTCGCAGCGAAGCGGAATTGTCTGTTAACAGGACACTTGAATTTCGCGCACCTTGGCGGCTGGTGTTGAAGCTAACGCAACAGCCCGCGTCGGAGCGTTGGGCAGCAAAAAGGCGGCACCATTGCTGGCGCCGCCTCCTTGTCCTTTCCGGCGTTGCCGGAGAAAGGCTTACTTGAGCTCGACGGTGCCGCCGGCTTCTTCGATCTTCTTCTTGATCTCTTCGGCTTCCGCCTTGTTGACGCCTTCCTTGAGCGCCTTCGGGGCACCTTCGACCAGCGCCTTGGCTTCGGTCAGACCGAGGCCGGTGATGGCACGGACTTCCTTGATGACCTGGATCTTCTTGCCGCCGTCGCCGGTCAGGATCACGTCGAATTCGGTCTGCTCTTCAGCAGCCGGGGCGTCGCCGCCGGCAGCCGGACCGGCAGCCACAGCCACCGCAGCAGCGGCGCTGACGCCCCATGCTTCTTCGAGGGCCTTGGCGAGTTCGGCAGCTTCAAGCACGGTCAGCTGCGACAGTTCTTCAACAAGCTTGGCAATATCAGCCATGATGGTTCACTCCAAAATTGTGGCGGGGCAAAAGCGCCCCAGATTGTTTCGTCTGGCGAAAAGCGTCTCTTAAGCGGCGTCCTTGGCGGCATAAGCGCCGAACACGCGTGCGACCTTGGCTGCGGGCGCGGTAACGACCTGGGCGATCTTGGTCGCCGGGGCGTTGATCAGGCCCACGAGCTTGCCGCGCAGTTCGTCGAGGCTCGGCATCGAGGCAAGCGCCTTGATCCCGGCTTCGTCGAGCACGACCGCGCCCATCGAACCGCCGACGATTTCAAGCTTGTCGTTCGACTTGGCGAAATCGACAGCAGCCTTGGCAGCCGCGACCGGGTCAGCAGACCAGGCCAGCCCGACCGGGCCGGTGAGCATGTCATCCAGCCCGACATAGTCGGTGTCCTTGAGCGCGAGCTTGGCGAGACGGTTCTTCGCAACCTTGTAGGAAGCACCAGCGTCGCGCATCTTGTTCCGCAGGTCGGTGGACTGGGCCACCGTCATGCCGAGGTTGCGGGTGACGACCACCACGCTGACCTCGTTAAAGACCGCATTGAGCTGGGCAACCGCGTCGGCTTTCTGCGAACGATCCATGCCATACTCCTTCACATGTGATCGCACGGGAAATGGCTCTCCCGGGCGACCGGCTACGTTTGTCCATGCACGGTGCCGCGAAGGCTCCGAACACGGGCGAGTCCGTCGATAGGGAAGGAGGGTGTGCCATCAGGCACGCTCGGGCCAGACCGCAATGCGGCTGTCCGATAAATCTCGTTTCCCCGTCTAGGCTGGACATTAAGAAGGCCGTATTGCCTTCACCAACTGTCTCGGACGGATGACCGCACAAGGCACGAGGCCCGCGGGTCAGCGCGGGCCTCTAGGGGAAATGGCTTGGAAGTCAAGGGCGCTGTTGGCGGGCCAGCACTGCGCGTGCCTCGGCCATCGCCGCATCGAGCTGGGGCTCGGGAAAATGCGGCCGGGCCAGCTCCATGACCTTCAGCGCCGGAGCGAGCATTGCGGGATCATCCCCGGCCTGAAGCGCGCGGTAATAGCCCCAGATCGCGACCAGCGGCGCATCAATGTCAGCGCTGCCCTGTTCCAGCGCAGCGGCAAGGGGGGCGGTATCGCCCGCAACGGTAAGCGCGACAAGGGCAAGGCTGCGTTCGTCCGGCCAGAGGTTGCGGGCAAGCGGTGTTCTTCCGAGCGCCGCGACCACGGCATCGGCAGCGGCGGCCACGGAAAAGGGATTCTGGCCGGTCACCACCCTCCCGTCGATTGCAACATGGGGCAGCATTATCGGCGCTTCGGTCACTTCGGCGCCAAGCCTGCGCAGCTCGCTTTCGAGAAGAAACGGGAAGTGTGGAACCCATGTCTTGCCGAACAAGGCTTCCTCTTCGTCGGTAAAGCCGGTGAGACGGCGGCCCTGAATCCAGGCCGAACCATCGGCATTGCGGATGCGGGCGAATACGGCCGGGCCGTGACACACCGCCGCGACCACGCCGCCGCGCGCCTCGGTCTGCTTGAGTAGAGATTGCAGCACCTGGCTGAAAGGCAGATCAAACATCGCGCCCTTGCCGCCGATCACCATGATCGCGCTGTATTGCCCGGCCATCGCCGGAGACAGTGGCAAGGTGGCGGCCAGCTTGCGCTGCGCCTCGGCATCGGCAGCAAAGGCGGCGTTGTAAGGCTTGCCCGGATCGTGCTCGTCAGCGACGACGGGCCCGCCGGCGGGGCTGGCGATGTCGACCGCAAATCCGTTGGCGCGCAGTACCAGCCACGCTTGCGACAATTCATCCATTTCGAAGCCGGGCTGGGTTTTGCCCGCGTCGCGGCCGTGACTGCTGACAACCAGAAGGACGCGTTCAGGCAGAGGTGCGGCACTGGTTTGAGCGGCCTGGGCTTGAAATGCGCCCAGAAGCAGGGCGCACAAAAGGGTGATCCAGCGGACCATGACATTCTCCAGTAATTTTCGAGGAAATGGGTTGGCCCGCCGCCTATCGGGTGGCGGCGGGCCGGGAGGCCGCGTCAGTCGGTCTCGTAGGCGAGCAGATCGCCCGGCTGGCAATCCAGCTCGCGGCAGATCGCGGCGAGGGTGGAGAACCGGATCGCCTTGGCTTTTCCGGTCTTGAGGATCGACAAGTTGGCGAGGGTGAGGCCGACCCGCTCGGCCAGTTCGGTCAGCGTCATGCGGCGGGCGTAGAGCAGATCGTCGAGCTTCACCATGATGCGGGCTCCTTCGAGATCGTCGTTGATCGGTGGCATCACACGGTCCCTTCCAGATCTTCGCGCATCGCTGCGCCATGACGGAACACGCGGGCGAGGATGAACAGGACGACCACCATCAATATCGACGTTAGGTCAAAGCCGGAGGAGAAATCGGTGCTGATATGCAAATCTTCAGATTTGAGCGCCGAAGCCCACGTTGCGACCGGTACAGCCGCCGCGCCGAGCACAACCTTGGCGACCTGAAGGGCTGCCAGCAGCCACGCCATGGCGTTCAATCGATCAGCATTGTCGGGTAGAAACGGTTCGCCCTCGGCGACTGTGGAAATGATGGCGCGCAATTTTCCGAAAAAGAAAAAGACCAGCGCAACCGCCACAAGCGCACATGCGAAAAGCCCCAGAATTGCCGATACTGGCATCGGCGCGACCGTTGATCCGTATTCAGCCACCATTTCGGCATTGATCGTGTCGGACATCACCACCACCAAAGGGCCAGTGATGACTAGAGTGAGTGCTGCAAAGGCCATGAAGCCTTGCATGAGAATGGTCAGGACTTTGCCTGCCAGCAGAAGAATATCGTTCGGTTTGTCGGTCATTGCGCTTCACCCTTTTGCGGTGGCTGGGCCTCGGCTTTTTTGTCTGGCCGAAGCCTGATCAGGCGACTTCTGGCAGAGCAAATGTGGCGAGGGCTTCTGCCTGCGCCGGGGGCACGGTGACAATCGCGCCGATTGATCCGAGCGTCAGGGCAAAGGCGAATACGGCGGCGAAAGCATGGTTGGCATAGCGGGTCATATCGTTCTCCTTTAATCGACATATTGGTATTCGATAAGGAGCGTCTACTGCCGATTCGGCTTATCGTCAATCAATAATATTGAAAAACGATATGTAGCAGGTTGTTTTTCGAAAAATGATCGCCGTAGGGCAGCCTAGCCGGATGTTTGCCTGGCTTGGTTTGCCCAGACTTGGAGGGTGGCTGCGTGATAGAAGGCCTCTACCTCCAATGTCTCGCCCGGTTCGGTTTGCAGGGAGCTCGGTAGAAGATAGGTGATCGGATACCAGTGTGCCGCGGCATCTCCGCCAGGCGGATTCTCGTAGGCCACGCCGTTACCGAAATCGATCTTGAGCCACTGGGCCACGGCATTGATCGTGCCGCCGGAGGCCGTCACGCTGGCGGCGGCGTGACCGGTGACCGGGACCGGCGAGGGGATGTTCCAGTTCAGCAACGCCAGATCGACAGGCTGGCTGCGCAAGGCAAATTTCGTGCTGGCAGGGTCGATAAAATCGGTGTTCGAATAAAGCGGCAGGAATTCGCCCAGATCGAAGCCTTCGACCATGCGCGGTGTGGCCTCCATTTTGGCCAGTTCTACAAGCGCAACCCGCAGGCAGGCAGCTTCGGGAACGAACAACGCGTCCGGTGCGCAAAGTTCTTGCCGTGCGTGCTCGAGGGCGGGCAACACGCCTTCACCGACGAGATCGGCGGCGAAGATTTCGGACACCACCACTTCAGCCCCGGCATCGCCTATCATGTCGCGCGTCAGCTTGGTCGAATGGCAGGCGTGGATGGTAATCACATCCGCGAATCCGTTGGCCGCGATTATCCGGCGCGCTGTTTCGGCAACCAGCGGATTGGCCTCGCAGGCGATTACCCGTTTCGCGCCGGCGCGGGCCGCCATCATTGCCAGCAATCCCGAGCCGGTTCCGATGTCGAGGACGACCCGGTCTTCTGCGACGGCTTCGATCGCCGCCCGATAGGCGGCATTGCGCGGCCCATCGCGCAGCATCGAGGCGTGCCAGCTCGGCAGCTTGCGGGTGCGGATGATGCGTGCGACGTTTTCGTAAAGCGGATCGCCCGGGTGGCGCGCCAGCGTGTCGGCAATCAGCTCCTCGGCCGCCGCTACCTTGTTCTGGTCGAGCAGCGAAACGGCAAGCGACAGGAAGATCTCCGGCCGGTCGAATACATCGGCACCCGTAGATTTGGTCATTGTCCTTGCCTTGGCCCCCTTGGAACTGATCGTCCAATGGCACGCGAGCGCGACATAGGGAATAGTTCGCGCACGTCCACCGATGTGCTTGCCGATTGACTCAAGCACAAGGCCGCCTATATGCGCCCTCTACCGACGGTTTCGAGCAATGCGTGCCTTTCGCGGGGGTGCGCAGATGGAAGGAAACCCGGTTATTCCGTGGGACGTATGTAACAGGCTGCTGGGCGGCACCGTTTGGTGTTGCCCGTGCAGTCGTTTTTTGCGTTCCGGGAATACCGCCCTCGAGGACAGTTTTATCCGGCGCGGCAGCCACGATCGGCATGCCTGCGCACAACGAAGAGGCCCAAGTCTCCATGGCAACCAAGGCGAAGCCGCCCGTCACCCGCAGCCGCAAGGCGCAGGGCACCGCTAAGAAGCGTATCCGCAAGATCTTCGGCGACATCCACGAAGTCGTCCAGATGCCGAACCTGATCGAGGTTCAGCGCGAAAGCTACGAGCAGTTCCTGCGTTCGGACAAGACCACGGGCTATGTCTCGGGCCTCGAGAAGACCTTGCGCTCGGTGTTTCCGATCCGCGACTTCGCCGGCACCGCCGAACTCGATTTCGTGCACTACGAACTCGAAGAGCCCAAGTACGACACCACCGAGTGCCGTCAGCGCGGCATCACCTATGCTGCGCCGATGAAGGTGACGCTGCGCCTCATCGTGTTCGAAGTGGACCAGGAAACCGAAACCCGCTCCGTGCTCGATATCAAGGAGCAGGACGTGTACATGGGCGACATGCCGCTCATGACCGAGAACGGCACCTTCATCATCAACGGCACCGAGCGCGTGATCGTCTCGCAGATGCACCGTTCGCCGGGTGTGTTGTTCGACCATGACCGTGGCAAGACCCACTCTTCGGGCAAGCTGCTGTTCGCCGCGCGCGTGATCCCCTACCGCGGCTCGTGGCTGGACTTCGAGTTCGACGCCAAGGACATCGTCAACGTCCGTATCGACCGTAAGCGCAAGCTGCCGGTTACTGCGTTGCTTTACGCGCTGGGCCTCGATGCAGAGGACATCCTCCACCACTTCTACAACACTGTTGTGTGGGAACGCGCGAAGGACGGGTGGAAGATCCCGTTCGTGGCTGAGCAGTGGCGCGGTGCCAAGCCGACTTTTGCGCTGATCGACGCCAAGACCGGCGAGGAAGTCTTCCCCGCCGGCACCAAGATCAGCCCGCGTGCCGCCAACAAGGCTGCCAAGGACGGTCTTGCCGAATTGCTGCTGCCGACTGAAGAAGTCGTCAGCCGCTATGCCGCGCGCGACATGATCGATGAAAGCACCGGCCGCATCTACATCGAGGCGGGCGACGAAGTGACGCTCGAGCATGTCGAAGCCTTCGACAAGGCCGGCATTGACAGCCTCGAACTGCTCGACATCGACGAAATCAACACCGGCCCTTGGATCCGCAACACACTCAAGGTCGACAAGGCCGAGAACCGCGACGAGGGTCTGGAGGCGATCTACAAGGTCATGCGTCCGGGCGAACCGCCGACGAAGGAAACCGCCGAAGCGCTGTTCGAAGGCCTGTTCTTCGATGCCGAACGCTATGACCTGTCGGCTGTGGGCCGCGTGAAGCTCAATATGCGTCTGGGCCTCGAATGCGAGGACACCATTACCACGCTGCGCAAGGAAGACATTCTCGCAGTGGTGAAGGAACTGGTCGGCCTCAAGGACGGCAAGGGCGAGGTTGACGACATCGACAACCTCGGCAACCGCCGCGTGCGCTCGGTGGGTGAGCTGCTGGAAAACCAGTACCGCGTCGGCCTGCTGCGCATGGAGCGCGCCGTCAAGGAGCGCATGAGCTCGGTCGACGTGTCGACGGTTATGCCGAACGATCTGATCAACGCCAAGCCCGCCGTGGCCGCGGTGCGCGAGTTCTTCGGCTCCAGCCAGCTCTCGCAGTTCATGGACCAGACCAACCCGCTGTCGGAAGTCACCCACAAGCGCCGCGTTTCGGCGCTTGGCCCGGGCGGTCTTACCCGCGAGCGCGCCGGCTTCGAAGTCCGCGACGTTCACCCGACGCACTATGGCCGCATCTGCCCGATTGAAACGCCGGAAGGCCCGAACATCGGTCTGATCAACTCGCTGGCGTCGTTCAGCCGCGTGAACAAGTACGGCTTCATCGAAACCCCCTACCGCAAGGTGGTGGACGGCAAGGTGACGGCGGACGTGATTTATCTCTCCGCGATGGAAGAGCAGAAGCATACCGTCGCGCAGGCTTCCGCTGAGCTTAACGAAGACGGCTCGTTCGTTGAGGAACTGGTGTCGGCGCGTCACAACGGCGACAACCTGATGGCGCCGCGCGAGCACGTGACGCTGATGGACGTGTCGCCCAAGCAGCTCGTCTCGGTCGCGGCCTCGCTGATCCCGTTCCTCGAAAACGATGACGCCAACCGCGCGCTGATGGGTTCGAACATGCAGCGCCAGGCGGTGCCGCTTGTGAAGGCCGAGGCACCGTGGGTCGGCACCGGCATGGAAGAAACCGTGGCGCGCGATTCCGGCGCTGCGATCGCTGCAAAGCGCGGCGGGATCGTCGACCAGGTCGACGCGACCCGTATCGTGATCCGTGCGATCGGCGATGTGGAACCCGGCCAGTCCGGCGTCGACATCTACACGCTGCAGAAGTTCCAGCGTTCGAACCAGAACACCTGCATCAACCAGCGTCCGCTGGTGAAGGTAGGTGACGTGATCGAGGCTGGCGACATCATCGCCGACGGCCCGTCGACCGATCTGGGCGAACTGGCGCTGGGCAAGAACAGCCTCGTCGCGTTCATGCCGTGGAACGGCTACAACTACGAAGACTCGATCCTGATCAGCGAACGCATCGTGAAGGATGATGTGTTCACCTCGATCCATATCGAGGAATTCGAGGTGATGGCCCGCGACACCAAGCTCGGGCCGGAAGACATCACCCGCGACATTCCCAATGTCGGCGAGGAAGCGCTGCGCAACCTCGACGAAGCGGGTATCGTCTACATCGGCGCCGAAGTGCATCCGGGCGACATCCTCGTCGGTAAGATCACCCCGAAGGGTGAATCGCCGATGACCCCGGAAGAAAAGCTGCTCCGCGCGATCTTCGGCGAAAAGGCGAGCGACGTGCGCGACACCTCGCTTCGTCTGCCGCCGGGTGTTGCCGGAACCGTCGTGGAAGTCCGCGTGTTCAACCGTCACGGTATCGAGATTGACGACCGTACTCGTGCGATCCAGAACGAGGAAATCGAACGCCTGCGCAAGGACGCAGCGGACGAACGCAATATCCTCAACCGTGCCACCTACAACCGCCTCAAGGACATGCTGATCGGCCAGATCGCTTCGGCTGCGCCCAAGGGGTTGAAGAAGGGCATCGAGATCACCGAGGAAGTGCTCGAGGAAATCGACCGCCACGAATGGTTCAAGTTCGCGGTGGCTGACGATGGCCGTCAGACGCAGATCGAGGCGGTGAAGTCGCAGTATGACGAAGCTGTCGCGCTGATCGATGCCAAGTTCCACGACCGCAAGGAAAAGCTCGAACGTGGCGACGAACTCGCTCCGGGCGTGCTCAAGATGGTCAAGGTCTTTGTTGCCGTGAAGCGCAAGCTTCAGCCGGGCGACAAGATGGCCGGCCGTCACGGGAACAAGGGTGTGATCAGCCGCATCCTGCCGATCGAGGACATGCCGTTCCTCGAAGACGGGACGCCGGTTGACCTCGTGCTCAACCCGCTGGGCGTGCCCTCGCGCATGAACGTCGGGCAGATCTTCGAAACGCACCTCGGCTTCGCCGCACGCGCGCTGGGCCACGAGATTAAGGAGAAGCTAGAGGAGTGGCGCGCCGCCAATCCGAACGCTGCCGAGGATTATGCCAATGCAGCGCCGCCGGCGGCTGTGCTCGAGCGCCTCAAGGACGTCTATGGCGAGCAGTATTTCGAGGACCTCGAAAGCCGCTCGACCGCTGACATCGTCGAACTGGCAGGCAACCTTTCGGCCGGCGTGCCGATGGGAACCCCGGTGTTCGACGGTGCGCGTGAAGCCGACGTGTCGGACATGCTGGTCAAGGCGGGGATCGATTCCTCGGGCCAGTCCGTCCTCTATGACGGCCGCACCGGCGAGGCGTTCGACCGCAAGGTGACCGTGGGCATCATCTACATGCTGAAGCTCCACCACTTGGTCGACGATAAGATCCACGCGCGTTCGATCGGCCCCTACTCGCTCGTCACCCAGCAGCCGCTGGGCGGTAAGGCGCAGTTCGGCGGCCAGCGCTTCGGCGAAATGGAGGTCTGGGCGCTCCAGGCCTACGGCGCGGCCTATACCTTGCAGGAAATGCTGACGGTAAAGTCCGACGACGTGGTCGGCCGCACCAAGGTCTACGAAGCGATCGTCAAGGGCGACGACACCTTCGAGGCCGGCATTCCGGAGAGCTTCAACGTGCTCGTCAAGGAAATGCGCTCGCTGGGTCTGAACGTCGAGTTGAAGTCGCTCAGCGACGACGAGGACGACGCGGACTACGCGGAGGCAGCGGAATAAGGGGCGGGGGTCTCTGCGCCCCTGCCACCTTCGCCCATCGGAATTCATCCCCCTAAGGGAACACAGTCATGAACGACCTGACCAAATTCACCAACCAGCTGGCGAAGCCCGAAACCTTCGACCAGATTCAGATCGGCATCGCCTCGCCGGAGCGCATCCGCTCGTGGTCCTATGGCGAGATCAAGAAGCCCGAGACGATTAACTACCGCACCTTCAAGCCGGAGCGTGACGGCCTGTTCTGCGCGCGCATCTTCGGCCCCGTGAAGGACTACGAATGCCTGTGCGGCAAGTACAAGCGCATGAAGTACAAGGGCGTCGTCTGCGAAAAGTGCGGCGTCGAAGTGACCGTGACCAAGGTCCGGCGTGAGCGTATGGGCCACATCGAACTGGCCGCGCCCGTCGCGCACATCTGGTTCCTGAAGTCGCTGCCGTCGCGCATCGGCTTGCTGCTCGATATGCAGCTGAAGCAGCTCGAGCGCATCCTCTACTTCGAAAGCTATGTGGTGATCGAGCCGGGTCTGACCCCGCTCGAGAAGTACCAGCTGCTGACCGAGGACGAACTGCTCGAAGCGCAGGACGAATATGGCGAGGATGCTTTCACCGCTAATATCGGTGCGGAAGCCGTGCAGACCATGCTCGCCGAACTCGACCTCGAGGCCGAGCGTGACGCGCTGATGGAAGAGCTGGCGACCACCAAGTCGGCGCTCAAGCCCAAGAAGATCATCAAGCGTCTGAAGGTCGTCGAAAGCTTCATCGATTCGGGCAACCGCCCCGAATGGATGATCCTTGAAGTGATTCCGGTGATCCCGCCCGAACTGCGCCCGCTGGTGCCGCTCGATGGTGGCCGCTTTGCGACTTCGGATCTCAACGATCTCTATCGCCGCGTGATCAACCGTAACAACCGTCTGAAGCGCCTGATCGAACTGCGCGCGCCGGACATCATCGTCCGCAACGAAAAGCGCATGCTGCAGGAAGCCGTTGACGCGCTGTTCGACAACGGTCGCCGTGGCCGCGTCATCACCGGTGCGAACAAGCGTCCGCTGAAGTCGCTGTCCGACATGCTCAAGGGCAAGCAGGGTCGCTTCCGTCAGAACCTGCTCGGCAAGCGCGTCGACTATTCGGGCCGTTCGGTGATCGTGACCGGTCCCGAGCTCAAGCTGCACCAGTGCGGCCTGCCCAAGAAGATGGCGCTCGAACTTTTCAAGCCGTTCATCTACGCGCGTCTGGATGCCAAGGGTCTCTCCATGACCCTCAAGCAGGCCAAGAAGTGGGTCGAAAAAGAGCGCAAGGAAGTCTGGGACATCCTCGACGAAGTGATCCGCGAGCACCCGGTTCTCCTGAACCGCGCGCCGACGCTTCACCGTCTGGGCATTCAGGCGTTCGAACCCGTTCTGATCGAAGGCAAGGCGATCCAGCTGCACCCGCTGGTCTGCTCGGCCTTCAACGCCGACTTCGACGGTGACCAGATGGCGGTTCACGTGCCGCTTTCGCTGGAAGCCCAGCTCGAAGCGCGCGTGTTGATGATGTCGACCAACAACATCCTCTCGCCCGCCAACGGCAAGCCGATCATCGTGCCTTCGCAGGACATGGTTCTGGGGATCTACTACCTCTCGATGGAGCGGCAGGAGAAGACGCCCGAGTTCATCGAGGAAGCCGACGGCACCAAGGTCGAGAAGCTGCCGCGCTTCTCGGACATGGCCGAAGTGCACCAGGCGCTCGAGGCCAAGGCGGTCACGCTGCATACCAAGATCATCGCCCGCGTCCCGCAGGCCGATGAAGATGGCAAGGTGGCAATGAAGCGCTTCGTCACCACGCCGGGTCGCATGCTGATCGGCGAATGTCTGCCGAAGAGCCACAAGGTGCCCTTCGACATCGTCAACCGCCTGCTTACCAAGCGTGAGATCGGCGACGTGATCGATCAGGTCTATCGCCACACCGGCCAGAAGGACACGGTGCTGTTCGCCGACGCCATCATGGCGCTGGGCTTCCGCCATGCGTTCAAGGCAGGCATCTCCTTCGGCAAGGATGATATGATCATCCCCGACGCGAAGGAAAAGCTGGTCGAGGAAACCAAGGAACTGGTTGCCGGTTACGAGCAGCAGTACCAGGACGGTCTCATCACCCAGCAGGAAAAGTACAACAAGGTGATCGACGCCTGGTCGAAGTGCGGCGATATGGTCGCTGACGCGATGATGGCCGAGATCAAGGCGACCCCGATCGATCCGGAGACGGGCAAGGAAGCCCAGATCAACTCGATCTACATGATGAGCCACTCGGGCGCCCGTGGTAGCCCGGCGCAGATGAAGCAGCTCGCCGGGATGCGCGGCCTGATGGCCAAGCCGTCGGGCGAGATCATCGAGACCCCGATCATCTCGAACTTCAAGGAAGGCCTGACCGTTCTTGAATACTTCAACTCGACCCACGGCGCTCGTAAGGGCCTCGCGGATACCGCGCTGAAGACCGCGAACTCGGGCTACCTCACCCGCCGTCTGGTCGACGTGTCGCAGGATTGCGTCATCGTCGAGGAAGATTGCGGCACCCAGAACGCGCTGGAAATGCGTGCCATCGTGCAGGGCGGTTCGGTTATCGCCTCGCTCGGCGAGCGCATTCTCGGCCGCACCGTTGCCGAAGACATCATCAACGCCGCCACCGGTGAAGTGATCGTCCCGGCCGGTACGCTTCTGGACGAAGCGATGGTCAAGGAAATCGAAGCGGCCGAAGTGCAGTCCGCCAAGATCCGTTCGCCGCTGATCTGCGAAGCCGAGCAGGGCGTTTGCGCGACTTGCTACGGGCGCGATCTGGCGCGGGGTACGCCGGTGAACATCGGCGAAGCGGTGGGCGTCATCGCGGCGCAGTCGATCGGTGAGCCGGGCACCCAGCTGACGATGCGGACCTTCCACATCGGCGGCGCGGCGCAGCTTAACGAGACCAGCCACCTCGAGGCGATCTCGGACGGCCGTGTCGAACTGCGCGACATGCCGACCATCACCGACAAGAAGGGCCGCATCCTTTCGCTTGCCCGCAACGGCGAAATCGCGGTGATCGACGCCGAAGGGCGTGAGCGCGAGATGCACAAGGTGCCCTATGGTACGGTGCTGATGTTCAAGGATGGTGATCAGGTGAAGGTCGGCGACCGTCTCGCCGAGTGGGATCCGTTCACTCTTCCGATCATCACCGAACAGTCGGGTGTCGTGAAGTATCAGGATCTCGCCGAGGGCATCACGCTCGAAGAGGCGGTCGATGATGCCACCGGCATTGCGCAGCGCGTGGTGACCGAGAATCGCGCCACCGGCCGCAAGAAGAAGGAAGACCTGCGTCCGCGGCTCACCCTTCTGGCAGAAGGCAGCGGCGAAACGGAAGCGGCGCGCTATATGCTCGCACCCGGCACCACCTTGTCGGTCGAGGATGGCCAGACGGTCGAGGCGGGCGACATTCTTGCCCGTGCGAGCCGCGAAGCCGCCAAGACCCGCGACATCACCGGGGGTCTGCCGCGTGTGGCCGAACTGTTCGAGGCGCGTCTGCCGAAGGACAACGCGATCATTGCCAAGATTTCCGGCCGGATCGAATTCGTCCGCGAATACAAGGCAAAGCGCAAGATCGCGATCATCCCCGAGGAGGGCGAAGCCGTCGAGTACCTGATCCCCAAGACCAAGGTGATCGACGTGCAGGAAGGCGACTACGTGAAGAAGGGTGACACCCTGATTTCCGGTTCGCCCAACCCGCACGACATCCTCGAAGTGTTGGGCGTGGAAGCGCTGGCCGAATATCTCGTCAACGAGATCCAGGAAGTCTACCGCTTGCAGGGCGTGAAGATCAACGACAAGCACATCGAGGTGATCGTTCGCCAGATGCTGCAGAAGGTCGAGATCACCGATGGCGGGGATACCACCCTGCTGCCGGGTGAGCAGGTCGATCTGGCCGAGATGCTGGAGATCAACGCCAAGCTGGCCAAGGGCAAGCAGCCCGCGGAAGGCAACCCTGTGTTGCTTGGCATTACCAAGGCCTCGCTCCAGACCCGCTCGTTTATTTCGGCGGCCTCGTTCCAGGAAACCACCCGGGTGCTGACGCAGGCGGCGGTTGAAGGGAAGAAGGATACGCTGATCGGTCTGAAGGAAAACGTGATCGTTGGCCGTCTGATCCCCGCCGGTACCGGTGCGGGCATGAACCGCCTGCGCGTCACCGCCAACAGCCGCGACGCCGCGCTCAAGGCCGCTTGGAAAAAGCAGCAGGAAGCGCTTGCCGCTTCGGGCCAGCGCGAAGTCGAACCGGAAGCGGACGCGATCGGTTCGGAAGAGAAGATGAAGGCCGCGATGGCTGCGATGGCTGCCTCGACACCTGCGGCTGACGTTGAGGACGCAGGCGAAGAGTAAAACCCGCGCCCGCGCACATCTGCGAAACCATCGAAGACCCCGCCGGAGATTGCGCTCCGGCGGGGTTTTTCGCGCCCGTGATTACCGAGAAGTGCTATTGCAAATCACTCGCATAAATAATATGCCTGCTGTCACTATAGCAGGCAGCAGCAGCGAGGTTTCATGTCCGGTAATCGTCCCCCGTCCGCCACCGCGCAGAAAACCATCGCTGCATTGGCTACCCCACCGCGGGTGGAGGCCCTCGGTCCTATCGGAGGTCGTTTTGTTCATGCCCTGCGGATGATTGCTCTGCACGAGCGCGTCGGTCGTGATCCCGTGCCCGAGCTGGCGGCCCGGCTTGGAAGTGTCGAGGTTGCGGCAAAGGCGCTGATCCTTGCGCAGACGATCTCCGCGAGTTGGCCCGAGAACATCCACGTCAGCCGTTTCTGCTGCCGGTTGATGAGCCATGACGAAGCGACCATCGGCGGCTTTGTCGATGCCGCTGCCTGCGGCGACCGCGTTGGTTTCGAGAACCTCCTGACGGGTCTTGTCCGTCCCGAACGGATGACCCGAATGTGGCAAGGCGCGCTTGCGCTCGCCGCAGCTGAAATGCGCGCAGCGTGAGCCTGCTTGCGGGCGGGCGCGCAGGCCTCTACCGCTCGCCGTCATGACCATCACGCGCTTCGCTCCGTCGCCCACCGGCCGTCTGCATGTCGGCAATATCCGCACCGCGCTCCACAACTGGATGTTGGCGCGTCAGGCCGGTGGCAGCTTCATCCTTCGTATCGACGATACCGATGCGACTCGTAGCCGCGAGGAGTATGTCGAAGCGATCCGTGCCGATCTGTCCTGGCTCGGCCTCGATTGGGATCGGGAAGAGCGTCAGTCTGCGCGTCTTGAGCGGTACGAAGCCGCTTTCGAAGCCCTCAAGGATGCCGGGCGAATATACCCCTGCTACGAAAGCGCACAGGAACTGGAGGTGAAGCGCAAGATCCAGCTCGGACGCGGTCTGCCGCCGATCTACGACCGCGCGGCGCTGAAGCTTGATGATCAAGAGCGTTCGCAGAAAGAGGTTGAAGGCATCGCGCCTCACTGGCGCTTCATGCTTGACCATAAGGAGCCGATTACCTGGAACGACGGCATTCGCGGCGTCCAGAAATTCGATCCCGCGCAGTTGTCCGATCCCGTCATCCGTCGGGCCGACGGGTCATGGCTCTACATGATGCCGAGCGCAGTGGACGATATCGATATGGGTGTCACCCAAGTGCTTCGCGGTGAGGACCATGTTTCGAACACAGCTGTTCAATTTCAGATCTTTACCGCACTTTTTGCTGCAGGCTTTGCTGCAACAGAAAATGCAGGAAAAACGGTGCCGGCTTTCGCGCACGAGGCATTGCTGGTGGGCCGGGAAGGAAAACTGTCGAAGCGTCTCGGATCGCTCGGCTGCGATGCCTTCCGCGACCGCGGCATTGAACCTGAAGCCATCATCGCATTGCTGGCCCGGCTGGGAACTTCGCAGCCTGTCGAACCGATTGCCGACCGTGCCCTGCTGGTAGCCAATTTCGATCTTGCAACCTTCGGTCGCGCACCTGCGAAGTTCGACGAGCACGACCTCGACCGCCTCAATGCCGCAATTGTCCACCAACTGCCGTTCGAAGCGGTGAGGGCGCGCTTGCCCGAGGGTATGGACGAAGCCGGTTGGCACGCAATCCGCCCCAACTTGTCACACGTAGGCGAGGCTGCGGAGTGGTGGCAGCTGGTGACCGGTCCGATCGCCCAACCGGCATTCTCCGAAGAAGACCGCGCCTATCTCGCGGAGGCAGCGGCGTTACTTCAGTGGAATGGGGATCCCTGGTCGACACTTACCGGAGCGCTGAAGCAAAGCACGGGCCGAAAGGGCCGCGCGTTGTTCCTGCCGCTGCGTCAGGCGCTGACCGGCATGGGCCACGGCCCCGACATGGGCGAATTGCTAATCCTAATCGGCGAGAACGAAGCGCAGACCCGCCTGAGAAGCGCGGCAGGCCTCTAACCGGCCGGCCAACGCCGAAGGCAGTCGAACAAATGGTGCCCAGAAGAGGAGACACACCCTTTAGGTAAGTGCTTGATTGAAAATGTATATGAAAAAGTATTGTGGCTGCCGACCCCCAAAGTGACCCCCGCCCTCAGAGCGTAAGGACGCTACGATTGCGAGCAGAAGCTTCCCAAGCTTCCAGCAATGGCGGAAATCTGCGGTTTTTGCTGTAAACTGGCGCGTTTTTGGCTCGAATGATTTCAAATGTTTGCCGTTCAGCTGTAAACTGGCTTGGGGTGCGCCGAGGCCCATGATGACGGTGTGCTGCTGACTCTTCGAGTGGTCGCATCGTCATCTCTCTCGTGACGCCGCAAACAGCAGCGGCCGTGAGCCGAGCCTGTGCGCGATCCCGAAAGCCGCATGTCGGCTTTGCCCCGGTCGCGAAAAATTCCTGCCTTTCAACTATCGACCCCGAAGCGGTCATCAGCCTTTTAGCAGAAAGTGCCCAGTTGCGGACATTCTCAGCGCGTGCGAACATCCCATTATGAATGATGTGCACCAGATTGTTGAGACCGCCGCAAGTCAGGACGGCTTTAAGCGGTGGCAACTCCTACGGCGATTGGATGGTCTTTTCCTCTACGAGGAGGAAACGTTTGAAAGGGAGATTTACTGGGTCGATGAGGATGGCGGTGAACGCGATGTTGCCGCCCAGTCCTATTGGGCACCTACGCACGTCTCAGGATTATTTGACACGAGAGAGCGAGCGCGAGCAGATGCGTTCGGGACACTTCGTTGGCTTGGCGACACCTCGACTAGCTTTGAAACGAACGGCAGCTAACCACCCACTAGCAGCCGTGAGCGGGGCCAATGTTCGATCCCGAAAACGGTATGTCGGCTTAGCCAGCCTTCGAGAAAATTGCTGCCGTTCAGCAATCGACCCCATTGCCGCCATCACGATCCAATGCGAAAAACGCGTATGAGGCGACGCAGTCTGACAGAGGAAGAACGGCATTTCAGAAAGATCGGATCGGGCATTCCGATCTCGCGCTGGTGGCCATTGATCGCGGTCGTTGTTAGCGTGTTTATCGCTACACTGAGGGCTGATTTTGTAGAAACCTGCACTGGGATACCGCTGAACGAATACAGCGCACGGCGATCGGCAAGGATTGCGATGTTGTTCGCCTACCCCTGTAGCCCATATCTTTTGCGTGAAGGAGTTGAAGGCTGGCTGGTCTTTCTAAGCCTTTGGGCACCTTGGCCGTTCGCATTCGTCAACTGGCGCTGGGCGAGGCGTCAGCGAAAGTTTTGGGACAGTGAGAGGTCACGAGAGGCAGAACGCCGTAAGGCGAAACGCGAAGCGAAAATGCTTAATAGCGATTGACCGTTTTCCACCCACTTCCCGCCATGAGCGATGCACGGTCACCGACCTGGAAGCGGACGTTTCATGCTCGGTGGATGGGCGCCATTTTGAAATGCCGCCTGATCGGCACCATCCGGGTGCGAAGTCGCGATAATTCCTTGGACTTCTCGAAATTGCAAAGCAGACACTACACGACGGAGCTCGGCACACCTTTCAGCGCTCGATAAACGCTTGCTCGCGCGATCCCCAGCTTCGCTGCGATTTCGGTTGCCCCAAGTCCCTGACCGCGGAGGGAACGCACCTGCTCGACGTCTACGGTAGGTTTGCGCCCTTTGTAGATGCCCGCCGCCTTAGCGCGCTCAATGCCCTCTCGCTGGCGTTCTTTGCGGATGTCGGTCTCGAACTCGGCGACGGCTCCGAGAATGCCAAGGATGAGCTTGCCCATGGAGGTGGTAGTATCGACCGCACCTTGCTGCACGCACCGGAAGCCTACCTGCTTGGCTGACAGCTGCGCTAGAATGTCATGCAGGTCGCGACCAGATCGAGCAAGGCGATCGAGGCGCGTGACAACCAGCATGTCACCCTCGCGCACCCAGTCGAGGCACTCTGCGAGCGCTCGCCGGTCATTGCGCGACGTGCCGGTGACCTTTTCCGAGAAGACCTTTTCGCATCCCGCATCGGCGAGCTGCTCAAGCTGGAGGTCGAGGTTTTGGGAGCTGCTGCTGACGCGCGCGTATCCGACGATGCTCATGTGCTGGTTCTCAATGTCTCAATGGAGTCTAGAGTTAGCGCAGCATAGCGTCTCAAAATCAGAGACGAACTCGTATGAGACACTCCGTGGACGGTGTGAGACGCCTCGTGAGGGTATACTCAAACGAACTCGTCCAGCGCTGCATTCGAGCAAATGGGTTAACCTGAGGACCGCCGCCTTCGAAATGCAAGGAGCTGAAACAACTAGATGATAGTTGCTCAGCGAGCCTCAGATAGGATCAGCTTGGTAAGCTCGGGCACCATGACCAACTCATACTCACGTTGCGCGCCGTTTTTGGCGGGTGGAGACCAACCTTCTGCGACTATGCTGATCCATATTGGACTGCCGTCTGAGCGGACATCTGGCTTCCACCCCGTGGCTTCCACTAATCGCCGAGCGAGCTTGCCATAGGCAAGATTCGCGGTCTGAGCGCTCTGTGATCCCAAGACTTCAACAGCAATTGCGCGCATAGTCGTTGTGCGCCGATAAGCTTGAGCATGGTGCCGCAAGATCGCCTCCTCTTTCTCTGAGGGAGCGATTGCCGACAAAGCCTGCTTGAAAGCAAATTTGTCTGGTCGCGGACGGAGCGGGCGAGGCCGTGCCCACGGTGCTTGGAGCGATTCTGGGTCAAGCGTCAGACTGCGCCACCATTGATCACCAAGCTTGCGCTCGCGGATCGCCGGAACCTCAAATGGTTCTCCGTCAGCGAGCTTGTGCATCAAAATCTTACGCCGGGCCAACGGATAAGTAGCCACGAATTCGCGTCCGTATCCGCCTGCATCAACATGGCGGCAGAACAGTTCCCACTCTTCGGGAGGCTGGTTGAACCGCTTGTGCAGGCGCAGATGACATGACTTGCACAACGGATATGTTTGTGGCGGCTCAAAGGTGAATGGCTGCGAGTAGTCTTCCGAATGCCATTCGCCTTCGGGGCGATCAGGATCGCCGCACAACCCGCAAGGCTTGCCTTTCAAGGTGAAGTCGGGCCCAGCCTCCCCACGATGATACGCCTTGAGGATAAGGTCCCGCTGCTTCCAGCTATATCCATTATACCATGTTCCGCTCATGCTCGCACCAAAGCAGGAAATGGATAAATATCAATGAGGATGTGTGTTTTTGAAGTGAGCCTATTGGCGACTTCTGTCACTGGCCGTATCCAAAGCCCATGAACCCCGTAGAAATCGGCGACGCCATCTCCGACCTCGCGCAGCAGCCCTTCGATTCTGTCGAGTTCCCGTTCCAGTTCCTCGAAGCCTTTGGCAACAAGAAGACCGCGCTCGATCGCTTGCGCAAGGGCAACACGAACCAGTCCGACCTTCCCGGCGCCGTCCTCCAGCGCAGTCACATCCACATCGCGACATGCCCGACGGGCACCGTCGGCGATACACTCACCGCGCTTCGCAACAGCCCCAAGACCGCCAGCCAGAAGGCTCGTTTCATCCTCGCCACCGATGGCGACCGGTTCGAGGCCGAGGACGTCACCACCGGCGAGACGGTCGTTTGCGACTACCCCGATTTCGCCAACCACTTCGGCTTTTTCCTGCCGCTCGCCGGCATCACCACTGTCGCGCAGATTCGCGAAAGCTCGTTCGACATCCGCGCCACCGGGCGCCTCAACAAGCTCTACGTCACGCTTCTCCAGGACAACCCCGAGTGGGCCTCCGCCGATCGCCGCTCCGACATGAACCACTTCATGGCCCGGCTGATCTTCTGCTTCTTCGCCGAGGATACCGACATCTTCCACTCCGGCCACAAGTTCACCGAGACGGTCGAGCGGATGAGCAGCGGCGGGGCGGACAACACCCATGAGGTGATCCAGGAGTTGTTCCGCGCCATGAACACGCCGCTGGCCGATCGCACGGCGGCAGGCATCAAGACCTGGGCGAACGGCTTTCCCTACGTCAACGGCCAGCTCTTCAGCGGCAATATCGATGTCCCCCGCTTCAGCCGCACCGCGCGCGGATACCTCATCCACATCGGCAATCTCGACTGGACCAAGATCAACCCCGACATCTTCGGCTCGATGATCCAGGCCGTCGCCGATGACGAGGAGCGCGGCGCGCTCGGCATGCATTACACCAGCGTGCCGAACATCCTGAAGGTGCTGAACCCGCTGTTCCTCGACGACCTGCGCGCCAAGCTGGAGGAGGCAGGCGACAACGCGCGCAAGCTGCTCAACCTGCGCAGCCGCATGGCCAAGATCCGGGTGTTCGATCCGGCCTGCGGCAGCGGCAACTTCCTCGTGATTGCCTACAAGCAAATGCGCAAGATCGAGGCCGAGCTCAACACGCGGCGCGGCGAGCCAGATCGCCGCAGCGAGATCCCGCTCACCAACTTCCGCGGCATCGAGCTGCGAGATTTCCCGGCCGAGATCGCCCGACTTGCGCTTATCATCGCCGAATACCAGTGCGACGTGCTCTATCGCGGGCAGAAGGAGGCGCTGGCAGAGTTCCTGCCGCTCGACAGCCAGAACTGGATCACCTGCGGGAACGCGCTGCGTCTGGACTGGCTGAGCATCTGCCCGCCGACTGGCACGGGAGCGAAGGTGCGCGGGGATGACTTGTTCGAGACGCCGCTCGACCAGTCTGAGATCGACTTCGAGAATGCTGGGGGGGAAACGTATTTGTGCGGGAACCCGCCTTACATTGGGACAAAATACCAAACCAAACAACAAAAGTCAGACCTGAGTGATCTGTTTGCGCCGCTCAGCCTAAAGTTTGGCAACCTCGACTATGTGGGAGGATGGTTTCTAAAGTCAGCGCATTATCTGCTGGCTGACGAAGCAGCGGAGTCGGCTCTGGTTACGACCACAAGCCTGTTCCAAGGCGAGCAGGCTGAACTTTTCCATGCTCTGCTTCGCAAATATCGTCTCTGCATCTCGTGGTGCCACGAGACTTTCAAGTGGTCTAATCAAGCAGCGAATAACGCCGGTGTGGCTTGCTGCATTGTTGGCATGAAACCGCATTCACGCTCAGGTGATCGTCGAATCTACAATGACACGAGTATGAGGTCGGTCGCCAACATCGGGCCATATTTGGTAGCAATGCCAGACATCGTCGTGAGCAAGAAAAGCAGTCCTATTTCGGGTCTCGCTGAGATGACCTACGGAAGTATGTCTAATGATGACAATAACTTCACGCTGTCGTTCTCAGATTATCACGAACTTCGAAGCTCTCATCCCGAGAACGAATCTATCTTGCACCGATCGGTAGGGGGGAATGAGTTTGTGAAGGGCATTTTTCGAGCGGCCATCTACATCGATGACCGTGCGTCCCTCACCGAGGCTCAACTCGACCGCCTTTCGCCAGTGTTTGAGCGCGTGAAGTGTTATCGGTCGGACAGCAATAGAGAGGCAACAAGGAAACTGGCGTCGACGCCCTGGCTATTTGCTGAGCGACGCCACGCACAGGCGCGGAAGCTCTTTATACCGCAGATTATGTCTGAACGCCGCCCCTATTTGACCGTTGGCTTGTTAGATGAATCCGATCTGGTCATAGCCCCTCACATGCAGATATTGGGGGGAACACTCGCTGACTTCGCAATCGCTTCAAGTTTAATGCATCACGTCTGGGTGGCGACGGTCTGCGGAAAGCTTGAAACCCGCATCCGCTATTCGGCAACCCTCGGCTGGAACACCTTCCCGCTCCCCAAGCTGACCGAGCAGAACAAGGCCGACCTCACGGCTTGCGCCGAGAACATCCTGCTCGCGCGCGAGGCGCACTTCCCCGCCACCATCGCCGATCTCTACGATCCCGAAGCCATGCCCGAAAACCTCCGCCGCGCCCACGAGGCAAACGACGAGACCCTCGAACGCATCTACATCGGCCGCCGCTTCAAGAACGACACCGAACGCCTCGAAAAGCTGTTCGAGCTCTACACCAAGATGACAGGGAAAAAGTAACGGGAGGGGGCATGACGAAGCCGTTCTACGCGCAACGAAGGCTAAAGGACCTGAAGATTGCAATTGCTGAGGCACGATCTTTTTTTGACGAAAGTATAGAACAGCAAACCATCTCGTTCCTCGACGATCTGGCCGAAAACATTGCAAGCCGTGCCGTTGAGGATGACGATCAAGCCCATGCGCTCATCGTGCGCTGTATGGGCACGATCGCACAACATTATGCCGACGACTCATATGACTTTTGGGGCATGCCAAATCCTTTCCGCTGCCTTGAGGCTGAACCTGCCTTAATACCTCCCGCACCTTCTGCTAAACTGGTTGAATGGACCTGGCCGGTTATCAACGAACCACCTGCCGCGACAAATGGCGGGCCATTCGGCGGTAACTTCCGGAAATACTCCGCGATGAAAATGTTTGGCTACACGGTCGTTCAGAAGGGGCGTGCTGATGGGTGGACGGAACCTGTTAGAAAGAGATTCCTGAATGATTTTATGGAGATGAACTTGCCTCCGATCGTCAAGAAAACCTTTGGTGATGAGTATGGCAATCCTATGAGCGCCACACGCCTACGCAAGGTCGCCAACGTCATTGCAAGCAATGCCTCGCTCCGGGCGCGGGCGAACCCAACTGGTTTCGAAATGGCGATCGACGACTGGGAGACCGATCTCGCACATCTCGAGAAGAAGTATTACCACGGCGCAGGATTGAAATTCGAGCCGTGGCCTCAGGTGGAGCGATAGGAATGAGCAAGACGCCCGGCTGGGACGCCAAAGCCATCAGCGACATCGCCGCCCGCCACTATGGCGGATTCACAGGCATGTTCGAAAAGCACGACTGGCCTGAGCGCGGCTCCGACATGATGCGCAAGGTGCAGACTCGCGTGAAGGAGACCTACGGCAGCATCGAAGCGTTTGTCGCGAAGCACGAGGCTGGCAAGTGATCATAGGTAATCGCATCCCGCGCCTCGACGACGAGAGGGTCGAAGTGTGAGCTTCCTCAAGCGGATCGACTATGCCGCGCTCAACTCCCGTCAAAAAGAGAATTACAACTTCCACAAGGTGGCAGCGCGTCTCGCCGATTATGGCTTCAACAGCATCAGGCTATCCGATGATTGGCAGGGCGCGGATTTCATAGCCGGGCACATCGATGGAAACACGTTCTTCAAGGTGCAGCTGAAGGCACGGTTCACGATCGACAAGAAGTATCTGGGGCGCGGTATCCACATCGCTTTTCTCGCGGACGATGCCTGCTACCTGTATCCGCACGACGAAATTGTGGAGGCCGTTCTGGCGCTTGGTGTAATGAATGCCGATGCGGCGCTGTGGCGGGACGTCGGGACACGCCATTGGAAGAAGCCGCCCCGGTGGGCGCAAACCCTCCTTGCCCAATACAAGGTCTGATTGATGACAACCGCGAAGCCTATCCCCGCCGTCTCATTCCAGACCGCCCGCACAGGCGCGTCGACGAACGCCAATGAGATGGGCATGCGTCCGATGCAGGAGCGCGCCTACAACAAGCGCGGCGAGCAATACCTGCTGATCAAGTCGCCGCCAGCCTCGGGCAAGAGCCGGGCGCTGATGTTCATCGCGCTCGACAAGCTGCAAAATCAGGGGCTGCGTCAGGCAGTCATCGTGGTGCCGGAAAAGTCGATCGGTAGTAGCTTCGGCGACGAGCCGCTCACGCAATACGGCTTCTGGGCGGACTGGTCGGTCAAGCCGAAGTGGAACCTGTGCAACACGCCCGGCGCGGATGACGAGAAGGCAGATCCGTCCAAGATCAAGGCGGTCGGCCAGTTCATCGAGAGCGAGGATCAGGTGCTGGTCTGCACCCACGCCACTTTCCGCTTCGCCGTGGAGCGGTTCGGCGTGGAGGCGTTCGACGATCGCCTTATCGCTGTGGACGAGTTCCACCACGTTTCGGCCAGCGAGGACAACCGCCTCGGCAACCAGCTCGCCGAGTTTATCGCCCGCGACAAGGTGCACATCGTGGCGATGACCGGCAGCTATTTCCGCGGGGATGCCGTCCCGGTGCTGACCCCCGAGGACGAGGCAAAGTTCGAGCCGGTCACCTACACCTACTACGAGCAGCTCAACGGCTACGAGCATCTCAAGGCGCTCAACATCGGCTACTTCTTCTACACCGGCCGGTATCTGGAGGCGATTGAGCACTGCCTCGATCCGACTTTGAAGACGATCGTGCACATCCCCTCGGTCAATGCGCGTGAGAGCACGAAGGACAAGGTCAGCGAGGTCAACGAGATCCTCCACTACCTCGGCAAGTGGACTGATGCAGACCCAGTGACCGGCTTCGAGCTTGTGGCCATGCCGGATGGCCGCGTGCTGAAGATCGCCGATCTGGTGGATGACAGCGATCCGGCGCGCAGATCGAAGGTGCTGGCGGCGCTGAAAGACCCTGCGCACAAGAACGACCGCGATCACGTCGACATCATCATTGCGCTCGGCATGGCGAAGGAAGGTTTTGACTGGATCTGGTGCGAACACGCGTTGACGGTCGGCTACCGATCGAGCCTGACCGAGATCATCCAGATCATTGGCCGCGCGACCCGCGATGCACCGGGGAAGACGACCGCTACCTTCACCAACCTCATCGCTGAACCCGATGCGTCCGAGGCGGCGGTGGCCGATGCGATCAACGATACGCTCAAGGCGATCGCGGCAAGCCTGCTGATGGAACAGGTGCTGGCGCCTCGGTTCACTTTCAGCCCCAAGAGCGCCGGGCCGCTCCCTGATTTTGACTACGGCCCTGATGGCTACCAGGAAGGCAAGGCGAATGTCGGCGTAAATGAGGAGCGTGGCCAGTATCACTTCGAGATCGCTGGGCTCGTCACACCGAAGTCCTCCGAGGCCGCGCGGATCTGTGAGGAGGACCTGAACGAGGTCATCGCGGCTTTCGTTCAGAAGAAGTCGGTCGCCGAGCGAGGAATGTTCGACGAAGAGACTCCTGCGCAAGAACTCACCCAGGTTGCCATGGGCGCGATCGTCCGCGACCGTTACCCCGATCTCAGCGCCGAGGATCAGGAAGCGGTGCGCCAGCACGCAATCGCCGCACTGAACTTGACCCAGAAGGCTAAGTCGTTGGCCATGGATGCGGCCGATGTTGGTGGCGGCGAGCTGCGGGCGAATACAGCCTTGCTGGATGGTGTCCGGCAATACGCGATGGACGTCCGCGAGCTCGACATCGACCTGATCGACAGCATCAACCCATGGCAGGCCGCCTACGCCGTGCTCGCAAAGTCGATGAGCGAGAGCACGCTTAAGCAGGTGCAGGCTGCGATCGCCGCCAAACGCACAAAGATCAGCCCCGAAGAAGCTAAGGAACTCGCGGCAGCGGCGGTTAAGTTCAAGAAGGAGCGGGGCCGTCTGCCCGCGGTCACGTCCCCCGATGCATGGGAGCAGCGGCTTGCGGAAGGTGCCGCAGCCTTTATGCGCTTCCGCGAAGAGGGCCGCTATGAGTGATCTGAACCTGGACGATCTGGCTGACGAGCTGGCTGACTTCGCCCCTGGCAAGAAGAAGCAGACAACCTACACGGCCCGCGAAGAGCGGATCATTGCGGGTTTCGAGGACATCGTCCGCTTCTACGCGGAACATGGTCGAGCGCCGCAGCATGGTGAGGACCGTGACATTTTTGAGCGGCTTTATGCTGTTCGGCTGGATCGGCTTCGCGCCCAAGAGGACTGCCGTGCGCTGCTGTCGGACATGGATCGGCATGGGCTCCTTACCGAGCCTGATGTTTCGTCGTTCGTGGAGGCTGATCCCGATCTCGATGAGCTGGCATCGGAACTCGCGGACTTGGGCGGCGAGGGCGACATCACGCAATTGCGTCACGTCCGCTCTGTCGAAGAAAAACGTGCAGCCGAGGAAATCGCCCGGCGCGACAAGTGCAACGACTTCGAGAAGTTCAAGCCGCTGTTCGAGCAGGTGAAGCAGGAGCTGGCCTCCGGAGCGCGCGTGACGCGACCATTCGAGCTGAAAGCGGAAATCCGGCCAGGCGCGTTTTTTATCGTTGGTGGGCTGATCACCTACGTCGCCGAGATGGACGACATCTTCACGAACGCGCAAGGACGCACCGACGCGCGATTGCGCGTGATCTTCGACAACGGGACGGAGAGCGGCATGTTGATGCGTTCGCTCCAGCGCCAGCTCCACGATGATAACGCCGGGCGCAGAATTACGGATCCGGCTCCTGGCCCGCTGTTTGCCGATCGGCCCGAAAACGGCGAAGCCGAGACGGGAACGATCTATGTGCTGCGCAGCCAATCTGATCATCCGTTCGTAGCTGAGCACCGCGAGGTGGTGCATAAGATAGGTGTCACGGGCGGATCGGTTGAGACCCGCATTTCAGGTGCCGAGAAGAGCTCGACCTACCTTTTGGCCGGGGTCGACGTTGTCGCCACCTACAAGGTCTACGGTGTGAACTGCCAGAAGCTCGAAAGCCTTCTGCACAAGGTCTTCGCCGCCGCGCAGCTCAATCTGATGATCCCCGATAGGTTCGGCCATATGGTCAAACCGCGTGAGTGGTTTCTTGTCCCACTCCATATCATTCAGGAAGCGGTAGAACGCGTCCAAGACCGCACGATCATTGAATATCGCTATGATGCCTCCTCGGCGAGTATGGTGAAGCGCTAGCCTGACAAGTTGGTGGGTCACTCACCCGACATCGCACGAGCGACACGCGCAGTGCCTACATCTGGCCATGGATGGCTGAAGCGCGTCCTGCGCCGCCTGATCGGCACCATCCGGGTGGAGCCGACTGTGTCGAATTTGGACTTTCATCTAATTACGGGCCCCGGAACCCATGGGGCGCTCGCGAGCGGTGGCAGCTACACCGACACGCCCTTAGCCACGATCGCAAACCTTGCCCCGAACCGGTTTATCAGTTCAGGGCAAGGTTTCTGTAGTTAGCCCGCGAGGATGAACCCCAAGGACTGGTCTGACCTTTCGAGCGCTGCGGTTCCTGGCGTGGCGGTGCTTTACCAGACCCACCAGCCGTTGTGCTCATCGTCGCACTCCGCGATCCCGGCTTGACCCGCCGTGAGCACCTCGTCGAGGTTCTTGCGCCTATCCTCAGGGATGCTGTCGGTGACGTCGGTGATCTTTAAGGCGTGGACGTGGCTGCTTTTCGGCAGCTGCATGTTCACCATCAGGGTCAAAGCGACCCCGGCGTTGGGTGCAATCGCATAGATCGGCGCCCCGCGGTGATCCTCCGAGGCGTAGAGCCGGAGCTTGTGAACCGGCGCGCTGTGCGCCACCCAGCCGATGTCGGTAAGGCTGACGAGACCCGCCGGTGCGTTTTCGAGGATGTCGTCGAGGTGCCGACCACCGCCCTGATCTTCCGGCAGCGTGTGATCGACGCGCAGGATCGAATACCATCCGAGCTTCACTCCGAGAGCTTCGTAGTGATCGAGCAGGCGGAGGGCGGCATGCTCCTCCGAGGCGGCGATGATGTGGCAGGTGGTCGTGCCTGTGGCGAGCTTGACCTGGCACTCGAAGAGATGAAATCGCATTGGTGTCTTCCTTGTGATCGTTGTCGATGCACAAGATCTACGCGAACCCCGAGCGGGGGTCGGGTGGGAAGCGCGGTGGGCACAATGGGATCGCTGAAGGTTGATCGATTCAACTTCAAGCGGTTCCACTAGATTGCAAATTGGCTCAGGTAAACAGAACCTTAGTTCACCGCTTGGTGAATGGCAGAAAACTCCGACGTCACTTTTTTCGTGGAATCTGCTCAATAACACCGCAACAAGATTCAACCTGTAGTCCCGAGCCTTACAAAGAGAAGGCGCATCTCCGGCGTGAAAGCGGGCGAGCGTAGCGAAGCCCGCCACGCCGGAGGTGCCCTTCACCCCCGCGCACTGCGCGGGGGTGGGCTTGCCATTCCCCCTTGCCCCTCAGAGGTTAAGCAGGTGCCGCCCTGCGGGGCGGCACCAGGCAACGCCGGGGCGTGTCATTGTGCTCCGCTCGCGTTGCTCGCTCCGCTATGACACGCTCCCGTCTCGCCTGTATTTTCTAGAATGGTCCGGCGTGTGTCTTGCTTGGTCAACAAGTAAGCGTGGACCGGATATGTTTGTCGAGGCATGCCCTTCTCACAAGGGGTCCGGGGGGGTGTCGAACTTCAGCCACGCCTAGTCCACAGGGGGCGCTTCACAGGGGTTGTTGGCTTACTCATGGCGCCTTTCAGACCCACGCCGGCCAAAACGGTGTGCCTCCACGATCATCTTCGAGTCGGGCCAGCCGCTTGCTCATGTCTTCGCCCACCCGAGCCGCCAACGACTTCTCATCCCACGCTGCGTAGGCCGGCCCCTTGGCGATAAGGTTTCTGGCGATGGCGGTCTTCGTCGGCGCGTAGCCCAGCCTGGTTAGCAGCTCCCGCTCTGCCCAGACGTGCGCAATGCGATCGCAGACCGCGTCGGACAAGGTATCGATCCAGAACGTGCCGGTAGCGGAGTTCGTAGACAGTCCCCGAAGAGATCTGAGCTGCGTGGCACGGCGCTCACATTCGTCCTCAAGGGCTTGCAAATAGCCCTGAGTAACGACGGGCTGCGACATGCTTCTCGCTGCCTTCTTCGCGGCTCTCTTGCGCCTTTCACTCTCGTTACGCTTCTTGCGCTTTTCCTCTGCGCGGCACAATCCGGCGAGCTTGACCTGCTCGTCGTTCACGTTGCTCCAGCCCCCGGAGTCAATGATCGCCGCGCGAACCTTCGGCCACAGCGGGCCAAGAAAATGACGTCGACCCACATAGCCTCGCGCGTCCCCGTTTTCGATCCATTCCGCTATGGCGTTCTTCACACGCGCGCAGGACGAAACCCGCTCATCCACCACCTTGAGGCACGCCTCGAATACGCCGGGTGAATGTTCAAAGCAGGTGTCGCATGGCGTGTCTGCGAGACAGGTCTCGCCAGCGTCATTGGACCAAACCTTCCCGCCTGCCATACCGCGGTAGAAGCGCTCCGGCCGTCCGAAGCAGGGCTTCCTTCTAAGCAGCGGCATGCTGATCACATTTCCCTGACCATCGGTATTCACCAGATCTGCGGTGAAGTCATCGTCGTGGCTCAGATTGCGGCGCTGCCCATGTTTGTCGTGGAAGGGCTTCGGGCCAGCGAAGCGATGCACATCATCGACGTAGGAATGGGGCACTCTACACCCCCTCCGTCTGAGCAAGTTGCTGAGCCTCACTGGCAGGTGTCCTCAGCGCTTCTTGGGTGCTTGCCTCAACATGCTCAACCTGCTCCTTGGCCCAATTTAGAAACTGTTGGCGCGCAGCGGCTTCAGCCTTTCTCCATGCAGACTGAAGGCGTTTGAAGGCTGCCTCGGGATCGGACTTCGTGTTGTTAGTGTCGGTTGCGTCAGGTGCGCGCTGGTCTGCATTCAATGCGCGGTCGATCGTCTTCTTCGACAAACCCGTTTCTACGGCAATCCGGGCCGCCAAGCCCAGCGGTTTATGTCCCTTGCCATCAGCGCGCTTACTCTCAAACGGGACATTCTGACCGTATTGAAGATCGCGTTCGTGGAGAAGGTCAGCATATCGACGGATGTGAGCGTCTCGATCCTTTTTGGTCAAAACCTTCCGATTGAGGTTCTCGGCGATAGCCCGCAGCTCGACGTCGATCGCTTCTTCGACAGCGACGATGCATGCAATCTCGGTCCAGCCAAGCTCCTTGGCTGCCTGGAGCCTCAACACGCCAGCGACAAGGATCGGGCGTGCAGCTTTATTCTGACTGTCCTGCTGGTCGAACCTGATGGTGATAGGCGTCAGAAGGCCGATACTTTTCATGGATTCGAGCATCGCCTTGATTGCGCGCTTGCTGAATTCGCGACCGCCCTCAGGCGTGGCGATCTGATCGATCTTGATCATTTTGACGGCGGGTGTGCCGGGACGCTGCGTTGCAGCCACTGCGTTCTTGGAAATGCTCATTCTTCGTTCTCCTTAGCTTGAGCGTTGAACGAAGAGGTCCACTAGGCACATTTTTCGAGATGTCGTGTTGGCTTTCGTTGCATTTTCGTGTCCACCCCTTCACGTGAGGCAGCATGAGTAACAGCACATCCGATGATCGCCGGAGGTCCAAGTGGCGTGCGCAGAAGGCTGCCCAGCGACGAAAAAGGCCGAAGGTGCCGCCGCCGCAGCCACCAGGTGAGGTGTTCGTCCGTCTTGTATTCGCAGAGCGGGATCATAGGCTGGAGCGAGAGCACCGAACCTGGCGCCACCCGGATTTAATGACCCACGCCTATCGTGCGGCGTTGCTGTATTTCTCGGCCGACGTTTGGGTAGCGCGCACGGTGCTTGAGAAACAGTTTGGGAAGGGCAAGGCTAAGCCTAAGCGCATATTGGCCTGGCTCGTTGCGCGTGGCCTTGCGCACGGCTGTCAGCCGAACTCGCTACGAACCATGATCTGGCGCGCTGCGGACAAGCTCAAGCGGCTTGAAAGCGAACGATACCTCTACGACCCATCTCAGCTCTTGTGGCCACCGTTCAACGTTACCGACGCAGTGGAACGCGCGAAACGCCGGCTGGTCTAAGTCTGCGGATCATGAGAGCCGGCAAGCATCGCTTTCAGCGCGCGCCGGTCGGTTTCAGGAAGTCCTGCTTCGCGGAACGACGGACGCCACTGCCGGATGAGTTCCAGCGTGGGCAGTTCCTGAACCGTTGCCCATCGACGTTCAGCCCTCCCATCGTGGGCCACTTCACGGAGAACCCTGCGTTGGCCGCTGGTCAGCTCTTGCAACGATCCACCGATGATTGCCTGCAACTCCTCAGCCAGTCCCGAGGATTGAGGCTCGGGTTCGACGCTCGTCCCCAAAAGCGCCCAGTCAACTTCGGGATGCCGTTGCTCGACCACCGCCCGCAGAAAGGACGCCTTGTCGAGGCCGAGCACCTCGGCCAGTTCCTCCGCACGATCGATTGGGATCGGAACTCTGCCCAGCGACATGTGGCTGAGAACCACAGCTTGCTTGTAATTTAGGATTTTGGCCAGCTGCCGCAGGCTCAATCCGCGCTCTTCGCTGACGCGTCTAAGGCCAGCCGCCAGCATGCGCGCGGCCTTCGTTTCCGACAATCTGGAGCCGCTTTCATCCATAAACCGACATTGATCCACACACATCGTGTGTCAATCCGCTATCGACTCTCTACACTGCGTGTGATAAACTACACCCACACCCCAATTCGTCCAGGTGCGCTCCTGATTTCAGGAGCTTGTCGGCGATCTTCAAGGAAACGTGAAGTGCAACGCAAAACCTACAAAGTGAATGAAGTCACCACCATGCTCGGGATCGGCAAATCGACCGTTTACAAGCTGATCGGCGAGGGGACGCTCCAGCGCATCAAGATTGGTGCCAGCACGCTGATCACCGCGGCCTCGGTCGATGCCCTCCTGACACATGACGCTGCTTGAGAGGCTGATACTGATGCCCCTCACGGTCAAGGAAATCGAGAATATCCAGCCCGGCTCCAAACCCACAAAGCATACTGACGAGAAGGGCTTGTTCCTCCTTGTCGCACCCACTGGCTCCAAGCGCTGGCACATGAAGTATCGCTTCAACGGCAAGGAGAAGCGAATCAGCTTCGGGCCGTTCCCGGAGGTCAGTCTCAAGGCCGCACGGGCCAAGCGGGACGAGGCTCGCGCCTTGCTTGCTGACGGTGTCGATCCCTCGGGCAAGCGGCAGGCCGAGCGGCTTGAACAGCGTTTGGCACAGGAGAACACCTTCGGGATGGTCGCTCGCGAGCTGATCGAGAAACGGGCTTCTGATGGGGACAAGGCTATCTCCGAAACCACCCGCAGCAAGACCGAGTGGTTGCTATCCCTGCTTGAGCCTGCGATCGGCTCCGTGCCCGTGCCGGAGGTCACTGCGCCCATGCTTCTCGCCGCCCTCCGCCAGGTTGAGGAGTCGGGTCGGCGCGAAACGGCCCGTCGGCTCCGTTCATTCGCGAGTCGTGTGATCGACTATGCCATCGCGACGGGCAGGGCGGAGCACAATCCGGCGCCGGCCCTTCGGCGTGCTCTTCGCTCGCCGGTAGTGCGTAACCATCCTGCCATCATCGATCCGCGCCAGCTCGGCAAGCTTCTGAAGGCGATCGACGATTACCGCGGCTATGCCTCGACGAACGCGGCGCTCAAGTTGTCTGCGCATCTCTTCCAGCGCCCAGGAGAGATTCGTGCCATGAGATGGGCCGACCTAGACCTCGACAAGGCCATCTGGACCATTCCGGCAGGCGATACGAAGATGCGTCGGGAACACCGAGTGCCATTGTCGCGTCAGGCATTGGCGATCATCCGCTCCATGGAGGACGTGTCGAGCTACAGCGAATGGGTGTTCCCGAGCTGGACGCCGAAGAAGCCACTGTCCGAGAACGCCATCAATGGGGCCCTGAGGCGGCTTGGATACGAGGGCAAGATGACCGCTCATGGCTTCCGCTCCACGGCGAGTTCGCTGCTCAACGAGAGCGGCAAGTGGAACCCCGATGCGATCGAGCGGGCGCTGGCGCACCAGGATGGGAATGCTGTGCGATCGGTCTACAACCGGACTCAGTATTGGCCCGAGCGTGTCGCCATGATGCAGTGGTGGTCGGACCAGCTCGACTCGTTCAAGGCGGGGGTGTTCGAGGAGCTTCAAGGTGGGGGTCAGTGACCCCCATTTTGACCCCCAAACGTGCTGGCAGCCCGCAATCGACCGCGGACTTGCGCGGAGTTCTATTGGGAGATTATCAAATCTTTTGAGTGGTTTGGTATGCTTATGCGGTCTGTCGCAAAAGCATACCTGGTGCCCAGAAGAGGACTCGAACCTCCACGCCCTTGCGAGCGCCGCCACCTGAAGACGGTGCGTCTACCAATTCCGCCATCTGGGCACGGATGCCTCCGGTCGTCGTCGCCGAAGGCTGGGTAGGCGCGGGCCTTTAGCGAGGGCGAAGGGGCGCTGTCAACGCAAACATCGCGGGATATTTGCGCACCCCGTCATGCGGCCCGATTCGGTGCGGCATTCTGCACTGGCGAACATCGCGGGTCTTGCCCGCGGCGGCACATTGCCGCATGGCGCGGCGCAGATTAAGGGACAGCCAGCAAGAGCAACCAACCAATGCCAACCTCCTCCCCGCTTTCCGGCCAGCTTGTCACGATCTTCGGCGGCAGCGGCTATATCGGCAATTATGTCGCACAGAGCCTGCTTGAGCGCGGTGCGCGATTGCGGCTGGCCAGTCGCAATCCGCAAAAGGGTTTTGCGCTGAAACCGCTCGCCAATCTCGGGCAGCTGCAATTCATGCCCTGCGACATCACCCGCGAGAATCATGTGGCTGCAGCGCTTGAGGGTGCGAGCTATGTGGTCAACCTTGTCGGCGCGTTCGACGGAAAGCTCGATGCGTTGATGGGCGAGGCGCCCGGCACGATCGGCAAGATTGCTACCGCCAATGAAATCAAGGCGGTTGTCCATGTCAGCGCGATCGGAGCCGATGCCGCCTCGCCTGCGGCCTATGCCCGGGCCAAGGCGCTGGGCGAAGAACGGGTGCTTGCGGCATTCCCCAAGACCACGATCCTTCGTCCCTCGATCGTGTTCGGCAAGGACGACAACTTCCTGAATCTGTTCGGGGGCATGATCGAGATGTTGCCCGTGCTGCCGGTGTTCGGCCCCGATGTGGAGCTCCAGCTGGTCTATGTCGATGATGTGGCCGAAGCAGTGACGGCCGCCTTGGAAGATCCCGAGCAGCACGGCGGACGGATCTACGAACTCGGCGGACCGGAACGGCTCACCATGATGGAGATCCACAACCGTATCGCCGAGGCGCAGGGTCGCAAGCGGCGCTTCATTGCTATGCCTGACGGACTTTCCGCGACCTTTGCTGCGCTGCCCGGCACGCCGATGAGCCGTGATCAATGGACGTTGCTGAAGGCGGGCAATGTCGTTTCCGACGGAGCCCACACGCTTGCCGATCTGGGGATCGAGGCCAAGCCGCTCGGCCTGTTCCTCGACAAGTGGATGCTGCGCTACCGCAAGCATGGCCGCTTCGGCGCTGCGAACGAGCGCGCCAAGGCCCGCTAAGGGCGGCGAAAGGGCGCGGGACCACCCGGTCCCGCGTGCATGTCAAAGCTCAGAGCGCTGCGCCGTAAAGCGCCAGCAGATCGGCTTCGCCCTTGGCGGCTGCTGCTGCATCATATGCCGGGCTGTCCGACACCATCCAGCCGTGATCGCCGGGGTAGACTTCTACCTTTGCCGTCACGCCGGCCGCCTTTGCGGCATCCGCAAAGGTCGTCTTGTCCTCCGGTGCTTTGGCATCATCGTCCTGTGCCACGGCGATCAGCAGCTGCGCATCCACCTTGTCCAACACTTTATGCGGGCTCATCGGATTGTCCGGACGCACCAGTCCGCCGCCGTGGAAGCTCGCCGCGGCCTTGACGCGTGAGGGAACTGCGGCGGCGCTCCAGACGGTAAAAGGGCCGCCCATGCAATAGCCCTGGGTGCCGATTCCTCGCGCCTGGTCGACACCCTCTTGCCGGTCGAGCCAGTCCACGATCGAGGCAGTGTCGCGCATTATCGCTTCGGCATTCAACTTGCCGCGCCACGGGCCAACCTTCCGGAATCCCCCATCCGAAATGAAAGCGGCGAAATCGGCGAACTGTTCGCCCGTCACGTCACGATAATAGGGGTTCACGACAAGCACTGCGTAGCCCGCACCGGCCAGCTTGCGGGCGATATTGCGCTTGGATTCGCGAATGCTGGCGATATCCGGCCACAGGATCACGGCGGGATGGTTGCCCGTAGCGGGCTGAACGAAGAATCCGTCCATCGTTCCGTCGGCGGTGGCGAAATTGATGCCTCGCTCGGTCAGAGCGGGGGTGGGGCTTTGCGCATTGCCCGAGCTTTCGCCGGAGGCGCAGGCTGCCAGCGCGGCTGCACCGGTCAGGGCACCGAACTGGCGGCGGCTGATTGCCTGCCGGGCCCATTCCCCGAGTTTTGCTTCATCGCACATCTTGAACTCTCCTGTCAGCCCCTCCGCCATCCAGATAGGCCGAGGCAGCGGGCATGGACAAGCGAAGTTTCTCGCGGCAACATGCGCAGCAAAACACGGGGAGTGGGATCGATGAAACTTATGCGTTGGACGCTGAGCGCAGGCCTGTTGCTGTCTGCCGGGGTGCTGGCGAATTGCAGTCAGATTTTCGGACCGGGCGAAGGCGAAGGCGTCACAATGGCGGCTTTGCTGGAAGCGGATGCCGACAGCGCCAACTGGATCACCCACGGGCGCACCTATTCCGAACAGCGTTTTTCGCCGCTCGACAGCGTCAATCGCGACAATGTTGGCCAACTCGGTCTGACATGGTTCGCCGACATGGACACCGCACGGGGGCAAGAGGCGACCCCGCTGGTGATCGACGGCAAGCTCTATCTCACCACCGCGTGGAGCAAAGTGAAGGCGTTCGACGCCGCAACCGGGGCAAAGCTGTGGGAATATGATCCGCAAGTGCCCGGGGAGACTGCGGTCAAGGCGTGCTGCGACGTGGTGAACCGCGGGTTGGCGGCGTGGGGGGACAAGCTGTTTCTCGGCACGCTCGACGGGCGGCTGGTGGCGATCGACCGCGAGACCGGCAAGGTGGCGTGGGAGAAGGTCACCGTCGACCAGTCGAAGAGCTACACCATCACCGGGGCGCCGCGGGTGATCGACGGCAAGGTGATTATCGGTAGCGGCGGGGCAGAATTCGGCGTGCGCGGCTATGTCGCGGCCTACAGTGCCGAGGACGGCGAGGAACTGTGGCGTTTCTACACCGTGCCGGAAGGCGGGCAGGGAGACAATGCGCCGGCCTATCTGCAGAAGGCCGCCGAGACGTGGAACATGGATGTCCTGGGCGCGTCGGACGCGATCGGCGGCGGCGGGACAGTTTGGGATTCGATGGCCTACGACCCCGATCTCGACCTGCTCTATATCGGGGTGGGCAACGGGTCTCCGTGGAACCGTGCCTATCGTTCGCCCGGGCCTGACGGGACGGGCGAGGGCGACAATCTCTACCTCTCCAGCATCGTGGCTATCCGGCCCGGCACCGGCGAATATGTCTGGCACTATCAGACCACGCCGGGCGAGACTTGGGACTTCACCGCCACCCAGCATATCATCCTTGCCGACATGGAAGTGGACGGCAAGGCGCGCAAGGTGCTGATGCAGGCGCCCAAAAACGGTTTCTTCTATGTCATTGATCGCGAGACGGGCGAGTTGATTTCGGGCAAGCCCTATATCCCGATCAGCTGGGCCAAGGGACTGGATGAGAATGGACGTCCCATCGAAAACCCCGAAGCGCGCGTCGACAAGACCGGTAAACCCGCGCTGGTGATGCCCGGGCCGCTGGGCGGACACAACTGGCACCCGATGGCCTTCAGCCCGCAGGAAGGGCTGGTCTACATTCCGGCCTTCGAAGCAGCGTCGCTCTATGCGCCGCAGGCCGACTGGAAGCCCGACCGTGCGCGCGGTTTCAACGTCGGCTTCGATCTGGGCGCGGGTGATCTCCCGCCCGACCTCGGTATCCGCAAGCAGGTCTATGGCACGGTCAAGGGCAAGCTGATGGCGTGGGACCCGGTCAAGCAGGAGGCGCGCTGGACGGTCGAGTTCCCCGGGCCGTGGAACGGCGGGCTGCTGGCGACTGGCGGGGGTCTGGTTTTCCAGGGCAATTCGGGCAGCGAATTCGCCGCCTATGATGCCGCCAACGGCAAGAAGCTGTGGAGCTTCGCCGCCCAGACCGGGATCGTCGCACCGCCGATCACTTATACCGTCGACGGGGAGCAATATGTTGCGGTTCTGGCCGGCTGGGGCGGAGCCTATGCGATCACCGCCGACGGCGATCTCATCAACAATCAGGGGCCGGTGCGCAACATCAGCCGCCTACTGGTGTTCAAGCTCGGCGGGAACGCCGCGCTGCCGCCGGAGCCGGAGCTGGTCAAGCTCCCGCTCGATCCGCCGCCGAGCCGTGCCAGCGCTGACGTAATCGCGCTCGGCAAGGCCAAGTATGGCCGCTACTGCGCGGTGTGCCATGCGCCCGGCGCGGTTGGTTCGACCGAACTGCCCGACCTCAGGCGTTCCGGCGCACTCGGCGACGCCAAGGCGTGGAGCGCGGTGGTCTATGACGGCATCCTCAAGGATAACGGCATGGTCAGCTTTGCGCCTTCGCTATCGAAGGAGGAGGTCGAGGCGATCCGTGCCTACGTGATCCAGCGCGCCAACGAGGACAAGGCAATCGAGGGAGAGAGGAAGATTGCGCGGCGTTAGGCGCTGAAGAAGTTCAGCTCCAGCAGCACGTTGTTGGGATCGGCGGTGAAGATCTGGCGCAAGCCGATGCTGCTCAGATCATTGATCCGGTAGTCCCCGCCGCGCGCGTCGAGCCGGGCTTTGACCTGATCGAAGTTCCCACAGCGCAGCGCGACGTGGTGGATCGCGCCGGTCTCGGCCCCCGGCGAGACAGCGCGATCAAAGGCGCGCGGGCAGTCGGTGGAATTGAGGTGCAGGATCGCCTGCCCACCCGCGTCATACATCCAGCGCACCTGATGCGGCGGCAAGGGTGGCGGGCCGTCGCGCTCCTCCAGATCGAGCAGTTCGGAATAGAACCGCGCGGTCTCGGCGAGCCGGTCGGTAATGATGTTCACATGGTCAAGGCGTTCGACGATCATTCGCGGTAGTGTGCGCCTCGTGCGGCGGCGCGGCAACTGCGAAAAGCAATCAGCCCCTGAACACCACCGTCCGGTTGCCGTTCATCAGCACGCGTTCCTGCGCGAACAGCCGCACCGCTTCGGCCAGCACACGGCGTTCGATATCACGGCCCTTGCGCACGAGGTCCTCCGGGCTGTCGGCATGGGTGATGCGCTCGACATCCTGATGGATGATCGGGCCTTCATCGAGATCGGCGGTCACGAAATGCGCGGTCGCACCGATGATCTTCACGCCCCGGGCATGGGCCTGATGATAGGGACGCGCACCCTTGAAGCCGGGCAGGAAGGAATGGTGGATGTTGATGCAGCGTCCGGCGAAGTGGGCGGATTGTTCGTCCGAGAATACCTGCATGTAGCGCGCCAGCACCACCAGCTCCGCGTCGGTTTCCGCAGCCAGCGTGCGGAACTGCGCCTCGGCGGCGGGCTTTGTGTCGGGGGTGACGGGGATGTGGTGGAAGGGAATGTCCCCGATTTCCACCCGGATCGCCGCCTCGCGCGGGTGGTTGGAGACGATCGCGACGATGTCGATTGGCAGCTCCCCGGTGCGGCAGCGATAGAGCAGATCGACGAGGCAGTGGTCGAACTTGCTGACCATGATGATGGTGCGGCGCGGACGATCCTCGCGCACCATGGTCCAGTCCATCCCGAATTCGCTTGCTAGCGTGGCGAAATCGGCGCGCAGGCCCTCGCGCGTCGAGCCGTCGGGATCGAACACGACGCGCATGAAGAAGCGATCACCGCCCCCGTTACCGGCCCGGTCGTTGAATTGCTGCGCGTCGAGGATGTTGCACCCGCGCTCGAAGAGGAATCCGGTGACCCGCGCGGTAATGCCGGGCCGGTCGGGACAGGCGAGGGTGAGGATCAGCGGCCCCATGCTAGCGGGCGAGCGCCGCCTCGCACTGGCTCATCAGCTCGGCGATGATGTCGGCGGCAGGTTCTTCCTTGGTGACCATGCCGACCGACTGGCCCGCCATCACGCTGCCGTTCTCGACATCGCCCTCGATCACCGCGCGGCGCAGGGCGCCGGCCCAGAAGTGCTCGATCTGAAGCTGCGCCTCGCCCATGTCGACTTCGCCCGCATCGAGCAGGGCGGCGACTTCGCGCTGCTTGGCGGTGAATTCCTCGGTACCCTTGTTCTTGAGCGCGCGGACGGGGATCACCGGCAAGCGCGGGTCAACCTGCACGCTGGCAATTGCCTCGCGTGCCGAGGCGCGGAAGAAGGCTTTCTTGAAATCGGGGTGGGCGATGCTTTCGCTCGCGCAGGCAAAGCGCGTGCCGAGCTGCACGCCCGCCGCACCCATTTCGAGGTAGCTCGCAATCGCCTCGCCCCGGCCGATGCCGCCGGCGACAAAGATCAGGTGCTCGTCGGCAAGCGCGGGCAGGATTTCCTGCGCCAGCACCGAGGTGGAGACCGGGCCGATATGCCCACCCGCTTCCATTCCCTCGATTACCAGCGCATCTGCGCCCGAGCGCAGCAGCTTCTTGGCGAGCGCCAGCGTGGGCGCAAAGCAGATCACCTTGATGCCGCTGTCATCGGCCTTGATTGCTTCGACCGAACCCTTCGGCGGGATGCCGCCCGCCAGCACCACGTGGGTTACGCCATGCTTGCGACACACCGCGATTAGATCGAACAGCGCGGGGTGCATGGTGATGAGGTTCACACCGAATGGCTTCGCCGTCAGCGCCTTGGTCGCGGCAATCTCGGTGTCGAGCAATTCGGGCGTCATCGCCCCGCAGGCGATCACGCCGAAGCCGCCCGCATTGGAGATGGCGGCGACAAGGTTGCGCTCCGACACCCAGCTCATCGCGCCGCACAGGATCGCGGTGTCGCAGCCGAGGAAATCAGTGCCGCGCTGCATCAGGGCAGCGGTGTGGGGATAGGTTGTCATGGCGGCGGCGCTTAGTCGGCTTCGGACGAATAGACAATCCGCACGGCATTCGCGGCCTGTTTTGCCAATTCCACCGCCGATCCCGCATCATGGGCGCGGGCGAGGGCGACACCCATGCGGCGATAGGGACGGGTGACGGGCTTCCCGAAAATGCGCACGTCGGTGTCACCCAGCGCCAGCGCATCGGCCAGCCCCTCGAAGGCAAAGTCCTCGCTCTCCCGGTCAGCGAGGATCACGGCGGAGGCGGCGGGGCGGGCAGCGATGGTCTCCGGCACTGGCAGGCCGAGGATCGCGCGGGCGTGGAGATCGAATTCGGTCAGATCCTGCGAGGCGAGCGTCACCATGCCGGTATCGTGCGGGCGTGGGGAGAGTTCGGAGAAGATTACCTCCTCGCCCTTTACAAAGAACTCGACGCCATAGAGCCCCCAGCCCCGTCCGCCACCCTGCAACGCCATGACGACCTTGGCGGCCATGTCCTGGGCCTTGGCGAGGGCCGAAGTGGACATGGCGGCCGGCTGCCAGCTTTCGCGGTAGTCGCCGCGCTCCTGCCGGTGGCCGATCGGGGGGCAGAAGGAAATGCCGCCCGCGTGGCGCACTGTAAGAAGAGTAATTTCATAATCGAAGGCGATGAACTGCTCGCAGATCACCCGCGCGCGGTCGCCGCGCATGTTAGCGACGGCATATTCCCACGCGGCCTCCAGCGCCTCCGGCCCGTCGACCTTGCTCTGGCCCTTGCCCGATGAGGACATGACCGGCTTCATCACCAGCGGATAGCCGATGCGCGCGGCGATGGTCTGCGCCTCGGCAAAGCTTTCGGCATAGCCATATTGCGAGGTTACGAGGCCCAGCTCGCCCGCCGCCAGATCGCGGATCGCATCGCGGTTCATGGTCAGCTGCGCGGCGCGGGCGGAGGGCACCACCGTGAAGGCTTCCGCTTCCAGTTCGGCCAGCATCTCGGTGCGGATTGCCTCGATCTCGGGGACGATCAGGTCGGGCTGATGCTTGATCACTGCCGCGCGCAAGGCCACGCCGTCGAGCATTGAGAAAACTTCGCGCGTGTCAGCGAGCTGCATCGCGGGCGCATCGTCGTAGGAATCACAGGCGATCACCCTTGCACCGAGGCGCTTGGCGGCTATCGTGAATTCTCGTCCGAGTTCGCCCGAACCGAGCAGCAGGATGGTGGCAATATGGCTCATCTGGCCGGTTTAGCTGCCCTGCGCGCCAAGTCTAGCGGCACGTCAGGCCGCTCGGCGATGCCCTGCTACGGCAACCTGACGTCCGCCGCCGGCGCGCGCCAAGACGAGGCCCAGTTCCGCCTCGCGCATTGTCCAGTCAACGGTGTATTCGACCCGGGCCAGCCCCGCGCTGGCGGAAAGCTGCGGCGCTTTGGCCGACACAGGTGTGGCCAATGTCGAGAATGTCTGCACCACATCCTCGGCCCATTCGCGCGCCGTTCGCGATGTCATTTCCGGCAGCAATACGCCGAAACGTTCGCCGTCGAGTTGTGCCAGTTCGTGTCCCGGCAGGGCCATGGTTTCGAGGAATTTGGCAAAGCCCCATACCACTTCGTCGGCCGTGCGCTGGCCATAGCGCAGCAGCAATGCGCGCATTCCGTCGACCGCGAACACGCCGACGATCTGCCCGCCTCCGCCCGCAAGATGCCGTCGCAGGCTCGCGCAGAAAGCCTGACGATTGGCCAGCCCGGTCAGCGGATCGGTGACTGCCCGATTATGCAGCTCGCCTTCAAGCAGGCGCACTTGCTGGACCGAACGCATCAGGCATAGTGCGCCGTCGATATTGCCCATGTTGTCGATCATCGGTCGCAGGCTGAGCGCGTGCCAACGCTGGCATTGCGTCTCGCGGCAGGTATCGCGTTCGGCGCAGGTGATAACGGGAAATTCTACCCAGCCACTGCGGGTCCGCCCTTCGAGCACGGCGCTGACATGTTCGCCGAGAAAAGCGGCATGGTCAGCTTCGGCCAGATCGGTGATGTGCGGAAGCAGCAATGCAGAGGAGAAATCGAAGCCCAGTTCGGTGATATTCGAGGATGCGTGGAGGATAAATCCGCGCTGGTCGATCCTCAGAACGATATCGCCGGAAGTCTCTTCAAGAAGGCCGTGCAGAACTCGACCCTCGACGTCACTCAGACCAATTTTCATACCGACAGCGCCCCCGCGGTTTAACGATAAATTCGCCAACTCGCATTAGTCGGATTTACTTGGTAACTAACAAATCACATTCAGGAACAACATTTCCCCTGTTTTTCCTGAATGTGATCGTATTTTGGTTAGTTATGTAAGTTTATTCGACTAAAAAACGAATCACATCCAAGTTTCGTTTACCATAATTTTCAATATGTGGAGCAATTGCGTGCGAATTTCGCGAAGCAATTATCCATCTCTATCTGAAGGCTGGCGGCTTTATTAGAGTTCGATCATGATACGAACGGCATTTGGCGATGCGCCGCAAGCGATGGCGATGCGGGTACGGCAATCGTCGATCAAGCCGTTGAGATCGACATCGCCCTCGTTCGACCCGGCCAGATCCTCGGTCGCTGCGCCCAGTGCGTCGGCAATCGCCTCCATCCGTTCGGGCAGAGGACGGGCCTTGCCCTTTTCCCATGCCCACACGGTCGGTTTGCTGACCCCCAGCCTTGCCGCGACGTCAGCAAGGGTAAGGCCGGCTTCGCGTCGCAAGCGGGCGAGCCGCAACCCGAGCGTTTCGGCCGGGTTGGCCATCGGTGTGGGTCTGGCTGGTTGAGTGACTTCGCTGACCGGGAGCCCCTTGAGCTGGGCTGCGGCCAGCGCGCCCGCGTTCAGTGGCTGGGAAAAGGCACAGCCATATAGTCGATCGCTGCGCCAGATGATCCGGGCGAATACCTGGCCTGCGGCCGGCAGGTCGATCGCAAGCTCCTCGCCTACTGCGACCTCCAGCCCTGTCTCGATCAATAGTCCCGTGGCCGAGATATTGTGAATGACAACATTGCTCTCGCCGCTTCCCGGCAATGCTCCGCTGGTTTCCAGCCGCAATGATCTGCGGTGGGCGCTGCGCTGGCTTTCGCGGGCGACAGACTGATCGAGATGGGCCCTGATTGCCATGGGGTGCGACTCCGAATGCTCTGCGTTGAGCAGCGAGAGTCCGGCCCCAAGGGTTAAGCAGTGGTCACCGATAATGGTTAATGTCGATAAAGCGGGCTGCCTGTCAGCTAACTGCGTCGAGCCCGTAGGCTGTGTGCAGAACGCGCACCGCAAGCTCGGTCTCGTCCTCGTCGATCATGACGCTGATCTTGATTTCCGAGGTCGAGATCGCCTGGATGTTGATGCCGCGATCGGACAGCGCCCGGAACATTGTGCTCGCAACCCCGGCGTGGCTCTTCATGCCGACGCCAACGACGCTGATCTTGGCGATCTTACTGTCTGTAATGATACGGTTGAAACCGATTTCGCTGCGGCGGTCCTCAAGCAGCGCCTGCGCGCGGGCGAGGTCGGACTGCGGGACGGTGAAGGTCACGTCCGTTTCGCCCTTGTCGCGCCCGACGTTCTGGATGATCATGTCGACATTGATGCTGGCAGCCGCCAGCGGCTCGAAGATGTTGGCCACTGCGCCAGGGCGGTCGGGCACGCGGGTGAGGATGATCTTGGCCTCGTTCTTGTCGTGCGCAATACCTGTTACAAGCTGGCGTTCCATCAGGCCCTTCTCCACCAATTCGTCCATTTCCTCGTCCGAGACGATCATCGTTCCCGGCAGATCATCGGCGGGCGGTGCGCCTTCGCCGATGAAGCTCGACAATACCTGCACCCGGACGCCTTCCTTCATTGCGAGGCCGACCGAGCGGGTCTGAAGCACCTTTGCGCCCACGGATGCCAGTTCGAGCATTTCCTCGTAGGTCACCGCCTTCTGCTTGCGCGCTTTGGCGACGATGCGCGGGTCGGTGGTGTAGACCCCGTCAACATCGGTGTAGATGTCGCAACGGTCCGCCTTGATCGCGGCCGCGACCGCCACCGCCGAGGTGTCCGAACCCCCGCGCCCGAGCGTCGTGACACGGCCATCCTCCGAAATGCCCTGAAAGCCCGGGATCACTGCGATCTCGCCAGCTTCCAGCGCCTCAATCAGGCCGGGTGCATCGATCGTATCGATGCGCGCCTTGGCGTGGGCTTCGATCGTCTTGATCGGCAATTGCCAGCCGAGCCAGCTGCGCGCCTTGCAGCCGAGCGCCTGTAGGGTGAGCGCGAGCAGCCCGCTGGTCACCTGTTCTCCGCTTGCGACGACCACGTCATATTCGGCCGGATCGTAAAGCGGGTTGGCCTCGCGACAGAAATTCACGAGCCGGTCGGTCTCGCCCGCCATCGCGCTGACGACCACCGCGACCTGATCGCCTTTCGCGGCTTGCGCACGCACGATATTTGCGACGCGGCGGATGCGCTCCGTCCCGGCCATCGAGGTTCCGCCGAATTTCATCACGATCCGGGCCAAAGTTCAGCTCCCGCTGGTGAGTGTTCGCGGGCGCTGTTAAGGGGCGTTCATGGGAAACGCAAACGTATCGAATGTAACTATCCGGCCCGAGGAAGCCGATTTCTTCGCCCAGCTGGCGCATAACTGGTGGGATGCGAAAGGGCCGATGGCGAGCCTGCATCAGGTCAACCCGGTGAGACTGGCATTCATTCGGGACGCGATCGACGCGCATTGGCCGGAGGCGGCGCGGGCGGCGAGGCCGCTGATGGGCAAGGCCGCGCTCGACATCGGCTGCGGGGCGGGGCTGCTGTGTGAACCGCTTGCCCGTCTCGGTGCGGGGGTGACCGGCGTTGATGCTGCGCCCGAAAATGTCGCGGCCGCGGCTGCCCATGCGGAAGGCGTGGGGCTCGATATCCGTTACATGGCGGGCGAGGTGGGAAGACTCGATATCGGCACGTTCGATCTGGTGACTTGTGTCGAGGTGATCGAGCACGTGGCCGACAAGCCCGCCTTCCTGCGTGACGTTGCAGCGCGGCTGGCACCCGATGGCCTGCTGGTCATGTCCACCCCCAACCGCACTGCGGCAAGCCGGGTGCTGCTGGTCGGCGCTGCCGAAGCGGTGGGCTATGTTCCCAAGGGCACCCACCATTGGCAGGACTTCGTCACCCCCGATGAACTGGAAGCGCTGCTGGCAGAGGTCGGATTGACGGTAACGGCCAAGCGCGGGATCGCGTGGCGGCCGGGCAAGGGCCTGCACCTGTCCGATGACGAATCGATCAATTACATCCTGAGCGCGAAGCGGGCCTAGGGGCAGCTGCGTCCCGCCAGCGGCCCATCGCTGAATATGCCCGCAACCCCCGCGGCCTTGAGCAGCGCCGCCAGCTTCACATCACCGCAGCCCTTGCCTTTGGGGTCGCTACCTGTCCGAAGCATAACCGGTAGAAACTCGTTTTCCGGCCTCACAGTCCACGCATGAACCACCATCCCTACCGCCTTCGCGTCCGCGACCAGGCTGGTCGGGGTGCCATCTGGATTGAGAGCCATGCCAATATGCGCGCCTATCGCGTCGGCATAGGTTGCCACCTCTGTCAGTCCGGTTGGCGTGACCATCTCGGCATAGCGCATGCCTGGCTCGTCCGCCGGGCCGCCGATCGGCTCGACAAGCTGCACCAGCTTGAAGCCACCGCCGCGCTGCTTGAGGCGTTGCAAGGGCGCGATTTCGAAGCTTTGAACGAATACGGGGTCTTGCGGCGTGATTCCGAGCTGGCGGAACTCGCGCAGCAGCAGGTCCACCATGTCGATCCCGGCATCCTGCAGCAGGAAGGTGGGATGCTTGATTTCGGGATAAAGCCCGATGCGTCGCCCTGTTTCGGCCTCCTTGGCACGCACCAGCTTCACGATTTCGCTGAATGTCGGCACCTGGTATAACCCGTCGAAACGCGCATTGGCCGGTCGCACCGAGGGGATGCGCTCTTTGGCCCGCAGCGTGCGCAGTTCGGCGAGCGTGAAGTCCTCGGCAAACCAGCCAGCGACGCGCTGACCATCGATGATCTTGTCCCGGCGACGATCCTCGAACTCTTCACGCGATGCGACATCGGTGGTGCCGGACAGTTCGTTTTCGTGTCGCGCGACCAGAACCAGATCCTTCGTCGCGACCAGATCGGGTTCGATATAATCCGCACCCTGATCGATAGCGCGCTCGTAAGCGGCAAGGGTGTGTTCGGGGCGTTCGGCGCTGGCGCCGCGGTGGGCGATGACCAGCAAGCCGTTGTCTGCTGCGGCAGCGGGCACCGGAGAAAGCGCCAGAAGCGCGATCAGAGCAAGGCTGCGGACCATTCTTCTTCCTTGAAACCGACCAGCAACCCGCGCGGATGCTCGGCAATCGGGCGCTTTATGATGCTCGGCTGCTGGACCAGCAAAGCGACAGCCGTGTGACTTTCTGCGACGGACTGTTTTTCGTTGTCCGAAAGTTTGCGGAAGGTCGTGCCCTTGCGATTCACCACCGTGTCGAGACCCGCAGCGGTGATCCAAGCGGCCAGCTTTTCCGGATCGGCACCTTCCTTCTTGTAGTCGTGGAAAGTGTAATCGATGCCCTGCTTGTCCAGCCAGACGCGCGCCTTCTTGACCGTGTCGCAATTGGGAATGCCGTAAAGATGGATGGTCATTTCATGCTCCGCATCAGAATTTCGGACCCAGATGTGCGTCCGCAATTGCCACGGCCAGTGCGTCGGCGGCGTCGGGCCCTGAAATGGTGATGCCCGGTAGCAACACCTTCATCATCGCCGCTACCTGCGCCTTTTCCGCCGCGCCGGTGCCGGTAACGGCTTTCTTGACCAGCCGCGCGGCGTGCTCGTTCACCGCAATACTCGCGGCGCCGCAGGCGGCCAGCACGGCGCCTCGCGCCTGTGCCAGCTTCAGCGTCGATTGCGGGTTCTTGTTGACGAAGATTTCCTCTGCCGCGGCACGGGCAGGGCGGTATTCAGCGATTACCATCGCCAGCCCGGCCTGCAAGGTGGCCAACCGGTCGGCCATTGATGTGGCCGCATCGGTCTTGATCTGACCATTGGCCACATGCGCGATTCGCGCGCCCTCGCTGCGGATCACGCCCCAGCCGGTGGACGAAAGTGACGGATCGAGGCCGAGGATGATCAGCCCAGCTTCTCCACCACCTCGTCGGAGATCTCGTAATTGCCCCAAACGGTCTGCACGTCATCATCGTCGTCGAGCGTATCGATGAGCTTCATCAAGGTGGTTGCGGTGGCCTCGTCCACGTCGACCGTCAGAGAGGGCTTCCACGCAAGCTTGACGTTGTCCGCCGCACCCAGCGCCGCTTCAAGCGCGCTGGCGACACCATGCAGAGCATCGGCAGCGGTCCAGATGGTGTGGCCGTCGTACGATGATTCGACATCGTCCGCTCCTGCTTCGATCGCGGCTTCGAGCACCTTTTCCTCGTCGCCCACCTCAGCCTTGTATTCGATCAGACCGCGCCGCTCGAAGCCGTGGCTGACCGAGCCTTCCGAGCCGAGGTTGCCGCCGTTCTTGCTGAAAGCGGTGCGGACATTGGTGGCGGTACGGTTGCGGTTGTCGGTCAGCGCCTCGACGATGAGCGCAACGCCTCCCGGGCCGTAGCCTTCGTAGCGTACTTCGACATAATCCTCGCCGCCCGCTGATGCCGCCTTGTCGATCGCGCGCTGGATATTGTCCTTGGGCATCGACTGGGCCTTGGCCGCGTTGACCGCGAGGCGCAGGCGCGGGTTCATGTCGGGATCGGGCAGACCCATCTTGGCCGCCACGGTGATCTCGCGGCTCAGCTTGGAAAACATAGCTGAGCGTTTCTTGTCCTGCGCACCCTTGCGGTGCATGATGTTCTTGAACTTGGAATGGCCTGCCATTGGACGAACTTCACCGGGATGTTGGAAAACTGAGCGCGGGCCTTACTCCGAGCGTGAAGGCGGATGCAAGGCCGCTCGTTGCAGACGATTTGACCGTGCGCGAACGGGTGGCCGACGCTGCGCGTTTCATGATCCGCCCGACCTTTGTCGATGGGACTCTGCCATGGGGTCGGGCAATGCTGATTGCATTGCTTACGGTTTTCGCTTTCGATCTGGTGCTCGATACGCTGGTTGGGGAGGTGACGGCGCTGCTCGATTCGGGCACCGGATTTCTTCCCGAGCCGATCGAACAGGATGCTTCATTGGCAGAGGATCTGTTCGGCTATCTTCTTTTGGCGCCGGTGCTCGAGGAGCTTGTCTATCGCGGCTGGCTTACGGGGCGCATCGCTGCGCTGCGCTTTGCGCTTTACGGTTTTGCCGCCGAGGCGATTTTCATCGGGACGCTGTTTGTGAGCGCCGACATAGCGATGCCGCTGGCGCTGGCAGGGGTCGGCTTGGTGCTGTTCGGGCTTGTTCACTGGAGCCTCACCCGTGATCGCGACACGACAGTGCCCGAATGGTTCACGCGCCATTTTCGCTGGTTCGTGTGGGGCAGTTCGCTTTTGTTCGGCCTGATGCACCTCGGCAATTACGAGGCACTGACGAGCCCGCTCGGTGTGTTCGTCGTTCTGCCGCAGACAATCGGCGGCCTGCTGCTGGCCTATACCCGCACAAGGATGGGCTTGCGCGCGGCAATGATGCACCACGCGGCCTATAATGCGATATTTCTGGCCGTTGATTATGGCTGGTGGTGAGATCCGATCAGATCCGGACGGCCGTCCCGCTGGCCGAAACCATCAGCATCGAGCCGTTCGCGCCGATCACTTCGTAGTCGAGGTCGATGCCGACCACCGCATTGCCGCCGAGCGATGCCGCGTCGGCCTGCAATTCCTCGATCGCCTGCTTGCGGGCATCAGCGAGGATGCGTTCATAAGAACCCGAGCGTCCGCCGACGATATCGCGGATGTTGGCGAAAAGATCTCGGAACAGGTTGGCGCCGACGATCACCTCGCCGGTGACGATGCCGCAATATTCCTGAATTGGGTGGCCTTCGATGGTCGGCGTGGTGGTGACGATCACACCGCGCGCATCTTTCCATGGTCCGGACATTGGGTTTCTCCTCGTGCTGTCTTATTTCCATAACACAGCACGAGGGAAATTCAACGAAAGCCGGTGGGTATGCGCGAAATCACGCCATGCCGAGTGCCGCCTTGTAAGTCTCGAGCACCATTTCCTGCTCACTGCGGTCGTCGGGCTTCATCTTCCGAAGACGTACGATCTGGCGCATGATCTTCGGATCGTAGCCCACTGCCTTGGCTTCCATGTAGACGTCACGGATGTCGTCGGCGATGCCCTTCTTTTCCTCTTCAAGGCGTTCGATGCGCTCGATCAGAAGGCGCAGGCGGTCGTCGGTGGTTTCGGCCATGGGGGTCTCCATCGGTAAAGTGAGAATCGGTTGGCGGGTGCGATAGCCAGCCCCTTGCGCCGATTGAACCGCCCGCGAAAATTATTCCTGTGCGTTCTTCGCGATACTTGCCTGCATCCGGGCCAGCTGTTCCTCCGTGGCAGGTGTCTGGCGCGTCGCCTTCCATTCCGCGCTCGGCATCCCGTGGATCAATGCGCGCGCTTCCTCCTTGTCGCCGGGAAAGCCAGCGTCACGGATCCAGTCGGAAAGGCAGTTGCGGCAGAACCCGGCAAGTCCCATCAAATCAATGTTCTGCGCATCGTGGCGATGCCTCAGATGGCGCACCAGCCGGCGGAAGGCGGCTGCTGCCTGCGCATCGTCGAGACTGTCGAGCGGATCGGCATTGCTATTCATCGCGGCTTTTCCTTGAGTTGAAGAATTGGTGTGCCATAGGCCAGCGCAACGAGGGATAGCCAAAAATGACACGACGCGAGCAGCCAAGGATCGACCCGCGCGGTCGCAAGGTCAAGATTCTCGCCACTATCGGCCCGGCCAGCCGTTCGCCCGAGATGCTGGCCAAGCTGGTACGGGCCGGTGCCGACGCATTCCGACTCAACATGAGCCACGGGTCGCACGAGGATCACGAGGCCGCGATCCTCGCGATCCGCGCGCTAGAGAAGCAATTTGGCAAGCCGATAGCGATCCTCGCCGATTTGCAGGGGCCGAAGTTGCGCGTCGGAACCTTCAAGGATGGTCAGGCCGTGATCCGCCATTCGGGCCACTTCGTGCTCGATCGCGACGACACGCCGGGCGACGAAAATCGCGTTTGCCTGCCGCACCCTGAACTGTTCGGCATCATGGAGCGCGGCCAGCGCCTTTTGATCAACGATGGCAAAATCCGTCTGAAGGTGCTGGAGGCTGACGAGAACCGCATACTGTGTAGCGCCGAAGTCGGCGGTGTTATCTCCGATCGCAAGGGCGTAAACGTTCCCGATGCCGAAGTGCCGATCCCGGCGCTGACTGAAAAGGACCGTCGCGACCTCGCCTTCGCCACCGAGCACGGGGCGGACTGGATTGCGCTGTCTTTTGTCCAGCGGCCCGAAGATATCGCCGAGGCGCGCAAGCTTATCGGAAGTCGCGGCACCGCGCTGTGTGCCAAGATCGAGAAGCCGCAAGCTGTCCACCGCCTCGATGCGATCATCGAACTCGCCGACGGCATCATGGTTGCGCGCGGGGACCTTGGTGTAGAGCTCGAGCCTTTCGAGGTGCCGCCGCTCCAGAAGAAAATCGTCGCCACTGCACGCCGCGCGGGCAAGCCGGTAATCGTGGCGACCCAGATGCTGGAAAGCATGATCGAGGCTCCGACCCCGACCCGCGCCGAAGTCTCCGACGTTGCCAATGCGGTCTATGACGGGGCGGACGCGGTGATGCTGTCGGCTGAAAGCGCGGCCGGGGCGTGGCCCGAAGAATCGGTGGCCATGATGGACCGCATTGCCGTGCAGGTCGAAGGCGATGACGGCTACAAGGAGCGCGTGCGTTTCCTCGACACGCCGCCCGATGCGACAACCTCCGACGCGCTGGCCCACGCCTGCATGACTATCGCAGACACCGTTCCGATCAGCGCGATCACGGTTTTCACCTCCTCCGGCTCGACCGCGCGGCGGGTCGCGCGCGAACGGCCCGGCACGCCGATGCTGGTGCTGACCCCGTCGATCCGCACTGCGCGGCGGCTGGCGCTGTTGTGGGGGACGCATGCTGTGGCGACCAAGGATATCGGCAGCTTTGAGGAAATGATCGGCAAGGGCCGGCGCATGGCGCTGCGCCATGGCTTTGCGCAAGGCGGAGCCAAGCTGATCGTGCTTGCCGGTGTGCCCTTTGGAACGCCGGGTGCGACCAACCTTTTGCATGTCGTCACCGTTACCGGCGACGAACTCGACAAGCACAAGGGCTAGTTTGCCCGATGGGTGCCTGATAACCTCAGTGCGCGCCGGAACAATCCGGCGTTTGCCAAGGGAGGATGGCATGAAGCAGACGATGATCGGACTGGCCGCAATCGGGCTGGCGGGCTGTGCAACGAATGGCGGTTATGCAGCCCCGGAGGCCGCTGCCCCAAATGGCGGCGCGATGGCCAGGATGTGCGATGCGGGGACAGTGCAGTCTTATGTCGGCAGCAAAGCCGATGCGACAATCGGCGCGGCGATCCTGACGGAAAGCGGCGCACGCACGCTTCGCTGGGGACCGCCAAACGCTGCCTGGACGATGGACTACCGGCAGGATCGGGTAAACGTCCAGTATGATGCGGCCATGACCATCGAACAGATCACCTGCGGATGACCGGGCGGGTTCGCGCAACATCCGGTTCGCCTTTCGAAGCGACTTTCGGTTTTGCTCGAGCCGTTCGTGACGGCAACCGGATTATCGTCGCAGGCACGGGTCCGGTGGAGCCCGATGGTTCGACCACGCCGGGCGGTGCGACAGAGCAGGCGGTGCGGTGCTGTGCGATCATAGTTGCGGCGATCGAGGAACTGGGCGGAACCGCGACGGATGTCGTGCGAACGCGCATGCTGCTGACCGATCCGAATGATCAGGACGCGGTCGGGGCTGTGCATGCGCGCTTCTTCGGTGCGGCCCGTCCGGCAGCGACCATGGCGGGCGTGGCATGGCTGTGCCGTCCGGAATGGAAGGTCGAGATCGAAGCAGAGGCTGTGGTTCGGGGTTGATGCGGCAGGTTGTTGCATATCTGGTCGCGATACTGACGGGCTGCGCGATCGGCTTTGGCAGCGCGGTGGCGATGGCGGGGTTGTGGCCGGGCTCAAGCGCCCTTGCCTTCGGCGACGTCAACGTAAACGATTGGCGAAGCGATTTCGCGATCGGCTCCGAGGCCGCCGATCCTTATACCCGCGCCCGTGTTGCGCGTCACGGACTGCTGGCGCTCGCGAGGAGCGAGGCGGTTTATTTCACCCGGGCGACTGACGATGACGGCCAACCTCTGCGCGAGGCCTGCATCTATCGCCTCTCTGGCGGAACCATGCCGGCCGGCTGGTGGTCAGTCACATTATACGACGCGCGCAGCATGCTGCCGAACAATAAGGATGGTGCGCTAAGTATCGATGCCGGTCGTGCGGGGGGAGGGGAATGGGAGGCCATAATTTCCCCTGAGAAGCCTGCGGGCACGGCGCATTGGATTTCGAGCCGTAAGGCTGGGACTTTCGATCTCACCTTGCGCCTCTACATGCCCGATCCCGCAGTGCTGGAGGCGCCGGCCAATTCGCTCATTCCACCCCGCATCGAGCGGCAGAGTTGCACGGACAGGGCGCGCACATGAGGCGCTGGGTCGGCCCGCTTGCTGCATTGCTAGGCTGTGCGGTCGCCGTGCATCTGGCCGTGCTGCATTTCGCCCCTGGTTTCATCATGGGCCGGGCAATGGATGCGCTTGCCGCGCGCGGCGTGGCGCTCCATCGCTTCACCGCTCCACAGCGGATCAACCCTCAGACGCAGAGCGTTGTGCGCTCCTCGCCCGATCTCTACTATGCGCTGTGCCGTTTTGACCTCGCAAATCCCGAAGCGCGGGTTGAGGTGCACATGGGTGGCTGGCCGAATTACCAATCACTGTCGTTTTTCGACGCGCGGACGGATAACTTCGCCACCTTGCGGGGCATTGGAAAAGATGTGACGGTCGCCTTGCTGCCACCGGGGAGCAGGGCGGGTGCTGGGGAAATCGTCAGCCCGACGACCAAGGGTGTCGTCCTGGTCCGCCGCCTCGCACCCGACGAGCAGCGGTTCGCGGCCGCTACCCGCGCCGGGATGCATGACAGTTGCAGCCTTGAATAAGCGGTCTGAAGCAACGCTTAGTCCAGCGCCTCTGGAGGGATGGCGAGCCGTGCTGAGACCAGCGCGATAAGGGCTTCGAGATCGGGCAGGGCATCAATTTCCGCCGCGCTTACCAACACCTTCGGCGGATTATCTTTCTGTGCCACCAGGATCGCAGGCAAGGTGATGATCTGGCTAGGATAGGCCTGCGCGAAATCGTCGCGGTGGTGGAATACCTTGCCGTGCGGCAGGCGAAGAAGAAACCGCCGCCAGCGGCCGTGCATCGCTACATAACCATAGGTCAGCGCGCATAGAGAGCAGGGATAGGTCGAAGGTCGCGCCGCCTTCCATACTGCGTCCTTGAGCGCGTTCAGCCAGCCACCATCGGCATTGTAGACGAGGATCAGGCGACTTTCAGGCTGGATCATGTACCCAGATACGCAAGTGGCAAGGTCCGGGGTTACGAAAATCGCACGCCGCCTAGCAAAAATCCTCACACCGCATGGCAGCGCCAGCCTTTTCCAACCCAGCAAAGCCCGTTAGAGGCCTTGGCCATGCACGGACAATTCCAACTCACCGACGATCAGCTCGCGATCCGCGAGGTCGCCCAGCGGTTTACCGCCGACAACATCACTCCCAACGCCGCCGAGTGGGATGAGAAGCATATTTTCCCGCGCGAGGTGATCCAGCGCAGCGCCGAACTCGGTTTTGGCGCGATCTACGTGTCCGAGGAATCGGGCGGGATCGGGCTTGGCCGGCTCGAGGCGGCGCTGATCATGGAAGCGATGGCCTATGGCTGCCCTTCGACCAGTGCCTTCATTTCGATCCACAACATGGCCGCGTGGATGATCGACCGTTTTGGCGGCGAGGCGGTGAAGGCCAGGTATCTGCCCAGCCTCGTCACCATGGACAAGATCGCGAGCTACTGCCTGACGGAACCCGGCTCGGGTTCGGACGCGGCAGCGCTAAAAACCACCGCGCGACGCGACGGGGATGACTACGTGCTCAACGGCACCAAGCAGTTCATCTCGGGCGCGGGCGCTAACGAGATCTATGTCGCGATGGTGCGTACCGGTGAGGACGGGCCGAAGGGCATTTCCTGCATTGTAATCGAAAAGGACATGCCCGGCGTCAGCTTCGGTGCACAGGAGAAGAAGCTCGGCTGGCATTCGCAGCCGACCGCACAGCTGATCCTCGAGGACGTGCGCGTGCCGGCGGAGAACCTCGTCGGCGCAGAGGGCGAGGGCTTCCGCATCGCGATGATGGGGCTGGACGGCGGGCGGCTCAATATCGGCGCCTGTTCGCTGGGCGGGGCGCAAAGGTGCTTGGACGAAGCGATCCAGTACACCAAAGACCGCAAGCAGTTCGGCCAGGCGGTCGCCGAGTTCCAGAACACCCAGTTCATGCTCGCCGACATGGCGACCGATCTGGAGGCCGCGCGCGCGCTGCTCTATCTCGCGGCGGCGAAGGTGACCGACAATGCGCCCGACAAGACGCGCTTTTCAGCCATGGCAAAGCGGCTGGCGACCGACAATGGCAGCGCCGTGGTCGACCGCGCGCTCCAGCTGTTCGGCGGCTATGGCTACCTACAGGATTACCCGATCGAACGCTTCTGGCGCGACCTCCGGGTGCACTCGATCCTCGAAGGCACCAACCAGATCATGCGCATGGTCGTAGGCCGGGACCTGCTGCGCCAGTGAGGGTGCTAACGATCCTGTTTGCCTATGCCTGCGCGGCTCTGGTCGCGCCATTGCTCATGTTCGCTTATGGTGCAGCAATCGAGGGCTTTTCATCGGCTGTCACTGCAAACGAAACATTCTTGTTTACTAGCCTGTTCGCATCTGTGTCGGCAGTCTACGCTTTGCCCGTCGCATTGCCGATCATTGGCTTTACGGAGTTTCGCAAGCGCGGCGAATGGAAGGTTTTCGCGCTTGCTGGTCTGGGGCTTGGCGTCGTCATGGCCGCGCTTTTCACCGAGCTTCCCTTTAGTTGGCAGAACCTCGGCTACTCCATCTTTTTTGTCCCGATCGTGTTTGCCTGCGTCATGACCTACTGGGCCGTGGCATGGAAATGGCTTCCTCCAAAGGCGGTGACCCAATTGCAATTCGAGATGACCCAATGACCGACGACGTCCTCATTTCCACCAACGGCCCGATCGGCCACATCAGCCTCAACCGGCCCAAGGCGCTGCACGCGCTGACGCTGGAGATGTGCCACGCGATGAGTGCGGCCCTGACTGAATGGGCAAACGATGACAACATCAAGGCGGTGATCCTCGATCATGCCGAAGGGCGCGGTTTCTGCGCCGGGGGCGACATCGCCTTCCTGCGCAACTCCGCCCTGAACGACGACGGGGTATCGGGGCGCAAGTTCTTTCACGACGAATACCAGCTCAACCACCAGATGTTCACCTACGAAAAGCCGATCGTGGCTTTCATGGACGGCATCACGATGGGTGGCGGCGTGGGCATCTCGCAGCCCGCGAAGTTCCGCGTAGCGACCGAGAACACCCGCTTTGCGATGCCGGAAACCGGCATTGGCCTGTTTCCCGACGTGGGCGGCGGCTGGCATCTTTCGCGCCTCGGACGGCGGCTCGGGCAGTTCCTCGCGCTTACCGGCGCGCGGCTCGACGGCTCGGAGTGTCTATGGACGGGGCTGGCGACGCATTACGTGCCGCACGAAATGCTCGAGGATATCAAGGCGCGCATCTACGATCATCCTGACCGGATCGCGGGCATCCTGTCCGAACCGGTCGGCACCCCGCCCAAGGCGCGGATCGAGGCCAATGCGGACAAGATCGCCAAGCATTTCGCCTCCGATGCCTATGAAGATATCCTCGCCAGCCTTGAAGCCGCTGCCGAGGCCGGCGACGACTGGGCGATGAAGGAGCGCGACACGCTCGGCACCAAGAGCCCGCAGACCTGCAAGGTCGCGCTGCGCCAGCTCGCAGAGAGCGCACAGCTTACCGATTTCGCCGACAATATGCGGATGGAATATCGCATCGCCAGCCGGGTGCTGACCCGTCCCGACTTTGCGGAAGGTGTGCGTGCCGTGATCGTCGATAAAACCAATGATCCCAAGTGGGACCCGGCCACCCCGGAAGAGGTAACTGAAGATCTGCTCGACAGCATCTTCGCACCCCTGCCCGCCGATGAGGAATGGAAGCCCCTATGACCTATGAAACGATCACCGCCGAAACCGATGCCCGCGGTACGAAAGGCGTCACGCTGCTCACGATCAACCGCCCGCAGGCGCTGAACGCGCTCAATTCCAAGGTTCTGGAAGAACTGATCGACGCCTTCGCCGCCTACCAGGCCGATAGCACGCAGCTTTGCGCGATCCTGACCGGCAGCGGCGACAAGGCGTTCGCGGCGGGCGCGGACATCAAGGAAATGAGCGAGAAGCCGGCGGCGGATTTCTATCTCGACGATTTTTTCGGCCCCTGGACGTCGGAGATCGTCAAGAAGACCCGCAAGCCCTGGATTGCCGCGGTGAACGGCTTTGCGCTCGGCGGCGGGTGCGAGCTGGCGATGATGGCGGACTTCATTATCGCGTCCGACAAGGCGAAGTTCGGCCAGCCCGAGATCAAACTCGGCGTCGCGCCCGGCATGGGGGGCTCGCAGCGGCTGACCCGCGCGATCGGCAAGTCGAAGTCGATGGAAATGTGCCTCACGGGGCGGATGATGGATGCGGTAGAGGCCGAGCGCAGCAATCTGGTCGCGCGCGTGGTGCCACATGAGGAACTCATCGCCGAGACGCTCAAGACCGCAGCAACCATCGCCGCGATGCCGCCGATGGCGACCATCGCCAACAAGGAGATGGTGAACTCGGCCTTCGAAATGACGCTCGATCAGGGCCTGATCGTCGAGCGCCGGATCTTCCAGATCCTCACCGCGAGCGAAGACAGGTCGGAAGGCATGGCGGCGTTTATCGAAAAGCGCGAAGGACAGTGGAAGGGGCGGTAATCTCCGCAATTTGGGCAGTGATCTGGCTGGCTTCTTTGATCTACGTGCTTAGGTCTTGGCGCCAGTGGGCCAAGCGGGGGAGGGCCATGCCGCAGCGGTTAGAGCATAGGCACCGCATGGCCATCCATGGCAGCTTCGGGATGTGTTCGGTTGGTGCACTGGGGCTCCTGATGTTCGGGCTCGTGGGTGCAATGAGCTGATACGGAGAGTGACATGAAAATCGCCTTTATTGGCCTCGGCAACATGGGTGGCGGGATGGCCGCCAACCTGGTCAAGGCCGGCCACGAAGTCCGCGCCTTCGACCTCTCCGAACCTGCGCTTGCAGCCGCACGTGAAGCGGGTTGCCAGACCTTCGGCACGGCTAGAGAAGCTTGCGCCACCGCCGAAGCGGTCGTCTCGATGCTGCCCAACGGCCAGATCGTGAAGAAGGTTTATTGGGACGAGGTGATCGGCCACGCCCCTGAAGGTGCGATCCTGCTCGACTGCTCCACCATCGATGTCGCTACCGCGCGTGAGGTGATCTCTGTGACCGAACAGCATGGCTACGAGATGGTCGATGCGCCTGTGTCGGGCGGGATCGCAGCCGCAGCTGGCGGGACGCTCACCTTCATGGTCGGCGGTTCGGACGAGGCTTTTGCCCGCGCCAAGCCGATACTTGATGCGATGGGCAAGGCGGTGATCCATGCGGGCGGTCCGGGCAACGGACAAGCGGCCAAGATCTGCAACAACATGCTGCTGGCCATCCACATGATCGGCACCTGCGAGGCTTTTGCAATGGCCGAGAAGCTCGGCCTTGATCCGCAGACCTTCTACGATATTTCCAGCGTGTCGTCCGGCCAGTGCTGGTCGATGACGTCCTATTGCCCCGTCCCCGGCGTCGGCCCGGTAACGCCGGCAGACAATGATTATCAGGGCGGTTTCGCTGCCGGGCTGATGCTGAAAGACCTTCGGTTGGCGATGGAGGCCGCGCAGAATGCGGGCGCTACCGTCGCCCTGGGCGAACACGCCAAGGCGATTTACGAGGCCTTTGCCAAGGACAACGCGGGCACCGATTTTTCGGGCATCATTCGCAGTCTTTAGGCGACGGAGAGTAGACCGTCGCGGTCGGGTACTAAGGCCGGTGTACGCGTCGGTTGGCGCCCAGCGCCTGCGTGCAGCGGGGATCGATGTGCGCGGGCTGATGGACTTCGAAGGCGACTGATCAGGCGAGGCGCGCCACCGCGCCCAGCACCCTGTCTGCCCATTCCGGCCGGCAGATCAGCAGATCGGGCATGAAGGTGTCCGCGCGGTTATAGACCAGCGGCGACCCGTCGATGCGCGAACAATGCAGCCCGTGCGCCCGCGCCACCGCTACCGGTGCGCAGCTGTCCCATTCGTGCTGTCCGCCGGAGTGGAGATAGACCTCTGCCTCCCCCGTCACCACCGCCATCGCCTTGGCTCCGGCACTGCCCATCGGCACCAGCGTCCCGCCGAGCGCGGCGGCGACCGCTTCGGCCTCTTTGGCGGGCCGGGTGCGGCTGACCACGAAGCGCGGATGTTCTTCGGCTGCCTTCAGCGCCAAGGGCCGGTCCGATCGCAGCACGACGCCGCCATCCAGCCCCGGCAGCGCCACCGCGCCGATGCTCGCCACGCCGTCCAAAGCCAGCCCGACATGCACCGCCCAGTCGGCCCGTGCCTCGCCATATTCGCGGGTGCCGTCGACCGGATCGATAATCCACACCCGGCGCTTGCCCAGCCGTTTGGCGTTGTCCTTTTCCTCTTCGGAAAGCAGCCCGTCATCGGGTCGCGCCGCGCGGATCGCTTCGCACAGCAGGCGGTTCGCGGCTTCATCGCCGGCCTGGCCCAACGCCTTGCCCGTCAGCCCGCTCCGCTCGCGAACGTCGATCAACAGCTGCCCTGCTTCGGCAGCCAGCGCCGCCGCCAGTGCGGCATCGTCGAGTTCGGCAAGGGTCATTTGAGCGGCATGATCTGTTCGATGATGTAGCGTGCCGCCTGTTCGGGGGTCATGTCCACCGTGTTGACGCGGATTTCCGGATGTTCCGGCGGTTCATAGGGGCTGTCGATCCCCGTGAAGTTCTTGAGCTGGCCCGAACGCGCCTTCTTGTAGAGCCCCTTCACGTCGCGCGCCTCGGCTACGCTTAGCGGCGTATCGACGAAGATTTCGATGAATTCGCCTTCGGGCAGCATCTCGCGCACCATCTGCCGCTCGGCGCGGAACGGGCTGATGAATGCGGTGAGCACGATCAGGCCCGCATCCGCCATTAGCTTTGCCACCTCGCCCACACGGCGGATATTCTCGATCCGGTCGGCCTCGGTAAAGCCGAGATCGCGGTTGAGGCCGTGGCGCACATTGTCCCCGTCGAGCAGGAAGGTGTGGCGGTTCATCAGGTGAAGCTGCTGCTCCACCGCGTTGGCAATGGTCGACTTGCCGCTGCCCGAAAGCCCGGTGAACCACAGCACCCGCGGCGTCTGGTTCTTCATGCCTGCATGATCCGCGCGGGTGATCGCAGTCGGCTGCCAATGGATGTTGTCGGCCCGGCGCAGGCTGAAGGCGATCATGCCCGCCGCGACGGTGGCATTGGTGAACTTGTCGATCAGGATGAACCCACCAAGCTGGCGGTTGGTGTCATAGGGTTCGAAAGTGATCGGGCGATCGGTAGCGAATTCGGCCACGCCGATGCTGTTCAGCCCCAATGTCTTGGCTGCCAGATGCTCGCGGCTGTTGACGTCGATTTCGTATTCGGGGGCTTGGATCGTCGCGGTGACGGTCTGCGTGCCAAGTTTGAGCCAGTAGCCGCGCCCGGGCTTCAGCGCTTCCTCGTCCATCCATACGAAGGTGGCGCGGAACTGGTCGGATGCCTGCGGCGGATCGCCTGCGGCGGCGATCACGTCCCCGCGGCTGCAATCGACTTCGTCGGCGAGTGCAAGGGTGACGGACTGGCCGGCGACAGCTTCTTCAATGTCGCCGTCAAAGGTGACGATGCGGCTGACCGTGCTGGTCTTGCCCGAGGGCACGATCCGCACCGGATCGCCGACCCGCACGGTGCCGCTGGCGATCAGGCCCGCAAAGCCGCGGAAGTCGAGATTGGGGCGGTTGACCCACTGCACCGGCATGCGGAACGATTGGGTCTGTGCTGCGGCATTATCGACCTCGACACCCTCGAGATGCGCGATCAACGCCGGCCCGTCGTACCATGGCGTGCTCGCTGAAGGGGCAGCGGTGATGTTGTCGCCCTTGAAGCCCGAGATCGGGATGGCGGTGAAGTCGGCAATCCCGATAGCTTCGGCAAAGGCGCGGTAATCTGCAACGATCGCATCGAAGGTCGCACGGTCATAGCCGACCAGATCCATCTTGTTCACCGCCAGCACCACGTGACGGATGCCGAGCAGGTGGACGAGCCACGAATGCCGCCGCGTCTGTTGCAGCACGCCCTTTCGCGCATCGACGAGGATCACCGCGAGGTCTGCGGTCGACGCACCGGTGACCATGTTGCGGGTATATTGTTCGTGCCCTGGCGTGTCGGCGACGATGAACTTGCGCTTCTCCGTGGTGAAGAAGCGATACGCGACGTCGATGGTGATGCCCTGTTCACGCTCGGCGGCGAGGCCATCGACCAGCAGCGCAAAGTCGATCTCCTCGCCCTGCGTGCCGTGGCGCTTGCTGTCGTTTTCGAGCGCGGCGAGCTGATCCTCGAAGATCATCTTCGAATCGTAGAGCAGCCGCCCGATCAGCGTCGATTTGCCGTCGTCCACGCTGCCGCAGGTGATGAAACGCAGCAGGCTCTTGTGCTGGTGCCGGTGGAGATAGGCGTCGATGTCCTCGGCGATCAGCGCATCGGTTGTGAAGGAGGGGGGCGTGTTCATCAGAAATACCCCTCCTGCTTCTTGTCTTCCATGCTGGCCGATTGGCCCTTGTCGATCGCGCGGCCCTGGCGTTCGGAGCTGGTGGCGAGCAGCATTTCCTGGATGATGTGGCTCATTTCGGTGGCCTCGCTCACCGTCGCGCCGGTTAGCGGGTAGCAACCCAGTGTGCGGAAGCGGACAGAGCGCATCACCGGCTGCTCGCCCTGCTCGAGCCGGAAGCGCTCGTCATCGACGACAAGGATCATGCCGTCGCGCTCCACCGTCGGGCGCGGCTGGGAGAAGTAGAGCGGCACGATGTCGATGTTTTCCAGCGCGATATATTGCCAGATGTCGAGCTCGGTCCAGTTCGACAGGGGGAAGACGCGGATGCTTTCGCCCTTGTTCTTCTTGGCGTTGTAGAGGTTCCACAGCTCGGGCCGCTGGTTCTTGGGGTCCCAGCGGTGCGCGGCCGTGCGGAAGGAAAAGATGCGCTCCTTGGCGCGCGCCTTTTCCTCGTCGCGTCGCCCGCCACCAAAGGCCGCGTCGAAACCATGCGCGGTCAGCGCGCGTTTCAGGGGATCGGTCAACTGCGCCTGCGAATAGAGCGCGCTGCCGGTGTCGAAGGGATTGATGCCCTGTTCCTCGGCGTCTTCGTTTTCGGCAATGATCAGGCGCAGGCCGTATTCGCGCACCGTGCGGTCGCGGTGGGCGATAAGGTCCTGAAAGTCCCACCCGCTTGCCACGTGCAGCATCGGGAAAGGCGGCGGCGAGGGGTAAAAGGCCTTGCGCGCCAGATGCAGCATGACCGAGCTGTCCTTGCCCACGGAATAGAGCATGACGGGGTTTTCCGCCTCGGCCACGACCTCGCGGAAGATATGGATGCTTTCGGCTTCGAGCCGTTCGAGATGGGTGAGAGAACGCATGAAACCGGCTGCTACACGTTCGGGTCCTAGCGACAACTAAATATGTCGTTGATGCCGGGTGTTCCGGCTATTGGCCGCTCTGTTTGGACTATTTCGACCGAGAGAGGCTGACCCATCCATGCTGGCCTACTTCATCAGCCACGGATTCTTTCGCCCAAGGCGTGCACAGCGCAATCCGAATTCGTGACAGAGGGAAATTCCTCGGCAAGTCGGAACGGCCGAAAACCGCTCTGAGCCGTCTCTCTCTACGATAAGTAATCCAGCAGCCGCGCAATCGTCTAAGATTGTCGCCTCGTGGCTTCCATATGCCTTCGCAGTTCGATGCTTGCTGACTTGCGGATTTCATTGATCTGCGCTTGGAACATTCTTGAAATTTTTTGTTCTGTTTCGTCAGCAATAGTGAAAATGCCATTCTGGCTTGTGAGCATCTTCCTTTCAACGAGAAGGTTGATCCATCTTTTCGTGGTTGCAAGACCTAAGCCAATGGTACTTGCCACACCCTCTGAAGTGCAGGCTACCCCCTTGCGATGAGCGATGAATGCACAAAGAAGAATATCCCAGCCTGGCTCTCCAAAGATATCTTTATCAAGGACAAGGTAGCGAGCCAACCTCTGAAACAAGATGGTCTCTGCTTGATGGAGTAAAGAATCGTAGACTTTGTCATCACCCGTAAGATTTGAAGACATCGGCATGACCGCCTAATTCACTTTGTTCTGGGGTGCGCTCTCGCAAGTGACATCGGCACGCACCAAGTCTATCGCGTGTGAAATATAAATTCCCACAAAAGGCATTTTCAGATCATCTGCTTGCCGGAGGCAAACATCGAGCTCCCGCAAGAGTTTATGTTTTTGAGCTCGATGAGGCATTGGTCTCCCCTGATTCTTAGCGAGGCAAATCCCTTGGATGGGGCCGGGATGTTGGTTCGCAGTCTTATTTTTCCGCGAAAATAGCCACCTTTCACGTTTTTGCAATGGATTGCAGTGGTGGTGTGTAAGCGGGTCGGGGAAGTTTCAGGCCAAAAATAGGAATCGCGATTTTCGACCTGTTTTGAGGTAGATGGTTGACGAAAGGCCCTGTGCTGCTTCAGCCCGCTGTCCAGTCGGGGGAGGACAATCAGCGAGCACTCCCGAACTGGCATTTCGATATCCCGCGACTCAGGTTATTGGCCATCCCCGGGAGGCTGTTGAACGCAAAATCGCTGGCAAATCGCCACATTCTCGGTTGCTGTCCCCTTGACGGATATTCGTGCCGTCGGTGCATGGCGTATCGCGCCAGGTTTTCTGATCAGTCATTTGTGGGGCCACAATCAGCAAACCAGGAGCCAGGCTTCTTTCTACCTAATCTAACGCAACGACGAAATTACCACATTCCGGTGATCTGCCCCCTTCTGAGTGGCCCAATTTCTATTTTAGAATTGGTCACGAAGGAGGAATGGAATGGCAAGGAAGCACAGGCCGGAAGAGATCATCGGCAAGCTGCGTGAAGCGGAGATC
>NZ_JAQQXQ010000008.1 GCF_028595285.1 Erythrobacter fulvus | reverse complement strand
GATCTCCGCTTCACGCAGCTTGCCGATGATCTCTTCCGGCCTGTGCTTCCTTGCCATTCCATTCCTCCTTCGTGACCAATTCTAAAATAGAAATTGGGCCACTCAGAAGGGGGCAGATCATCTTGTCCTCGGCCGAAAAGTGCCGCCGGGTTCGGCGCCGGATGTCCTTCACAACCTGCTCGGCAGGGGCCTTCGTCAGCGATTTTGCATTGGAGTGTTTGGGTCTCATCTTCGTTCCTTCGTCACTACGACGAGACCCAAACACTCCTTAAATCACAACCTCAAATCTGTGCCATAGGCGCTGACGGGGACAGCCGCATGAAAAACCGACCGGCAGCGCCAACAATTTCATGGCGATCCGGATCGAGGAGCATGGCCTCGCCGATGACAGCGTATCTGGCAAGCGCACCTTTGCCAGCGCCGAGCCCGACCCTGACACGGGCGGCTGGCGCATCGTCATGCATTGGCACCAATGGATGTGCGCCCGCGGGCCCAATTCGGGCAAGTGGACATCCGCTTCGTGCCCCTGAAGTGGCGGCACGCGAGCCGTGTCATGGCCGGCATTCTTGATCCGACCGGGCGAGCAACGTTATGCCAAGTCGGTGCGAACGGATTTCTTACCTGTGTCCGCCCGTAACATTCCGCGTCGCAAACGCCGTCCGGCTCCACAAATCACTGAAAAATATTGTAAAACCCCTCAATTCCCGGGTCGGGATAACAGGGGGGAGCGCTTAACAAGCGCGCAGCACGTAGGCCTGTGTCCAAAGCAGTCCGCGTAGGACAGGAATATGGCGGATCACCGCTTCAATCCCGCGCAGCAGGCTTTGGCCCGCCTTTCCTCCGAAGTCGGCGATCAATGGCAGATAGAATCCGAAGCGCTCGTGTCGTTCTATCCGGAAACCGGTCGATTCGAGCTGTTGTTGAAGCTGCGAAGCCGTGAGCAGGTTGATGTGACCAAGCTCGTCCACATTGCCGTAGATTTTGCGGGCAAGGGCAAGCACGGCAGGAAACTGGAGCAGCCGCGCGGCCAATTCCATCGTGGCATAGCGCTGCGGCGTTGTCAGGATGAACAGACCGCCCGGCTTCAGCGAGGCCCGGATTTCACGCAGCATCGCGATCGAACGCTCGGGCGGCACATGTTCGAGCACCTCCGAACTGAGCACCACGTCCTGATTTTCTACATCGAAGGGGCAGGTGGCATCGCGGACATGGGCGCTGACATTGGGCAGTCCCTGCACGCTCTCGATGAAATCGGGGTTGATGTCGATGGCAGTCACCTGCGCGCCGGTTCGTGATAGGAACCGCGTGAAGATGCCGCAGCCCACGCCCACCTCCAGGATCCGCGTCTCCGGTCCGACCCCGGCCAGCGCCTGTTCCACCCATGTGCGGCGCGCACTGTGCAGGCTGCGCCGTGTCGGGTTGGGATCGGCATAGAGATTGGCCTGAAAAGCGATGTCGTGCTGGCGTGTGAGGCTGTTCATCGCGGGCTCCTGTTCGGTGAAGAAGGATTGATTGCGCAAGCGGCATGGAAGGCTTCCAGACCGATGGACTCGCGGACAATGTAAATCGGGCGCTGTTTGGTTTCGGTCAGGATCCGTCCGACATATTCGCCAAGCACGCCGAGCGAAATGAGCTGGACGCCTCCCAGAAACAGCACCGAAACCATAATGGACGCGTATCCAGGCACGAGCGCGCCGAAAATCAGGGTTTTGATGGTAAGAAAGGCGGCGTAGATCAGAGCAAGCATGGCGATGCTGGCGCCGACATAGCTCCAGATCCGCAAAGGCACGGTCGAGGCCGAGGTGATCCCGTCGAGTGCCAGTGTCCATAGCTTCCAGTAATTGAATTTGCTGGTGCCTGCGGCTCGTTCGATACGGTCATATTCGACCGCGTCCTGCCGGAAGCCGCTCCAAGCAAACAGACCCTTCATGAAGCGGTTGCGCTCGGGAAGCTTGCGGATCACCTCGACGACCTTGCGGTCGAGCAGCCTGAAGTCGCCGGCGTGCTCCGGGATCTTGTCTCTGCTCAGGGCATTGTGGGTGCGGTAGTAGAGATCTGCCGTCATGCGCTTCAGCAAGGTATCGGTGCCGCGATTGCGACGGACTCCGTAGACGACATCGCAACCGGCGCGCCACTTGGCCACCATTTCAACGAGCACTTCCGGCGGGTCCTGAAGATCGACGTCCATCGGCACGACCGCGTCGCCGGCAGCATAATCCAAGCCTGCAGAAAGCGCAGCTTCCTTGCCGAAATTGCGGGAGAGCGAAAGCGCTCGCACCCGCTGATCACGTTCGTGCCAGGCAGCGATCACGGCAAGTGTGGTATCGCTGCTGCCGTCGTCGACAAACAGGATCTCCCAATTGCCCTCGGGCGCAACCTGATCGAGCACGGCGGAAACCCGAGTAACAAAGGCCCCGATCGATTCCTGCTCGTCCTTTACAGGTGCGATAACGGAAACGAGCGGTACGCGGAGCCCCGCTTCGGCAAGGCCCCAGGCTTCCGGATGGCGGACTGCTGTCGCATGGTCTGCAACGAAATTGCCGATCGATTGATAGGTCATGGGGCCCTTTCCTGACGCAAGGCTAGATCAGGATGGTTAACGGGACGTATATCCGGGCTGTCTTTTCATTGTGGCATTACCGGACGGCGCCCTTTTGCAAAGCCCGCGTCCAGTCTGGCGAGAGTCGAAGCTCTTAACGCCGAATTTACCATTCTCTCATAGTCCCGCCCTGCGCTGCTGGAGGGTCCATGAGGTGCAATCCGATGCTTCTTTTTCGGATGGCTCCTGTGGATCGGACAGGGGGCGTCCCAGCTACCAAATCGTCCCGCCCCGTTCACGGCGGGCAGACCATGCGAGAACCATCTTGCCGCTGAGCGACCGTAATACCAGAGGCGGATGCACCACGAGAGGGAAGTCCGAGCCTCTCGTTTCGTATGCTATCCGGCAGTTCTTCCGGCTGATCCCTTTTCTGGTGACAGGGGTGGCCAATTCAATCGTCGGTTTTTCGACGATATTCTTCTGTCTGGCTATCGGGGCTGACGGCATCACGGCAAACATTGTCGGTTATGCTGTTGCTTTGACTTGTTCGTTCCTGCTGAATCGGCACTATGTCTTCGGTGTCAGGGGAACGATATCGCACACCGAAGTGGGCCGGTTCATTGCTGTCTTCTTCACCGCTTTCGGGGTCAACATGGCCGTGCTGCTGCTGACGCAGTCGATGCTGGGCGAAGGCAGCCCGGTTGCGCAGGTGCTTGCTGTCGGTGCGTATACGCTGGTTTTCTATCCGCTGACGCGACTGTTCGTTTTCAGGCGGAAAAGCGTCGCATGATGATTACAAGCTCTGCAGGCGCGATCGGATATGGCTTTCGCAGCGACCGGATAAGCTGGCTCGATACACGGACGGCGTTTGCCCTTCTGTGCCTTGCCGCAATTATGCCCTTGCTGTTTGTCGGCATGCCGCCGCTGGTGGACCTTTTTGGTCATTACGGGCGCTATGTCGTCCAGACCGATATCGAAAACCGGCCGGCGCTCCAGGAATTCTATTCCTACCAATGGCAACTGATCGGCAATCTGGGCGGCGACCTGCTGGTTCAGGCCCTGCACGGATTGCTGGGCCTTGAAACCGCGATCAAGCTTGTCGTGATCGGCACGCAGCTGCTGGCCACAGCCGGAATCCTGCTAGTGAGCCGGGAATGTCACGGCCGCATCACCCCCTTTGCCGTGATGGCGCTGCCGCTGATTTACGGGCTGCCATTCAATTACGGTTTCCTCAATTTCTCGCTCAGCATGGCGCTTGGCCTGCTGGCCTTCGTGCTGTGGATGCGGCTCGACCGCGCCGGGCGGAACAACGCGGCGCGCATCTGGCTGGGTGTGTCGGGTGTCGTCATCTGGGTGTGTCACACCTTTGGCTGGGCGTTTCTGGGTCTGCTGTGCGGTTCGAGTGTGCTGGCCGGCGTGATCGCCGCCCGCGAACGGCCTATCGCCGCCTTGCGGCAAATCCTCGGCGCATGCTGGCCGCTGCTGCTCCCGCTGGTGCCGATGCTTGTCTGGCGCACCGGTGCGGGGGGGCTCGATTTGCAGGGCTGGACGCTCAGCTACAAGCTGCAATGGCTGATTTCGGCTTTCCGCAACAAGTGGGTCGTGTTTGACGTCGTATCGCTCATCGCCGTCGTGATCACGATCTACTGGGCGGCCCGTACCCGTGAAGTTGCATGGGACAGGCGCTTGGGTACGGCGGCGGCGATCTGTTTCGCCAGCTTCATGATCCTGCCGGTACAGGTGTTCGGATCGATGTTCGCCGACATGCGGCTGGTGCCCTACATTCTGATTGTCGCCCTTCTGGCGATATCCCCGCGAGGCATCGAACCCAAGACCCTGCGGATCATCAGCCTGATGGCTGTCGCCTTTTTCGCCGGCCGAACGCTGGTGACGGGCGCTGCCTACGTGGCGCAGGAACGGACTGTGGAGGAAACGCTTCCAGCGATCGAATCCATCCCCGAAGGATCGCGTGTTGCCTTCCTGTCGATTGTCCCGTGCAAGACGACGTGGGAATTGCCGGTGCTGTCGCATATGGGCGGGGTGGCGCTTGCCCGGCGCAATGTCTTCGTCAATAACCAGTGGCAGGTTCCGGGGGTAAACCCGCTGATCGTGCATTACCCGGCGGCGGCGCCGTTTGAGCATGATCCTTCGCAATTTGTGCACTCGGGCGCATGTGATGCTGCCGTATACCCCGATCTTTCGCAGGCACTGCGTCAAATCCCGCAGGACGCATTCACGCATGTTTGGATCGTCGGTCCGGTGCCCGATCCGCTGATTTTGCCTGATGGGCTGGAACCGGTTCCGCACGCCGGAAAGGGCGCGCTGCTCGCCGTGGGTGGCGGGCAATAGGCCGCACCATGACGAGGCCGGATTTGCACGGCCCACGCAAACAGGCAACGGCAACTGGTTGCGAGGGCGCTATGTCTCAATCGCTGATTTGACCGGTTTCGCCGGCGCGTTACTGTGCGTGCGATTATGGCGGGCGGGATCTCTTCAAGCCGGGTGCTGGTGGCCGGAGCAAGCGGTACGATCGGGCGCGCGGTCGTGCGGCAACTGGTCGCGGACGGGTATCGCGTCACCGCGTTGCTGCGATCGGTCGGGAGCGGGAACGATCTTCCCGAGCTGGCCGGCGCCGATGTCGTGCAGGCCGCATTGTCGGATAGGTCCGGTCTGGAGCGGGTGTTCGCTGCTGCCTCGCCCGACTGCGTGATTTCCTGCATCGCCTCGCGCAGCGGCGCACCCAAGGACGCGCAGGCGATCGATTACGCCGCCAATATTGCGCTGCTTGCGGCAGCACAGGCGGCGGGGGCGGGGCAGTTCATCCTGCTTTCGGCCATTTGCGTGCAAAAGCCGCTGCTCGCCTTCCAGCATGCCAAGCTCGCCTTCGAGGCCGAACTGGCGGCGAGCGGGATCGATTATGCGATCATCCGTCCGACCGCGTTCTTCAAGTCGCTGTCGGGGCAGGTCAAGCGGGTTAAGGCGGGCAAGCCGTTCCTTGTCTTCGGGGGCGGCGAATTGACGCGCTGCAAGCCGATCAGCGATAATGATCTGGCGCGCTTCATCGCACAATGCATCGGCAATCCCGAAACCCGCGGGCGCATCCTGCCGATCGGCGGCCCCGGCCCGGCGATCTCCTTGCGTGAGCAGGGCGAAATGCTGTGCGAGCTGGCAGGAAGGCCCGCCCGCTTCAAATCGGTCTCTCCCAGGCTGTTCACCTATGCCGAACGGGCACTAAACGTCGGCGCGGGCGTGTCCGACTGGTTTGCCGAAAAGGCCGAATATGCCCGTATCGCGCGCTACTACGCGACCGAGAGCATGTTGGTGCTCGATCCGGCGAGTGGCACTTACAGCGCCGATCTTACCCCGGAATTCGGCAGCGAAACTCTGCGCGATCACTATGCGAGGCTGCTGGCCGGGGATTAGAGCGCGGCGATGTCGCAAGCTGCCGGAGCGAGCGTCTTGCCGAGATGCGGCACGAATACCGGCTCCTTCGCGTAATTGAAGGTGAAAGCGTGGCTGGTAGAGCGGCGCAGGCGGATGCCGTCGGGCAGGTCGATCAGCGGTACGCCCGCCTCTTGCGCCATGCGCTCGACCAATAGCGCGAGCAACGTGCGGTCGGGCCAGATCGCGCAATAACGGACATTGTTCTGGCTATAGACCACGCCGCGCCCCGCCGTGTCTGCTAGCTCGGGGGCCAGCTCGCTTTCCACATCTTCGCGCCAGCGGGTAACGGCGAAGCCTTCGGCAGGTTCGCTGAACCCGTCGCGCAGGCTTTCGACGCGGGTGACTGTAAGCGGGATAAGCGGTTTGAGATCGCCCGGTGCAAGGCCTTCGGGGATGCGGAAGCTAGCTGTCCTGCTGCCAGATCGCGGGCCTATCAGGACCGGACAGCCGAGTGCGCCCAGCTTGTCGGCAAAGCCTTCCGGCATGATCGGAAGGGTCGGTACAATTACCACGCGGTAGGCGGATAGATCCGCCCGCGGTGCCACGATATCGACGTCGAGGCCCCGCGCCCGCAGCGCCGAATAGGTTTCGAACACCAGTTCGAGATAGCGGAAGCTTTGCCCCTGCGGCTGGATGCCGATTGTCCATGCCGCCTCGTAGGAGAACACCAGCGCGACGGGCGCGCGCGCGGCCTGCTGCGGGCCGATCTCGGCCAATATCGCCGATGCCGTTCGCACCTCGGGCGCGGCCTCGGCCTCGCTGCTGTCGGGCCGCAGCAGGCTAGCGTGCATCTGCTCCTGCGCGAAGGGTGCCTGCCGCCAGCGGAAATAGCTGGTGAACTCGGCTCCGTGCGCGGCGGCTTCCAGCGTCCACAGTGCGACCATCCCCGGCAGCGGCGCGGGGTTGAAGCGCGCCCAGTTCACCGGTCCGGGCTGCTGTTCCATCACCCCCCAGCGCGCGTTCGCGCAGCCGCGGTAAAGATCATGGTGGAAGGCGGCGATATCGGGGTGTCCCTGACGCAGATAGGCGCGCTTTTCTTCCGCAGAGAACCAGAACTGTTCGAGAAAGCCGAGCGGATAGGAATCCCACGTCGCCACATCAATGTCGCGGCCAACATCGTGATGATCGAACTCGGTGAAGAAGCCCATGAAGTTGTGGGTGATGTCGCGCCCCTGAGAATGGGCGCGGATGATTTCCACCTGTTCGCGATTGAAGCTTGCGACCTGATGCGAGGCGAAGCGGCGATAGTCGAGCCAATGTGCGGGGTTCGCCTCGGTCACGGTCAGATGCGGCGGATCGACTTCGGCAAAGCTGCGGTATTCCATGCTCCAGAACACGTTGCCCCACGCTTCATTTAGCGCTTGCGGCGTGCCGTAACGCGCCGCGAGCCAGCCTCTGAACGCCGAAGCGGCGGCGTCCGAGAAGCTGAGCACTGTGTCGTGGCAGCCATATTCATTGTCGGTCTGCCACATAACGATGGCCGGGTGATTGCCGTACCTTTCGGCCAGCACGGCGACGATCCGGCGGCACTCGGCGCGGTAGCCTTCGTGGCTGAAGCAGTAATGCCGCCGCGAACCGAAGCCTCTTGGATGCCCCTGTTCGTCGATGGCGACCATGTCGGGCATCTTATCGACCAGCCACTTGGGCGGGGTGGCGGTGGGGGTGCCAAGGATCACCTGCAATCCGTCTGCGTGCAGCGTGTCGATCGCGCGGTCGAGCCAGCCCCAGTCATAGCGTCCCGGCTCGGGTTCGATCCGGCTCCACGCGAATTCGCCGATGCGCACCAGCGACAGGCCCATTTTGGCCATCCGCCGGGCATCCTCGGCCCACATTTCTTCCGGCCAGTGTTCGGGATAGTAGCAGCAGCCGAGTTTCATTGAGGCAGTCTCTCCAGCGCGACGAGCCACGCGGTTTCAGGGTGGGTGAGGGGCAGGGCCAGACCCTGCGACATCAAGGCGCGGCCCGAAAGGGTCAGGCCGCTTTCCCACGCCTGCCAGTCATTAAGGTAGAGCGAGGCCTTGCCCGGCCATGGGCGCGGCAGGGTCACGCGGTAGCGCGCCTCGTCCTCAAGTCCCTTGAGGCGCAGCGGCACGGCATCAAAGACCGGCGAAAACGCGGTCTGCGCCGCGACTGCCAGCGCCTTGTCATCATGCATTGCCATCTGCGCGAAAATGCCGGGATCGGGATGGTCGAGCGCGAACCAGCGTCCCGTATGCAGCACGCCCCGCCAATCCTTGTAGAGAGCGATATGCGTCGCCAGCACGCTGCGCTCATGCTCGCTCATCGCACCGGGATCGGCTTCGACCCCCATGTGCCCGAACAGTGCCACCTTGGCGCGGAAATCCATTGACGTAGCGCGTCCGGTGATCGGATTGGGCGAGGGACCGACGTGATTGCCGAGCACCTCGAGCGGCAGCAAGTGGCTCCACGCGCGCATGATCCTGAGGCGTTCGATCGGATCATTGTTGTCGGACGGCCAGACCCGGTGGACGCGAGAAAGAACGCCATAATCGATGCGCCCGCCGCCGCTTGAACAACTCTCGATCTCGACTGTGGGGTTAGCCGCGCGCAGCGCGTCGAGCAGGGCATAGAACCCCTCGGTCTGGCCCGTGACCGAGGGGAAGAGATCGCGGTTGTGATCCCACTTGAGGTAGGCAATCGGGTTTTCGCGCAGCAGCGCATCGAGGCGGTCAAACAGGTAATCGCGGACCTCGCCGCGTGACATGTCGAGCGCCAGCTGGCCGCGCATGGTGGGGCGTTCGCGGCCTACGTTGTGCAGGCACCAGTCCGGGTGCGCGCGGTAGAGGTCGCTCTCGGGCGAAACCATTTCCGGCTCGACCCACAGGCCGAAATCCATACCGAGCGCGTGCACATGGGCAATCAGCGGGCCGAGGCCGTTTGGGAAGATGTCGGGCGACACGTGCCAGTCGCCGAGGCTGCTGCGGTCATTGCGCCGACGGGCGAACCACCCGTCGTCGAGCACGAAGCGTTCGATTCCCAGTGCCGCTGCACTGTCGGCCAATGCCATCAGCTTCGGCTCCGACAGGCCGAAGCCCAGCGCCTCCCACGAATTGATGTGGACCTTGCGCGGGCTCCATGCGGCGCGGACAGGCAGGATTTCTGCGCGCAGATAGGTATGAAGTTGCTGCGCCAGCGCCGACCCGTTCGCAGCCAGCGCCAGCACCGCCATCGGCGTTTCGGTCGACGATGCCGCAGGCAGCAAGCCGTATCCGGCATCTTTCATAGTGCCCATCTGCAACACGGCGCGCCCATCCGCGGTCCCCGCCGGGTCGCAGTCGATAGTGGTGTGGTAGTCCCCGCTCCAGGCAAGATGCGCGCCAAGCACCTGGCCGCTCGCCGGGTCGTGGAGGATCAGCCAGTTTCCGCCGCCAAAGCCCGGTTTGCCGCCTGACGACTTGCGGGCGAAGCCTTCGGGGGCGAGGGTGCGGCGCTCCTCGCGCATTTCGCCGGACCATCGCCCTGCGAAGCTGGTGACCTCGGTAAAACGCTGCGGGATCGGGAGCGATACCGCAGCCGACCGCGCCAGTTCGAGATCCTGTCCGGAGGCGTTGGCGATGATGCGTTCCACCTCAATCACGTCGCTCGCCGTGATCCGCCAGGTGACGAAGACGTCCACCTCCAGCGCATCATCGGCAAAGGTGATCTCGATCCTGTTGTCGGCGGCAGACCAGTCGGCGGTTCTGAAATCAGTTTCCAGCCGCTTGCCCGCAAGCCGGAGCTCAATCGCAGGCGTGCCGCTCCACCCGCCCTTGCGTTCGGGCAGCAGGCCCGGCACCGGCGGGACATCGGGCTGGCTTTCGTGCCGTCCGCGCTTGCCTGCTGCGGCGAGGGCGGTGAGGTCTTCGCTCTCTGGCAGGCGCGTGCCGAGATAGACGAGGTCCGCCGTGCCGCCACGTTCCAGCGCGAACACCAGCGTCACCGCCACGCCATCGAGCCGCACGTGTTCCAAGCAGACCTCTCCCGTCGGCGCCGGTGATGATCTTTGCCGCAAGGCTTGTCCGGCTGCTGTCAATGCGCTGTAACCCCGCCAATCGAGAGGGGAAAGCACGCAATGTTCGATGCCATGCCGACCGGCAGCCTGATCCAAATCGCGGTGTGCATCGGCCTGACCGCTGCGATCGGACTGGCGACATGGCTTACAATCCGCCGCGCCGCGCATGATGGTTCGTCAAAGGATGTCTATCTTGCCGGGGGCAAGCTGTCGTGGCTGTTCGTGGCGGGCTCCATCACGCTCACCAACCTTTCTACCGATCAGCTGGTAGGGATGAACGGCAACCAGATGGCGCTGCTGGCGTGGTGGGAGATCTGCGGGTTCTTCGGCCTGCTGATCCTCGCCTTCGTGTTCGTGCCGGTCTATTACCGCGAGCAGTGCACCACCGTCACCGAACTGCTCGAAAAGCGGTATGGCGGACGCAGCATCCGGACGCTGATCTCGGGACTGTTTCTGGCCGGCAACGTGCTGATCTATCTTCCGGCCGCGCTCTATTCGGGCAGCCTGTTCATGCGCGCGCTGTTCGGCGAAGGGGTGCCGCTGCTTGCCTTCGCGGCGATCCTGGCGTTGATTTCTGCGGGCTACACGATCTTCGGCGGATTGCGCGCGGTGGCGGTGATGGACACCTGGTCGGGGGTGGGCATCCTTGGCCTCGCTATGCTGATCGTGGTGCTGGGGTTGGCGGCGGCCGATTGGGACATCGTTTCCGGCGTTCCGGTCGAACGGCTGACCATGATCGGCGGGCCCGACAGCCCGATCCCGTGGCAGACCCTGCTGACGGGCATGATCTTCATCCAGATCTTCTACTGGTCGACCAACCAGAACCTGACCCAGAAGGCGATGGCGGCCCCCACTATCCGCGAGGCGCAGAAGGGCGTTTTGGTCGCTGCGGTGATCCGCATCCTGATCGTGCCGCCGATCGTGGTGATCCCCGGGATCGTGGCCTTCAAGCTGTTCGGGCAGGTGGGCGACAATGCCTATGGGATGCTGGTGGCCCAGATCCTGCCACCGTGGCTTTCAGGCGCCTTTGCCGCGATGGTGGCAGCGGCGGTAATCACTACCTTCAGCGCGGTGCTCAATTCCTCCGTGGCGCTCTATGCAGTCGATTTCCACGAGCAGTTCGTGGGCGAGGTGAAGGATCACTGGAAACTCGCCGCTGCCGTTTCTGTGCTGCTGACGGTCGTGGCGATCCTGCTGGTACCGATGTATCAATCCGCCACCAGCATCATCAATCTGCTTCAGCAATTGAACGGGCTGCTCTCCATGCCGATCCTCAGCGCCTTTGTCGTCGGCCTGCTGTTCCGCGGGGTGAAGGCGTCCGCGGCAATCGCCGGGGTGGTATGGGGCGTGGCGCTCTACGGGCTTTACACCTTCCGCTTGCAGCCCGACGGCATCATCACGCTGCACTACATCCACTTCATGGTGATCACGCTGGTGACCAGTGTCACAGCAGCGCTGGCGGTTAACCGCTTCGTGCTGGGCGGGCGGGCCGTATTCGCGCCGCGCACGGCGTTGGCGCGGTCGCAGGAAAGGGCGGCCTGATGGCGATCGATCGCGCCAGACCGCACCGGCGCCATAATCCGTTGACGGGTGGCTGGGTGCAGGTCTCCCCGCAGCGCATGGGGCGTCCGTGGCAGGGCGAAGTCACTCCGCCGGAGCCGCCGCCGCCCGCCCATGATCCCGCCTGCTACCTGTGTCCCGGCAATGCCCGTGTCGGGGGAGCGCGCAATCCGGATTACGCCGGCGTCCACGTGTTCGATAATGATTTCCCCGCGCTGACCGATGATGCCGGCGAGGCAAGCGGCGATGATCCGCTGTTCCGCGCCGAGGCGTCGGCAGGCGTCTGCCGCGTGATCTGCTTCTCGCCCGATCACGGTAAATCGCTTCCCTTGCTCGCGCCGGAGCAGCTGCGCGCTGTGGTTGATTGCTGGGCAGGTCAGACCGCCGAACTTGGCGATCGCTTCGGCAATGTGCAGGTGTTCGAGAACAAGGGGGCGATGATGGGCTGTTCCAACCCGCATCCTCACGGGCAGATCTGGGCGACCGCGCATGTTCCGCAGGAGACCGCGACCGAGGACGCATGCCAGCGTGCCTACATGGCCGCGCATGGCCGCCCGCTTCTGATCGATGTGGCTGAGCGGGAAGCGGCAAAGGGTGATCGCGTGGTCGAGGCGAATGCAGATTGGCTCGCCATCGTGCCCTTCTGGGCGGCCTGGCCGTTCGAGACATTGTTGCTGCCTCGCTTTGCCGTGCAGCGCCTGCCGCAGCTGGGTGATGCGCAGCGCGAAAGTCTCGCGGCGATCCTGAAGGCTCTCACGACCCGATACGACAACCTGTTCGAGACGAGCTTTCCCTATTCGATGGGCTGGCATCAGGCACCCTTCGGCATGGCCGATATCGACCACTGGCAGCTCCACGCCCATTTCTACCCGCCGCTGCTGCGCTCTGCCGAAGTGCGCAAATTCATGGTCGGTTACGAGATGCTCGCCGAGCCGCAGCGCGACCTGACGCCCGAACGTGCGGCGGAAATGCTGCGCGCAGTCAGCGGAACAGTGCATTACCGGAGCCGCCCATGAACCGCCGTGACCGCCTGATTTCCCGTGTCATCGAAGGTTACCGCACCGCCTATGGCGAAGCACCCATCGCGCTGTTCGCCGCACCGGGACGGGTCAACCTCATCGGTGAGCATGTCGATTACAATGACGGGCTGGTGCTGCCCTGCGCGATCGATCGGGAGACCATCGTCGCGATCGGCCCGGGCGAAGGCGGCGTGGTTGAAACCGTCGCGCTCGACATGGGCGCGGGTGCGCGGGACAGTTTTGCCCCCGACGGGATGATCGCGCGCGCGGACGCCGAATGGCAGAACCATGTGCGCGGGGTGGTGCATTTCACTCAGGCTGACGGTCATGATGTGCAGCCTGCGCGGATCGCCGTGGCCGGAGACGTGCCGATCGGGGCAGGGCTGTCGTCCTCGGCATCCTTCGGCGTGGCGGTGGGGCTGGCGCTTTGCGAGCATTCGGGCATCTACCTTGCTCCCGATCAGCTCGCACTGATCGCGCAAGGCGCGGAAAACGACTTTGTCGGTTGCGCCTGCGGGATCATGGACCAGATGGCCTCGGCCGCATGCATCGAAGGATCGGCGCTGCTGCTCGACTGCCGGTCGCTGGAAACCCGCGCCGTTGCGATTCACCCCTCGCTGGCAATCTCGGTGATCGATTCGGGCATCCGCCGCCAGTTGACGACAAGCGCCTTCAACCAGCGCCGCGCCGAATGCGAGGCAGCGGCCCGGCATTATGGCGTAACGGCGCTGCGCGATCTCGATCCGGCCGGGCTTGAGGCAGGGCGCGGCGGATTGGATGAAACGCTGTTCGCCCGCGCCCGCCACGTCGTCTCCGAAATCGGCCGGGTGGAGGCTGTTGCCGCCGCTCTCGCTGCAGGCGATGTTCGTGCGCTAGGTCGCCTGCTTGCCGAAGGGCACCGGTCGCTGGCCACGGATTTTGCCGTCTCGCTCCCTGCGCTCGATCGCCTCGCCGGCATCGTCGGCGACGCCTTGGGCGAGGCGGGCGGGGTGCGCCTGACGGGCGCTGGTTTCGGCGGGTGCCTTGTTGCAGTGAGTGATGCCGCCGCCGCACCGAGGGTTGCCGAAGCTGTCGCGCGCTACAATAACGAGGCGGAGGTGCTTGCCCGAACCGACGTTTTCCGTCCCGCTGCCGGAGCGGCGCGGATCGCGATGTAGGGGCTAAAGGGGCAGGGCTGTCCATGGCCCGGCTTCGTCACAGGCGATTTACAGATATAAAAATATCTTTATATGTCCTTCGACATGGTGATCGAGGACATCTTCAAGGCGCTCGCCGACCCGACTAGGCTGCGGATCGCGCGGCTGCTGTCGGCGATGGAGCTGGCCGTTGGCGAACTGGCCCAGGTGCTCGGCCAGAGCCAGCCGCGCGTTTCGCGCCACGTCGGCATATTGTGCGATGCAGGCCTTGCCGAGCGGCGCCGCGAAGGCAGCTGGGTATTCCTGCGCCAGAGCGAGGCGAGCGGTGCCGTAGTCGAGGCGGTGCAGCGCGTACTTGCGATCGCCGAGGCCGAGGAGCCGCAATTCGCCGCGCTGTGCGAGGCCGACCGCCGCAAGCTGGCGGCGATCCGCGAGGCACGCGAGACGGCAGCGGAACATTATTTCGCCCGCCATGCAAGCGAGTGGGATGATCTGCGCGCGCTGCACAGTCCTGATATCGAAGTCGAACGCCATCTTGCCGCAGCCCTTGCCGACGCGCCGCTGGGGCAGGTGCTCGACATCGGCACCGGCACCGGACGCATGGCCGAACTCTTTGCCCCCGACGCCGAACGTATCGTTGCGCTCGACAAGAACCTTGAAATGCTGCGCGTAGCCCGCGCCAAATTGCAGCACCTGCCCACGGCGCAGATCGAGCTGGTGCAGGGCGATTTCGCCGATTTGCCGTTTGTGTCGGAGAGCTTTGACACGGTTCTGCTGCACCAGGTGTTGCATTTCGCCCCCGATCCCGCCCCGGCCCTCGCCGAGGCTGCGCGTGTATTGCGGCCCGGCGGGCGGATCGCGATCGTCGATTTCGCCAGCCATGATCACGAGGAATTGCGCACCCGCCACCAGCATGCACGGCTGGGATTTGCTGACCGCCAGATGGCTGACCTGCTGCGCGCCGCCAGCTTTGCGGCGGCCGCCCCGATCGCCCTGGAAGGGGGCGAACTGGTGGTCAAGATCTGGATCGGCAAGCGCCGCGCCACCTCACCGTCTCCCGCCTCCGCCCCCGCGAAGGAAACTGCCTGATGACCCCCACGCTTGACCAGCTTCACGAATATCGCACCGCCACCGACACGCCGCTGTTCAGCGGTCTGCCGGGCGATGTTGCGGTAAGTTTCGAATTCTTCCCGCCCAAGAGCGAAAAGATGGAAGCGCAATTGTGGGACGCGGTGACCCAGCTTAAGCCGCTGGCGCCCAGCTTTGTCTCGGTCACCTATGGCGCGGGCGGATCAACCCGCGAGCGCACCCATGCCACCGTGGCGCGGATCATTACCGAGGCCAAGCTGCCTGCCGCCGCCCACCTCACCTGCGTCGCCGCCTCCAAGGCGGAAATCCGCGAGGTCGCCGAACATTACTGGGAAGCCGGCGTGCGCCATATCGTCGCGCTGCGCGGCGATGCCGGCGAACCCGGCGCGCCTTTCACCCCGCACCCTGAAGGCTATGCCAGCGCGGCAGAGCTGGTGGCAGGGCTGAAGGAGATTGCGCCCTTCGAGATTTCGGTCGCAGCCTATCCCGAAACCCATCCGGACGCGGACAGCCCGCAGGCGGATATCGACAACCTGAAGCGCAAGCTCGACGCGGGCGCGAGCCGCGCGATCAGCCAGTTCTTCTTCTCTCCCGAGACCTTTTTCGCCTTTCGCGACAAGTGCGCCGCCGCCGGGATCGATGCTCCGATCCTGCCCGGCATCCTGCCTGTCACCAATGTCGCGCAGGCGCGCAAATTCGCACAGGCTTGCGGAGCCGCTATCCCGGCATGGATGGACGGGCTGTTCGAAGGGCTGGATGCCATGCCCGCCGCGCGCCAGCTGGTCGCCGCCACCGTTGCTGCCGAGCTGTGCCGCCGACTCTATGCGGGCGGCGTGCGCGATTTCCACTTCTACACCCTCAATCGCCCCGAGCTAGCCTACGCGATCTGCCACATGCTCGGGAAGCGGCCCCAAAATACCGATAGCGCCGGAGAAGCCGCATGAGCGCCCGCCAACAACTGCTCCACGCCGCGAAAGCGCGCGTGCTGATCTTCGACGGCGCGTTCGGCACGCAGATTCAGGAGCGCAAGCTGACCGAGGAGGATTACGCCGGCGATCTCGGCCTGTCCGCCGACCAGAAGGGCAACAACGACATCCTCGCCCTGACCCGACCCGACGTGATCGCGGACATTACACGCGCCTATCTCGATGCGGGATCGGATGTTGTCAGCACCAACACCTTCTCCGCCAACCGCATTAGCCAGGCCGATTACAAGGCGGAAAGCCTCGTCTCCGATATCAATATCGCGAGTGGCCGGATCGCCCGCCAACTGGCGGATGAATATGCGGCCAAGGACGGCAAGCCCCGCTTTGTGGCGGGCGCTATCGGCCCGACCAACAAGACCCTCTCGCTCAGCCCCGATGTCGAGGATCCGGGCTTCCGTGAAATCGATTTCGACGAACTGGTGGCGGTCTACAAGGAACAGGCCGCCGCGCTGGTGGAAGGGGGGGTAGACTTCATCCTGATCGAAACCGTGTTCGATACGCTCAACGCCAAGGCCGGGATCATGGCGGTCAAACAGCTGGAGCGCGACTTGGGCCGTGAAGTGCCGGTGATGATCTCGATGACGCTGACCGATCTTTCGGGTCGCAACCTTTCGGGCCACACGGTCGAGGCGTTCTGGTATGCCGTGCGCCATGCCAAGCCGCTGACCATCGGCCTCAATTGCAGTTTCGGTGCCGAACAACTGCGACCGCACGTGAAAGTGCTCTCGCAGATCGCCGACGCGCTGCTGATGGTCTATCCCAATGCAGGGCTACCCAACGAGCTGGGCGAATATGACGAGATGCCCGACACCACTGCGGGGCTCGTCAAGGACTGGGCCGATCACGGACAGGTTAACATCCTCGGCGGGTGCTGCGGGTCTTCGCCTGCGCACATCGCGGCGATTGCCGCCGCCGTGAAGGACAGCGAGCCGCGAAAAGTGCCCTCTCCCGAACCGCAAATGCGGCTGGCGGGACTGGAAGCCTTCGTAGCCGCCTGAACCCGATCCTTTCCCCGTTTGTGTCGAGCCTAGTCGAGACACAAGAGTGGGGCATCTCGACTTCGCTCGATGCGAACGGAAATAGTGAAATGACCCAACCCTCTTCCTCCCGCTTCATCAATATCGGCGAGCGCACCAACGTCACCGGCTCGGCCGCGTTCAAAAAGCTGATCATGGCGGGCGATTATCCCGCCGCGGTCGAGGTCGCGCGCCAGCAGGTCGAAAACGGCGCGCAGGTGATCGACGTCAACATGGACGAAGGGCTGCTCGATGCGGTCCACGCGATGACGACCTTCCTCAAGCTGATCGCAGCCGAGCCGGATATCGCCCGCGTGCCGGTGATGATCGACAGCTCCAAATGGGAAGTGATCGAGGCGGGGCTGAAGTGCGTTTCGGGCAAGCCGATCGTCAATTCGATCAGCATGAAGGAGGGCGAAGAGGCCTTCCTCGAACACGCGCGCAAGTGCATGGATTACGGCGCTGCGGTGGTTGTGATGGCCTTCGACGAGACGGGGCAGGCCGACACCAAGGCGCGCAAGGTCGAAATCTGCAAGCGCGCCTATGATCTGCTGGTGGCAGAGGGCTTTCCCGCAGAGGACATCATCTTCGATCCCAACATCTTCGCGGTGGCGACGGGGATCGAGGAGCACAACAACTACGGCGTCGACTTCATCGAGGCGGTGCGCGAGCTGCGGCAGATCTGCCCTCACGCGCATTATTCGGGCGGCCTGTCGAACCTCTCCTTCTCGTTCCGCGGCAACGAACCGGTGCGCCGGGCGATGCATTCGGTGTTCCTCTACCACGCGATCCCCGCCGGGCTCGACATGGCGATCGTCAATGCGGGGCAGCTTGACGTCTACGACCAGATCGACCCCGCCCTGCGCGAGGCCTGCGAGGACGTGATCCTCAACCGCGATCCCGACTCGACCGAGCGCCTCATCGCGCTCGCCGAAAGCTTCAAGGGCAAGTCGGTGGCGGATGAAAAGGCCGCCGAGGAATGGCGCGGCTGGCCGGTGGCGCGGCGGCTCGAACATGCGCTGGTCAAGGGCATCGATGCGCATATCGTCGAGGATACCGAGGAAGCGCGGCAGGCAGCCAATCGCCCGATCGAAGTCATCGAAGGCCCGCTGATGGACGGCATGAACGTCGTCGGCGACCTGTTCGGCAGCGGCAAGATGTTCCTGCCGCAGGTGGTGAAATCCGCGCGCGTCATGAAGAAGGCGGTCGCCCACCTCATCCCCTTCATCGAGGCCGAAAAGGACCTGCTTCCCGAAGCCGAGCGCAAGGCCAAGGGCAAGATCATCATGGCGACAGTGAAGGGCGATGTGCACGACATCGGCAAGAACATCGTCGGCGTGGTGCTCCAGTGCAACGGTTACGATGTGATCGATCTGGGCGTCATGGTGCCCTGGCCCACGATCCTTGCCGCCGCCAACGACAATAAAGCCGACATGATCGGACTGTCGGGCCTCATCACGCCTTCATTGGATGAGATGGTGACCGTTGCAGAGGAAATGCAGCGGGCAGGGATGACGATGCCGCTGCTGATCGGCGGGGCGACCACTTCGAAGGTCCACACCGCGCTCAAGATCGATCCGGCTTACGAAGGCCCGGTAATCCACGTGCTCGACGCGAGCCGCGCGGTGGGCGTGGCCTCGAAGTTGCTCTCCGATACCCAGCGCGACGATTACGTCGCCGAAGTGGCGGACGAATACACCCACGTGCGCGATGCGCGCGCGGGCAAGAGCGCTTCGGTGCTGCTGCCCTTGGAAGAGGCGCGGGCGAATTTCTACGACGCTTTCCTCTCGGACAAGCCCGCGCCGCCCGAACAGCCGGGGGTGCACGTGTTCCCCGACTGGGATCTTGCGCACCTCAGGCAGTTCATCGACTGGACCCCGTTCTTCCGCGCATGGGAACTGCACGGCAATTATCCCGCGATCCTCACCGACGAGGTGGTGGGAGAAACCGCGACCCAGCTGTTTGCCGATGCCAATGCGATGCTCGATCAGGTTATCGCAGAGAAATGGCTCACCGCGCGCGGTGTCGCCGGGCTGTGGCCCTGCGCACGCGACGGGGATGATGTGACGATCCACCTTGCCGAGCAGGAAGAGCACATCCGCATTCCCTTCCTGCGCCAGCAGGTGAAGAAAAGCCGTGATCGGGCCAACATGTGCCTTGCCGACTTTATTGATCCCAACGGCGATTGGATCGGAGGATTCGCGGTCGGCATCCACGGGATTGAGCCGCATTCGGCGCGCTTCCTGGCCGACAAGGACGATTATTCGGACATCCTGCTGAAGGCGCTGGCCGACCGTTTCGCGGAAGCCTTTGCCGAAGCGCTGCACCAGCACGTGCGCACCACGCTGTGGGGCTATGCGCCGAATGAACAGCTTACCAACGCGGCGCTGATCAAGGAGGAATATCGCGGCATCCGCCCGGCACCGGGCTATCCCGCCTGCCCCGATCACTCGCTGAAGCCGATCCTGTTCGACCTGCTCGACGCGCCCGCCAACGCCGGGCTGACGCTGACCGAAAGCTTCGCCATGTGGCCTACGGCGGCGGTCAGCGGCTTCTATTTCGGCCACCCGGAAAGCCAGTATTTCGGCGTCGCCCGCGTCGGGCGCGACCAGCTGGAGGATTATGCCGCGCGGCGCGGGGTCAGCATCGAGCAGGCCGAACGCTGGCTCAGGCCGAATCTCGATTGATTGCGTTGGCACAAGCGGCGATGCTGCGGCCCATGATCCGCCGTCTCCTCGCCGCTCTGGCATTCATCGCCGCCCCTGTCGCCGCGCAGGACACGCCGCCGCCTGCCAGCGTTGTGGTCGCGTTCGACCGCGAGACCGTCACCCCGCTGATCGTCGAGGGGCTGGCGAACAAGGATACCGGGCGCGCGGTGGAAGCGAACGATCCGGTGCGGATCGCCTCAATCTCCAAGCTGGTGATGGCGCTGACGGCCCTGCGGCTGATGGACGAAGGCAAGGTCGATCTTGATCGCGACGTGTCGGACTATCTCGGGTGGCAGGTGCGCTCGCCCTATCACCCCGACGCGCCGGTGACGCTGAAGCACCTGCTCTCGCATCGCGCGGGGCTGAGCGACAGGGCGGGCTATATCATTCCTCTGGGTGAGAGCCTCCAAGCCAAATTTGCCGATCCGGCGGCGTGGCGCGACACCGCCCCGCCGGGCGAAGCGGCGTTCGAATATGCCAACCTCGGCTCGCCCATCGTCGCCACCGCGCTCGAGGCGGCCTCGGGCGAGCGGTATGACCGGCTGGTGGAACGGCTGGTGTTCGCACCGCTGGGGGTGAAGGCCTGCCTCAACTGGATCGGCTGCGGGCCGGAGATGGAGGCCCACGCAGTCACGCTCTATCGCAACACAGGAGAGGTGGCGCGCGACGCGCCGGAAGACCTGCCGCCCGCCTGCACAATCCCCGTCACCGAGGGCGCGGAATGCAGGCTCGAAAACTATGTTCCCGGCTCCAATGCCTCGATCTTCTCGCCGCAGGGCGGGGTGCGGATCGGGATGGTGGACCTCGCCAAGATCGGGCAGGCGCTGTTCGATACCTATGGCACGGAGCATTTCCTGTCCGCAAAGACCCAGACGATGTTCCTTCAGGCGATGATTTCCTCGGCCAATGAGGTGCCTCCCTTTGGCGCCGACGCAGGGTTTTGCGGCTATGCTCTGGCCACCTACGTTCTGGTCGATGCGCCGCCCTGTCAGGACGATCTGTTCATGGACAAGGTCGAACGTTTCGGCCACGGTGGCGAGGCCTATGGCCTTAGGTCCGGCCTGTGGATCGCGCTCGGCGAGGGACTGAGCTTTGCCTATTTCACTACGGCAGTCCCGCCGCCGTCAGGCGAGGTCGAAACTGCCGCCTCTGACCCGCGCGAAACCGCGTTGATCCAGCGCGCGCTGGATCTGGCAAAGCATCGATCTGACTAACAATGGCAGATATCGCCAACTCCAGCCCCGGCAGCGCGCTGCCGCCCCACCGGATCGTGTGGATGGGCGGCTGCGTGTTGCTCGCCGCCTATACCGCAGTCTGGGTGCTGGTCCCCGCAGATCCCGCTCTTCTGGCCCGGCTGTGGTTCCTGCCCGGTGTCGGCATCGTCGGTGCGATTATCGCGAACACCTCGGGGACGGGTGGGGGTGTGGTGTTCGTGCCCGTGTTCAACGCCCTGCGCGAACTGGGCATCATGAACCTCTCGCCGCTCGCTGTGGTGGGTGTGTCGATGGGCATCCAGAGCTTCGGTATGAGCATGGGAAGCCTGCGCTGGACCGACCGGCTGCTGCACCAGCCCGAGCCCGGCCCGCTCGAAGCGCGGGTGCGGCTCAAGGACTTCGCCATCGTGGTGCTCGCCGTGCTGGCGCTATCGCTCCCCGCAATGCTCGCTACCCAGCGATTGACGGCCTTTGACCAGGGGCAGGTGCTTTATGCCTACAAGGGTTTTTCGATCGCGCTGGGCCTTGCTCTGATCCTCGCCACGTGGACGGTCAACGCCGCGCGGCCCGAGCGGGCGAAGCTGGCGCGCAGCGACTTGATCGTTCTGCTGGCCCTGGCGGTGCCGGGCGGCGTCCTGACCGCGCTGTTCTCGGTCGGGATGGGCGAGCTGGTCGCACTCTATCTCTTCATCCGCCACTATCCGGTGCTGTTGTGCACGGGGGCGGCCTGCGTCATTTCCGCCGTGAGCTGCATCGCCGGCTTCGTGTGGCACATCGGCGCGGGGACGGTGCAGTGGGAGGTGGTGCTGCTCGCCGCGCCTGCCGCGGTGCTGGGCGGATTTCTCGCTCGCCCCATCGCCTTGTGGCTTGGCGCGAAGCGTCTCAAGACGCTCGATGGCGGCTGGATCGTGCTGTCGGCGCTCTATTTGCTGTGGCTGAACGCCCGCTAGGGTCATTCGCCCGATTGACGCGTTGCAGCATTTCGCGCAGGGCTGCTTCGTCTTCCGGGCGCGAAGTGATTCTCGCACGGGCAGACGAGCGGGAGAGCCCGTTGTCCCTCACCGGACACGGCGCCGAAGGAGCAACCGCCCCGGAAACTCTCAGGCCACAGGACCGCTCGGCTGCGTGACACTCTGGAAAGCGCCCCGGACGCATGTCCGTGGCCACCGAAGGGGAGGCTCGCCGCCTTTGCGCGGCTCGCCGAAGCTCTCAGGTCACCCGACAGAGGGGGCAGTGATGTGGCGGCGCCGTTGGGCTCCGCCGGACTGCCGTATTCTGCCCGGAAGGCCTTTGATGAGCGACCAGACAAGCGAAGACCAGATCGAAGACCTGCCGCTGGACAAGCTGGCGCTCGATGCCTGGCACCGCGCGCAAGGCGCACGGATGGTGCCGTTTGCGGGCTATGAAATGCCGATCCAGTACGAAGGGATCGTCGCCGAACATAGTTGGACGCGCGAGAGCGCCGGCCTGTTCGACGTGTCGCACATGGGGCAGCTGCTGCTGTCCGGCCCCGATCTGGATGCCGCGGTCGAGGCGGTGCTGCCGATCGACCTTTCCACTCTGAAACCCGGCCAGCAGCGCTATTCGCTGCTGCTCGACGAGGAGGGCGGCGTTCTCGACGATCTGATGGTCTCGCGGCTCGACGACGGGAGCCTCTACCTTGTGGTCAACGGCGCGACCAAGTGGGACGATATCGGCACCCTGCGCGAGGCCCTGCCGGACGACATCACGCTCAATCACCTCGACGAACAGGCGCTGATCGCCCTGCAAGGGCCGAAGGCTGCCGAAGCGCTTGCCCGCCATGTGCCCGAGGCTGCGGCGCTGACCTTCATGAAGTTTGGCCGGTTCACGCTTGCCGGGCATCCCGTACAGATCGCGCGGGCAGGCTATACCGGCGAAGACGGGTTCGAAATCTCGCTGCCCGCCGAGGCCGCAACCGAAATTGCCGATCTGCTGTGCGGCGAGCCCGAAGTGAAGCCCATCGGCCTTGGTGCGCGGGACTCGCTGCGGCTGGAAGCGGGACTTCCGCTCTATGGCCACGATCTTTCGCCCGAGACCAGCCCGATCGAGGCGGGGCTTCTGTTCGGCATCAACAAGCGCCGCCGCACGGAGGGAGGCTTCCCCGGTGCTGGCCGGATCATCCGCGAAATCAACGAGGGCACCCCTGCCAAGTGGATCGGCCTGAAGATCGACGGCCGCCTGCCTGCGCGCGAAGGCGCCGAAGTTTTCGACGGAACCGAAAAGGTCGGCACCGTCACCAGCGGCGGGTTCTCGCCCACACTCGGCGCACCGATTGCCATGGCCTATGTCGCCGCCACCTATGCCGCGCCCGGCTCCGCGCTCGAAGTCGAAGTTCGGGGCAAGCGCCTTGCCGCCACGGTTTCACCCACGCCTTTCGTCCCCCACCGCTACTACAGAGGGAGCTGACCCATGCGCTATTTCACTGACGAACATGAATGGATCGACGTCGCCGGCGATGTCGCGACGGTCGGCATCACCGACTACGCGCAGGGGCAGCTGGGCGATATTGTCTTTGTCGAACTGCCCGCCGTCGGCACGACAGTCGAAAAGGGCAAAGACGCCGCCGTGGTGGAAAGCGTCAAGGCGGCCTCGGACGTCTACGCCCCCATCGACGGCGAAGTGACCGAAACCAACGGCGCGCTTGAAGACGATCCGGCGCTGGTCAACACCGCGCCCGAGGGCGAGGGCTGGTTCTTCAAGATGACCATTGCCGATGCCGGACAGCTCGAAGGGCTGATGGACGAAGCCGCTTACAAGGATTTCGTCGCCTCGCTCTAGGCCGCGAAGCCCCACCTCTTTCCTCTCCTTTCGACAGGCTGATAACCCATGCGTTACCTCCCTCTCACCGATACCGACCGCGCGGCGATGCTTGAAAAGATCGGCGCGGGTTCGGTTGACGAACTGTTCGTCGACGTCCCCGAAGTGGCCCGGCTCGACGGGCCCATCCGCGGGCTGCCCATGCACGCCAGCGAGATGGCGGTGGAACGCCACATGAAAAGCCTTGCGGCGAAGAACCTCGTCGCAGGCGATGTGCCGTTCTTCCTGGGGGCGGGGGCTTATCGCCACCATGTCCCGGCGAGTGTCGACACCATTATCCAGCGCGGCGAGTTCCTGACGGCCTACACGCCGTACCAGCCCGAAATCGCGCAGGGCACGCTGCAGATGCTGTTCGAGTTCCAGACGCAGGTCGCGCGGCTCTATGGCTGCGCGGTGGCCAATGCCTCGCTCTACGACGGGTCGACTGCATGCTGGGAAGCGGTCGCGATGGCGACCCGCGTCACCCGCCGCAAGCGTGCGGTGCTATCGGGCGCGCTCCATCCGCACTATGCCGAGGTCGTGAAGACCATGGCGAAGTTCACCGGTGACACCATTGCCGATGCCATGCCTGCAATCACCCCCGAGCCTGACCTTGGCGGCCTGATCGCCCGCATCGACGACGATACCGCCTGCGTCGTGGTGCAATATCCCGACATTCTAGGCCGGATCAGCGATCTTACTCCGGTGGCCGAGGCTGCCCATGCCAAGGGCGCGCTGCTGGTGGTGGTCAACACCGAACCGGTGGCGCTGGGTGCGATCAAATCGCCGGGCGAAATGGGCGCCGATATCGTCGTGGGCGAGGGACAGTCGCTGGGCGTGGGCCTGCAATTCGGCGGGCCGTACCTCGGCCTGTTCGCTGTGCGCGATCCCAAGCATGTCCGGCAGATGCCGGGCCGGCTGTGCGGGGAAACGACAGATGCCGAGGGCAAGCGCGGCTTCGTGCTAACGCTTTCGACCCGCGAACAGCACATCCGCCGCGAGAAGGCCACCAGCAATATCTGCACCAATTCGGGCCTCTGTGCGCTTGCTTTCAGCGTGCACATGACGCTGCTGGGCGAACGCGGCTTGCGCGAACTGGCGGCGGAGAACCACCGGCTCGCCTGCCTCGCTGCCGAGCGGCTGGCAAAGGTGCCGGGCGTGGAGGTGCTCAACAACGCCTTCTTCAACGAATTCACGCTGATGCTGGGCGGCAAGCCCGCGCGTGCGATCGTGCGCGATCTGGCCGATCGCGGCGTGCTCGGCGGCGTGTCGCTCGGGCGGCTCTATCCCGGCGTGGAGGCGCTCGAACACGCACTGCTCGTCGCTGTGACCGAGACGACGACCGAGGAAGATATCGAGGTGCTCGCCCGCGAGCTTGAAGCCAGCATCAAGGAGTCCGCCCAATGAACGCTCCCAACAAGTCCGGCTGGAAGCCCGAAATGACGCTGGCCGAGGACGGGATGCATTCCGGCCCCGCCACCACCACCGGCAACCGCGCGCTGATGCTGGAAGAGCCGCTGCTGTTCGAGATCGGTCGTGCCGATGTGACCGGCGTCGATCTGCCCGCGGTGGATGCCAATGCGCCGACTCGCCTTGGCGGTCTTGCCCGTTCCGAAGCGATCGGCCTTGTCGGTCTGACCGAACCGGAAACGGTGCGTCACTATACTCGCCTCAGCCGCCAGAACTACGGCATCGACCTCGGTTTCTTCCCGCTCGGCTCGTGCACGATGAAGCACAACCCGCGGCTGAACGAGAAGGTCGCCCGCCTGCCGGGCTTTGCCGACATCCACCCGCTTGCACCTCAGAATTCGGTCCAGGGCGCGCTTGAGGTGGTCGCTCAGTTGGGTGAATGGCTGTGCAAGCTGACCGGCATGCCCGGCGTAGCGATGAGCCCCAAGGCCGGCGCGCATGGCGAGCTGTGCGGGATCCTTGCGATCCGTGCTGCCCACGAGGCCCGCGGCGATGCGCGCGAGGTGGTGCTGGTGCCCGAAAGCGCCCACGGCACCAATCCAGCCACCGCCGCCTTCGCCAACTACCGCGTGGAGGATATCCCTGCGACGCCCGAAGGCCGGGTCGATGTGGCGGCCCTGAAGGCGCGGCTCGGCCCCGACGTGGCGGCGGTGATGATTACCAATCCCAACACCTGCGGGCTGTTCGAGAAGGACTTCCGCGAGATTGCCGATGCCGTCCATGCGGCGGGCGGCTATGTCTATTGCGACGGCGCCAACTTCAACGCCATCGTCGGCAAGGTGCGCCCGGGCGACCTCGGCGTCGATGCAATGCACATCAATCTGCACAAGACCTTCTCCACCCCGCATGGCGGCGGCGGACCGGGCTCCGGGCCGGTGGTGTTCTCCGAAGCTCTCGCCCCCTTCGCCCCGCTGCCCTTCGTGCGGCAGGACGCCGAGGGCACCTTCTACCTCGTCGAGGAAGAGAACCGCGAGGAGCGCGGGCCCAGCTTTGGCCGCATGACCGCCTTCCACGGGCAGATGGGCATGTTCACCCGCGCGCTGACCTACATGCTTTCGCATGGCGCGGATGGATTGAAGCAGGTGGCCGAGGACGCGGTGCTCAATGCCAATTACATCCTGCGCAGCATGGAAGACATTCTCCATGCGCCCTTCGCGGCGAGCGGCCCGTGCATGCACGAGGCGCTGTTCGGCGACAAGGATTTCACCGGCGGCCTCTCGACGCTCGACGTGGCCAAGGGCCTGATCGACGAAGGCTATCACCCGATGACGGTCTACTTCCCGCTGGTGGTCCACGGGGCCATGCTGGTCGAGCCGACAGAGACCGAGAGCAAGGCCGCGATCGACCAGTTCATCACTGCCTTCCGCGCCGTGGTGGAACGCGCGCTTGCGGGTGACGAGGAGCTGAAGCAGGCCCCGTACTATGCCCCGCGTCGCCGGCTCGACGAAACGCAGGCCGCGCGCAAGCCTGTGTTAAGCTGGCAGAAGCCAGACGACTGACATGTCTATTGCGTCAGCAATTCTTGCTTCGGTTCTATTGGTGATCGCTCAGGAAAACTCTCGACCTCCCGAAACGCCTGACGTGGTCTATGAATTGGCCGCTGATGGTGAGTTTAATCCGGGAGATTTCTCCTACCTTCGCGGGGCCTACCCCGGTGCCTCTGATGAGCAGCAAGAAGAGTGGAAAGAAGTGTCGGACTGGCTCGCCGATTGCCGTCAGAAGAAGAAGGCAGAGCTCAGCTATAATCTAACATATCTCGATGTTGAGCTGAGCGATGCGTATGTGTCCAGAGGCGGTCCGTTCTGTGCATCGGTCATTACTCCTGCAGATCTTCCCGGCATAACCGAATTCAGCCAGATCGAAGCGGGGTTGCCCGCCGCGAGGCTGGTCTTTGCAACGCTCGTCGACACCTTGGTAGAGGCGTATCCGGGGTACGGTGAGGGGAAAGATCTAGCCTTTGTCGACCTGCTCTGGCTCGAGCGAAGGATCGACCTCTTAAGAGGTGTACCGGGCGGCCCTCTGGTATCAAGGCCCGCCGATGGTCGCCGTTTTCCTGAGCTCGACGACAATCAGAATGCGGTGTTGCAGGCGCTGATCTCGTCACAGCTTGTGCGGTTCGACTTAGAAAACACCGATATCCTGAAATTCATTGTGAAACGGTCTGGGTGGCCGACGATTTCGAGCGTTGGAAAGGATGCGTCGAATGCAGCAATATCTGTGCTGCAGCGCGCCGATCATGATCCGGATTTTCAGCTACGCTCGTTAAAGATGCTTGAGCCACTCGCCTTGCAAGGCGAAGTTAGCAGCCAATACGCAGTGACCTACGATGTGATCATGATCAAACTCACCGGCGCTCAGCGATATGGCACGCAGGGCCGCTGTGTCGAAGGCAGCTTCCAGCGATACCCGCTGGAAGACCCGGAACGGGTCGAGGAACTACGCGCGCCGATGGATTTGGGACCTATGTCAGCTATGGACTGGCTTTGTAGAGGGTCGTCCTAGAGCTTTGGAAGCTTGGTGTCCGTCCCGCCGTCTTCTTCCGGCTCCACCACCAGCCGGATCTGGCTGAGGTTGAGGATGGCCACGTAAAAGCCGATCACGGCAAGGCTGCTCGAACCGAGCATCGCAAAGGCCGCCCCCTTGGCTCCGTTCCAGTCGATCGCCGCAGACAGGAACACCAGCGCCAGCACCGTTGGTACCGCCCGCACAATGAAGGCCACGTGTGCCTTGCCGGCCGAAACCAACAGCGATTCAAGGCTCGCGCCGACCAGTTCGACCGCGCCCGCGATGGCAAGGATAACCATCGCCCAATAGAACACCCCGAATTCCTCGCCTGCGATCAGTTCAAGGCCCAGCCGTCCGAATACCAGCGCGGTAACCACCGCAATCACTCCGCCGACCGCAGCGATGTTGGCCATGCGTCGCGCGATCTCCAGGGCATTTTCGCGCGAATGGACCAGTTCGGGCAGGATCGCCTTCGAAACGGTCTGAGCAAGGCTGACCAGTGCCTGTCCCAGCTGGCTTGCGACGCGGAAGCCGCCTGCCAGTGCCGCGCCCCCGAAGGTGCCGACCAGCAGGATCATCACCTGCTTGCCCGCAATCGACAGGCTGCCCGAAAGGTTGGTCGATACAACGAAGCCCCACGCGTCCTTGTGGCGCGCAGGGATCGCCTTGAGGCTGATGGTGTGGAGGCTCACCGGCTGGACCCGCGCCGCCACGATCCACAGCGCCACCGCCACCGCGACTTCGGCAATCGCATAGGCGATGATGAATCCGGCCACGGTCGGCATGAAGATAAAGGCCAACCCCGCGCCCACTGCCCGGATCAACGGCTGCACCGCTTCCGCGGCGGTCGCACTGGCAAAGCGGAAATGCAGGCGCAGGATACCGGTGGGGGTCGTGCGGATCGCGGCGAGCGAAATCACGCAATAGATAAAGGCCAGCCACAGCATGTCGCTGGGCACTTCGAGCCAGTAAGGCGCGCTGGCGACCACCGCACCGGCCAAGGCAATGCCGAGAACCACCGAAACGAAATCGAGTGCGATCGCAAACCCCGTTGCCTCGGCTGCCTTTTCCGGATCGACGCTGCCGCCATCGCCATTGGCGCCCCAGCGCACGATGAACTGCCAAGTCTGGAAATTGGCCAGTCCCGTGATCGTCTGACCGAGCGCCACGATCAGCGCGAAATGGCCAAATCCGATTGTTCCCAGCGCGCGGGTGGCAAGCGCGAGATAGACGAGACTTAATACCGCATTGAAGCCGCGCCCGCCCAGCAGCCAGCCCATATTGGAAAACAGGCGCTTCATCCGATGTCCCGCGCGTAGCCCGACCCGATCAGGCCGCGGCCCCCGTCCGGTCGCCCTCGCGGCGCTTCAGGATCTTCTCGGTCACTGCAAAGGTGCGCTCGTTGTCCACGTCGATTGCGAAATGGCCGTCGGACAGCACCACCGGCACCAGCTTGAAGCCGAAGCGGCGGGAAATCTGCGCGAACAGCTTTTCTTTCGAACCCCAGCCCATGCGGAAGCGGATCAGGTTGATCAGGCCGAAAGCCTTGATGATGCGGCGCGGATATTTGATGAACTGACCGCCTTCACGCATGATCTCCGCAGCCTTGAGCGCCTCGGCGCTGCCGAGCCAGTAGGTGTTGCAGTTGGAATAGCCACCGTCGCGGAATTCGTAGAATCGTTTCTGGCCGACCGGATCGGCCGCCTGAACGTCCTCGCGCCGCGCCAGCGCCGCTGCGCCGCCAGCCCCCGCGGCAAGGCACTTTTCGATGAATTCGCTGTAGCCTTCGGGGGTGACCAGACAATTGTCCGCAGTGGTTATCAGCAGCGGGAAATCCGCGCCCTCCGCCCCAGCAAACACGGAATCGACGATGTTGAACCGGCCCTCGACCATTGTCAGGCGGCCCTCGGCGATCAGCGCGGCGACCGCCGGAAGACGGGCGATCTCGCCTTCGTCATGTGCGACCACGCGGATCGCACCCACCGACGGACAGGCGGCAACCTGCGCCACCACCCGTTCGATCATCGGCACGCCGTTCACCGGCACCACCGCCTTTTGCGAAACGCCTGCGCGTTCGGCCAGCGGATCGAGCACGCCCGATCGCTTGCCCGCCATCACCAGTGCGGTTGCCTTGATCTCGTTCACCATAGCGCGCGGCCTTTAGCCGCTTGCATGTGCAAATGCCAAGCGCGGATGGTGAGTCTTGTGCAACAATCGCGTTGGAGCGATGGATGGGTGATGCGCATCATCTTCTCCCGCAAGGGCTTCGACAGTGCGGCGGGCGGCGGGCCTTCCCCGATCGTCGAAGGCCGTCCGATCAGCCTGCCGATCCCCGACACCAAGGGCTTGTCGCCCGTCACCTATGGCGATCTCGGGCTGGGGGAGCACGCCGCGAGGGCGAGCAGGGGGCGGTTGGGTGGAGGAGATGCCTGCCATTTCGACCCGATGTTCCGCGCAGACGGCACCGCGATCCTCGGTCAGTGCCACGCCGCGCAGGGCCATCTGGTGAAGCAGGGGGTGCGCGAGGGCGACGTTTTCGTCTTTTTCGGGTTGTTCGATAGCGCGGAGGAAGGGCGGCACCATCGCATCTTCGCTTACCTGCGAATCATGGAGCGCATCGACCTCGTGACTTGCGACGAGCCCACGCGGGCGCATTACCGCTCGCTCGGCCAGCCGCACGCCTTCGGTCTGCATGCGAACAACGACATGCTTTACGTCGGGCGCGGCGCTGCGGCCAGCACCGCACCTGCATCCCTGCGTCTGACCGCGCCTAGTGCAAAGCCGAGCCAGTGGATCGTGCCATCATGGCTCCGCCGCACTGGCCTCAGCTGCCACGACGCATCATGGCGATGGGAGGAGCCGGGGCGGCTGACGGCTGTCTCTCGCGGTCAGGAATTCGTCGCCCACGTGGGTGACGATCCCGAACCGCGCGAATGGCTCGATCGCGCCATCGCCGCGATCGAAGCCGGGTAAGTCTTACCCCATCGTCGGGATGACGAAGGCGTTGGAGCCGTCGCCGCCGCCGTCGGGCCAGCGCTGGGTGATCTTCTTGTTCTTGGTCCAGAACCGCAGGCCCTCGGTGCCGTACTGGTCGATGTCGCCGAAGCCCGAGCGCTTCCACCCGCCGAAGGAGTGATACGCGACCGGCACCGGGATCGGCACGTTGATGCCGACCATCCCGACATTGACGCGCGCGGCGAATTCGCGTGCGGCGTGGCCGTTGCGGGTGAAGATCGCGACGCCGTTGCCGTATTGGTGCTCGCTCGGCAGCTTGAGCGCGGCTTCGAAATCATTGGCGCGCACGATCTGGAGGACGGGACCGAAGATTTCCTCCTGATAGGAGCGCATCTGCGGGGTGACGCGGTCGATCAGCGTCGGGCCGACGAAGAAGCCCTTTTCATGGCCCTGCAAGGTGAAGCCGCGTCCATCGACGACGATTTCCGCGCCTTCTTCCTCGGCGGTGGTGATCCATTGTTCGATCCGCGCCTTGTGTTCGGGGGTGACGACCGGGCCGTAATCGGCGTCGGGATCGTTGGAGACGCCGATGCGCAGGCCTGCGATCGACTTGAGCAGCTTCTCCTTGAGGCGCTCCGCAGTTTCCTCGCCAACCGGCACCACAACCGGCAGCGCCATGCAACGCTCGCCCGCCGAGCCGAAGGCCGCCCCGGTGAGGTCGGTCACCACTTGATCGAGATCGGCATCGGGCAGCACGATCCCGTGGTTCTTCGCCCCGCCGAAAGCCTGCACGCGCTTGTTGTTCGCGCTCCCCCGCGCATAGATGTACTGCGCAATGTCGGACGAGCCGACAAAGCTGATCGCGGCGATGTCGGGGTGGTCGATGATGGCGTCGACCATTTCCTTGTCGCCGTGGACGACTTGGAGCAGGCCTTCGGGCGCGCCTGCTTCGAGGAAGAGTTCGGCGAGCCGCACCGGCACCGACGGGTCACGTTCCGACGGCTTGAGGATGAAGGCATTGCCCGCCGCGCAGGCCATGCCGAACATCCACATCGGGATCATCGCCGGGAAGTTGAACGGGGTAATCCCCGCCCCGATACCGAGCGGCTGGCGCATCGAATAGACATCGATCCCAGGCCCGGCGCCGTGGGTATATTCGCCCTTCATGATCTGCGGGATCCCGCAGGCATATTCGATCACTTCCAGCCCGCGCTGCACGTCGCCCTTGGCATCGGGCACGGTCTTGCCGTGTTCTGACGAGAGCATTTCGGCGAGGCTCTGCATGTTCGCCTCGACCAGCTCCTTGAACTTGAACATCACCCGCGCTCGGCGCTGCGGGTTGGTGGCGGCCCATTCGGGCTGGACGCGCTTGGCGGTTTCCACCGCGCGGGCGAGCAGCGCGGCATCGCCCAGCGCGACTTCGGCCTGCACTTCGCCGGTCGATGGGTTCCAGATCGCGTGCTTGCGGGTCGGGGCGGGGCTGTCGCCGACGATGAAGTGGTCGATTTGACGCATTTCGGGGGTCTCCTGTCTGGCGTCCCCTTTGGCCCCCGAGCGCCGCCCATGCAAGGGGTGCGGCTCCCCTCAAAAATGCTTACGGTGTGGACGGTATCAGGGTGATTTCGGTTTGCCGTCCGTCGATGAAGCGCACACGCGCCCCGTCGAAGAAGGCATCTTCCTCGGTGCGGAAATCGACCCGCTGCCCGCCCCATTCGGGCACGGCGGCATAGGAGGTAAGCTCGATCGACCAGGCTGTGTTCGCGCGGATCGTTCCATCCCCGCGCGGATCGCCGTTCTGGTTGTCCCAGAACCCGATTGCCGGCCCTGCGCCGTGGCCATGATGGCCAATCGGGTGGGTGTAGATCGACGGATCGAGACCCGCTGCGATCGCTTCGGCCCGTGCCATTGCCAGCACTTCGTTGCCGCTGCGCCCGACCGCAAAATGGCTGGTTAGGATATCCTGCACCTTGTTGCTGTTTGCCAGCCCCGCGCGCAGGCCTGCGGGCGCCTCGGTCTCGCCGGGCTTGAGCACATAGGCCACATGCTGGGTATCGGTATTGAGCCGCAGATAGGTGATGCCGAAATCGGTCCACAACAGGTCGCCCGGCTGGATCACCGTGTCACCATCCATCATGCCGTCCGCGCCCTGTCGCTGGATCGCGACCGAGGGGTGGAACCAGGGATCGAGGCCGAGCTGCATCAACCGGTCGCGATACCACCATTGCACCTGTTCGGCCGTGGTGACGCCGGGGGTGATGACCTTGCGCGAGAAGGCCTCTCCGATCACCGCATGGGCAATGCGCACGATGGTGGGATAAAGCGTCATTTCCTCCGGCGTGCGGCTTTCCAGCCAGCGGATCGCCAGCCCTTCGCCGCTGACGACACGCGGGTGGAGCGCGGGCGGCAGAGCAGACATGAACCGTTCGTACTGGCTGAGCGTCATGCCATCGGCGAATTGCGACAGGTCGGAGGAGTTGATCGCGATTCTGGCAGGATCGCGCGCGGCGATGATGTCGCCCACCGCCTGCCACTGATCGGGCTGGCTTTCGGGGTTCCACGATGGCGCGAACAACCCGCCAAGACCGTAGCGGCTGACCGTCAGGCGTTCGACCGGTTTGCCTTCGCCCGGGTCGTGGAAGATCAGGATGGTGCGGCGGCGCGCGTGCATGTTCTCGGCATCGAGCATCGTGGCGACCACCGGTTCCTCGAAATATTCGCGCGCAACCAGCAACCACAGGTCGATCCCTTCGGCGCGCATGATTTCGGGGATGATGCGATCGAGCCGATCGGCCAGGATGCGGTTTTCCAGCTCCGCCCGCTCGCGCGGGGAGAGGATCGCAGGCAGGGCAGGGGCGACGCCTTCGGTCTCGCTCATGATGATCGGGGCGGTTGCCTGCGCGGTTGCGGGCAAGGCCGCCAGAGCCATTCCCGCCAGTGCCGCCGCCTTGGTGATTGCCTTTGCCATGTCCGCCTGTCGCCCCTGTTGCCGATCCTTGGCCGGACCATGCCGCGTGCGCGCGTGTCCGGCAAGCGGCACCCGGCTTCATCAGGAAAATCGGATTACTGTTATCGGGAGAACCCGTTTTGTCCGACCGATCCGCACACTTAGGAGCTTGCGCTGTCAGGCAGGCGGCAGCTTATCGGGATAAATCCGAAGTGCGCCTGCCCCGCAATCCGGTGCACGACATTCGATAACGAAACAGGGACCAAACCATGACGCATAGAATGAAGGGGCTGCTGCTCCTCTCCTCCAGCCTTCTCCTTGCCATTCCCGCCGGCGCCACGCCGCCGGGCTTCAACGAGCCGGGCATGGGCCGCGTCGGCGTGCCGCAGGATCAGGCCGCGCCGCGTTCGGTGCAGGACTGGTGGCCGAACGTGGTTGATCTGTCGCGCCTGCGCCAGAACGAATACAACCCCGACCCCAACGGCGAGGCGTTCGACTACGCCAGCGAATTCGCCAAGCTCGATTTGAAGGCGGTGAAGGCCGACATCAACGCTGCGCTGACGGATTCGCAGGACTGGTGGCCGGCGGATTACGGCAATTATGCGGGCCTGTTCATCCGCCTCGCCTGGCACTCGGCCGGCACCTATCGCGCGGGCGACGGGCGCGGCGGCTCGGACGGCGGGCAGATCCGCTTCGAACCGCTGAACAGCTGGCCCGATAACGGCAACCTCGACAAGGCCCGCCGCGTGCTGTGGCCGGTAAAGCAGAAGTATGGTGCCAGCCTTTCGTGGTCCGACCTCATCATCCTTGCAGGCAATGTCTCGCTCGAGAATGCGGGCTTCAAGACCTATGGCTTTGCGGGCGGTCGTGCCGACGCATGGGAGCCCGAGATGGTCTATTGGGGCCCGGAAACCAAGTTCCTCACGTCGGATCGCGAAGGTGCCGACGGTGACCTCGAAAACCCGCTCGCGGCCTCGGAAATGGGCCTGATCTACGTCAATCCCGAAGGGCCGGAAGGCAGCGCCGATATCATGCGCGCAGCCCAAGCGATCCGCACCACCTTTGCGCGGATGGGCATGAACGACGAGGAAACCGCCGCGCTGATCGTCGGCGGGCACACGCTCGGCAAGATGCACGGCGCGCACAAGGCCGCCGATTGCGTCGGCAAGGAGCCCGCGGCGGAAGGTGTCGAAGCGCAGGGCTTCGGCTGGAAGAACAAGTGCGGCACCGGCGCCGGCGCCGATGCGGTGACCAGCGGGCTCGAAGGCGCGTGGACGGTCACTCCGGTGACCTGGAGCAGCAACTACCTCGACAACCTTTATGCCTTCGAATGGACGCTCACCACCAGCCCGGCAGGGGCCAAGCAGTGGGAGCCGGTCAATGCCGAACAGCTCCAGATCGTCCCCGATGCGCATATCCCGGGCAAGTTCCACGCGCCCGTGATGCTCACCACCGACCTCGCGCTCCGCTATGATCCGGCCTACGGCAAGATCACCAAGGAATGGGTCGACAATCCCGAGGCGATGGACGAAGCCTTTGCCCGCGCGTGGTTCAAGCTTACCCACCGCGACATGGGGCCGAAGGCGCGCTATGTCGGTGCCGAGGTGCCTGCCGAAGACCTGATCTGGCAGGACCCTCTGCCCAAGGCCGATTACGCCATGATCGAGGCAGCCGACGTCGCCTCGCTCAAGGACGCGATCCGCGCCACCGGCCTGTCGCGTTCGGAACTGGTGCGCACCGCCTGGGCTTCGGCGGTGACTTTCCGCGATACCGACATGCGCGGCGGCGCCAATGGCGCGCGCATCCGGCTCGCGCCGCAGAAGGACTGGGGCGTGAACGACCCCGAAACTCTCGCCAAGGTGGTGAAGGCGCTCGAAGCCGTGCAGGCGAACTTCAACGCCAAGTCGGGCAAGAAGAAGGTGTCGATCGCCGATCTCGTGGTGCTCGGCGGCGTGGTCGCGGTCGAGGATGCGGCCAAGGCAGCCGGTCACAGCGTTTCCGTGCCCTTCACCCCGGGCCGGGTCGATGCGACCGACGCGCACACCGATGCCGCATCCTTCGAACTGCTGCGTCCGGCGGCTGACGGGTTCCGCAACTTCTACAGCGAACGCGCGCGCCGCTCGCCGTCGGAAATGCTGATCGATCAGGCCGACACCCTGACCCTCACCGTGCCGGAAATGACTGTGCTGGTGGCGGGCATGCGGATGCTCGACGCCAATGCCGGTCAGGCCAAGCATGGTGTGTTCACCGACAAGCCCGGCACGCTCAGCAACGACTTCTTCGCCAACCTGCTCGACATGGCCAACGAATGGAAGCCGGCCGAGACCGAAGGGCTGTATGAAGGTCGCGATCGCAAGACCGGCGCGCTCAAGTGGACCGCGACCGAAGTCGATCTGGTGTTCGGCTCCAATTCCGAGCTGCGCGCTGTGGCCGAGGTCTATGCAGTGAAGGGCGGCGAGAAGAAGTTCGTGGCCGACTTCGCCAAGGCCTGGAACAAGGTGATGATGCTCGATCGCTTCGACCTGAAGTAATCGGCATGACAGGCGAAGGGCGCCGACGATCGAGTGTCGGCGCCCTTTTGCTTGCCTGCGATGGAACCCGATTGCCTGCGCAGGATTGAATGGACAAACCTTCCAATCTGCGAAACAGCCCTCTCCATATGCGTTTATTCCTCTCCATGGCGGCCGTAATGCTGCTGGCCGCCTGCTCTGCCGAACAGGATCGCGGTGGCGACCGCAGCGTGGCTGTTGTCGCAGAACCCGTGCGTCTGCTGCCGGACGAGGACATTGTCGAAGCGGTCGGCACGGCCCGTGCCGTGCGTTCGGCGCAGATTTATCCCGAAGTGTCGGGCCGGATCGCGGCGGTGCGCTTTTCCCCCGGGGCCTTCGTCCGTCAGGGCGCGGTGCTGGTGGAGCTTGATGCCCGGGCCGAACGGCTGGCGCTGAAGCTGGCCGAGGTGCGGGTGGCGGAGGCCGAGCAGTTGCTCGCTCGCTATCGCCGGATCGAGGATACCGGCGCGCTGTCCGACAGCCAGATCGAGGCCGGTGAAACGGCTCTTGCTGCCGCGCAGATCGAACGTGATCAGGCCGCCTTGGCATTGTCCGAGCGCACCATCCGCGCGCCGTTCGCCGGCCATGTCAGCTTTTCCGATCTCGACCCCGGCGACCGGGTGACCCCGACCACGCTGATCGCCCAGATCGACCAGCGCGCCCGGCTCTATGTCGATTTCAATGCGCCCGAAGCGGTGTTTCGCCGCCTGCGGCCCGGCCAGAGCGTCGAGGTCGTGGCCTTTTCCGATCCCGACCGCGCGATCCCGACCACCATCGAAGCGGTCGATAGCACGATCGAGCTCGAACAGCGCAGCTATCGCGCGCGCGCCGCGATCGACAATTCGGCGGATACCTTCCGCCCGGGCATGAGCTTTGCGGTGCGCTTTGCCGATAGCGGCCAGCTGCGCCCGGCCGTGCCCGAAGCGGCGGTGATGTGGACCGGCGATGGCTCCTCGGTCTTCGCGGTGAAAGACGGCAAGGCGGTGCGCGTGCCGGTAACCATCGCCTCGCGCCGCGACGGTCTGGCGCTGCTCGAAGCGAAGATTGCCAAGGGCACGCAGGTCGTCGTCAAGGGCGTGCAGAAGCTGCGCGAAGGCCAGTCCGTGACGCTGGTAAGGCCGACCGTGCGCGAACCCGCCAAGGTCGAGGTCGCGCCCTCGTGAGCAGCCGCAATGATCTTCCCCTGCTGGCGGTCAAGCGGCCGCTGCTGGTTATCGTCCTCAACCTCCTGATCGTGATCGCGGGGGCGGCGGCGCTGCTCGGCACCGAGGTGCGCGAATTGCCCAATGTCGATCGCCCGATCGTCACCGTCAGCGCAACCCTGCCCGGCGCCGCGCCCGAGACGATGGATGCCGAGGTTACCTCGCGGCTCGAAAATGCCGCCGCGCGGGTCAATGGCGTGCGCAATATCCGTTCATCCTCGGAAGAGAACAACAGCCGCATCCGGGTCGAGTTCAACCCTGGCACCGATCTCGATACCGCTGCCTCCGATCTGCGCGAAGCTGTCAGCCGTGTGACCCGCGAACTGCCCGAGCGGGTCGAGCAGGTGCAGGTGGTCAAGGCCGATCAGGACGCCGAAGCGATCATGACGGTCGCGGTTTCTAGTCGCCGCTACGTCGTCGCCGAACTTACCCGCATCGTCGAGAACGACATCATTCCCGAACTGCTCGCCGCCGAGGGCGTGGCCAGCATCGAGACTTTCGGTGCGCGCCCGACGCAGCTGCGCATCGCGGTCGATCCGATCCGGCTGGCGCGCTACCGGCTGACCATGAGCGATGTCGCCGCGGCGCTGGAGCAGGCGCCATTCGACACCCCGGCAGGTTCGTTCCGCTCCGATGCGCAGGAATTGCTGGTGCGGGCAGAGGCCAATGCCGCCGATCCGGCGCTTATCGCCGGTGTGGTGATCCGCGACGAGGTGACTGTCGGCGACGTCGCGCAGGCCTATTTCGCGCCTGCCGATGCGACCAGCTATGTGCGGCTCGACGGCGAACCGGTGATCGGGCTGGGCGTCATCCGGCAGGCCAATTCCAATACCATCGCCATTTCCGATGCGACCCGCGCTGCGGCCGAACGGCTGGACGCGCGGTTCGATGATATTGATATCCGTGTCATTTCCGATGACGCCGAATTTATCCGCGTCTCGGTGCGCGAAGTAGCGGTGACGCTGGTTGTCACTGTGCTGGTGGTGATGGCGGTGATCTATCTGTTCTTCGGCCACCTGAAACCGACGCTGATCCCCAGCACCGCGATCCCCGTGGCGCTGATCGGGGTGGTTGCGGGGATCTGGGCTCTGGGCTTTTCGATCAACCTGCTCACCCTGCTCGCGCTGGTGCTGGCGACGGGGCTGGTGGTCGACGATGCCATCGTCGTGCTGGAAAACGCCCAGCGGCTCCAGAAGGAACAGGGGCTGGGCAAGAAGGCAGCTGCGGTGCTGGGGACGCGGCAGGTCTATTTCGCGGTGATCGCCACCACGGCGGTACTTGTCTCGGTCTTCGTGCCGATCAGCTTCCTTCCTTCGGAAACGGGCCGCCTGTTCCGCGAATTCGGCTTCGTGCTCGCGATTGCGGTGATCCTGTCGACCTTTGTCGCCGTCAGTCTGGTGCCAGCTCTCGCCGCCAAGATCGATCTGGCGGGCGACGGGGCCGATCCCGACCCGCGCCTGCAGGCCTTCGCCAGCCGCTTCGCGCACCGATACGACGCGCTGGTTGCCGCGTGCATTGCCCGGCCTTGGCGGGTTGTCGGTGCCTCGCTGCTGGCGCTGGTGGCCGCCGGTGCCGTCTATACCCAGCTCGACGAGGAACTGGTCCCCGAGGAAGACCGCGCCAGCTTCTATGTCTGGGCGCGCGGGCCGGACGGCACTGGGCTGGCCTTCATGGACGAGGAGCTGGACGAGATCGAGGCCGTGCTCGCGCCGCTGCGGGAAAGCGGCGAGATCCAGTCCAACCTCTCGATCGTCGGACGCTACGATCCCAATCTGATCGTCATCACCGCAACACTGGCCGACTGGGATGCGCGCAAACGTAGCCAGGGCGAGATTGTCGCCGCACTGGAGCAGCCGCTCGATGCCATTCCCGGCTCGCGCGCTTCCGCCCGGGGGCGCTCCACGCTTGGCGGCGGTCGCGGCGGCGGCGGGCAGGGCGGTATCCAGGTGGCGCTGACGGGTGACGATTACGAAGGCATCTACCGTTCGGCGCGCACACTGGCGGACGCGATCGAAACCTCGCCGATCCTTTCCGATCCCGAGATTTCCTACCAGCCGACCCAGCCGCAGCTGTCGATCGGTATCGATCGCGCGCGGGCGGCGGATCTGGGCGTGTCGCTTGATGATATTGCGCTGACGCTCAGGGCCATGGTCGACGGGCTCGAAGTGGTCGATCTCAATGTCGACGATCAGGCGATCCCGATCTTCCTGACCGCGCAGACCGAGTCGATCACCCGTCCCGCCGATCTGGGCAATCTCTATGTCCGCTCGTCCGCAGGCGGGCTGGTGCCGCTGTCCTCGCTCACCCGTTTTACCGAAGAAGGCGTCGCTGCCGAGCTTGACCGCACCGAGCAGCGCCGCGCGATCGAGGTGCAGGCGGCGATAGCGCCGGGCGTGCCGCTGGCCGATGCGATTGCCGAGATCGAGCGTCTTTCGGGTGAGGCGCTGGCCGAAGGGATCGAACCGATCCTGCAGGGTGAGGCGCAGCAGCTGGAGGAAAGCTCGCGCGAATTGCTGCTGACCTATGGTTTCGCGATCCTGATCGTGTTCCTCGTGCTGGTGGCGCAGTTCGAAAGCCTCGCCAGCCCCTTCGTCATCCTTGTGTCGATCCCCTTCGCACTTGCGGCTGCGATCTTTGCGCTGTTTGCCACAGGTACATCGCTCAATATCTATTCGCAGATTGGCCTTGTCATGCTGATCGGTCTGATGGCGAAAAACGGCATCCTGATGGTGGAATTTGCCGACCAGCGGCGCGAGGAAGGCGCCGATGTCGCCACGGCTATCCGCGACGCGGCGACTCTGCGGTTGCGGCCCATCGCCATGACGCTGATCTCTACAGTCGCGGGCGCGGTGCCGCTGGTGATCGCGAGCGGTGCGGGTGCGGAAGCACGGCAGGCGATCGGCTGGGTGATCTTCGGCGGTCTGGGGATCGCCGCTGTGTTCACCCTGTTCCTTGTCCCCGCCCTCTATGCCTTGATCGCCCGGCTGGCCAAGCCGCGCAGTGTCGATCTGGCGCGGTTGGAACGGGAACTGCGTGCCGACGAGGAAGGCACCGCGGCGGGGGCAGCGGCATGATCCGTCTTGCCGTGCTCGTACCGGGCCTCGCTCTGCTGGCGGGTTGCACGTCTCCGCGCATTCCCGCTGTCGAACCGGTGGCGGGGATTGCCTTGCCGTCCGACTATTTCGCCGAGGTGCGGCCCGAAACGGGGCTGGACGACGCGTGGTGGCACGGGTTTCGCGATCCGGAACTCGACGCGCTGATCGAACGGGCGCTTGACCGCAACCCCTCGCTCGAGGCTGCGCGCCAGCGGCTGGCGGCGGCGCGGGCGATTGTCGTGGCCGAAGAGTCGGACTTTTTGCCCACCATCGACGGCGAATTGTCGGGCGATGTCGCGGTGGATGATCGCGGGAGCGGTTCCAACGGGGCCGGCGCAAGCCTTGGCGGCGTGTGGCGGATCGACATCAACGGGAGGCTGTCGGCCGAACGTGCCGCCGCTGTCGCCGCCGCCGACGGAGCCGCGCAGCTGGTTGCGGACCAGCGCCGTCTGCTCGCGGCAGCCGTCGCGAGCCAGTATATCGAATTGCAGCGCACCGCCGCGCGGTTGCGGTTGCTCGAGGAATCGAGCGATCTCCAGCGCCAGACCCTCAGGATCGTGACTCTGCGGTTCGAGGCGGGCCTGTCGTCCAACCTCGACGTGCGCCGTGCCCGCGCGGACGTTGCCCGTACGGAGGCGCAGCGCGGCCTGCTGCTGCTGGCCCGCGCGCGGGCAGCCAATGCGCTGGCGGTGCTGGTGGGCGATGCGCCGTCGGGCGTTCCCGGGGCAGGGGCCGACGCGCAGGTGCCCACCTATGCGCAGGGGCCGGCCATCGGTGTGCCTGCCGATCTTCTCCGCCGTCGCCCGGATCTGCTGCTGGCCGAAGCCAATATCGCCGAAGCCGCCGCGCGCGTGGGGATCGAGCGCGCCGATCTGCTCCCCGCGTTGGCCTTGCCCGGTTTGGTGACGCTGGGCGACGGCAGCGCCGACGGGCTGTTTTCGCAGGCCATTGCCAGTCTTTCGGCTGTGCTGGGCGTGCCGCTGATCGACGGCGGTCGGCGCCGCGCCGAAGTGCGTGCCGCCGAAAGCAACCTTGCTGCCGAACTGGCCAACTACCGGCAGGCGCTGCTGTCCGTCCTGGCCGAGGTCGAGACCGCGCTCACCGGCATCAGCGCCGCCAAGGATCGCACCAACGAATTCCAGAATGCCGTCACGGAAAGCGAGGCGGCGTTCGAACAGTCCAACGCGCTCTACCGCGAGGGGCTCGCCTCCTTGTTCGACGTGCTCGACGTACAACGCCAGCTGATTTCGAGCCGCGAAGCGTTGATCGACGGCAATGCCAGTCTCGCGCAGGCCCATGTTGATCTGTTTACGGCAGTCGGTGGCGAAATGGATCAGAACGGCGGTTGAGCGGCCCTTGCGGATCTGCGGCGGGTGACGCACCTTGGCGCTTTCCGCGCCGTCCCGAGTGAATCTGTCATGTCCGATCGCCCGCACGCAACGGTCAAGGTTGCAAGCTACAATATCCGAAAGGCGCTCGGCACCGACCGCCGGCGCAATCCGCTGCGCATCCTCAAGGTATTGCAGGAAATCGATGCCGACATCGTCGCCTTGCAGGAAGCAGACCGCCGCTTTGGCGTGCGATCCAGCGTCCTGCCGCAGATGCTGATCGATCACCACACCGATTATGTCCCTGTCCCGCTCGACGTTCAGCAGGATTCGATGGGCTGGCACGGCAATGCGATTCTGGTGCGCAAGGGGATGGAAGTCACCCATCACGACATCATTCATATTCCCTACCTCGAACCGCGCGGCGTTGTGACCGCCACAGTCGAGACGCCGGGCGGAGCGAAGTTGAGCGTTTTCGGAATGCATCTCGATCTGTCGGGGCTGTGGCGCGGGCGGCAGGCGCGAGCGATCACCGAACTGGCCGAAGCAGCCCAGGCGCAACATCCCACGGTGCTGATGGGCGATCTCAACGAATGGCGCATCCAGTCAGGGGCGTTCCGCGAATTCGGTCGCTCCTTCGCCATCCTCGACTGCGGCCCGAGCTTTCATAGCAGCCGTCCGGTGGGGCGGCTTGATCGGATCATGCACTGCAATCGCATGGTGCCCCGGGACTACGGCGTTCACCGCAGCGCGCTTGCGACAACGGCATCGGATCACTTGCCCGTGTGGGCGGAGTTTGCGGTCGCAACGGGCACGAAAGGAACCAGTTGACCGGCGCCCGCCAATCGTGGCAAGCGCGCCGCGGCCCGGGCGGGTGTAGCTCAATGGTAGAGCAGAAGCTTCCCAAGCTTACGACGAGGGTTCGATTCCCTTCACCCGCTCCAGCCCTCCCTTGCCCGATTGACGCGGATATCGAGGAAATGCAGGTCGCAAGCGGGAAGGATACGCGCTTTGGCCTTATCACTATTTTGCGATCCAGATCGGCTCGTCGGGGCGTGGCGCAAAATATTTTGGTTTGCGGCCGCAAGCTGATCGCCGCCATTATCCTCACCTGAAATATTGGTGAAAAGGTTCGTGATCTGCAGCAATATCTTGCAGTCGGCGTCTCTCGCATAATAGCCTGGGCTAAAGCGGCGAGCCACCTAATCTGAACATCTCTGCTCGCAGCGATATTGCATTACTAATGGCTAATCTTCTGATTAGCCATCCAAAATTACCGACGTCCCTAGGGGCTATAGTTCGGGATTGTCTGCGCGCAATTCGGGCTTCGTCGAGCCTATTCAGCAATCCCGACATCGCGGCGGCGCGATTGGCCGGATCACGGCCTTGTGGGAGCGGGTTGTCGTAACCTGCTCCCCTTAGCCCGACGGCGTGAGGCTGTTGCGGTTATTCCGCGATCCGTTTTGTCTTGCCGATGGCCTGTGCCGCGATCTCGTCGGGGGAAAACGGCAGGCGGTGCCAGCGTTTGGCGGCGTAGGCGCGGGTCTGATCGGCGTAATGCGGCGAGGCGGGGTCGGTTGACTGCGAATAGCTGAGGATCGCATCGACCACCGGGCCTGACGCATCGAAGCCGACGATCTGGATGTAGCTTGATCCGTGGACCGGCACGAGCCCGCCCGCAGGCGAGGGGCGGGCATCCTGGTAGTTGAGCACCCCCGCCGTGCCGGGACCGCCGTGGATCGGAATGGCGTCACCATTGGCGATCCAGCGCTGCACGTCGCCCCATGGCGCGTCGATGCCGATCCCGGCATTGTCCAGATCGGCCACCGCCTCGCCCAGCGCCGCGAGCAGCTTTTCGCCCTTCGCGCCGTCGGTGGCGATATCGCGCGGCGTATTTACCGGGTCTGCCGGATCGAAAGGCACCGCCCACAGATCGCTGCGCCCCCCCACCTTGGCCCAGAAGGCGCGGAACAGCGCCGAACCGCGGCTCGATGCCTCATAGCGGCGATCCCAGCCCGCCAGCGCCGCGCAGCCGCGCGCCACTGTTTCGGCGGGTTCTGCCGTGCTTTCGCACAGCGCCAGCAGCGGGGCCACCGTCATGTCGGCAGCAAGGCTTTTGTTGGCGAAAACCTGCGCCTGCGCGCGCGCATGATCGACCTTGCCGGCAGCCAGCAGCGCTTCAGTCTCGGTGAAGTTCGACCGCGTGCGCAAGCTCAGCGCCTGTGCATGCTTGCCGAGGATCGGCGACAGGGCGGGGTGCGGCAGGCGCGGATTGCTGAGCCAGTAGCTGTCATTGGAATTGGTAAGATAGCCGCGCACGATGGTGGCAGCCTGATTGCTCGCAGGCATCAGGCCGGGCACCGGCGTGCCGCCTGCCACGTCCCAGTCGCAGTCCGCGCGCGATCCGTCGAGCAGCGTCGCAATCGAGGCGAACAGCGGCGAAAGCGGGGTCGCGCAGGCGGCGATCTTGTCTGCCGACACGTTCGGCACCGCAGTGATATCGGCGTGGAGCGCATCGCCGAAGCGGTCGGCGGCGATGGTGTTGACCCACGGAATACCCAGCGTCGCGCTTACCGCGGTCTTGATCTCGCCGACATTTTTCGCCTGGCCGATGCGCAGCCAGGTTTCGATCGCGCGCTGGTTGCCGCGATTGGCATCCTTGACCGCGAAGGCCATCGCCGCGCTCCAGTTCACGCCCGATTGAGGGGCAACGAAGACCGGGCCGAAGCGGGTGGTGTAGAGCGTGCGGGTGACGTCCGGCGTGCCTTCGGGCATCGGCACGGTGATGGTGCGCGGTTCCATCGCCACACTTGTCCCGTCGAGCATGTAGCGGGTCGGATCGGCGGGATCGAGAGTCAGCGTGTGCAACGTGAAGTGGCGCGCCGCGGTGACGGTGTGGGTCCAGCCGACATCCTTGTTGAAGCCAAGCGTCGGGATCGGCGTCCCGGCAATGCCGACGCCCATCACGTCATAACCGTCAGGGCCGGTGACGTGGAGTTGCCAGAACCGGCTCGGCCCGTTCCACGGGAAATGCGGATTGCCGATCACCATGCCGCGTCCGTCGGCGGTTGCCTCGCCGCCGAAGGCCCAGCCATTGCTGCCGATGCCGAGCTCGCCCGGCTTGGGCAGGGCCATCGCGACCTTGGGAGCGGCGCTGCCCGGGGGCGCTGCGCCCGCGATGCCCGGGGCCAGCGCCAGCGAGGAGGCGAGCAGCATCTGCTTTTCGTTGAGGCGCAGCACATCATCAAGCGTGATCGCGCGCACCCACGGCTGGCCGCGGCATTCGGCGGGAATGCCGTCCGCGTCCGCGTCCTTCAGGAAGCGGTTGTAACCCGCGACATAGCCCTCTGCGAGCCCGCGCGACTCGCGGCTTTGCCCCCCGAAGCCTTCGCGCAAGGCGGGCAGATCGATTGTAGCGCGGAAAAACACGTCCGAGGACAGATTGTCCACCTCCTGAAAGCCGAGCACCGCCTTGGCCTCCGGCCCGAAATGGCGCGAACGCTCGCCCGCCACGGTGGTGAATTCCTCTGCCAGCAGGCACAGGTTGTCGGCGGCATAGGCATAGGCCACGCCGTATCCCACACCCTGCCAGGTATCCGCCTGGATATGCGGGATGCCGTAGGTGGTGCGGGTGATTGTCGCCTCGAACCGGCTGCGCGCCTGCGCCTCGCCCGCAGGGGCCAGCAGCAGCGCGGCAAGGCCGCCTGCCAGAAGTGTAATCCGCATCATTGAAAGGCTCTCCCGATCCCGATTCTCTTGTCTGCGCATAAGGTTATGGGAAAGGCGGCGCAAAGCAAAGGGGGCGCACGGCATAATGTCGCACGCCCCCGCGCCCCGGGTGCCTCAGGGTCGTCAAAGGATCAGAACGTGAAACCGGCGGTCAGTTTGTAGAAGTCGCCGTCATTGCCGCTTTCGATATCCGCGCCGGCGGTGAAGCGGGCGAAGAAGCCGTTGCTGGTCTTGAACTGCACATAGGGCCCCACCCACTGGTACACCCGAGCGGTCGATCCGCCGGGGAAGGTGTTGCGGGTGTTGCTCAGCAGCTCGTAATGCGCGCCGGCCGATACGTTGTCGCTGAACTTGTAGCCCGCGTTGATCCAGGTGTGCAGGAAGTCGAGCGCGGCATCATCATTGCGGTTGCGCAGCGCAGCGTAGTAGCCGCCGTAATATTCCGCCTCGAAGGTGTCGTCGGAATAGTTGATGGTCAGACTCGGCACGATGCCGTCGGCGAAATTGCCGCCGGTTCCGGCGGGAACACCGTTCGGATCGCGCGCGCCGCCCGACAGCAGCGCCCCGTTGGTGAGGCCGACCTGCGGCTTGATGACGAAATTGCCGCTGTAGATCGCGGCACCGACGCCGAATTCGGTCCACAGGTCGGAACCGATGCCGGTGCCGAAGGCGTCGGTGGTCCAGATGATGCCGTAGAAGCTGAAATCGACATTCTCGCTGACCGGGATCAGGCCGTTGAAGGCCGGGTAGAAGCCGAAGAAGCTGTCCTGGTTGAGCGTGACGGTGAAGGTTTCCTGGCGCCCGCCATTCTCTTCGGCCTGCATGGCGGCAGCCGCGGCGGCGGTGGCGATCGCGGCGCTGGAGACGACGACTTCGCCATTATTCGCGGCAAGGCCCGGAGCGGCGCCGGTGGCGGTGAGGATCACCGGGGTGGCTTCGCCCGACGCGGCGATGGTGACGCCCGCCAGATCTTCGTCGCCAGCGGCAAGGCGCGCGGCGGCCTTTTCGGTCAGTACGATCGGCGCGGCGGTTTCCAGCGCGGCTGCGGGACCCTCGGCCAGAACGGGAGTCGAAAGGACACCGGCAACAGCAATGGCCGAAGCAGCGGAAGCAAAACGGATGGTCATGTGGAACGCTCCTTGAGAGAGGTGGGATCGTTCCGCCTGCGTGCAGCGCCGGTGCCTTCTTATATTACGAATGTGCTCCGTGCGCGGCAACGAAACCCAATATCATCACCGCGGTTCCGCACAATTCTTTACGAATACCGAATTTATAGATTGTCGCTATTGTGTTGCATCAATGAAACAAGTGCAGTTTTCTGTATATTATAGAATCTTTAATATCATAGTATTGTATATACTAATCTACGAGAATACGAAGAAACTGCTCACGGCCCCTTCTGCAGGCTCTCCATGTCGATCACGAAACGATATTTGACGTCGCTGGCCTCCATCCGGTCATAGGCGGTCTGGATATCCTGCATCGCGATCACCTCGATATCGGGCAGGACGCCCTTGGCGGCGCAGAAATCCAGCATTTCCTGCGTTTCCGCGAGCCCGCCGATGCCGCTGCCGGTCAGCACCTTGCGGCCGAGCAACACCCCGGTGTGGAGTTCGGGCATCATGTCGATCATGCCGACGAGCACCTGCACCCCGTCGATCCGCAGCAAGTGCAGGTAAGGCGTTACGTCATGCCGCACGGGAATCGTGTTGAGCACCATGTCGAAGGTGCCGCGCGCGGCCTTCATGGCGGCCTTGTCGGCGGTGTTGAGGAAAGCATGGGCGCCCAGCTTTTCGGCATCGGCACGTTTGCTTTCGCTGCGGGACAGCACGGTTACTTCTGCGCCCATCGCTGCGGCGAGCTTCACTCCCATATGCCCCAGCCCGCCAAGCCCTGCGACCGCGACCTTGCTGCCCGGGCCCACCTTCCATGTGCGCAGCGGGGAATAGGTGGTGATCCCGGCGCATAGCAGCGGTGCAGCCTCGGCCATCGGCAGGCTGTCGGGCACTTTCAGCACGAATTCCTCGCGCGCCACGATCCGTTCCGAATAGCCGCCAAAGGTTGGCGAGCCGTCGCGCCGGTCGTTGCCGTTATAGGTGCCGGTCATCCCGCCATCGAGGCAGTATTGTTCAAGATCGGACGCGCAATGATCGCATTCCATGCAGGAATCGACCATGCAGCCGATTGCCACCCGGTCGCCGATCTTGTGGCGTGTCACCCCTTCACCGGTCGCTGCGACGGTGCCGACGATTTCGTGACCCGGCACGATCGGATAGGTGCTGCGCCCCCAGTCGTTGCGCGCGCTGTGGAGATCGGAATGGCAGATGCCGCAATGGCTGATCTCGATCAGCACGTCGTCATGGCGCAAGCCGCGGCGGGTGATCTGCATCGGCCCCACGCCGCTGTCGGGCGCGGTCGCGCCATAGGCTCTGGTGGGGTATTCGTTGGTTGCAGTGGTCATTTGTTTTCCCTCGCGGCTTGTTCGCTTCGCGAACGCCTCCGGGCGGGCGGTCTACCGGCCGACGCACAGTCGCGCTTGCGAAGCCTGGCGGCTTCGATTGTGTTGCACTCTTACTTCGGCGGCATCCGGATTGCCCCGTCCAGCCGGAACTGGTGTCCATTGATGTAGCTGTTGCGGGCTATCTCGAGCACCAGCGAGGCGAACTCCTCCGGCTCGCCGAGGCGCTTGGGGAAGGGGACGGAGGCATTCAGCTGCGCCCACATCGGCGGGTTCCTGTCCTTCATTCCCAGCATCAGCGGGGTCGCAAAGATGCCCGGCATGACCGAATTCACCCGGATTCCGAGATCCATCAGATCGCGCGCCATCGGCAGCACCAGACCGTTCACCCCCGCCTTGCACGAACCGTAGATCACCTGTCCGATCTGCCCGTCCTGCGCGGCGACGCTGGCGGTAAGGATGATTGCCCCGCGTTCGCCATCGTCATTGACGGGATCGGCATTGGCCATGCCCAGCGCCGAGATGCTGGCGACACGGTAGCTGGCCACCAGAATCCCTTCTGCGCCAAAGGCGTAATCTTCGGTGGAGAGGCGCTTGTAGGCCCCCGCCTCCTTGTCCCAGCCCAGGGTCTTGCCGCGCCGCGATGCCATCGCACAGTGCAGCGTCACGCGCTCCTGCCCGTGCGCGGCGCGGGCGGCCGCAAAACCGGCTTCGACGGAGCTTTCGTCCATGATGTCGACATGGTGGAAGGTGCCGCCGATTGCGGCGGCGTGCGCTTCTCCCGCCTCGTCGTTGATGTCGAAAATGGCAACCTTCATGCCGGCATCGGCAAAAGCCTTTGCGCTCGCCTTGCCGAGGCCCGAAGCCCCGCCGGTCACCACCGCCGCCATGCCCGGTTCGATCTTCATCCCTGTGCTCTCCCCTGATCTGTTTGGCCGATTGCTAGGCCGTTGGGCTGTATTGCGCCACCTCTTCAATTGACGCAATTCCGGGCCGGATTTCCCTTGCGGCATTCCAGTGCGCTGGAGCGGGTTGAACCGCCTGCCGCGCAGGACACCAAGCGGGCGCGCCGGGACGAAATTCTTGCCGCGCCGGAGGGTGGGGAGTAGGGGCTGAGGCATGATTCAGCACCCCGCAAGCGCCCCCGCCATTTCGTCCGACCGCCGCCGTTTTCTCGGTGCCACCGCCTCTGCCTTTGCGGCGCTGGCGGCCAGTGGCTGCGTGATCCGCAGCGGCGGGATCGACGGCGCGCCTGGTGCGTCCGGCCCGCGCGCTCCGGCCACCGGCTTTGCCGGATACGGCGCGCTGGTGCCCGACAAGGCGGGCCTGCTCGATCTGCCGCAGGGTTTTTCCTACCGCGTCATTTCGCGCCTGGGCGATGCGATGGATGACGGCGGCACCGTGCCGGACAAGGCCGACGGGATGGGCTGCTTCGACCTCGGCAATGGCGAAATTGCACTGGTGCGCAATCATGAGCTGGTGCCCACCGACGGCAGCGGCGGGCCGATTGCCAAGGGTTTCGGCAAGCGCAATGGCAGTTTCGTACCCGGCGGCACCACCACTATCGTGCTCGATGCCGCGACGCTTGGCGTGAAGCGCCAGTTCCGCAGCCTTGGCGGGACGATCCGCAATTGCGCTGGCGGGACGACGCCGTGGGGCAGCTGGCTGACCTGCGAGGAAGCGCCGACCGGGCCGGGCCAGCGTTACGGTGACGGGCTGGAGCGCAACCACGGCTGGGTGTTCGAGGTTCCCGCATCGGCGCGCGGGCTGGTCGATCCGGTGCCGCTTACCGCGATGGGCCGCTTCAATCACGAAGCCGCCGCGGTCGATCCGGCGACCGGCGTCGTCTATATGACCGAAGACCGCGACGACGGCGTGCTCTACCGTTTCCTGCCGAAAGTCCCCGGCAAGCTGGCCGAAGGCGGGCGCTTGCAGGCGATGGTGATCGAAGGGCTGGCCGACACTCGCAACTGGAACGGCGCAGCGATGCCGCTGGGCAAGAGCTATCGCGTCAGCTGGGTCGATCTCGACGAGGTCGAAGCGCCGAAGGACGACCTGCGCCAGCGCGCGGCGGCAAAAGGCGCGGCGCTGGTGGCGCGCGGCGAGGGGCTGCACATGGGCGAGCGAGCGGTGTTCGCCTGCTGCACCAGCGGCGGCGCAAAGCAATTGGGCCAGATTCTCAAGCTGACCCCCGGCGTTGCGGGCGCGCCCGATCTGGTCGAACTGTTTTTCGAAAGCGAAAGCACGGATCAGTTCAATTTCGGCGACAACCTGACGGTTGCCCCCAGCGGCCACCTGATCGTGTGCGAAGACCAGTATACCGATGTGGTCGACAATCACATTCGCGGGATCACGCCCGACGGGCGCCCCTATGACGTCGCGCGCCTGACCGCGCAGACCGAACTGGCCGGCGCGTGCTTCTCGCCCGATGGCCAATGGCTGTTCGTCAATGTCTATTCGCCCGCTGTCACGGTGGCGATCACCGGGCCGTGGGCGGCCTGACCGCCCCCGCGCGAGGCACGCGGCTTGGATAGCTTCCTGTTCTCGCTGCTGCTGGTCTTCGCGCTGGCACTGGGCGGACGCGATCAATGGCTGGTGGCGCGCTGGGCCGACGCGCTCGGACGCCGGGTTTCGCTGCTGCTGGTGGGTGTCGCCGCGGCTGTTTGCACCGCCGCGCTGATGGCGTGGGCAGGGGCAGGCTTTGCTGACCGGCTTCCGCCCCGCGCGGCGCAGATGCTGGTCGCTTTCGCGCTTGCGATCGCCGGGGCCGAACTCGTCTGGCCTGTCCGGTTGAAGGAGCCGCGCGAGCCGACCCGCTCGCTCGGCGCCATCGCGCTTGTGCTGGCCGGCCGGCAGGTCGGCGATGCTGCGCGCTTTGCGGTGTTCGCCTTTGCCGCGCATGCGCACTGGCCGGTCACCGCAGCGATGGGCGGTGCGCTGGGGGGCGGGGCGGCGATTGTTTTGGGCTGGTCTGTCGGGTCGGCGGGGCTGGTCCGCCTGCCGTTGCGCGCGATCCGGCTGGCGCTGGCCGCCTGCCTTATTCTTGCAGCGCTCTTGATCGGATTGAACGCTCGTTACGCGACGCTTTAATCGCTTTGTTCGATTATTGCGAATTGCAAAATTGCGAAACCGAATGCGCCTTTATCCGTTATTATGATGAACACACCAACGGCAGCGAAACCCGGCTGCCCCATAATAAAGGAGAACATCATGGCCAATCCCAACACCAATTCGAAAGCCGCGCTGGTTGGCGAACTTAACGGGCTTCTGGCGGATCATTTTGCCCTGTTCATCAAGACCAAGAACTTTCACTGGCATGTGAAGGGCCCGCGCTTCCGTGATCTGCATCTGTTGTTTGACGAACAGGCGCTGGAAATCCGCGATCAGATCGATCTGATCGCCGAACGCGTCCGCAAGCTTGATGCCGACACGCTGACTTCGGTCGGCTCGGTGGCGCAGCACACGAAGATCAAGGATCAGGACAGCGCCTCGCTCGGCGCGGAGGATATGATTGCCGAACTGCGCGACGACAATGTGACGGTGGTCGAACGCCTCAAGGGCATGAAGCCGCTGGCCGAACAGGCGGGCGACAATGCCACCGACGGGCTGATCGACGACTGGACCGACATGACCGAACAGCGCGTGTGGTTCCTCAAGTCGCTGCTCGCCTGAGGAAAAGCTTGCGCATGATCAAAAAAATGGGCCGTTCCCGCTGACCGGGGGCGGCCCTTTTGTTATGCATGGCCGCCATGCAGGAGATCACCATTATCGAAGGCGCAGACCAGCGCGCGATAGCCGACTGGCTGGCGGAGCGATTGGCTGCCGCGGGATCGGGCGCAATCACGATCCCCGGCGGCTCGACCCCGTTTCCGATCCTCGCCGCGCTGATCGAAAGTGGCCGCATCGACTGGAGCGGCTGGCAGGTCTGGCCCAATGACGACCGGATCGTGCCCGAGGATCACGAGGCTTCCAACACCGGCAAGATCCGCGCCTTGCTCGCACCCGAAGGGGCACGGATCGCGGCGCTGACCGAAGGCGCTGTTCCGCCGCATTTCGCGCTGACCTGGCTCGGCATGGGGCCGGACGGGCATATTGCCTCGCTGTTTCCGAACACCGATCCCAAGGTGGACGATCCGCAGGTCTTGCGTCGCCTCACCCCCGATCCGCTGCCCGCCCACGCGCCGTTTGATCGCATCACGCTGACGATCCCGGCGCTGGCCGACAGCGATGAAATCGTGTTCACGCTCGGCGGTGCGGCCGACAAGCGCGACGTGTTCGATGCGGCGGCGCGCGGGGCGAATGATCTGCCGGTGGCCCGCCTGCTGGGCATGGCGCGCAGGCACGGCATTCCGGTCACGGTGTTCACCTGATGCCTGCCTATCTGCCCGCTCCGCTGCACCGCGCGATCCTGCCGATAGCCCACGCGGTGCGGCACCGCTGGCGGCGCTGGCGCAAGATGCCGATTGCGGGCGTGAGCGTCATCATCACCAATCTCGGCGGCGATGTGCTGCTGCTTAAACATTCCTATGGCCCCGATGTGTGGGGCCTGCCGGGCGGTGGGCTTGCGCGCGGGGAAGACCCGATTGAGGCCGCGCGCCGCGAAGTGCGCGAGGAGCTGGGGATCGAATTGCCGCGGATAGAAGCAATCGGCACGCTTGAAGAGGTCTTGTCCGGATCGCCCCACACCGCGCATATCTTTGCCGCCACCTGCGACCAGAATCCGCGCGCCGATGGCCGTGAGGTGCGGGAAGCCCGCTTCTTCCCCTCGCACTCGTTGCCCGAACCGCTCGGCAAGACCACCCGCGCGCGGATCGCCGTGTGGAAGGCACGCGGAACGCTTTAGAGCAGGCGCAACTGCGCCTCGTCGCGCGCGGGCCTGTTATCCTCGGCCCCTTCGAGATTGCCGAGCGTCAGTCCCATCAGCCGGATCGGCCCCTGCAGCGGCAGTTCCGCTTCCAGCAGCGCGCGGGCGACCTGCGCGAATTCGTCCCTGCCGGTAACGAAGTGCGGCAGCGAGGTTGCGCGGGTCATGATGCGGAAATCGGTGAATTTCATTTTCAGCGTCACCGTGCGCCCCTTCGCGCCGGCCGCCTCGATCCGCTCCCACACGATGCCGATAATGTTCTCCAGCGTCTCGCGCAAAGCCGTGCCGCTGCCGATGTCCTCGGAAAAAGTGCGCTCCCCGCCGACCGACTTCCTGATGCGGTGCGCCCGCACGGGCCGCAGATCGATGCCACGGGCGGCGCGGAACAGGTAATCGCCCATGCTGCCGAAGTGCTGGCGCAGGAAGGCGATATCCTTGCCCGCCAGATCCTCGCCCGTTTCGATGCCGAGCCGTTTCATCTTCTCTTCCGCCTTCGGCCCGACCCCGTGAAAGCGCCGGATCGGCAGGCCCGCCACAAAACCCGCGCCTTCACCTGGGCGGATGATGCACAGGCCATCGGGCTTGTTCTGATCGCTCGCCAGCTTGGCGAGGAACTTGTTGTAGCTCACCCCCGCGCTCGCGGTGAGCTGCGTCTTGGCGCGGATTTCCTGGCGGATCAGCTGGGCGATGCGCGTGGCGCTGCCGATACCGAGCCGGTCGTCGGTGACGTCGAGATAGGCTTCGTCGAGGCTGAGCGGTTCGATCACGGGCGTGTAATGCTCGAACACGCGTCGGATCTGGCGGCTTGCTTCCTTGTAGGCATCGAAGCGCGGGCGCATGAAAATCAGGTCGGGGCACAGCCTGCTGGCGGTGACCGAAGGCATCGCGCTTTTCACCCCATACTGGCGCGCTTCATAGCTGGCGGCGGCCACCACCCCGCGCCCGCCCGCCCCGCCGACCGCGACAGGCTTTCCGCGCAGTTCGGGATTGTCGCGCTGTTCGACGCTGGCAAAGAAGGCGTCCATGTCGACATGGATGATCTTGCGCAGCCCCAGCTCGTCCGGGGAGGCTTCTTCGTCTGCCGTGTGTGATGGAGGCTCGCTTGCCATATCGCAGGCAAAATAGAAGCTTCGCGCCCGCGAAGGAACCATTGCTGGAACTTTCGCGCGCCATGGCGATTTTGTGCGCATGCGAAAAGAACAGTGGTCATCGGGAGAACCTGCGGGCAAAGGGCCTGCCATGGCCACCACGTTTGCCCCCATAATGCCCCTCCGCAAGGCTATCGGCGAGACCGAGCTGATGTGGATGATGGCGCTGCTGATGGCGCTGAACGCCTTCGGGATCGACGCGATTCTGCCTGCGCTCGATGCGCTGGCGGCCGATCTTTCGGTAGAGGGCAATGCCCGGCAATTCGTGATCGGGGTCTATCTGCTTACCGCCGGGATCGGCGCGCTGGTACCGGGGGCACTGGCCGACCGCTTCGGGCGCAGACCCATCCTGATGGGCTCGATCCTCGTCTACATCGTGCTCTCGCTCTTGAGCGCGATCGCGCCGACCTATGACATGCTGATCGCGGTGCGTGCGGCGCAGGGCTTCTTTGCGGCGGGCATCATCGCGCTGCCACCGGCGATCATCCGCGACCGTGTTGGCGGGGACAAGATGGCCCGCATGATGAGCCTGATCTTCGTGATCTTCCTGATGGTGCCCGCTGTCGCCCCCAGTATCGGCGAGGCCATTCTGCTGGTGGCCGACTGGCGCGCGATTTTCGGCGTCATGGCGGTTGCCGGCGTAGCCGTGGGCGCGTGGGTGCATTTCCGCCTGCCCGAAAGCCTTTCGGAAGAAAACCGCCAGCCGATCCGGGTGGGCACCATTGCCCGCAACATGACCCGCGCCTTGTCCCTGCCGAGCGTCGTCGGTTACGTGTTCGGCAGCGCGCTGGTGTTCGGCGCGTTGTTCGGCTTCATCAATTCATCGCAGCAATTGATCACCGAAACCTTCGGTGCGGGCGACATCTTCCCGATGGTGTTCGGCATCTGCGCGGGCTCCATGGCGCTCGCCAGCTGGTCGAACTCGCGCATTGTCGAGCGTTTCGGCGCCCGCCGGGTGAGCCACACCGCGCTGTTCGCCTTTATTCTCGTGAGCGCTTGCCAGGTGTTCTTCGCCTTCCAGCCGGAAGAGTCGCTGTGGCACTTCGTCCCGCTGATGGCGATCAACATGGCGCTGCTCGGCTTTATCGGCAGCAATTTCGGCGCGATCGCGATGAACCCGTTCTTCGCCATCGCCGGGGCGGCAAGCTCGGCGCACGGATTTATCCGGATGACCACCGCGGCGCTGCTCGGCGGAGCGATCGGCTATGCCTATGACGGCACAGCACGCCCGCTGGCGCTGGCGCTGCTGGCGTCGGGCCTCACCTGTCTGGTGTTGGTGCTCCTGAGCGAGAAGGGCAAGTTGTTCGGCCCAAGCGATGCCGAAGCGGGGATGGGCACTTCCTGATTTCCGCACGCCCGTCCGGGCGCGCGGTCCTCGCTAGACGGGCAGCAAAGCTGCCCCCGCTGCGGGCGGGCAGTCGCCCTCGTGGCCCTTCGGGCCGAATCAACGCTCGCTTTCGAGCTTTCTCCAAGCCAGCCCGGCAAACTCGCACAGCAATGGCCGCGTGTCGCGCGGGTCGATGATATCCTCGACATTGAAGCGTTCGGCGGAGCGGAAGGGCGAGGTGACTTTCGCCAGCCTTTCGCGGATTTCGCCCAGCAGTGCCGCCGGATCATCCGCCGCTTCCAGTTCCGATTTATAGGCAACCTCCAGCCCGCCCGCGATGGGCAGGCTGCCCCAGTCGCCGCTCGGCCAGCAATAACGATACTGGTAGCGTTCGGCATTGCTCATCGCGCTGCCCGCGATGCCATAGGCGCGGCGCAACACGATCGATGCGAGCGGCACGGTGGCGCGGTAGATCACGTTCATCGCGTTGACGCCGTAGCGGATCGTCCCCGCCATTTCTGCCTCGCGCCCGATCATGAAGCCGGGATTGTCGACGAGGTGGACGATGGGCAGGCGGAACTGGTCGGCCAGTTTGACGAAGCGTTCGACCTTCTCGCTGGTCTTGGCCTCCCAAGATCCGCCTAGATAGCTGGGATCGCTGGCGATGACGCAGACCGGCCAGCCGTCGAGCCGGGCGAGCGCGGTGATCGCGGCGCGGCCCCAATGCTTGCCGATCTCGAACACGGTGCCGCTGTCGAACACCATCTCCATGCAGCGGCGCATCGAATAGACCTGTTTCGGATCACGCGGGACGAGGCTGAGCAGCGCCTCTTCCTTGCGGTGGACCGGATCGGTGCAGAGAGAGCGGCGCGCGGGTTGGCCGACATATTCGGGCATGAAGCTGAGGAAATGCCGTGCGCGGGCGAAAGCCTCGGCCTCGCTCGCCACCTCGTCATCGACCACGCCGTTGCGGGTGTGGATTTCCGATCCGCCCAGCCGCTCCTTGGCCTCTTCATGGCTGGCGGCATCGCCCTTGTAGGCATCGCCCAGGCCATCGACCACGGCGGGGCCGGCGGCGAAGATCTGGCTGAGGCCCTTGACCATGATCGAATAGTGGCTGGCAACCGTCCGTGCCGCGCCGAGGCCTGCCGTCGGCCCGAGCGCGAGCGCCACAACCGGCACGGTGTCGAGGTTGGTCACCACATCGCCCCAGCCGGGCACCGCGGGGATATAGGTCGCGCCGATCTGTTCGAGCGTTTTCACACTGCCGCCGCCGCCGGTGCCGTCGATCATGCGGATGATGGGCAGCTTCAGCTCGTGCGCCATCCGTTCGGCCTGCACCATCTTGCGCGCAATCCCCGCATCTGCCGCGCCGCCGCGAATGGTGAAGTCGTCGGCGGTGGCGACGACCGGGCGGCCATTGATCAGCGCCTTGCCGAACAGGAAGGGGGCGGGGGTGACGTGCGCGAGGTCGCGATTGGCGTCATACTTCGCGGAGCCTGCGATCTTGCCGATCTCGCGGAAGGAGCCTTCGTCGCACAGCGCCGCGAGCCGCGCGCGGGCGTCCATCTTGCCCCGGCCATGCTGCCGCGCCACCTTGTCCGCGCCGCCCATCTGCTCGGCAAGCGCTTCGCGCGCGCGCAGTTCTTCGAGTTCCTTGGCCCAGGTCATTCCCCACCCCTACGCACATCGTCATCCCAGCGAAAGCTGGGACCTAGGGCCTCTTGGTACAGCGCTTGCCGCCCTAGGCCCCAGCTTTCGCTGGGGTGACGAATTATTTTTCCGAAGCCCCAGGCACCACCGTGCACAACACCGCCTCGACCTGCACCTGCGCGCCTGCGCTCACGCTAAGCCCCTCGACCACCCCGTCGAACGGCGCGGTGAGGGCGTGCTCCATCTTCATCGCCTCGAGCACCATGAGCCGCTGCCCGGCGGTGACGGCCTGCCCCTCGACGACATCGACCGCGATGACCTTGCCCGGCATCGGCGCGAGGATCGCGCCATCTGCGGCGGAGGCTTGGCCGGTGCCGCGCGCGCCTCTTTCGAACTCGTACGTTGAGCCATAATCGAAGACCAACACCCGTTGGTCATCGTGGTAGCTGGTTGAGCCAGCAACAGCAGGTTCGAACGGGAGCGTTCTGGTCTCACCGTTGTGCGACAACGTGACCGAAATCTTGGGGGTTGAGTTCAAACGGAAGCCAGCCAGCCCCTCGTTATCTGAAACGACGTCGAGCAGAGCAGCCTCAGCAGCTCTTTGCCAAACGTGGTCCTCTGCGGCTTCAGGTGGGATCAACGAGTGTAAGCGCTCGGCGATGAATCCTGTATCGAGGATCGCGTTCTCGAAGTCAGGGTGTTCCAGAGTTCTGCTGAGGAATCCGGCATTTGACCGGACGGGCCAGATTTCAACCGACGACACCATCTGGAAAAGACGGTCGTTTGCTTCTTCCCGTGTCTTTCCCCAAGCAACGAGTTTGGCGATCATTGGATCGTAGAACGGTGAAATCGCGTCACCTTCTTCAACCCCTGTCTCGACGCGCCCGCCGTCTTGGAACAGGAGGTAGTCGAGCCGTCCCGTGCTCGGCAAAAACCCCTTCGCCGGGTCTTCCGCATACAACCGCGCCTCAATCGCATGGCCGTTGATCGACAGCTCGTCCTGCCGCTTGGGCAGCGGCTCGCCGCTCGCCACGCGCAGTTGCCATTCGACCAGATCGACCCCGGTGATTTCCTCGGTGACGGGGTGTTCCACCTGAAGCCGGGTGTTCATCTCCATGAAGAAGATGCGATCCGCGCGCAGGCCTTCGGAGGCATCGGCGATGAATTCGATCGTGCCCGCGCCCTCGTAATCGACCGCCTTGGCGGCGCGCACGGCGGCGGCGCAGATCGCTTCGCGGGTGGCCGCGTCCATGCCGGGGGCGGGGGCTTCCTCGATCACTTTCTGGTGGCGGCGCTGCAAGGAACAGTCGCGTTCGAACAGGTGGACGACGTTGCCGTGGGCATCGCCGAACACCTGCACCTCGATATGACGGGGCGAGGTGATCCACTTCTCCAAGAGCACCTCGTCATTGCCGAAGGAGGCCTTGGCCTCGCGGCGGCAGCTTTCGAGCGCAGCGGCGAAATCGGCGGGGGCATCGACCTTGCGCATCCCCTTCCCGCCGCCGCCTGCGACAGCTTTGATCAGGACCGGGTAGCCGATGGCCTCGGCCTCCTTGGTGAGCCGCTCTACCGACTGATCCGAGCCATCGTAGCCCGGCGTCACCGGCACGCCCGCGCTGCGCATCAGCTGCTTGGCCGCGTCCTTCAACCCCATCGCGCGGATGCTGGCAGGCCTGGGGCCGACCCAGATCAGCCCTGCGTCGATCACGGCCTGCGCGAAATCGGCATTCTCCGAGAGGAAGCCGTAACCCGGATGCACCGCATCCGCCCCGGTCTGCTTGGCCGCCGCGATGATCTTCGCCCCCACCAGATAGCTCTCCGCCGCAGGCGAGGGACCGATATGCACCGCTTCATCGGCGGAACGCACATGCAGCGCCTTGGCATCGGCATCGGAATAGACCGCGACGGTGGCGATCCCCATTGCGCGGGCGGTGCGGATAATGCGGCAGGCGATTTCGCCGCGATTGGCGATCAGGAGTTTGCGGATCATGCCCGCCGGATTAGCCCCGCCCTCCTTTCGTGTCGAGCGTAGTCGCAGCACCTCGCGCAAGGCTTCTCGACTGCGATCGAGGCGAACGGTTGAAGGCTAGCGCGGCCGGTAATCCGCGATCCCCCAGTCGATCCCGCCCTCCGGCATCTTCTCGCGATTGAGCACGGCGGAAAGGAACGCGCGCACGCCGTAGAGCGCCTTTTCGGCGCGCGGGACATAGGTGCGGCTGTTCCACGCCTCGGGCCCGCGCTTCCTCACCTTGCGGCCGATTGCGCCGTAAATGCGCGCAGCAGACAGCACCGCCCAGCGGCTGCGGAAGGGGAGCTTTGCCGCGCCCACGCGCGCTGCCGCCTCGTGCTTTTCCACCAGCGCGACCAGCCGCGCGGCCATTTCGGCGAGTTCCTTGCGGTGATGCGGCTTGGTGTGCTGGCCGGGCTCGATATCCTGTTCGGCGAGCCACTCCATCGGCAGGTAGCAGCGCCCCGCCGCATCATCCTCGACGATATCGCGGGCAATGTTGGAGAGCTGGAAGGCAAGGCCGAGATCATTCGCCCGGTCGAGCGTTTCCTGATCCTCCGGCGAAACCCCCATCACCACCGCCATCATCACACCGACCGCACCCGCCACGTGGTAGCAATAGCGCAGCATGTCGGCCTCGGTGCGCGGGCGCCAGTCCTCTGCGTCCAATTGAAAGCCTGCGATCACATCCTCGGCCATCTGCGGGGTGAGGCCCACTTCGGCGGCGACCACGCCCAGCGCATCGAAAGCCGGATCGCCGGTCGGCTCGCCTGCGAAAGCCAGCGCCGTCAGCCGGCGGATATGCGCGAGCCGGTCTGCCAGATCGGACTGATCGCCCAATTCGCCGCCCATTTCCTGATTGTCGGCAATATCGTCCGCGCGGCGGCACCAGGCGTAAAGCAGCCAGGCGCGTTCGCGGGTCGCATTGTCGAACAATTGCGATGCGGCGGAAAAGCTCTGCGAGCCCTTCTTGATCGACAGCCGGGCATGCTCGACCAAAGCGGCGCGGGTTGCTGCATCGACCGCCATGGCGCGAACCCTAGAGCTCCTCGGCCTTCATGCGGAAGATCGGGGTGTGCGGCTGGTAGGCTTCCATCTTGGCGAGCAGTTCGCCGATGGTGTCCGCCGCGATCAGGATGTTCTGGTGCGCGGGCCGGACAAATCCGACCGCTGCCATCTTCGCGTTGAAGGCCAGCAGATCGTCGTAGAAGCCGAAAGCGTTGAGGATGCCGACCGGATCGGAGTGGTATCCGAGCTGCGACCAGCTCATCGCTTCCCACAATTCGTCCATCGTGCCGACCCCGCCGGGCAGCGTCACGAAGCCGTCGGACAGATCGGTGAACTTCTGCTTGCGCTCGTGCATGCCCGAAACGGAGATCAATTCGTCGCAGTCGTGGTTGGCGACTTCAGCCTTGACCAGCGCCTCCGGGATGATGCCGATGACTTCGCCGCCATTTTCCTTGGCCCCCTTGGCGACCGCGCCCATCAGGCCCAGCTTGCCCCCGCCATATACGACGCCGATCCCGCGCTGCGCCAATTGCGCGCCGACATCATAGGCGAGCTGGATGTAACGCGGATCCTCGGGCGAGGCCGATCCGCAATAGACAGCAAGACGTTTCATGAGTCCTCCCCGGAACGGGGAGGGGGACCACCCGCAGGGTGGGGGAGGGGCGAGCCTTTCATGCCTTCAAGTCTTTCATCACAGATTTGCACCAGCCGCCTAACCACAGCCTCGATATCTTCAAGCACAAGTTTCGCGGGGATGCGCATTGTAGCGACGCCTTGTTCACGAAGAAACCGCGATCGGGCCGCGTCCTTGGCGATCACGTTCGGGCTTTCGTGCGCCCTGCCGTCCACCTCGATCGCCAGTCGGGCGTGCGAACAGAAGAAATCGAGCACGTAGATCCCGGCGGGGTGCTGGCGGCGGAACTTGTGGCCGCCGGGGCGCTGGCGCAGGGCTTGCCACAAGACGATTTCTGGCGGAGTCATGTCGGCGCGGAGTTTGCGGGCGAGTTTTACGGTTTCCTTCTGGCCTCTGATCACGCTCGCCCCTCCACCACCTTCGGTGGTTCCCCTCCCCTGAAGGGGAGGATTTACTGCGCCTTCGCCAGATCCTCCAGCATCAGCCCGGCGGTCGCCTTGGCGCTGCCGACCACGCCGGGGATGCCAGCGCCCGGATGGGTGCCCGCGCCGACGAGGTAGTAATTGTCGATCACGTCATCGCGGTTGTGGCCGCGCAGCCACGCGCTCTGCCACAGCACCGGTTCAAGGCTGAAGGCGCTGCCCATGTGGGCGTTGAGATCGGCCTTGAAGTCCTTGGGCGCGTAGCTGAACTTGGTGACGATCCGGCTGTGGATGTCGGGGATCAGGCGCCGCTCCAGCTCGTCGAGGATCATCTTTTCGAGCTTGGGGCCAACCTCGTCCCAGTCGAGCGGCATCTTGCCCATGTGGCTGACGGGGACGAGCGCATAGAAGGTGCTCTTGCCTTCGGGCGCCATGCTCGGATCGGTCACGGTCGGGTGGTGAAGGTAGATCGCGAAATCTTCCGGCACGACGCCGTTCTTGTAAATGTCGTCGAGCAGGCCCTTGTAGCGCTTGGCGAACAAAATCATGTGGTGCGGGATGCCAGGCCAGGTGCCCTCCAGCCCGAAATGGACGACGAAGAGCGACGGGCTGAAGCTCTTTCGGCCCAGCGACTTCGCCATCTGCTTGCCGCGAGGGCTGTTCGACATCAAATCCTTGTAGGAATGCATGATGTCCGCGTTGGAAGCAACCGCGTCGAAGCGCTGGCGGAAGCCGCTCTTGGTCTCGACCTCGGTGGCCTTGGTGCCCAGCGTGTGGACCTGCACCACGGGATCGCCGACGCGCATCGTGCCGCCCAGCCGTTCGAAGTGGCGCACCATGCCGGCGATCAACCGGTTGGTGCCGCCGCGTGCCCACCACACGCCGCCGTCCTTTTCCAGCTTGTGGATCAGCGCGTAGATCGACGAGGTGTTCATCGGGTTGCCGCCCACCAGCAGCGTATGGAAGCTCAGCGCCTCGCGCAGCTTCTCGTTCTCGACATAGCTCGACACCATGCCGTAGACGCTGCGCCACGCCTGTTCCTTGATCAGGGCGGGTGCGGCCTTGAGCATCGACTTGAAGTCGAGGAACGGCTTGGTGCCGAGTTTCAGATAGCCTTCGCGGTACACCCGCTCGGAATATTCGAGGAAGCGCGCATAGCCTGCAACGTCCGCCGGATTCAGCTTGGCGATCTCGGCGTTGAGTTGTTCTTCGTCGTTCGAATAGTCGAAGTTCGTGCCGTCGGGCCAGTTGAGGCGGTAGAAGGGCATGACCTTCATCAGTTCGACATCTTCGGCGATGTCGTGGCCGGTGAGCGCCCAGAGCTCTTCAAGGCAGGGCGGATCGGTGATGACGGTCGGGCCGGCGTCGAAGGTGAAGCCGTCCTTCTCCCAGAAATAGGCGCGCCCGCCGGGCTTGTCGCGGCTTTCGATCACAGTGGTGGCGATGCCTGCCGATTGCAGCCGGATGGCGAGCGCCATCCCGCCGAAACCCGATCCGATAACGCAGGCCGTACGGCCTTCGTAACGTTCGGCGAGGGCGGGGTTCACCCCCTTCGTGCCAGCAAGATTGAGCTTCGCATCGGCGTTCATGCCGGGGTCTCCGTTTTGAAAGGCTTACCTGAGGAAAACAGCGCACGAATGGCGCGCGGGATAGCTACGGGCGGCTTGCCGGTAAGGATGCGCAAACGATCGGGCCAGGTCGAACGGCCCGCATAGAAGCGTTCGACCAGCCGACCGCGCAGCGCGTAGAAATGTTCGAACACCACCACGCGCTTGTCCGGCTCGGCCGCCTCGAACAGCATCCTGCTCAGCATCCGGTAATAGGCGGTGGCGCGCCAGTGGCGTTTTGCGCGGGCGGCGCAGAAGGCGGCGAGTTCATTGCCCGAGATGCCCGGACGGTTCGCCAGCAGCCGCGCAATGGCGAGCGCATTGTCGGCGGCAAAGGGCAGGGTGTAGCTGGTGAGCGGGTGCGAAAAGCCGCCCCGCGCACCCGCCAGCGCCACGCCGGGGATGGTGATTTCGGCCTGTGCCGCGCGGAAGCTGCCGCCCGACACCACCGGCAGGATGCCCGCTTCCTGATCGATCACCTCGCCCTTCCACCCGTGGCGACGGGCATAGTCGGCGATCCGGCCTTTCAGCACCTCTGCGTCCATCTTCGGCTGATCGGCGTAATAGGTGTCCTCGACGAAGACCTCGGTAGGCGAAAGCGGCAGGACATAGACGAAGCGGTAGGCGGCCTCGTTGCCGTAGGGCGCGACCTGATCGACGCTGGCATCCATGATGACGGGGCGGGTGAGGCCGTGCGGGTCCTCGCAGCGGAAATGCTGGCCGAGGAATACCTGCCACCCGCCCGCAAGGTGTTGCGAGGGGCGGAATGCGCGGCAATCGATCACCCGCCGCGCGTCGATCCGCGTGCCGTCAGCGAGTGTGACCCCGTCGGCATCGACCGTGGCGGCCTTGGCACCCAGCATCACGCGATCTTCGGGCAGTTCGGCCATCAGCGCGCGGTGGAACTCGGCGCTGGCGAGCGAGCGATATGCGGTTGGCAGGGTGCGGCCCAGCCGGGGGAAGGTGATGTCGTAGCCTTCGTCCCAGCCGTTGAGCGCGAAGCCGTCCATCAGCTGGCGGGCTTGCAGGCGCAGATCGGTTTCGAACCAGCTCCAGCGGTGATGCCCGCCAAGCGTGCGTCCGGCCTCGACCAGCAGGAACCGGCAACCCGGCGCATAGCGGTGCAGCGCGAGCGCGATCAGCCCGCCCGCCAGCCCGCCGCCGACGATCACCAGATCGTGGGCGGGCACGTGCCCGGAGCCGTCGGTTTGCCGTGAATCATCCATGCCCATTCAGCCCTAGGCGAGCCTGACGGGAACGGCAATGACGCCGCGCCGCAGCCCTGATGAAAGCATGTTGCAACATCACACGCGGGAACATAAGGCCGCAACGCTGTTTTTGAGACAGACTCGCATAAAGCCCGTCCTATCTCTCCCGAGGATCGCATCATGAAGCTTCTGCCTGCCGCTGTTCCGCTTGCCCTGTGCGCTTCAGCGCTGATCGGCGGCGCTGTGCCCGCGCTGGCGAACGGGACGGAGGAGCGCAGCGACACGGCTGCCGAGGGCGAGGACACCCAGCCCGCTCCGCCCCCTGCCCCTGCCGGCGCCCCGCCTGCGTCCTTCAACTTCATGAAGCCGGTGTTCGACGAGACATGGGCGACCATCGGCCTTGGTGCGGGTATGGTCCCGAGCTATGCCGGTTCCGACGATTACATTGCTTTCCCGTTGCCGCTGATCGTCGGCCGTGTGGGCGGCGTGGGGATCAGCCCCAACGGCCCGGGCTTCGTGCTCGATCTGAACTCGCCCAAGCCAAGCTTCGTCCCGCGCACGAAGCCGCGAGTGAGTTTCGGCCCGGCCTTCCGTTTCCGCAATGATCGCAACAACCGCATCAGCGACGAAGTGGTGGCGCGCGCTGGCAAGCTCGATGCGGCGCTGGAAGTGGGCGCTGCGGCGGGGATCAGCTTTCCGGGCGTCGCCAAGCGGTTCGATCAACTCACCATCGGCGTGCAGGCGCGCAAGGACGTGCTGGGCGCGCATGACGGCCTGATCGTCGAGCCGCAGATCGCCTACCGCGCCCCAATAGGCCGCGCCATGGTGTTGCAGGCGCAGGCAAGCGCGGAGTTCATCGACGACAATTTCGCCGACTACTATTTCACCGTCTCGCCCGCGCAGGCGCTCGCCACCGGCCTGCCGCAATTCCGTGCCGATGGCGGATTGAACCGGATCGGCACCACCGCGCTGCTGACCTATGATCTCAGCGGCAATGCGCTCGACGGCGGATGGAACGTGACCGGGATCGGCGGCTATTCGCGGCTGGTGGGCGACGGGGCCGACACGCCCTATACCCGTCTGCGCGGTGATGCGAACCAGTTCATCCTCGGGCTCGGGGTCGGCTACACCTTCTGATCGGCTAAAGGGTCGGCACGCCTTTGCTGTGGCAGGGCTTGCCACGCGGCCACCCGCAGCGCATCACGTCTCCCGAAACACCAATCTTGCGGGAGAGAGATGATGAAGCAACCCATGCGCCGGATGGCCGCACTTGTCGGCACACTGGCTGCGGTAATGGCCGCGCCGCTTGCCGCCGAAACCGTGGCAATCCGTGCCGGCAGTGTCATCACCGATGCCGCCGGCGATCCGACCGGCCCGGCGACGATCATCGTGGCCAACGGCAAGATCGTGTCGATCACGCCCGGTCACGGGGCGGTCGTAGCGGACCGCGAGATCGATCTGGCGAGTAAGACCGTGCTGCCCGGCCTGATCGATCTTCACACCCACCTTACCGGCGATCCGGGCGGCGATTTCTGGAAAGAGGCGACCGAGCCCGATGAATGGGGCGTGGTCGTGGGGGCCAAGAACGCGCTGGTGACGGTGCGCGCGGGCTTCACCACGGTGCGCGAAGCGGGCAGCGCCCAGGAAACCGCCTTTGTCCTGCGGCGCGGCACCGCCGAAGGGCTGGTGCCGGGGCCGCGTATCGTCGCCGCCGGCCCGGCGCTGTCGATCATCGGCGGGCACGCCGACGTCAACGGCTTCCGGCCCGAGGTGAACGAGCTGCTTGATTCCGGCTTCACCTGCACCGGCGAGGTCGAATGCGCGGCCAAGGTGCGGCTTGCCAGCCAGAACGGTTCGGACGTGATCAAGATCACCGCTACCGGCGGCGTCCTGTCGCAGCAGGGGCGCGGGCTGGAGGCGCATTTCACTCCGCAAGAAATGAAGGCGATTGCCGATACGGCGCATTCGCTGGGCCTGAAAGTCATGGCCCACGCCCACGGCGCGCGCGGGATCCAGCAGGCCGCCGAAGCGGGGATCGATTCGATCGAGCACGGCACCTATCTCGATGAAGCGGCTGCAAAGGCGATGAGGGCCAACGGCACAGTGCTGGTGCCGACGCTGATGGCGCTGGAGGGTGTTTCCGAAGGGCTGGGCAAGGGCGTCTATACTCCCGTGGTTGAGGACAAGATCCGCGCCGTGCAGCCGCTGATGGCCTCGCTCGTCAGCCGTGCGCGCCAATATGGCGTGACCGTGGTCTTCGGCACCGACGCGGGCGTGTTCCAGCATGGCCGCAATGCCGAGGAACTGGGCCTGATGCGCAAACAAGGCATGAGCGACCGCGAAGTGCTGGCCAGCGCCACCACCGGTGCTGCCAAGGTGCTCGGCATGGAAAGCCAGATCGGCCGCCTCGCGCCCGGCTATTCGGCGGACATCATCGCGGTGGACGGCAACCCGCTGGCCGATGTGACCGTGCTGGAAGATGTCGATTTCGTGATGGTGCGGGGGCGGGTGATCGACTGAGGGGGCGTCTTGCCGGGCCGGCGTTCGCCGCCGCGCGATGCCCCGCCGCGCGATGCCCCGCCGCGCGATGCGACGCCGCGCCGGCAAGGCGGGGATGGTCGAGCCGGAGATTGACTTGTCAGGCAGGCGGCGCATTGTCCCAAACATGAAACCAGCAGCCCTTCTTGCCGCCTTCGCCGCATCATTCGTGCCAGGCGCTCCGGCCCATGCCGCCACGGCCGAATGTCCCGATTCCGTTGCTGCGCCCGCCGAGATCGAGCAGACCATCCACGATTTCTTCGACGCGCTGCGGATTGAGGACAAGGCTCCGTTCGCGCAGCTGACGACCTCGACCTTTTACGCTTTCGATGTGGGCGAGCGCTTTCCGGGCGCGACACTTGTCGACGTTGTCGTCGAAGCCTTGGGCAATGGGGTCGAAATCAACTGGAATCTCGGCCCGATGGATACCACTGTGCGTTGTGATGTCGCGTGGTCGCAATGGGAGAACACCGGCAGCGCGGGCACCCCGCCCGATGTGCGCCCCGTGCGATGGCTGGAATCGGCCGTGCTGGTTCATGACGGCACCCGCTGGAAGCTCGATTTCTTCCATTCGCAGCGCGCGGCCGCAGAATAGATCGCCGGGCCTGCAACCGCAGCCAAAGCGCCCCGCCGGTGTCGAACTGCTGGATTTGTCCGCCTTGACGCGCTAGTGGTCACCCATCCCCGGGGAGCCTGCTGAGGCTGAGAGGTGGGTGTAAGCACCCCACGACCCGTCGAACCTGAACCGATTAGCATCGGCGGAGGGAGTGGGCTGGTCGTTGCACCATGACACCCGCGCTCTTTCCGCCTGTTGGAGAGAGACAGCATATGGCCGACATCAATTCACCCGTCGAAATCGGCGTCACCACCGGGCCTATTCGCGGCAGCCGCAAGGTCTATGTCGGCGCGCGCACCGGCTCCGGCATCCGGGTTGCCATGCGCGAGATCGATCTTGAAGGCGGCGAGCCGAGCGTGCGGGTCTATGACACCTCCGGCCCCTACACCGACCCTGAGGCCCATATCGATATCCACGCCGGTCTCGCGCCGCTGCGCCGCGACTGGATCATGGCGCGCGGCGATGTCGAGGATTACGCGGGCCGCGAGGTCAAGCCGGAAGATAATGGCCAGCTCGGCCCGGATCGTTCGGGCGGCGTCCCGCAGTTCCCCAATGCGGTGAAGCGGCCGCTTCGGGCCAAGGCGGGCATGAATGTCAGCCAGATGCACTATGCCCGCCGCGGGATCATCACGCCGGAAATGGAATATGTCGCCGAGCGCGAGAATCTGGGGCGCGAGATTGCCGCCGATCTGATCCGCGACGGCGAAAGCTGGGGCGCGGAAATCCCCGATGTCATCACCCCGGAATTCGTGCGCAGCGAAGTCGCGCGGGGGCGGGCGATCATCCCCTCCAACATCAACCACCCGGAAAGCGAGCCGATGGCGATCGGGCGCAACTTCCTTGTCAAGATCAACGCCAATATCGGCAACTCGGCCGTCGCCAGCGATGTGGCGCAGGAAGTCGACAAGATGGTGTGGGCGACCCGCTGGGGCGCGGACACGATCATGGACCTCAGCACCGGTCGCAACATCCATGACACCCGCGAATGGATCATCCGCAATTCGCCCGTCCCCATCGGCACCGTGCCGATCTATCAGGCGCTGGAGAAGGTCGGCGGCATCGCCGAGGAGCTGACCTGGGAAATCTTCCGCGACACGCTGATCGAGCAGGCCGAACAGGGCGTCGACTACTTCACCATCCACGCCGGCGTGCGCCTGCCCTACATCCCGATGACCGCCAAGCGCGTCACCGGGATCGTCAGCCGCGGCGGATCGATCATGGCCAAGTGGTGCCTCGCCCACCACAAGGAGAGCTTCCTTTACGAGCACTTCGACGAGATCACCGAGATCATGAAGGCCTATGACATCGCCTACAGCCTCGGCGACGGCCTGCGCCCCGGATCGATCCGCGACGCCAATGACGAAGCGCAGTTTGCCGAGCTCTACACGCTGGGCGAGCTCACCAAGCGCGCCTGGGAGCAGGACGTGCAGGTGATGATCGAAGGCCCCGGCCACGTGCCGATGCACAAGATCAAGCAGAACATGGAAAAGCAGCTGGAGGCTTGCGGCGAAGCGCCGTTCTACACCCTCGGGCCGCTCGTCACCGATATCGCGCCGGGTTACGACCACATCACCAGCGGCATCGGCGCGGCGCAGATCGGGTGGTACGGCACGGCGATGCTCTGCTACGTCACGCCCAAGGAGCACCTGGGCCTGCCCGACCGGGACGATGTGAAGGTGGGCGTTGTCACCTACAAGCTCGCCGCCCACGCCGCCGATCTTGCCAAGGGGCATCCGGCGGCACAGGTCCGCGATGATGCGCTGTCCAAGGCCCGCTTCGAGTTCCGCTGGCGCGACCAGTTCAACCTCAGCCTCGACCCAGAAACCGCCGAGCAGTACCACGACCAGACGCTGCCCGCCGAAGGCGCGAAGTCGGCGCATTTCTGCTCGATGTGCGGGCCGAAATTCTGCTCGATGAAGATCACGCAGGAAGTGCGCGACTTCGCCGCCAAGCAGAACGCCGCCACCGAAACCTTCATCGCCGCTTCGGAAGAAGAGGCCGAGAAGGGCATGGCTGAAATGAGCGCCAAGTTCCGCGAAGTCGGCAACCAGCTCTATGTCGGCGCGGGGGACCGCGAACACGACTGAGCGGCCGAGGGGAAACAAGGGGGGGAATGACATGACGACACGCATCATCGCCGCACTGGCGCTGGCGGCGGGACTGGCCCTGGCGCCGGTTCCGGCCAGCGCCGACGGCCACACCGGGGCAGAGACGGGCGAGGCCGCCGGGGCAGGGGGCATCATCTTCTACCCATCGACCCTGCCCTATCCCTTTGCCGATGCGGTGCAGGTGGGCGAGGTGCTCTACCTGTCGGGCGATATCGGCGAAGCGGGCGACGGACGCTCGCTGGTGCCGGGCGGCATCGAGCCGGAAACGCACCGCATCTTCGAACGGCTGAAAGCCCGCCTCGCCCGCCACGGGCTGGGGCTGGGCGATGTGTTCAAATGCACCGTGATGCTGGCCGACATGGCCGACTGGCCCGCCTTCAACGCGATCTACGCCGGCTATTTCGAAAAGGGCCGCTATCCGGCACGCTCGGCGATGGGGGTGAACGGCCTTGCCCTCGGCGCTAGGGTGGAGATGGAGTGCCTCGCCCACAAGCCGCAGTCTTGAACGGGCAGCCGGCGGTGCGGCCCCGCGCCTAGCTGTTCTTCATGTTCTCCAGGCCCTTGATCGCGCCGGGCTTCAGGCTCGGCTGGCTGGCGTTTGTCTTGGGGCCCTTGTCCTTCTTGGGCTTGCGGGTTTCCCGGCTCTTCTTTGCTTGGCCCTTGGCCATCGGATGTTCCAATCGGGCGGAATGCCCGCAATAGCGATGCGCCTATATGACAGATGAGTCAATTGAGATGAAATAATAATTCAATAAATTTAAATGAAGTCATTGCGGAATCAATATACATCCCCATATCAGTATGGCTACCAGTCAAGCATGAATAAATAAAGGACAATAAAAATTGTCACAATATTCAAAGCGGCTTTTGGCCCCGGGCGCAAGTCATCACATCTGATGGCCCGCGCGGACACAAAAGGAAGCACCATCATGACCAATTATGGCAAGATTCACTCCTACGACACCGCCAAGGGCGCCGGGATGATTACGCCGGACAAGGGTGGCGATGCCCTGCCGTTCAACAAGACCGATCTGCAACAGCAGGCGCAGGAGCCGCGCACCAACCAGCGCTACGGCTATGACACGCGGCAGGTTGATGGTGGCAAGGCACACGCCACCAATCTGCAGATGGAGCAGGGTAACAGCGGCAGCGGCTCGAAACAGCAGAGCTGACGCAGGCCAACCTGTCCATAGTCAAGGGCTTCCGGTTCACCGGGAGCCCTTGACGCTGTCCGCTTCCCGTCCATAGTCCGTCTCCAGATGCAAAGGCCGCCCGTTTCGATGGATCTCAACCAGCTCCTCCACGCCCACCAGATCGCCCTTGTCGGCGAAAGCCGCGCCCGGACGCGTCGCAACCGTGCGGCCTATGGCGATGCGGTTGCGGTGCTGGCCTGCCGCATCCGTCACGAACGCGATGCCGGCGGCGCCGATATCGGCGCGGCGCGCTTCGTGGTGGGCGAGCCGATCGCGGCTTACCGGGACCGCTGAGGGCAGGCGGCGTGCGCACCGGCCTGATCGCTGCGTCGTCGCTGGCGCTGATGCTGGGGGCCTGCGTCTCCACACCCGAAACCGCGCCCGTCATCGCCCGTGCAGAGGCGCCGCGCTTCGATCCCTTCGTGTTCTTCCTAGGAGAGAGCCGCGGCACCGCGACGCTGAAAAAGGCGCTGTCCGATCCCGTCCCCGTCACCGTGGAGAGCCGCGGGCGGATCGTGATCGAGCCGCACCACGAAGCCAGCTGGGACGCCGCACCGACCCGCGTCCTGGTGCTCGACCAGACCGTGATCGAGGGCGCCAAAAAACCCCGCGAGCGCCAATGGCGCCTGATCGAGGTGGCCCCCGGCTATTACGAAGGCACGCTGACCGACGCGATCGGGCCGGTGCGGGGGCGTAGCGAGGGGAACCGGCTGGTGCTCGAATACCGCATGAAGGGCGGCTTCAGCGTGCGTCAGGAGCTGACCTTATCGGAGGACGGCCAGCGCGCGTATAATGTCCTCAAGGTGAGCCAGCTGGGCGTGACCGTCGCGGTGCTGGCGGAGGAGATTGTGCGGGGGTAGCGCTAGTGACCATTTTTTCCGACTGTCCAAAGCATAGGTTCGGACCTCCGTCGAGTTCAGAAAGCATGTTCAATTATTTGAACACTTCCGCTCGAGAAGAGGCCGAGACAGCCAGAAGAACGATAGAGAATTGGTTTGGCGACTACCCTCGCGAATTTAGATCCCGCTGGCTGGGTGACTTCCGCAGTCATGATGACGGACAGCACGAGTCTGCTTTTTTTGAGCTTTTTCTTTTCAAGTTTTTCCAGGCCAATCTATGCAAACGCGTTGAAATTGAGCCTGATTTTGAGTGGCAAAAAGGGGCGCCAGATTTCTTGGTCGAAACAAAAGATGGAATGATTTTTGTGGTCGAGGCAATTTCCCCAAATTACCGATCTGATGAGGTTGCGTCGTCTTCGAAAATATCATCTGAAATACGGGATGCAATCAATGAAATCGCACTCGAAAATCACTATATTGTTTTAGAAAAAATTATCCCACCCAGTCGATCTATAAAAAAGAACAAAATAAAGATTTCTATTGAAAATTGGATTAAATCTAATCCGAAAAAGAATGAAAAATTCATATATAAAGATTCTGGATGTTACATTAAAATTTCTTTAATCGAATCCCCAAACAGAGATTTGAATTCACTCAATTATCGAGCTATTGGGATTGAAGTGGGTGGCGTCTCCACAAGACGATCCGGTGAAGAAATAAAGATGGCTTTAGAGAAGAAGGCCAATAAGTATAGATCGTTAGGAATGACTTATATTATAGCTTTAAATGCTAGATCAATTGTTGATACTGAAGATGACTATATTTCTGCTAATTATGGCACTAATTCTCTTGTATTTGATATAGGCCGCGACGGCATTGAAAATCGGGAGCCGAATTTGGTCCGTAATAACGATGGCTTATTTAATGATGGAGGTAGGGCTCGAAAGGCTAATGTTAGCGCCGTATTGATCTTCGATGGTATCAAACCATGGCAGTGGCGTGATCGTAAGAGCAGTCTAATTCATAACGCCTTTGCCAAGCACCCTTTGGGAGCGCTACAACTTGGTGGCGATGCTTGGTGCATCCAAGGGTCCGATCTATGTAAGATTGAGGGGCGGGATGTGGGCTCAATTTTTGATGCAGGCTGCTAATATCCCCCCCTTTCCTACTCCCCCACCCCGCGCCATCCTTCGCGGATGGCCCGTACCCCGTCCCCCCGCTCGCCCGGTGCGCCCTCGCTTCGCGCCGTTCCTGACACCCCCCGCGCTGAACGCCATGATGGCTGGACGCTCGAAAAGCAGCTCGCCTTTCTGCGGGCGCTGTCCGCCACCCATTCGGTGGCCGAGGCGGCGCGATCTGTCGGCATGTCGCGCGCCTCGGCCTATCGGCTGCGATCGAAGCTGAAGGGCAAGCCCTTCGATCTCGCGTGGGAGGTGGCGTTTCACCATTCCTTCGACGTGCTCGCCCACGCCGCGCTCGAACGCGCGCTCAACGGGGTGGAGGTGCCGGTCTATTACCAGGGCGAGATGGTCGGCACCTATCGCCGCTTCGATGAACGGCTGACGGTGGCGCTGCTGGGGCGCTTTACGCTCGGCGGCAATCCCGCCTTCGGGCGGCTGGGGCCGATGGCCGAACGCCATGCCCGCGATTTCGAGGCGCTGCTGGGCCGGATCGCAGCGGGCGAGGATGTGGAGACCGGCGCGGCCACGCCCGATGCGCCGGGCGAACTGGAATCGCTGCAGCACTTTGTCGCCGGAAACACGGTCCGCGCCTCCGCCACCTGTCCGTCTCACCTGTCGGACGAGGAATTAATGAAGCGATTACAGGAAGATGGTGACTGGATGTGAAGGTGACAGGGTGTCACCTTTGTATACTTTGTAATAATATTACGTGTTTGTGTTCCGCATCGCCTCCGCGATGCGAAATCCTCGCTTCCTTTGCCTTGCGCACCCGCCTCCGCGGGTGCGTCCTCGGTGCGTTTCGATCCCTGCGGGATCGAGCACCTGCGGGCGGGCGGTCGCCCTTGCGGCGCTGCGCGCCGGAACCGCGCCCCATTGCGACACTGGACAGTCGCGCTGGCCCGGCCCCGCAAGGGGCCGCAAGGCCGACCGGCCGCCCGCAGCGACGCGCCCGCAGGGCGTGTGAGCGAGGATTTCGCACGCCGGAGGGCGTGCGGAACACAAAGACGCGGACACAAAAATCCACGAAATTAGGAGAAACACCCCATCCGTGCTAAAGCCCCTCTCGCTGACGTCGAAATTTGCGACGGACTTCGAAATTTGCGCTCCGCCGCTTGCCATGGGCTCGACCCGCAGGCCCCGGCGTTAACCAGACGACGACTTCCTTTCATCGGACGATTTGACGCACTCCCCCTGCCGCGTGTTGCGGTGGGGTAAAGCATTGTTCTTGAAAGGAACACACCATGAGCAAGACCGGAACCGTAAAGTTCTTCAACACCGACAAGGGCTATGGCTTCATCCAGCCGGATGATGGCTCGTCCGACAGCTTCGTGCACATCACTGCCGTTCAGGCAGCGGGCATGCACTCGCTCGATAAGGACCAGCGCCTCAACTACGAACTCGAGCGCGGCCGTAACGGCAAGGAAAGCGCCATAAACCTTTCGGCGGCTGACTGACCGAACGAAACCGGGGCCGGGGCGCATGGCGCGTCCCGGTTCCGATAATTTCTCCCGCCTCCCCCCCCTCTTCCGGCAGGACACCACCAATGGCCCAGACCTACGAATTCTATTGCGAACGCGCGGACGAAGCCGCGGCGCTGGCCGATGCGGCGACGCTCGACAATGTGCGCGAACGGGAGCTGCGGTCGGAAAAGACATGGCGCGGGCTGGCCGAACAGGCGCGCAAGACTGCCGTGCAGCGCGCCAAGGCCGATCAGGTGCGCGCCGACAAGCGTGCGGCGGAAGCTGCCGAGGCAGAGGCCGAAACCGACTGAGCTCCGCCCATTTGCGGGGTGGAAACCCGCGCCTGCGCTTCCCATATTGTCAGTGGCAACAGAACCACAACAAGAATGAGGAGGAAAGCCCATGGCAATGCAGTTCCAGTTCAACACCGATAGTTCGGTGATGGGCACGGATAACGTGGCCGAGCGGATCGAACAGCAGGTGCGCCACAGTCTGGCGCGGTTCGAGGATCGCCTGACCCGGGTCGAGGTGCATGTGAGCGACGTCAACGGGCGCAAGCATGGTGCCGACGACAAGCATTGCACGATCGAGGCGCGCCCGCGGGGCGGTCGTCCGATCGGGGTTACCGGCAAGGCGGCCGATGTCGATGCCGCGGCGCGGATTGCGGCGAACACGATGGCCGAACGGCTGGAACGGGTGTTCGGCAAGGCCGAACGGCACCGGCACGATCCTTCGCCCGACAAGATTCTCTGATAGCGGCGGGGGCGCTTATCCGCCCCCGATCCCGCATCCACCCAACAGCGCGTCAATCTGCTTGGCGACCCCGAAAAACCCTGCCTTGGCATGCGGCCAGGTGGCGCGGTGGAGCGGGTTCAGCAGCGTGCTGACGCGGCCTTGCTCCGCAAGATCGGACAGTCCCGGCGCCAGCGCGTCGCGGGTCCATCCGGCGGGGAGATAAGGCACGGCGAGGCGATCCACGCCGGCTGCGGCCAGCAGTGGTTCGATCGGCTCGCCTTCGCGCCATTCGATCGAAGGACACCCGAAAGCCTCTTCCGCCTCGGCCAGTCCGCCGGCGATGGCTCCGGCGGTGAAGCGGGCGGCGGGCGTGCCGATCGTGCCCGGCGAACGTGCCTCCGGACGGCTCGCGCCGATCACCAGCGCGGGCGCGGCGGGCAGGGCGAGCGCGGCGTGATGCGCCGCTTCGTCGTGCAGTAGCAGCGCGAAAGGCTGCGCGAGGTCTGCGGCAGTTACCGGCGGCGGCAGGTCGGGCAGGCGGCGGGAATATTCGGTCGGCTCGCTCAGCGGCTCGGCATCGCCTGCCAGCCCCTCGGCAGAGAGCGGGCCTTGCGGGTGTCCGGCGGTGTAGCGGGCGATGTTGTTGGGCCGTGCGAGGTAGTGCTTGCCCTTGGTATGCAACCCCGCGACCCAGCGCCACGACAGCGTGTTCGACGCGGCATCGCCATCCAGCAGGTGCCGCAGGAAGAAATCGGCACCCAATTGCCAGTCGAGCTTGAGGGTGAAGATCCAGATGCTCGCAAACCACATGCGGGCGTGATTGTGGAGGTAGCCGGTCTCGACCAGTTCCTTTGCCCAGACGTCGAAGGCTGTGATGCCGGTGCGGCCTTCGGTGGCTTCGGCATAGGCGGTGCGCAGGCCCGAATTGCGTTCCATCGCTGCCAAGGCGGCGTCGCGGCCCGCGCAGTAGCCTGCCCAGATCGCAGGACGCTGTTCGAGGTAGCCCTTGAAGTAGATCCGCCAGAACACCTCGGCGATAAACTTTTCCGCCGCGTGCGGGCTGTGCCGGGCGAGCACGGCTTCGAGCACTTCGGTTTCGCCCATCAGCCCTGCATGCAGCCACGGCGACAATTGCGAGACATTGCTGCGACCACCGTCGGCGGGGCCGTTGTCGTGATTGCGCTCATCGGCATAGCGTCGTCCGGCAGCGGGCAGAAATTCGGCAAGTCGCGCAAGGCCGCGCGCGCGGTTCGGGGACCAGTCCATGCGCGCCTAACCCCTTGGCCGGTGCATGGTTCCGTCCTATCTTCGGGCTTGAGGAGAGAGGCCGATGATCCGCACCCCTGCCGCGCTCGCTGCGCTCATGCTCGCCGGCGCCTGCACCCCGGCCAAGACCGACGGGGTCGATCCCGAGGGCAAGGCCTTCGACGCGGTCGCGCCGGGCGAGGTCATCAACCTGACCGGAACCGAGCCGTTCTGGAACGTCACCATCATCGGCCAGACCGCCCGCTACAGCAATCCCGATCACCCCGAAGGTTTCGACTTTGCCGTCACCCGCTTTGCCGGAAACGGCGGGATGGGCTTTTCGGGAACGCTGTTTGATCAGCCTTTCACCGCTACGCTCACCCCCGGCATTTGCAGCGACGGGATGAGCGACCGCAGTTTTCCCTTCGTCGCCACTATCGCTTTGGGCGGGGAGACTCTGGAGGGTTGCGGCTATACGGACAGCCAACCGTTCACCGGCGGGGAAGCGCCCTGAGGCGCGGCGAGGCAAGGGGAGAGAGACGATGACCATGACCGGAGGCTGCCTGTGCGGCAAGGTGCGCTACACCTGCGAGAGCAACCCGCTGCTATGCGTCACCTGCCATTGCAAGAACTGCCAGCGTCAGGCCGGAAGCAGCCTGTCGGTGATCATCGGCGTGCCGGAGGACGCGGTCGCTTACGAAGGCGAGCTGAAGACCTATAACGACACCGGCGACAGCGGCGCGACGGTGCGCCGGCAGTTCTGCCCCGATTGCGGATCGCCTGTGTTCACCCGGGTCGAAATCCCGCCGGGGATGATGTTCATCAAGGCCGGGACGCTGGACGATACCAGCATCCTGAAACCAGCCTTCCACTGCTACACGAAAAGCAAGCAGGACTGGGTGGATCTGGGCGATATTCCCGCCTTTGAGACCGTGCCCGACGGGCTTTAGAACAGGCCCGGTATCTCCAGATCGCCCGCACCGGGGCGCCGCGGACGCAGCGGTTCGCGCTGCGGCAGGTCGAGCCCGATCCGCGCGGACTGCGCGGCATCCATTCCGCTGGCGGCGGTATTCGCTCCGCTTCCCGAAATCGGGGTGCAGGAGCGTCCGGCAAGAAAATCGAGCGCCGCCGCGATCGATGCTTCGCGCGGGTCGCCGAGCGGGCGGAAAATGTCGTCTCCTGCGCGGCAGGTGTTGGGCACCACGCCAGCAAGACCGGAGTAATATTCGCCCTCGTCATCGGCGTTGACCGTCTGGAAGGCTACGGCACGCACGCGCAGGTCGCAGGCCGACAGATCGAAGCCGAACTGGCCAACCGGTTTGCCGAATGTGTTCGATCCCACCAGCGCCATGTTGTTGCCGAGATAGGGGATCATCGAATTGGCCACCAACTCGCTCGCCGAAGCGCTGGCATTGGTGGTGATGAAGGCAATCCGCGTCGGTGCAATGGCATTGGCTTCGTTGCGGAACAGGCGGGTTTCGTTTTCGGCGGACTTGGATGCGCGCAGCACGGTCTTGCTCCACACCTGCCCGGCGCGACCCTGTCCCATCAGGTCGCCCATGACGTCAGCCACGTCGACCAGACCGCCGCCATTATACCGCAGATCGATAATCAGCTCGGTCACGCCCTGCGTGCGAAACTGGCCAAACGCATCGCGCAGTTGGTTGGCGGCATCGGCAATGATGAAAGTGCGCAGGTTGATATAGCCGACGCGCCGACCGCCTTCGTTGATAACCAGCGCACCGTATCGGTCCGACACCGGATCGAGCGCGAAATCGGTCTTTGTGATCGTGGCCTCGACCGTCGGGCCGCTCGGCTGCACGAAGCGCAGCACGCGGGTGGTGCCCGCTGTCGACGGGCCGAGCGCATTGACCACCGCCTGTGGGCCGCCGCTGGCCATCAGGCTCGACACGCTCTGCAAGGTCGCGCTGGTGGTGCCGATCGCGGTGATCTCGCTTCCACGGTCAAGCCCTGCGGCCAGGCCGTTGGCGCCTTCGAAAGCTTCGGTCACGAACACGCGGTTCGCGGTCGTATCGTAGAACAGGCGGATGCCGAAGCCCGCGCTCGAACCCGAATTGATCAGCGCGTTTTCTTCCGCGATCGAGGTCGCGAAAGTGAAGAAGCGGTCGCGGTTCTGCGCGCGCGCCGGGGCAACGCGGGCATCGAGGTAATCCTGCAGACTGCTAAAGCTGGCCGGGTTGGCCGTGGCGAGCAGGCTCGGGAACAGATACCATTCGTTGAGCACGCTGTCGGCGAAGTCCTGCTGCGCGCGCAGGCCGCAGGCAGAGCTGGACGGCGTCGGGGTGGGCGTCGGAGCAGAGCCGCCCGAAGTCGGCGGCGGAGTGGACGAACCGCCTCCGCCACAGGACACAAGAGCGGCTGCAAGAACAACGCTGAGCGCGGTGCGAGCGACTTTCATGACGGGGCGCGACTCCGGCGAAACAGTGGCAGGGGGCTTCTCTCGGGAAGCGGGCAAGGGATGCAATGTCTTGGCGCCGAGGGCAAGAACCGTTGCGCCGGTGATGCAAAAAAGCCCTTATCGGACCGTTTTTTGCCTGCTTTTGCATGTTTTTCCGCAGAAACCGGCGAAAACCTGTCGGGCAAGCCTCGTTTCTCGGTCTCGAAGGGACTAGCACGGAGGCAATGAAACGGCAGAATCATGACTGAATTTCCCGCATGGCTTGCTCCGCATGTGCCCGCTGCCGCGCGCCATCCCGGTCTGGCGGTGGCTGCGCTCGGCTCGGCGCAGGCGCTCGGGCGCAGCGGGTTCGCGCTGACCAGCCCCGCCTTTCGCGCCGGCGATGAACTCGACGGAAGCTTCACCGCGACCGAGGAAGATGCCGTGGCCCCGCCGCTAGAATGGAGCGCGCCGCCACCGGGTTCGCAGGAACTGGTCATCGTTGTCGAGGAAGCCTCGGCCAAGGGTGCCGAGGCACCGTGCCACTGGCTGGTATGGGGTCTCGCCGGACAGCGCGGCAAGCTGCTGGAAGGCGAAGTGCCGCCGCGCACCGGCAAGAATGCTTTCGGCAATTCCGAATGGCTGCTGCCCGACCCGCCCGAGGGCGAGACGCGCCACTACCTGTTCCAGATTTTCGCGACCGATTTGCCGCTGGTGCTTATGCCCGGGGCAAGCCGGGCGGAACTGCTCGCATCATTGCAAGGGACCATTACGGCCTGCGCAGTGCTCCATGCCACCTTCACCGGTGGCGGGGAGGATGATGATGCGGGCTGGGAAGACGATGATTTCTGATTAACCTGCCACTGAAGACAAGGGAGTAGATGATGGCTGGCACAACGAACGCACTGCAGAAGCCGGTGCAGCTTTCCGGTGAACTCGAAGCGCTGATCGGCAAGGGTCCGATGACCCGCGCCCAGGTGACCTCGAAGGTATGGGAATACATCAAGGCCCACGGCCTGCAGGACAGCAAGGACAAGCGTCAGATCAATCCCGACGCCAAGCTTGGCGCGGTGATCGGCAAGGACCAGATCTCGATGTTCAAGATGACCGCTGCGGTCTCGAAGCACCTCAAGTAAGATCCGCCCGGCGCCCTTGCGGCGTCTTGCGGCTTGCAAGCATCAACGGCGCGCGATCCGGTAGGGTCCGCGCCGTTTTTGCATGGGTGCGCCCTTCCACGAAAGTCCGATTGTGCCGCATGCCAGCAGCGCATCGGTGGCGGCATGCACCGCCTCCATTTCGGCGCGCCAGTTGCCCTGCGTTCCGGCAAGCCGCCGCGCGGCCTCGCTCGGGCAGATGGTTGCGCCCGCCGCGCGCTGGGCAAGCAATGCGAGGATGGCGTCTTCGGCCGCGCTCAAGCGCCCGGCTCCCAGCCCGTCGGGGCTAGGGTGAAACCGGCGAAATCAAACCCCGGCACCACCACGCAGGAAACCAGGCTGTAGCCGTGTCGCGGCGCACCTGCAGGGCGGGCAGCCTGCCATTCGCCCGGCGCGACGAGGCCCTGCAACTGCTGGCCCGCGCCCACGTCGCTGCCCAGGATGACCGATCGCACCGGCCCTGTATCGCTTGCGGAAAGGCGCAGTTCAAGCGGATCGCCCGCCTGCCACAGCCACAGTTCAGCCGCATCGACCCTGTGCCAGTGCGAAGCCTCCTCTGCCTTCAGCAGAAAGATGATCGCAGTGCCGCGCGCGCGCCCGTCCTGGCCGGCATCGGCTCTCCACGTTTCGCGGTACCACCCGCCTTCGGGGTGGGCGGCAAGGCCCAATTGTTCGATCAGTGCGTCCGCGCTATCAGCCATGCTTCGTGTCCTTGCCTGCTCCGTCTTCGCTGGTGCGGGCGCTCTAGCTCCGGGAGCCTCACCCATGCAACTTTCCGCAATCTCGCGCGCCGCGCTCGCCGCCGCACTCATGCTAGGCGGCCCGCTATGGGCGCAGGATGCCGCGCCGGTCGATCCGGCCGAGGCGACCGCCAATGCCGCGCTGGAGGTTGCGCCGGTGTTCGACGGCCACAATGACGTGCCCAACCAGCTGCGCAGCCGTGTCGCCAACCAGATTGCCGGCTTCGATTTCGAGGACACCACCGGCACCGGCGAGGGCCATCCCGATGGACGCGCCCTGCACACCGACCTTGCGCGACTCGAGGAAGGCAAGGTCGGCGCGCAGTTCTGGTCGGTCTATGTCCCCTCCAACCCCGACGAGGCTGAAGCGGTGCAGCAGGTGATCGAACAGATCGACGTCACCAAGCGCCTCATTGCGCGCTATCCGCAGGGGCTGCGCTTCGCCACCACCGCCGACGAGGTTGAGACCGCGATGGTCGACGGCAGTGTCGCCTCATTGCTGGGCATGGAAGGCGGCCATTCGATGGGATCGAGCCTCGGCGTGCTGCGCCAGCTCCATGCTCTGGGCGCGCGCTATATGACGCTCACCCATAACAGCAACACGCCTTGGGCCGATGCCGCGACCGACAATCCGGTGCACGGCGGCCTCAGCGACTTCGGCAGGGACGTGGTGCGCGAGATGAACCGGCTGGGAATGCTGGTCGATCTTTCGCATGTGAGCGAGGAGACGATGCTCGACGCGCTCGATGTGGCGAAGGCACCGGTGATCTTCAGCCATTCGGGTGCGCGCGCGATCAACGGCCACCCGAGGAACGTGCCCGACAGCGTACTCCGGCGTCTGCCTTATAATGGCGGGATCGTGATGGTGGTGGCGCTGCCGCGCTTCATTACCGAGGATCTGCGCCAGTGGGGTGCTCGCCGCGCGGCAGAGCAGGCGCAGCTGGGCGTGCTGTTTCAGGGGCAGCCCGACAAAATAAGGGCGGCACTGGATGCATGGGACGCGGCCAACCCCGAACCGCAAAGCACGATCGCCGACATGGCCGATCACATCGATCATATCCGCGAAGTCGCGGGGGTGGAATCGATCGGCATCGGCGGAGATTTCGACGGGATGCCATCTGGCCCCGTGGGTTTCGAAGATGTGCGCGGCTATCCCGCGCTGTTCGCCGAACTGGCGCGGCGTGGCTATTCGCAGGCTGAACTCGAGATGATCGCGAGCCGGAATATCCTGCGTGTGATGCGCGCGGCCGAGGCCTATGCCGCGAGCGTCAGTGACATGGACCCGATCGAGACGCTGATCGCGCCGGCTGCGGCAGGCAAGTGATCAGCGCGCCAGCGCAGGGACGATCCACACCAAGCTCATGGCGATGATGGCCAGCGCGAGGCTGATGCCCAGCACATAGCGCAGGCCGGTATTGCTGACGGCTCCGCGTGCGGCATCTTCTGCGATGCGCACTGACTCTTTGATGTCGGCCATTGTCATTCTCCCGTTGGTTGGCGCTGCGAAACAAGTTTCCGTAGCGTCAATCAACCAGCGGGACGGCCGGATGTTCCCGATCAGTCGCGCAGCAGTTCGTTGATGCCTGTCTTCGATCGGGTCTGCGCGTCGACCGTCTTGACGATCACCGCGCAATAAAGGCTCGGGCCGGGGGAGCCGTCGGGCAAGTCCTTGCCGGGCATCGAACCGGGGACGACCACCGAATAGGGCGGCACTTCGCCGCGGTGGATTTCGCCGGTTTCGCGGTTCACGATCTTGGTCGATGCGCCGAGATAGACCCCCATCGACAGCACCGCGCCTTCGCCCACGCGCACGCCCTCGGCCACTTCGGCGCGCGCACCGATGAAGGCGTTGTCACCGATGATGACGGGTTCGGCCTGCAGCGGTTCCAGCACCCCGCCGATCCCCGCACCGCCGGAGATGTGGACATTGCTGCCGATCTGCGCGCACGAGCCAACCGTGGCCCAGGTGTCGATCATGGTGTTTTCGCCGACATAGGCACCGATATTGACGAAGCTCGGCATCAGCACCGCGCCCTTGCCGATGAAGCTGCCGCGGCGCACGATTGCGCCGGGCACGGCGCGGAAACCGGCCTCGCGGAAGCGGCTTTCACCCCATCCGGCGAACTTCAGCGGCACCTTGTCGAACGCGGATTCGCCTGCCGCACCATATTCCATGATGCGGTTGTCGTTGAGGCGGAAGCTCAGCAGCACCGCCTTCTTGAGCCATTGATTGACCTTCCAGCCTCCATTGCCGTCCGGTTCGGCCACGCGCGCTTCGCCGCAGTCGAGCATGGTCAGCGCGTCGCTTACCGCGTGGCGCAACTCGCTGGTGGAGGTCAATTCGGCGCGGTTTTCCCAGGCTTCCTCGATGGTGGCGATCAGCTTGTCACTCATGGCGTGTTCTCCGGCGCGAAATCGGCTTTCGCGCGCTGCTAGCCGCGCTGGAGACTGTCGGCAAGGCGTTACTCATCGTCCCAAAAGGGCCGCAAGCACGACCGCGCGTGCGAAAAAATCAGGAATCCATCCCTGCGGCGAGCGCGAACTGATAGGCACGTTCCGCGAGCGGGCGCACCCGCTCGCTCATCGCCTGCGCGTGGGCGCTGGAAGCCGTGCCGTCGATGACGCGCTTCTTGATCCCCTGCATGATCCCGGCGAGCCGGAACAGGTTATAGGCGAAATACCAGTCCATTGGCGGCACGGGGTATCCGGTGCGCGCCACGTAACGTTCAACCGCCTCTTCCTGCGAGGGAATGCCCAGCGCTTCCAGATCCAGTCCAAGCAACCCCGCGCGCCCGTCGGCGGGGTTGTGCCAGTTGAGCATCAGATAGCTGAAATCGGCAATCGGATCGCCCAGTGTCGACAGTTCCCAGTCGAGCACCGCGATGATCTTCGGTTCGGTCTTGTGGAAGATCACATTGTCGAGCCGGTAGTCGCCATGCACCACGCTCGACGCGTTTTGCGCCGGAATGGTTTGCGGCAGCCATTCGATCAGCCGCTCCATTTCCGGCATGTGCTCGGTTTCGGAGAGCTTGTACTGCTTGGTCCAGCGGGCGATCTGGCGCGCGCAGTAATCGGTCGGCTTGCCGTAATCGCCCATGCCGATTTTCTGCGGATCGTTGAGGTGCAGTTCGGCCATGGTGTCGATCAACGCATGATAATGCGCGCGGCGTTCGTCGGGGCTGAGGCCCGGCAGTGCGCCGTTCCAAAGCGAGCGGCCGTCGGCCATGCTCATCACGAAGAACTTCGATCCGATCACTTCCGGGTCTTCACAAAGCCCAAAGGTGCGCGGCACCGGGAAGCCGGTGGGATACAGTCCCGTCATCGCCGCATATTCCCGATCGACCGCGTGCGCCGAAGGAAGCAGCTTGCCAAAGGGCTGGCGGCGCAGAACGTATGACCTGCCCGGCGTGTCGATCCGGTACGTCGGGTTCGACTGGCCACCCTTGAACTTGGTGTAGCTGATCGGCCCTGCGAAGCCTTCGACATTGGCTTCGAACCAGCGGGTCAGGCTGTCGAGGTCGAGCGCGTCCTTCTCGGTCACTTCGACCGTGCCGACCATTTCCTTGTCGAAATCGATATCCATCAGTCGAACACCACCACACTGCGCGCGGAATGGCCGGCGCGCATCTTGTTGAAGCCTTCGTTGACCTGATCAAGCGGAATACGCTCGGCGATGATCGTATCGAGATCCAGCAACCCGCGCAGATAGAAATCGACGAGGCGGGGAAGGTCCACGGGGAAGTGGTTCATCCCCATGATCGCGCCCATCAGCTTCTTGCCGCCGAGCAGGTCCATCGCCGACAGGCCGACCTTGCAGTCCAATGGCATCATGCCGAGGATCACCGCGGTACCGCCGCGCCGCAGCGAAGCGACCGCAAGATCGGCCGAGGCCTGACGCCCGACCGCCTCGATGCCCCAGTCAACTCCGCCGTTCGAAATGGCGATGATCTGCTTGGCCGCTTCGGGATCAAGCGCATCGACGGTGTGGGTTGCGCCCAGGACTTCGGCCAGCGCGCGCTTTTCGGGCAGCGGGTCGGCCGCGATTATCTTGCCCGCGCCGGCAATCTTTGCCGAGTTGATCGCCGCAAGGCCGACGCCGCCGCAGCCGACCACCAGCACGGTTTCGCCCGGGGTGACTTTGCAAGCGTTGAAGATCGTCCCAGCGCCGGTCGTCACCGCACAGCCGAGCAACGCGGCACGATCGAACGGCATGTCCTTGTCGATCGAAACGCAGGCGTGCTCGTGGATCAGCATCTCTTCCGACAGCGCCGACAGGTTGAGCATTTGGTTGACCGGCGAACCGTCGGCAAAGGCGATGCGTGATGCCTCGCCCTTCACGCGGCGGGTGTCGCCGCCAAGGCACAGCGCCATGCGGCCCGTCACGCAGAACTCGCAGTGGCCGCAGAAGGCCGACAGGCAGGAGACGACGTGATCGCCCGGCTTAACCGTCTTCACCTCGTTGCCCACCGCGCGCACCACGCCCGCCGCCTCGTGCCCGGGAATGCAGGGCAGGGCATGGGGGTAATGCCCGTCGATGAAGTGCAGGTCCGAATGGCACAGGCCACAGGCTTTGGTGTCGATCAGGACTTCATGCGGGCCGGGCGCGGCATAGGTAACCTCTGCGATGCGAAGGCCCTCGCCGGGAGTTTCGAGGATGGCGGCTTTTGCCATGAGCAAATCTTTCCGTTCGGTTCGAACAAAGGCGAAAACCGTCCGTGCGAGCGTCTCTCGATCTGGCTCGACACGGACGGTTATGCGCTGATGCGCTTAGCGGGCCACGCCCATGTCGCCCGAGCTAAAGCTCTGGCCGTCATTGGCGGCACGGCCATGATCGCCGCGCAAGGCGTTGGCGGTCGGGCCGGGGACGGGGGCGTGCTTGGCGAACTCCATATGCGCGATCGAGCGGGCGTGGACTTCGTCAGGCCCGTCGGCAAGGCGCAGGGTGCGCTGGTGGGCATAGGCCGATGCGAGGCCGTAATCCTCCGACACGCCGCCGCCGCCATGGGCCTGGATGGCATCGTCGATGATCTTGAGCGCCATGTTCGGCGCCTGCACCTTGATCATCGCGATTTCCTGCTTGGCCGCCTTGTTGCCGACCTTGTCCATCATGTCGGCGGCCTTGAGGCACAGCAGGCGGGTCATATCGATGTCGATGCGGGCACGCGCGACGCGCTCTTCCCAGACCGAGTGCTTGTAGACCGGCTTGCCGAACGCCTCGCGCTCCTGAAGGCGGCGGCACATCTTGGCGAGCGCTTCCTCGGCAACGCCGATGGTGCGCATGCAGTGGTGGATGCGGCCCGGCCCGAGGCGGCCCTGCGCGATCTCGAACCCGCGCCCTTCGCCCAGCAGCATGTTGGTGACGGGGACGCGAACGTCCTTCATCTCCACTTCCATGTGGCCGTGCGGGGCATCGTCATAGCCGAATACGGGCAGGTGCCGGATGATCTTCACGCCAGGGGTGTCGATCGGCATCAGCACCATCGATTGCTGGGCGTGGCGCTGGGCGCTGAAATCGGTCTTGCCCATCACGATCGCGACCTTGCAGCGCGGATCGCCAAGGCCGGATGACCACCACTTGCGGCCATTGATCACATATTCGTCGCCGTCGCGTTCGATACGGGTCTCGATATTGGTCGCGTCGGACGATGCGGTGTAGGGCTCGGTCATCAGGAAGGCCGAACGGATCTCGCCGTTCATCAGCGGACGCAGCCACTGTTCCTTCTGTTCGCGCGTGCCGTAACGGTGGAACACCTCCATGTTGCCGGTATCGGGCGCGGAGCAGTTGAACACCTCGCTCGCCCATCCGATGCGGCCCATTTCCTCTGCGCACAGCGCATATTCAAGGTTCGTCAGGCCGGGGCCTTCGAATTCAAAGGTGTCGTCGACGTGATGATGACTGTCGTTGCGCGGCGGCATGAAGAGGTTCCAGATGCCGGCTTCCTTGGCCAGCTTCTTCTTGTCCTCGATGATCTGGATCACCTTCCAGCGGTCACCCTCGGCGTCCTGCGCCTTGTAGACATCCATGTTGGGGCGCACATGCGTCTCGATGAAATCGCGCACACGATTGCGCCAGTAAACCTGACGTTCGGTGGGTTCGAAATCCATGGGGGTGTTCCTCTCTCGTCCTGAATGAAAACCGAATCTGGGGATGACCGTGGCAGAGCGTGACGCACGCGCCAAGCCTTCATTTTGGGTGCGGCACTACTCCGGCAGTTGCGGCCGCTGGGTCGGCGTCCGTAGCTTCGCCGATGGGCGCGGCAGCCCGGTGCGCGCGCCTCGCCGCGAGCCTGTTGACCCGCGCTTCGTGTTCTTCGCGGCTGATCGGAAAGCGTGCCAGCCACCAAGCGGCAAAGGTCGCGAGGATAATCATCGCGCTGCCGTAATAGATCACCAGGTCGCGCAGTACGGAGGCCGGCACGTCGCCAGGCTGGGCATCGGTTGAAAGCTGCGCCAAACCGATAATCTGCCCCGACATGAAGATCCCGGCGCCGGTCGCGCATTTCTGCACCAGCCAATTGCCGGAATAGAACGATCCCTCCGCCCGCCTGCCGGTGCGTTCCTCGAAGGATTCGACGATCTCGGCAATCATCGAGGTGGCCGACACCAACGAGACGATCCCCAACCCCGTACCCACCAGAGCGAAACTGTAGAACAGCGCCGCGGACGCATTGGTGCCCGGCTGCGGCCAGAAGCCCGCCAACAGCAGCGCGAAAGGCGTCAGGCCGATCACCGTCCCGACAATCATCCCCAGCGCCGCGGTATGGGCCTTGCCCAGCCGGCGATGCATGGGAGCGATGGTGACGAACATCAGCAAGACCGAGCCAAACAGCATCAGCGGGAAGAAAAACAACTGGTTGCTTGAAAGCTGCCAGACGAACAGATTGACGTAGTTGGTCAGGGAAAAGTTCAGCCCTTGGTGGACATAGGCGGCCATGCCGCCGGCGGCGAAGATCAGGAACGCGCGCTCCGAAAAGGCTTCGGTGATTTCGCCGAACGCGCCCTTGAGGCTGAATTGGCCAGGCTTGACCGCGGGCCGGTGGGCGACCAGCGCGTGCTGGCCCAGCGCCGATCCGATCACCGATACCGCCATCAGCACCGCCCCGAAGATACCAAACGCGACATAGCCTTCGCGCTGCAAAAGTCCTTCGGAGCCTGGCATGAACACGGTGTAAGCCAGCACCATCATCCCCAGCCCCCCGATCCATCCGCCCATCGCGCGATAGCGGAACAGGGTGGTGCGTTCGTCATAATCCGCAGTGATTTCCGGCACGAGGCTGATCGACGGAACTTCGCAGGCCGATAACAGCACCCGGACGGCAATGGCGATGGTGACCAGCCCGACGAAGCTCGGGGCCTCGCCTCCGGGCGGGCTCCACAGCAGCACCCAAGCGACAGCAAGCGGGATCGGGGCGGCATAAAGCCACGGCAGGCGGCGACCCCAGCGGGTGTAGGTGCGGTCGGACAGGTTGCCCAGAATCGGATCGACCACAGCGTCAACGAGCAGGGCGATCAAAAGGGCCAGACTAACCAGCCCCGCGTCCATGCCCAGCACCTGATTGTAGAAAATCAGGAGAAAGAAGGAAAAGCCGTTGTCCTTCACCCCGAATGCCACCGCGCCGAAGCCCTGAATGAGCTTCAGCCGCATCGGCAGCTTGCCTTGGATAAAGCTCACGCCGGACTGCTCCGCCGCAGCCGAGGCGCTCGGATTCTCCGCCAATCTCTCTCTCCCGTCTCCGGTTTCGAACCTAGACCGATTGCACCGCGCGTCAATCGCCTCACCGCTGACGCTACGGCATCTTGGTACGGGCGAAGAGCGCTTGCAGAGCCTTGCGAATTGCCACTAACGTAAGCGTCAAGTGAGAGCCTGAACGAGAGGAGAATCGGCATGGCCGATCTGGAAACATTCCGCAGCGAAACCCGCGCGTGGCTGGAAGCGAACTGCCCCCCCGAAATGCGCGAACCCGTGCGCGACGACGAGGACGTCTATTGGGGCGGCCGCCGCGCGACCTTCAAGAATGATGCGCAAAAGGCGTGGTTCGAGGCCTGCGTTGCCAAGGGCTACACCGTGCCCGCATGGCCCAAGGAATATGGCGGCGCCGGGCTTTCCCCGGCCGAGGCCAAGGTGCTGCGCGAGGAAATGAGCCGCATCAACGCCCGCCCGCCGCTGTCGAGCTTCGGCATCTGGATGCTGGGCCCGGCACTGCTGCAATTCGGCACTGAAGGGCAAAAGCAGCGGTTCCTCAATGAAATCGCCCGTGGAGAGATCCGCTGGTGCCAGGGTTATTCGGAACCCGGTTCGGGCTCCGACCTCGTTTCCTTGCAGACTTATGGCGAAGACAAGGGCGATCATTGGGTCGTCAACGGCCAGAAGATCTGGACGTCCTACGCCGATCAGGCCGACTGGATCTTCTGTCTTGTCCGCACGGACAAGAACGACAAGTACAAGGGCATCACCTTCATGCTCTACGACATGGCGAGCGAAGGGGTGACGACCAAGCCGATCCTGCTGATCAGCGGCAACTCGCCTTTCTGTGAGACCTTCTTCGACAATGTGAAGGTGCCCAAGTCCTATGGCGAAGACGTGCCGGCCTATGTCGGCGAGGTCAATCGCGGCTGGGATGTGGCCAAATATCTGCTCGGCCACGAGCGCGAGATGATCTCTGGCGCGGGCGGCGGGGAACGTTCTGCCGCGATCGGCGCGATGATGAAGCGCCACGCGGCCAAGCTTGGCGACGAGCTTGACCCGGTGCTGCGGGCAGAACTGGCGATGTTCGATGTCGATGCGCTGGCCTACACCGCGATGGGCGAGAAGTTCCTTGACGAAATCAAGGTCGGCAAGGCCCACCCCGCACAGCCGAACATGATGAAATATGTCGGCACAGAGCTGAACAAGCGTCGCCACGAACTGATGATGGCGGTCGGCGGCTCGCGCTCGCTCGAATGGGAGAGCGAGGACACCGGCGGCGGCAAGCCGGCGCGGGGCTGGCTGCGCACCAAGGCCAATTCGATCGAGGGCGGCACTTCGGAAGTCATGCTCAACGTGATTTCCAAGCGCATCCTAGATCTGCCGGGCGCCTGATCCGCAAACGCACATGCAGGGCCGCTTCCGCGCGACGGAAGCGGCCCTGTAAATCACCAGAATTCGGGAGAGGGAAACTCCGATGCCCCTGTATCACAATGACGATCAGGCCATGCTGGCCGACACCGCCGCCGGCTTCATGGCCGAGGAAGGCAATATTGCCAAACAGCTGCGCCACTGGCGCGACCGCAACTGCAAGGACGGCTTCGGCCACGGCTTGTGGAAGCAGATGGCCGAAATGGGCTTTACCGGGATGCTGGTGGACGAAGCCGACGGCGGCCTCGGCATGGGCCATGTCGAGGCCGGGATCGTGCTGGAGGAAATCGGCCGCAATCTCACGCCTTCGCCCTTCCTCACCTCCTCGGTGCTGGCGGCGACTGCGCTGAAGCATGGCTCGGACGATGTGAAGGGGCGCTACCTTCCTGACCTGATCGCGGGTGACTCTGTATTCGCCGTCGCAATCGACGAGACTGCCAAGCACCGCCCCTCGCGCATCGCCACCCGCGCGGAGAAGTCGGGCAATGGCTTCAAACTGTCGGGCACCAAGAGCTTCGTGGTTCAGGGCGGCAGCGCCGACATGATTGTGGTCGCGGCGCGCACGTCCGGTTCGGACGATGATGTCGACGGGATCACTCTGTTTGCAGTGCCGAAGGATGCCGCCGGCATCAGCCATGACGCGGTGCGGCTGGTAGACAGCTCGATGGCGACCCATACCAAGTTCGACGGCGTCGAATTGGATGGAGATGCCGTGATCGGCGAGATAGACGGTGGGCGCGCCGTGCTCGACGCGATGCTGCTGGCCGGCCGCGTCGGCGCTGCGGCGGAGGGCGTCGGCGTTGCACGCGGGGCGATGGACATGACGGTCGATTACCTCAAGCAGCGCAAGCAGTTCGGGCGGCTGATTGGCGAATTCCAGGCGCTCCAGCACCGCGCCAGCCACCTCTATTCCGAAGTCGAGATCGCGCGTGCGGTGACCATCAAAGCGCAGCAGCTGCTCGATGCGGGCAGCCAGCAGGCCGACCTGATGGCCAGCGTCGCCAAGGCCAAGGTCGCCAAGACCGCGCGTCTTGCGGTACAGGAAGGCGTGCAGATGCACGGCGGCATCGGCATGACCGACGAATACGACATCGGCCTCTATATGAAGCGCGACCGTGCGCTGGCCGAATTCCTGGGCGATGCCTATTTCCACGCCAACCGCGTGGCCGAACTTAGCGGGTACTGATCACATGGACATTCAATCACTTTTCAGCCTTGAAGGGCGTATTGCGCTGGTCACCGGGGGTAGTCGCGGGATCGGCAAGATGTTCGTCGAAGGTCTGCTCGCGGCAGGCTGCGCACGGGTCTACATCTCGGCGCGCAAGATCGAACAGATGCAGGCGACCATCGACGAATTCGGCGCGGATCGCGTGATCGGCATTCCCGCCGATCTGTCGCAGATGGACGGGATGGTCAGCCTCGCCAACGAATTGAAGGCGCGCGAGAGCCGGCTCGATATCCTGATCAACAACGCCGGTGCGGCGTGGGGCCAGCCCTATCTCGAATTCTCCGAGGCCGGCTGGCACCGGACGATGGACCTCAACGTCAAGACGCCGTTCTTCCTCACCCAGAAGCTGCACGATCTGCTGGTCGAAGGCGGCAAGCACGGGCACCCGGCCAAGGTGATCCACGTCTCGTCAATCGACGGGCAGCGGATCAACCCGTGGGAAACCTACGCCTATCAGGCGTCGAAGGCGGGAGTGATCCAGTTGACCCGGCGCATGGCCGCACGGCTGATCCAGGACAATATCGTCGTCACGTCGATCGCGCCGGGCGCTTTCCCCTCCGAAATGAACAAGGCCGCCAAGGATGCGCCCGATGCCAGCGCCTCGGGTATCCCGGCCAAGCGTATCGGCACCGCCGAAGACATGGCAGCCGCCGCGATTTACCTGTGCAGCCGCGCAGGCGATTATGTGGTGGGCGAGACGCTGACGGTCGACGGGGGTGTGGTCAACGCCCACCTGCCGAGCCACTTTGCCGACCCCGGCGGCAAGGGCTGAAGCCCCCGAATTCAGATGCAAAGGGGCCGTCGGAGCGATCCGGCGGCCCTTTTTGTTGATCGAGACAAGGGATGGCAGGGCGCTCTGACCGCATGATTGTCACCGAAATGCCACAACCGCGATCATAAAGCCGCCAAAATGGCAATTTTGTTATACATTTTTGGTGCCGGCTATAATTTTCGCCCACCCAAGCTTCCATTCACCAATGAGGTTACCCTTGATGTCGATTCGTACGACTTGCCAAGCGGGCAGCGCGCTCGCGGCTATTGCTCTGGCCAGCATTGCGCATCCTGCCTTCGCACAGGACAACGCTGCATCCGCCGAAGCGGCAGACCCCGCTTTCGACGATATTATCATCGTCACCGGCACCCGCCGTACCGACCGGACGGTTTCCGAAAGCGCGGTGCCGATCGACGTGATCGGTTCGGAGGCCCTGCTCAACCAGGGCACGACCGAAACCAACCGCCTGCTGAACAACCTCGTGCCATCGTTCAACTTCCCGCAGCCTTCGCTCACCGACGGTACGGACTCACTTCGTCCGGCCACATTGCGCGGCCTTGCGCCCGATCAGGTGCTGGTGCTGGTCAACGGCAAACGGCGCCATTCGTCGGCGCTGCTCAACCTCAACGGATCGATCGGTCGCGGATCGACAGGCGTGGACATGAACACCATCCCGCCGCTGGCGATCGATCGCATCGAAGTGCTGCGTGACGGCGCAGCCTCGCAATATGGTTCGGACGCGATCGCAGGCGTGATCAACATCCAGCTCAAGAAGCGCGAAGGCGGCCGCGCACAGGTGACCTACGGCAAGTACATCACCACGATGGAAGATGTGGCACAGGTCGATACGGTCTCGCCCACTACTGCGGCGAGCGGCGATCCCGCGATCACCTTCACCGGCCGCGACCGCAAGCGGCGTGACGGCGATACGATCACCATGGCTGCCAATGTCGGGCTGCCGGTGGGCGACACCGCCTATGTTAACGTGACCGCCGAGTACAAGGACCGTGATCCTACCAACCGTTCCGGCCCCGATATCCGGCGCCAGTATTCGGGCATCGGCGACCCGCGCGAAACCACCTTCGACCGCTACAGCCACCGTTTCGGCGACGGCAAATCGGAAGACGTGAACCTGTTTGTCAACACCGGCGTGGACGTGGGCACTTCGTTCGAGCTCTATGCCTTCGGCAGCTACGGCAACCGCAAGGCCAATGGCACGGGCTTTTACCGTCGTTCGCTCGACGCGCGTAACCGTGACTTCGCCAATGGGGGCCAACCCTTCTACCCTGACGGCTTCCTGCCGCAGATCGACGCCGACATCGAGGATATCGCCGGCGTGCTCGGCATCCGCGGTGAGGCTGGCGGCTGGAATCTCGACCTGTCGATCAACTACGGCAGCAACCGCCTCGATTATGGCGTGTCGAACAGCTGGAACGCCTCGCTGGGCGGGCTGGTGAGTCCGACCGAATTCGACGCGGGCGGTCTGCGTTCGGGCCAGACGTCGGTCAATTTCGATGCGCAGCGCGACATTGAACTCGGCATCGGCGACAGCTCGATCGCCTTCGGCGGCGAATGGCGCAACGAAAATTACAAGATCGTGCCGGGCGAGGAAGCGAGCTGGATCGCCGGCCCGTTCACCTTCTCGAACGGCGCGGCTCCGGGCGCTCAGGTGTTCCCCGGGTTCCAACCCTCGACCGCCGTCGATGCCTCGCGTGACAGCTATGCCGCCTATGTCGAACTCGACACCGATCTGTCGGACATGTTCAACGTGCAGGTTGCAGGGCGCTACGAGCACTTCTCGGACTTCGGCGACACGCTGAACGGCAAGATCGCCGCGCGCTTCGAACCGGTCGAAGGCCTCGCCTTCCGCGGTTCGGCATCGACCGGCTTCCGCGCGCCGGGCATGGCGCAGCAGTTCTTCTCCACCACCTCGACCAACAACGTCGCGGGCGTGGGGCTGATCGAGATCGGCACCTTCCCGGTCAATTCGCCAATCGCCGTGGCGCTGGGCGCTCAGCCGCTCAAGCCGGAAGAATCGGTGAACCTCAGCGCCGGTGTGGTGTTCACCATGGTCGAGGGTCTGAACCTCACCGTCGACTACTACAACATCGAGATCACCGATCGCATCGTGCTGACCGAGAACCTGCAAGGGGCCGACGTGGTCGCCCTGCTGCAGGCGGCCGGTGTTGTCGGCACCTCGGCGCGGTTCTTCATCAACGGGATCGACACCCGCACCCAGGGTCTCGACATTGTCGCCAATTACCGCGTGCCCGATTTCGGTGCGGGCCGTTTCACGCTGACGGCGGGCTACAATATCAACGATGCCAAGATCACCGACCGCGCGACCTTCTCGGGCTTCAACGCCCAGCGGTTGTTCGCCCGTCCGGAGAGCTTCCGTCTGACCGACGGCCAGCCTTCGAACAAGCTGAACGTCGGGGTCGACTGGGAGATGAACCCATTCGGTGCTTCCTTGCGCGCCAACCGCTTCGGTTCGGTGTTCCTGCCGGTCGGTTCGAACAGCGACATCACCATTCCCAAGGGTGCGGCACCAGGCGATGTGACGCTCTCGCCGAAATGGGTGGTCGATCTGGAAGCGCGCTTTAACCCGGCCGAGATGGTGCAGGTGGCGATCGGTGCGAACAACCTGTTCGATCAGTATCCCGATCGCCTGCCGTTCGGTGTGGTCGACGGGTTCAACTTCGGCCTGAACCAGAGCTTCCTGCCCTATTCGTCGCAGTCGCCTTTCGGCTTCAGCGGCCGGTTCGTCTACGGGCGCGTCAGCGTCGAATTCTGATCTGACGAAAACAATAGGAGGAGGGGTGCCGCCAATCGCGGCGCCCCTCCTTTATTTTCGACACCTCGAAAAGCATGTCTTTTCGCAGCGGCGCGAACCGCCCGCGTTACTGCATCAACCCGCGTACGAAGGGGATAAGCCCGGTCTGGCGGGCACGCTTCATCCGTTCGGCTTCCAGAATCGCGCAGACCTTGGCGAAGCACAGGTTCACGTCGTCATTGATGATGACATAGTCATAGCCGTCCCAGTGGCTGATTTCGGCCCGGGCGCGCTCCATGCGGGCGGCGATGACGTCGGGACTGTCGGTGGCGCGGTTCTTCAGGCGGCGGTGCAGCTCGTCGATGGAGGGCGGCAGGATGAAAACCCGCACAACGTCCTGCTGGTCTTTCTGGTAAAGCTGCTGGGTGCCCTGCCAGTCGATGTCGAACAGGAAGTCCTGCCCTTCCTTCAGCGCGGCACGGATCATGCCCTTGGGCGTGCCGTAGCGGTGGCCGAATACCTCGGCCCATTCGTAGAAATCGTCCTCGTCGATCATCGCCTGAAAGCGCTCGGGCGTGACGAAGTGGTAATGCACTCCGTCGATTTCGCCCGGACGCGGCGGGCGGGTGGTGGCCGAGACCGAGAGCTTGATCTCCGCATCTTTCGCCAGCAGCATTTTCGACAGCGTTGTCTTGCCCGCGCCCGAAGGCGAGGAGAGGATGAACATCAGGCCCCGGCGCTGGAGCGTGTCGGAAGGATTATGTGTGCTGTCGCCCATAGGCCCCGTTGCACCAACACTGACGTACAAATCAAGGGGCGGTCAGGATTCGCTGTCGCCGTGCTTGCGCGCGCGGCGTTTCGCCTCAAGCCGCTTGCCGCGATCATACAGCACCTTTGCTGCGAGACCGCCTGCCACCACAGCAAGGCCCGCAGGTGAACGGGTAGCGAGCTTGCTTGCGCTCCAGAGCGCCACTGAACTGACCATGCCGCGCCCTTCGATCAGGCGCCGCGCCTTGTCACCGTCAAGCTGGCCCGTGATCAGCCCCTTTTCCAGCTTCCGGCGCAGCAGCGAGCCCGCGCCGCGCAGCACGATATCGGCAATGACGAGGTTGGTAACCGGATCGGGCGAAGGCAGGCGCGATGTGCCGGAGACGCCGGTGTCGCTGCGCTTGCCCGGTGACTTGCGCCGCGCCATCGGATCTATTTCTTGCGTCCGAAATCGACGCTCACGACGTTCGAGCCATCGCCATCCCCGTCGCCATCACCATCGGAGCCGTCATTTTCGGCGTCTTCGTGGGCTTCGGGCTCCAGCTGCTCGACCGCGGCCTGAAACTGCAGCCCGAAATCGACCGCAGGATCAACAAAGGCAGTGATCGCAGCGAAGGGAATCGTCAGCTTGGCCGGCACCTGGTTGAAGGTGAGGCTGACCGAAAAGCCCTGCGCACCCACTTCGAGATCCCAGAACTTGTTCTGCAGCACGATCGTCATCTCGTCGGGGAAGCGTTCGCGCAGATGAGGGGGAATCGATACCCCGGGCGCACCGGTCTTGAAAGTAATGTAGAAATGGTGCGCCCCGGGCAGCGTACCGCCGCCATTGACGATCGAGCCCAGCACCCGGCCGACCACCGCGCGCAGGGCTTCCTGCACGATCTCGTCATAGGGGATCAGACTGTCGGGCGTGTCATTGCTCATACTTGGTGAATCGTGACGGGCAGCGCGGGGTTGGTCAAGCCTTTCCGGCGCTCCCCACTGCGTTTGGCAGGGGATAGCGCGTGGCCGCAGGCGCTTGTGTTGGCCTGCGAGAGGACTATAGCGCCGGGACATGGCCAACATCCCCGCCCGCACCGGCTCGGTAACCCGCAACACCACCGAAACGCGCATCGCGATTCACGTCGATCTCGACGGCACCGGCACCTATGACGTGTCGACCGGAATCGGCTTTCTCGATCACATGGTCGAACAGTTCAGCCGCCATTCGCTGATCGACGTGACCATGAAGGTGGAAGGCGATCTTCACGTCGATCAGCACCACACCACCGAGGATTCGGCGATCGCGCTGGGGCAGGCAATCACGCAGGCGCTGGGCGACAAGGCCGGGATCGGGCGCTACGGCGCGGCCTATTCGCCGATGGACGAGACGCTCAGCCGTGTCGCCCTCGACATTTCGGGGCGGCCTTTCCTTGTGTGGAAGGCCAAGTTCACGCAGGAAAAGCTGGGTGAATGGGATACCGAGTTGATCGAACACTGGTTCCATTCGGTGGCGCAGGCGGCGGGCATCACGCTGCACATGGAACTGCTCTACGGCAGCAACAACCACCACATCTGTGAAAGTCTGTATAAGGGCTTTGCCCGTGCGATGCGGCAGGCGGTGGAGCGCGACCCGAGAAAGGGTGGGGCGATCCCGTCGACGAAAGGCCAGCTCGGTGGCTAGCATCTTTATTGCCTCATTGACGTATTCCGTGCCGATCGAACGGATCGACGCGGTGTTGGCCGATCATCTGGCGTGGCTGAAGGCGGGACACGAGGCGGGGCATTTCATCGCCTGGGGCCCGCGCGAGCCACGCGACGGCGGCCTGATCTTCGTGAAGGCCGGCAGCCGCGCCGAGGCAGAGAGGATGCTGGCGAGCGACCCGTTCATCATGCACGGGCTGGCCGATCTGGCCATTACCGAATGGATTCCGCGCATGGCCTTCCCGGGGCTGGAGGCATTCAATGGCTGAGGTTGTTGCCTTGGTCGATTACGGCGCAGGCAACCTCCACTCGGTGCATAATGCGCTGAAGGCGGCGGGAGCGGAAGTGACCGTCACCGCCGATCCCTACGTGGTGCGCGCGGCCGACCGGATCGTGCTGCCCGGTGTCGGCAGTTTCAAGGCCTGCGCCGAAGGGTTGCGCGCGGTGCCGCACATGATCGAGGCGATGACCGAGCGGGTGCAAGTCGGCGGTGCGCCGTTCCTCGGCATCTGCGTAGGGATGCAGCTGCTGGCAGATCGCGGGTTGGAGCACGGCACCACCCCTGGACTCGGCTGGATCGCGGGAGAGGTGCGGCTGATCGAGCCGAGCGACCCGGCGATCAAGGTGCCCCACATGGGCTGGAATGACGTCGCGGTGCTGCCCCATGCGAAGGATCATCCGGTCATTGAGGAGGGCGAGGCCTATTTCCTCCACTCCTATCACTTCGCCGCCAGTGACGGACACGCTGTCGCCGCGATGACCGATCACGGCGAGGGGCTGGTGGCCGCCGTGGCAAAGGGCAACATCCTCGGTGTGCAGTTTCACCCGGAAAAGAGCCAGTCTTACGGTCTGGCGACGCTCCGGCGCTTTCTGGAGTGGTATCCGTGATTGTATTTCCTGCGATCGACCTCAAGGGCGGCCAGGTCGTCCGCCTTGCCGAAGGCGATATGGACCGCGCCACGATCTACGGCGATGATCCCGCCGCACAGGCGATGATCTTTGCGGACGCCGGGGCCGAGCATCTCCACGTTGTCGATCTCGACGGCAGCTTTGCCGGCGAAAGCCGCAACCGCGCGGCAGTGGAAGCGATTGTCGCGGCCTTCCCGGGCTATGTGCAATTGGGCGGTGGTATCCGCGATGCCAAGGCGGTTGAAGGCTGGTTCAATCTCGGCGTGGCGCGGGTGGTGATGGGCTCTTCGGCCCTCAAGAACCCCGATTTCGTGCGTGAGATGGCGCGAGAATGGGAAGGCGGCATCGTCGTCGCGGTCGACGCCAAGGACGGCATGGTGGCGACCGAGGGCTGGGCGGAGGTCTCCAACGTGCCTGTCACCGACCTCGCCCGCCGGTTCGAGGATGCAGGCGTGGCCTCGCTTCTGTTCACCGATATCGGCAGAGATGGCCTGCTCAAGGGCGTCAACATCGAGGCGACCGTGGACCTAGCCCGCCGGGTCGATATTCCGGTGATCGCCAGCGGCGGGGTGAAGGGGCTGGACGACATCCACATCCTTGCGCTCCACGCGCATGAAGGGATCGAAGGTGTGATCACGGGCCGCGCGCTCTACGAAGGGCGGCTCGATCTGGCTGCGGCGATTGCGATGGGCGCGCGGGCAGCATGACCGTCCGCATCCGAGTCATTCCCTGCCTCGACGTCGCAGATGGCCGTGTGGTCAAGGGCGTCAATTTCGTCGATCTCAAGGACGCAGGCGATCCGGTCGAGCAGGCGCGCGCCTATGACGAAGCGGGGGCGGACGAGCTGTGCTTTCTCGACATTTCCGCCAGCCACGAAGGGCGCGGGACGCTGCTCGACATGGTGCGGCGCACGGCAGAGGTGTGCTTCATGCCACTCACCGTCGGTGGCGGGGTGCGCTCGCCTGAGGATGCTCGCGCGCTGCTGCTGGCAGGCGCGGACAAGGTCGCGGTCAATTCCGCCGCGGTCGCCCGGCCCGAACTGGTGGGCGAAATCGCGGAACGGTTCGGCAGCCAGTGCGTGGTCGCCAGCGTCGATGCGCGTCGCACACCGCGCGGGAACTGGGAAATCTTCACCCATGGCGGGCGCAAGCCGACCGGGATTGATGCGGTGGAGTATGCCCGCAAGGTGGCAGACCTCGGCGCAGGCGAATTGCTCGTCACGTCGATGGACGGGGACGGGACGCGAGCTGGCTATGACCTCGATCTCACCCGCGAGATTGCCGATTCTGTCAGCGTGCCGGTGATCGCCAGCGGCGGGGTGGGGAGCCTCGAACACCTCGTTGACGGCGTGACAAAGGGCCACGCCAGCGCGGTGCTCGCCGCCAGCATTTTCCATTTCGGCCACCACACCATCGCCGAGGCCCACGCGGCGCTAAGGGCGGCGGGCTTGCCCGCGCGCGGGGTTTGACCGAAAGAAGCGCCATGGACACCCTTTTCCGCCTCGAAGCGACCATCGCCCAGCGCCTCACCGCTTCGCCGGAGGAAAGCTATGTCGCAAAGCTCCATGCCAAGGGGCTGAACAAGATCGCTCAGAAGTTCGGCGAGGAAGCGACCGAGGCGGTAATCGCCGCGCTCGCGGGCGACGAAGCCGAACTGGTGGGCGAGGCGGCGGACGTGCTGTTCCACCTCATCGTGCTGCTCGCCGAAAAGGGGGTGCGGCTCGAACAGGTGCTGGCCGAATTGGACCGGCGCGAGGGGCTGTCCGGTCTCGCCGAAAAAGCATCACGGAGCGAATAATGCCGATCGACCCGACCCTGCCCTACGACGACGCCAACATCTTCGCGAAGATCCTGCGGGGGGAAATCCCGTCGAAAAAGGTCTATGAGGACGAATGGGCCTTCGCCTTCGAGGATATCAATCCGCAAGCCGAAATCCACACGCTGGTGGTGCCCAAGGGGCGTTATGTCAGCTGGGACGATTTCTCGGCCAAGGCCTCAGATGCGGAGATCGGCGGGTTCGTGCGCGCGGTGGGCGAAGTCGCGAGACGCAAGGGCCTTGTCGAACCCGGCTATCGCCTGCTCGCCAATATCGGCGCGCATGGCGGGCAGGAAGTGCCGCACTTGCACGTGCATATCTTCGGCGGCCAGCCCCTCGGGCGTATGATTTCTGTGTAATGCAAGCCCGTCCGGGCTGCATTTTCCTCGCTCACACGGCCCGACGGCCGCGTCGCTGCGGGCGGGCGCCTGAACTCTTTGGCGCCTTTGTGGTCGCTTTGCGACCGATGATCGCGCGGCGTTGATCGCTGACGGGACTCGTTCCACCGCCATTCATCGACAAATCGCAAGACCCGCCTTTGCAGCGATTCCCTGCTGCGCTAGGTGGCGCGTGATGATCTCTCCCAATCCTCCCGACGGCGTGATCGATGGTGCGCGGCATCTTTATGCCGTGCGCGTCTATTACGAGGACACCGATCTGTCGGGGATCACCTATCACGCCAATTACCTGCGCTGGTTCGAACGTGCGCGCTCTGACCTGCTGCGCCTGCTCGGGATCGACCAGCGCGACGCGATCGAAAGCGGCGAGGGCGCCTATGCGCTGTCTGAGGTGAACCTCCGCTACCTGCGCCCGGCCAAGCTGGACGACGATGTGGTGATCGAAACCCGCTGCACCGAACTCGGCGCTGCCTCGTGCCGGATGCACCAGATCGCGCGGCGGGGCGAGGATGTGCTGTGCGAGGCGCAGCTTCGCGTCGGTTTCATCACTCTTGACGGCCGCCCGCGCCGCCAGCCTGCCGAATGGCGCGCTGCCTTCCAGACTTTCATGAACGAGGATTGATAGACACGTGACGCTCGCCCTGCTTAGCGCCGCCGCTCCTGCGCCAACCCGGCTCAACCCGGTCGATCTCTTCCTGCAGGCCGATATCATCGTTCAGGCGGTGATGGTGGGTCTTATCCTTGCGAGCATCTGGGTGTGGATGATCATCGTTTCCTTCTCCCTGCGGCTTGGGAAGCTCGACAAGGCATCGCGCGAATATGAGGGCGCTTTTTGGGAAGAGCCCAACACTCAAAGCCTGGTCGGTAAGCAGCAGCGCCGCGAGATTCCCGCTGCGCGGGTCGTTGGCGCGGGGCTGGACGAGTGGAAGAAATCCACCGCCAAGCAGCCGGTCGATCGCGACGCTGCCCGCCAGCGGATCGGTGCTGCGATGGAAAGCCAGGTTGCCGAGGAGGCTGACGACCTCGCCGGGCGGCTCAATTTCCTCGCCACGGTCGGCTCGGTCGCGCCTTTCGTCGGCCTGTTCGGCACCGTTTGGGGGATCATGAACAGCTTTTTTCAGATCGGCGCGCAGCAGAGCGCGTCTCTGGCCGTGGTTGCCCCGGGCATTGCAGAGGCGCTCTTCGCCACCGCGATCGGCCTGTTTGCCGCGATTCCGGCGGTGATCGCCTATAACCGCTTCTCAGGGCTGGTGAACCAGTACGAGGCCAAGCTGCAACGGTTCGCCGACAAGGTTCACGCCGGGCTCAGCCGCGAACTGGACCGCGTCTGATGGGGATGGGGATCGCCTCTGCATCCCGTCGCCGTGGCAAGCGCACGCGCCGCGCGGCGATGGCCGAAATCAACGTTACGCCTTTGGTGGACGTGATGCTGGTGCTGCTGATCATCTTCATGGTGACGGTAACCTTGCCTGCGGTCGGCGTGCCGGTGGAGCTTCCCGAAAGCCGTGCCGCGCCGGTTGAGGAACAGCCCGATCAGGTAACCATTTCGATCGACCGTGCGGGCGTCATCTATATCGAGAACGAGGCAGTTTCCGCAGGCGGTCTGCCCGAAGCGCTCGAAGCGCTTGATCGCGGGGGTGAGCCGCCGCTGATCGTGCTGCGCGGCGATCGCAGCCTGGATTATGGCCGGGTAATGGCGGTGATGGGCGAGTTGGGTCGGGCCGGCTTCACCTCGATCTCGCTGGTCACCGACGGTTCAGTTTCGCCGCCATAAGCCGCGCATGATGGGAGATATCGCCTTTCGCAACGAGGAAAAGGTCGGCCTGCTGGTCGCCGTGGTGCTGCATGGCGCCCTCGTTGCGGTGCTGCTGATGCAGGCGGTGCGGAGCGAGGTCTCGGTATTTCCCGAAAGGATGACGGTGAGCCTTGCGACCGAGGTGGGACTGGAGGCGGCCTCGCCCGATCCGGTCGCCGAAAGCCGCGCCGCAATCGCGCCTACGCTGGCCGATGATCCGGCCCCCGCGCCCGAACCGGCTCCCGCGGAACGGGTCGAGCGCGCCGAGCCTACTCCGCCCAAACCGACAGCGCGCGCGGTGAGCACCCAGCCAGCGCCCACCCGCGAACGCTCGCGCCCTGATCGCACGCTCGCCGCGAAGCCCAGCCCTGCGCCCGCCAAGGCGGCGGAAAAGGGTGGGGGCAGCCGGATCGGTGACGATTTCCTCGAAGGCAAAGGCTCCTCGACCACCACCGACGAAACCCGCGCTCCGGCTGCGAAATTCGGCAGCGCGGAGCGCGCGGCGCTCGCCAGCGCCATCACCCGCCAGCTACGGCCGCACTGGACTGCGCCTTCGGGTGTGGACGCGGAAAGGCTCGTTTCGACCGTTTCGTGGGACCTTAATCCGGACGGCACCTTGCGCGGGCGTCCACGCTGCAAAACCGATCCGGCGAGCATCACCACCAGCAATCAGCCGCAAGCCGGCCTCCACTGCGAACGCGCGATCCGCGCGGTTCAGCTTGCCGCCCCTTTCAACCTGCCCGAACAATTCTATGATCGCTGGAAGGCGCTCGAATGGCAATTCGACCGAAGGCTCTGACATGACAAAGACGTATCTTCTGCTTCTTACTGCCGCGCTGATCGCTGCGCCTGCCGCTGCGCAGGATCTGGGCGCACCGATGGGTGAGGATGGTCCTGTCGAGCGCGTCGCTGTCGAAGGCGATGACGCGGACGGCCCGCTGCGCGGCACCGTTACCGACGAGAGCGCGTGGTCCGATATCGGCATCGCCATCCCGGCCTTCGCCACCGACCGCGAGCGGCCGACACCCGCCAATGCCGACGGCACCGGCGCACTGGGGCGCGAAATCGCCCGCGTAATCACCGCCAACCTGCGCAATAACGGGCTGTTCAAGCCGGTCGGCCCGGACAGCCTTCCGCAGCCCGGTTTCGGGCAAATCACGGCGCCCGCCTTCGGCACCTGGAGTGGCCGCGGGGCGGAGATGCTGGTGCACGGCTATGTCCGCGCCCGCGATGACGGGCGGCTGGTGGTCGGTTGCTACCTCTACGACGTTGCCTTGCAGGACGAACTGGTGCGCGAAGGCTGGGTGGTCGGCCCGGCGGACTGGCGGCGTGCGGCGCACAAGTGTTCCGACCTCATCTTCTCGCGCCTCACCGGCGAAAGTCCGTTCTTCGACAGCCGCATCGCCTATATCGCCGAAACCGGTCCGAAGGATCGGCGCGTGAAGCGCCTCGCGATCATGGACTCGGACGGCGCCAACCACCGCTTCCTGACGCTCGGCAGCGCCACCGCGCTGACTCCGCGCTATTCGCCGGACTATTCGAAGATCCTCTATCTTTCCTATGTGGACGGGAATCCGCGGATCTATGTCTACGACATCGGCACCGGCAAACAGACGCTGGTGACCGAGAACCGCAATCCCACCATCGCGCCGCGCTGGTCGCCCGATGGCAGATACATCCTTTATTCGATGGCGGTGGCGGGCAATACCGACATCTACCGTGTACCGACCACCGGCGGGCAAAGCGTGCGGTTGACCAACAATCCCGGGATCGACGTCGGCGGGTCCTATTCGCCCGACGGTCGCAAGATCGTGTTCGAAAGCGATCGTTCGGGCAGCCAGCAATGCTATGTGATGGATGCGGACGGATCGAACCAGAAGCGCATCAGCTTCTTCGGCGGGCGCTGCGCCACGCCCGAATGGAGCCCGCGCGGCGACCAGATCGCCTTCACGCGGATCGCGGGCGATTTCAACGTCGCTGTGATGAATACCGGCGGCGGCAACATGCGGGTGCTGACCCGCGGGTGGCAGGACGAGGCCCCGACCTGGGCGCCCAACGGCCGCATCATCCAGTTCTTCCGCACCGAGAAGAATACCGGGCGCTCGGCGATCTGGCAGGTCGACCTGACCGGCCAGAACGAACGTCGCCTGCCTACCCCTGTCGATGCCTCCGACCCTGCCTGGGGCCCGATCCGTCCGTGATGAAATGAACCGCGTTAGCTTGAAAGGAAACAGAACGATGAACACCAAGCTTGCCACGATCCTGCTGCTGGCTTCGGCCTCAACGCTCGCTGCCTGCGCCAAGAAGGCCCCCGAGCAGCTGCCCCCGCCGCCGGAAACCGCGCCGACCCAGAGCTACACCCCGACTCCGACACCCACGCAGAGCGGCCCGGCGGTCGGCACGCAGGGGCATTTTGCCGCGGCGGTCGGTTCCTCGACCACGATCTATTTCGACACCGATCGCTACAATATCGACACGCAGGATGCCGCTGCGCTGCAGGCGCAGGCGCAGTATTTCGCTCGCTACCCGCAGGTCACCTTCACCATCGAGGGCCATGCCGACGAACGCGGTACGCGCGAATACAACCTCGCGCTGGGCGAACGCCGCGCCAATGCGGCAAAGAACTTCCTTGTCAGCCTGGGCGTCGATCCGGGCCGGATTTCGGTGGTGAGCTACGGCAAGGAGCGCCCGGTGGCGCTGGCCTCCAACGAGGCGGCCTGGGCGCAGAACCGCCGCGCCGCTTCCGTCATCATCAACTAAGGCTGGGTTCAGCCGTTAAGCAGGCCGGGCGAAAGCTCGGCCTGCATTTCGAAGAGCGGCTGAGAGGCCGGCGCTTCGACCCCTGCAAGATCGCGAGCGCTTGTCACCACGCACAGCCCGGCGAGGGCGAGTACGCAGAACAGGCTGGACAGGTTCAATTGCTGGCTCATTTCTTGCGTCTTTCCGGCCACGCGGGAACATTCCCGCGGCCTCGGGTCTTCTAGTGCAATGCAACATTTCACATTGCAACTTGTTCCCGTGGTCGCATCGCTTTGCTTTGTGCGCCACCTCGCCTAGATTGAACGCCTGATGCCTTCGACCAACGACATTTTTTCTCACCGCGACGGTGCTCGCGTATGAGCCGCGCGCGCCGTTCGATGGATTGGGGCTTCCCGCGCTGGCGGCCTTACGGCTCCTCGCAAGAGGCGACAAATGTCCGCATCTGCGACCGTCACGGTTGCGACGAGCCGGGCGATTGCCCCGCCCCGAAGGCACCCAACAGCCGGGAGCGGTGGTATTTCTGCCAGAAGCACGCGGCCGAATACAATTCCAAGTGGGACTATTTCGAGGGTCTTGAGAAGGCCGAGAAAGAGGAACGCGCCCGCGCCGAGCGAGCCGAAAGCGCCGGATATGCTGAATCCGCGCATTATGGCTGGGCTGGATCGGGTGACGGTTCACGCTCCGCCGACGAGATGCGCGCGCTCGAAGTGCTGGGGCTGGAGCCTGACGTGGATTTCTCCGCGATCAAGAAAGCCTACCGTGCCCGTGCAAAGGAAGTGCACCCTGACGTCAAGCCGGGCGACAAGGAGGCCGCGCGCCAGTTCCAGCTGATCCAGACCAGCTATGAAGTCCTGCGCGCTGCGGAAGAACGGCGCGAGTGGCGCGGGTGAGACCCTAGGCCGAAGGGCCCGCGAACCCCTTGCCCTTGCTGTCGATCCGGGGATCGGGGTTGTCGTTCCACCATGCGACGTCGGTCCACGGACGAACATCGACCTCGTGGCTCCAGCAATTGCGCGGCTGATGGGCGAGGTGCCAGTAGGTTTCGGCGAGCACGGCCGGATCGATGATCCCCTCCTTGCCCTTTGCGGCTTCAAACATGTCCCATTTGTCGCCCAGCAGACGAACCAGCGTGTCGGGTGAACGAACCGGCCCGTCGACCACGACATGGGCGACGTGGATACCCTGCGGCGCGAATTCGGCGTTCAGCGTCTGGCACAGCATCCGCCGCCCGCCCATTGCTGCGGCATGGCTGTGTTGCCCCGCATTGCCGCGCATCGCTGCCGTCGCCGAAGTGACCAGCAGGGTGCCATGCGCGCCGGTCTTCGCGCGTTCGACCATCAGCGGGAACAACGCATGGGCCAGGCGGAACACCCCGAAAGTCGCCAGCCGCCAACCAAGCTCGAAAATGCGGTGCGGGGTCTGATCAAGGCTCCGGTTCCCGATCTGCGCGCCCAGATTATAGAGCGCGCAATGGATCGGGCCGATATCGCGTTCCGTGCGTTCGACCAGATCTTCGATTGCCCCGTCCTCGGCAGCATTGAGCAAGGTGCCGGAGGCCGAGCCGCCCACCGCCTCAATCTCTCCGACCAGCCGCGCAAGTCCCGCTTCGTCGCTGCGCCGCGCCATCACCGCGTGATAGCCGCCTGCAGCAAAGCGTTTGGCGGCATTGCCGCCGATCCCGGCGCCTGCGCCGATTACGAGGAATACGGGTTTGCGGCTGTCAGTCATGGCATTCTCCCCTCGCTGCGGCTTGTGGCCTAGCAGGCGAGGGGAGAAAACTCACACATGTTCCAGCGCCTGCGCGAAATCGGCGATCAGATCGTCGGCATCCTCGATCCCCACACTGATGCGCACCAGATTATCGGTAATCCCCAGCATGTCCTTGCGCGCCTGCGGCACTGAAAGGTGGGTCATGCTTGCGGGGTGGCTCGCCAGCGTCTCTGTCCCGCCAAGGCTCACTGCGAGCTTGGCGACGGTGAGGTTGTCGAGGAAACGGAAGCATTCCGCCTCGCCGCCCTTTATGAACAGCGAGAAGGTGCTTCCCGCGCCGAGGCAGTGGCGATCATAGATGTCCTTTTGCCGCGGATCGGTGATGAAGCCGAGATAGCCCAACCCTTCGACCTTGGGGTGGCTGCGCAGGTAATCGCACACCTTGGCGGCATTCTCGCCCGCGCGCTGCATGCGCAGTTCCACCGTCTCCAGCGACCGCAAGAGCATCCACGCGGTGTTGGGATCGACGATCCCGCCCATCGTGTTGCGCAGCGCACGCACCGGTGCGATCCACTTCTTCGCGCCTGCAATCGAGCCTGCAACAAGATCGGAATGGCCGCCGACATATTTGGTCAGCGAATAGGCGACGATGTCCGCGCCGTGTTCCAGCGGGCGCGACCAGAGCGGGCCAAGGAAGGTGTTGTCGATGGCGATCGGGCAGTCCGGCACCGCGGCATCTCGCGCATGGCGCACCGCTTCGACGTCGACCAGCGCGTTGGTCGGGTTGGCGGGGCTTTCGAGGTAGATCATCGCCACCTTGCCGCCCTGTGCCTCGGCCTGTGTCTGCGCCTTCGCTAGCACTGCGTCGAGTTCCTCGCGGGTCGCGCCTGCCGGAAAATCGACATAGGTGATGCCGAAACGGCTCAGCACCTTGGCGACAAAGCCTTCGCTGGCCGCATAAAGCGGGCCGGAATGCACGATCACGTCGTTCTGGTTCGCGTAGGCCATCATCAGGATGCAGATTGCCGTCATGCCGCTGGAGAAGGTCAGCGCATCCTCTGCCCCGTCCCATACTGCGAGGCGATCCTCGAGGATTTCCTGGTTCGGCCCATTGAAGCGCGAATAGACGAGGCCTTCCGCCCCGCCTTCGCGCAGTCCGGTAATGCCTTCGAAGTGACGCTTGCCCGCAGCCGCGCTTTCGAACGCGAAGGTGCTCGTGAGAAAGATCGGCGCCTTCAGCGAGCCTTCCGACAGCGCCGGATCATAGCCGTGCCCCATCATCAGGGTGGACGGCTTCAGCGGGCGGCCGCCGATCTCGCGCTTGGCGGGTTTGGGTTTGCGACGGGGGGTGGGTGTTTCGACGGCGTCGACGGCGTCAGTCATGGCCGTGTCCTTCCTTGCATCACGCTCCCAGGAAGGCGGGAGCCGGTCGCGGCGGGCAGGGCGCCCGTTCCTAACCTCCGCAGGAACGCCTCTCCGCTGCCACCGCTGTGCTGTCGTGGAATTATCGCGCGCGCACGATCGTTTCAAGCTTGGCAGAGAAGGTTTCACACCAGCGCAGCAATTCCCCACACAATCCCGACCATAAGGAAGACGCCTGCGATATCGAGCATCGCGCCTGCGGCTACCATCCGGCCGATGCGGATACGGCCTGTGCTCCAAGCGATTGCGTTCGGGCCTGTGCCAGCAGGCAGCATGAAGCCCCAGCTTGCCGCCAGCGCTGCTGGCAAGGCAAGCAGCACCGGATCGGCACCCAGCGCGACCACCAGTGCGGCGACCACCGGGATGATGCCGGTAGCGGTGGCGACATTGCTGGCGAATTCGGTAACCCCGACAACCAGCGCCACTACTGCCAGTGCGACGAGCATCAGGGGCCATGCCTCCAGCGGCAGTAGCGCCTCGCCCAGCCAGTCGGTGAGGCCTGATGCCTGCATCCCGCCTGCCAGCGCCAGCCCTCCGCCGAAGAGGAAAATAACGCTCCACGGCGCGTGCTTCGCCTCGTCCCACACCAGCAAGGTGCGCCCTGTCCCGTCGGGGATCAGGAACAGGGCCAGCGCCGCGATCACGGCGATCGTGCCGTCGGTCCATGAACCGGGCGGCAGCAGTGGTGCGATCAGCGGTTGGCTGACCCATCCGGCGAATGTCACCGCCACCAGCGCGGCTACTCGCACTTCGGGCGCGCTCCATGTGGTGCGGGTGGCAATCGCGGCGCGGGCTGCGGCGAGATCGAACGGATAGGCGGCGACATCCTGCACCCGGGCAATGATCCATGTCGCCAACGGCACGCCCAGCAAAACCAGCGGTACCCCGTAAAGCGACCACTGGGCAAAGCTGATCCGCACTCCGGCGATCTGGTCGAGCAGGCCGACGGCAATCGCGTTGGTGGGCGAGCCGACGATGGTGCCGAGCCCGCCGATACTGGCGGCAAAGGCGATCCCCATCGGCAGGGCTCCGGCGATGCCGTCCTGCGGCGGAGCTTTATCTTCGGAGGTTCCGCTGCCGCCGCCCTCCAGCACCGCCAGCGCCATCGGCATCATGATGAGCGTGGTCGACGTGTTGGAGATCAGCATCGAAAGCAGCGCGGCGGAAATCATGAAGGCGAACAACAACCGCGCCGGTCCGCCGCCTGTGCCCACAAACTGGAGGATCGCGAGGCTCAGGCGGCGGTGCAGGCCGGTTCGTTCTATGGCGAGGGCGATAAAGGCGCCGCCCAGCAGCAGGAAAAGGATCGGCGAGTAGTAGTCGCTCGCAGTCTCTGCTGCCGTGGAGACGCCTGCGAGTGGCAGGACAAGGAAGGGCAGCAAAGCGGTGACCGCCATCGGCACCGCCTCGGTCATCCACCACGCGGCCATCCATACGACTAGCCCGGCAACCAGCCACGCGCCCGGCGTCATACCGGCGGGGGCGGGCAAAAGCGCCGTCAGCGCGAACGCCAGCGGGCCGAGGGCAAGGCCGATCCCGCGCGCTTTCATGCCCTGTGCCTGCTCCCCGCCATGACCCGAGACCTAACAGCCCGCGGGTCGCGGCGGCAAGCCCGCGCGGGCTCACTCCACCGCGTTCTTGTTCGGGGGATCGCCCGGCAGATCGATATTGGAGAAGAACACGCGGCCCACCGGCTCGCCGCGGCGATACATGTTCTGCAGCTTGCGCGCGCGATCCTGCAGCACCTGGAAGGCGGCCTGCCCCATCTTCTCGGACCATCCGGTAAGCGGATCGTCCATTGCCCCGGGCAGGCTGCCGACGAACAGGTAATTGGGCGGGCGCGCGCCGCCGTGCAGGTCGGCAATATCGGTTTCGCTGAGCGACGCCTTGACGATCCGGGTCTTGCCGAGAAACTCCGTCACGTCCTCCTCGGCATATTTGGCGAGGTGCGCGCGCAGGTCCGTCTCGAAATCGCGGAAATAGAACGGCGCGACATCGGTGTAGAGGGTCGATACCGCCAGCGTCTGCCCGCGCTTCTGCGTGCCGCGCAGCGAATTGACGTAATCGAGCGCCGCCACGTCGAGCAGCGAGCCGACATTGGCACCGGTGAAGGCGTGGCGCTGCAGTTCCGGCCCGCCGATCTCGCCGCGCCAGAAGCCGTAGATGACCTTGGGATCCTTCCAGTGGCGGAAGACGATGTTCTCGCGGATGTCGCGCAGGGACACGGGTACGCCGCGCAAGGTGATGAAGCGCGCCTCGTCGAGCGGTTCGCCGCCCACCATGATGTCGCGCGGCTCGCGCACCGGCCATTCCCTGGCGATCTGTTCGAGCATCGCCACGTTGTGCAGGTTGAGCCAGAAGGCGAGCTGCTCGTTGCGCGGCAGGGCCGAAATGTCGAGCGTGTCGGCGACCCGCTCCAGATCCTGCCGATATTCGGTGAAGCTGTCGATGATCGGCTGGTCGAGGAAGCGGAACATCACCAGCGAGCCTTCGAGCCGGTAGCCCGATTGCGGCCCCTGCTTGATCCGCGTGCCCATTACCGGATCGGGGCGACGCGCCCATTTGTGATCGGGCGGCCCCATCTGCAGGACGATATGCTTGAGCGCGAAGTCCCAGATCTCGTAGTCGATGCTGTGGCGGATCGGATCTGTGGTAGGCGTGAACAGCGCGAGGCGATCCTCGATGCTGCGTTGATCCTGGTTCGCCTCCCCAATCGCAGGGACGTAATCGAGCGCCGGCTCGGTGTCGGGCCTGATTTGCGCCTCGGGCATGCCGGAGGCCATGGCGGGCGCGGCGAGCGCGGAACTTGCGGCAAGGGCAATCAGGATTCTCTGCGACACGTCATCTCTCCCACCAGATAGAAGCACCCGTCCGAAAATGATGGTATCTCAATCTCATAAACCTGAGATGAACGGCAGGCAGGCTGTGGGGCGCTACTCTACCTCGCCCTTGTCCGGAGGGTCTCCCGGCAAATCGATGTTGCTGAAGATCACAGTGCCGCTGCGAGGCAGCTTGCGTTCGACGTATTCGAGCTTGCGCTGGCGTTCGGCCAGCGTCCTGACGGCAGCGGGGTTGAGCCTGCCATTGGAAAAGAACGCGTTGGCGCGGTAGCCGCCCGAGAGATCGGCAATGTCGTATTCGGACAGGCTGGCATTCACCTCGTCTGTCTTCGCCAGCATGTCGGCGACGGGGCCTTCGGCATATTTGGCCAGATGGGCGCGCAGGTCGGCCTCGAAGTCGGGGAAGAAAAAGGGCGCGGCTTCGGCGTAGAAGCGCGAGACGTGGAGCGTATCTCCGCGTTTTTCCACACCGCGCCGGGAATTGGCGAATTCCCGGGCTGTGCGTTCAAGCTGTTGGGCAAGATCGCGTCCCTCGAAGGCCTGCCGCTGTATCGCCGGCCCGCCGATCTCGCCGCGCCAGAACCCGTAAATGACCTCCGGGCTTTTCCAGTTCGCGTAGACGATCTTCTCGCGGATATCGCGCGGGGAAAGGGACACGCCTTCGACATTTATGAAGCGCGCTTCATCCAATGGTACGCCGTCCACCATAATCTCGCGCGGCTGCCGGACCGGCCAAACCTCTGCCACCTTCTCGATCATCGCGACATTGTGGAGATTGAGCCAGAAGGCCAGCTGCTCGTTTCGCGGCAGGGACTGGATGTCGAGCCCGTCTGCCACAGCCTCGAGATCGCGCCGGTATTGCCCGATATTGGCGATCACCTCGCGATCCATCAGCGAGAAGCCGACCATCGCCCCGTCGAGCCGGTAGATCGAGTTGTGACCGATCCGGATGCGGGTGCCGTTCGGCCCGGGTTCCGGCGGCGGAATCCGTCGTAAGGGTGGCCCCATCGACACGACAAAGGCCGCCAGTGCTTCGGTCCACACGGAATAGTCGATACGGTGCTGGCGGGTGTCCGCTTTGGGGACGAAGGTCGCAAAGGCGTCGTCCGACGGATAGGTTTCAGTGCTGCCGTCACGTCCGGCGGCAGGCACCACCATGGCGCCCGCCGCCAGCAATGCGATCAGCGATCTCGGTATCACATCTTTTCCCCGCCGGGCGCCTGCGCGCCTTCATTGCGCAGGATAACCCAATGCGGCAAATCGGCAAAGCCGGGGGCTATTCGACTTCGCCCTTTTCCTTGTCCTCGGGATCGCCCGGCATGTCGATATTGCTGAAGGTGACGGTACCTGTGCGGCCCTGGCGAATGATTTCCTGGAACTTGCTCTCACGCTCGCGCAGCAGGGCGGTCATGCTCTGGGGAATACGGAAGCTTTGCTGGGTGCCGTCGGCACCCTGGATGTTCTGGTAGGTCGGCTCGCGCGAGCCACCTGCAAGATCGGCAATGTCGTGCTCGGCTACTGTCGCCTCTGCGCCTGTTGTCTTGGCCAGCAGCGCGGCGGTCTGCTCGTCGGCGTAACGGGCAAGGTGCGCACGCAGATCCTTTTCAAAATCGGGGAAGAAATAGGGGGCCGCTTCCTTGTAAAGCTCGGAAACATGCAGCTTGTTGCCCTGTTCCTGCGAACCCCGCAGCGAATTGACGAAATCGGCCGCCCCGCGGGTGAGCAGACGCGCGACATTATCGGCGTTGAAGGCCTCCTTCTGTAGCGAAGGCCCACCAATCTCGCCCCGCCAGAAGCCGTAGATCACCATCGGATCCTGCCAGTGCCGATAGACGATCTTCTCGCGGATATCGCGCGGTGACAGCTTGATGCCTTCAACGGTGATGAAGCGTGCTTCATCCATCGGCACGCCGTCGTTCTTGATCTCGCGCGGCTGGCGTACGGGCCAGGCATTGGCGATCTGTTCAATCACCGCGACATTGTGGAGGTTGATCCAGTAGGCCAGCTGTTCGTTGCGGCTTAGCGACTGGATGTCGACGATGTCGGCGGTATTTTCCAGATCCTTGCGGTATTCGCTGAAACTGGAAATCACGTCGGCGTCGAGGAAGCTGAACATCACCCGCGTGCCTTCCAGGCGGTAACGCGAGACATGGCCGTACTGGCGACGGCTGCCCAGGCTAGCGTCAGGGCGCGGCGCGCTTTCGCGCAAGCTTGGCCCCATCGAGACGACGAGGTTCTTCATCGCTTCGTCCCAGATCGAATAATCGATCTTGTCGCTGTTGGGCGTACCGGACGGCGCAAAGGTGGCAAAGTCACCTTCGGATGCTGCGGCGGTTTGCGCCTGCACGGCGGGCGTCAGCAACAGCCCGGCCGCAGCGGCGATCAGCGCAGAATGTGAAGCAAAACGGATCATGGAAGGCATGTTCGGGGTCTTCCTGTAAATGGGCCCCCGGGATCGAGAAACGATCGACACCGGCAGGCAGTATCGCTGCAAGCGGGACTGACCCAAGGGGGCAAGGCCGGTCCTCGCACTTGCATATCTGTTTGTAGCACAAGCAAATGCTGCTGTGTTGTCGCCAATCGTGCGCCGTGCGCGGTTCATCGACTCGCCGGGCTAAGAACGAAAGAGGGACCAGCCACTTGGCGGTCCCTCTTTTTTGTCCGGTCGTGCGGGATGCCTTACTTGGGCGCCAGCACCATCAGCATCTGGCGACCTTCCAGCCGCGGGAAAGCTTCGACCTTGGCGATCTCGGCAACATCGTCCTGCACCTTTTTCAGCAGGTCCATACCGAGGTGCTGGTGCGCCATTTCGCGCCCGCGGAAACGCAGGGTGATCTTCACCTTGTCGCCATGCTCGATGAACTTGTTCACATTCCGCATCTTCACGTCATAATCATGCGTGTCGATGTTGGGACGCATCTTCACTTCCTTGATGTCCTGCGTTTTCTGCGTCTTGCGCGCCGCGTTGGCCTTTTTCTGGGCCTCGTAGCGATACTTGCCGACATCGAGGAACTTGCACACCGGCGGGTCCGCGTTGGGGGACACTTCGACGAGGTTTAGACCCTTTTCCTGGGCCTGCTCGATCGCTTCGCGGGTGTACATCACGCCAAGGTTTTCGCCTTCGTCATCGATGACGCGGACCTTGGGGACGTTGATCATGTTATCAAATCGAGGGCCACTTTTTACGGGCGGGGCCATCGAGCGCCGGGGTGGACGTGATATGGGGTGTTCTCCTGTCGTTGCTATTGCTGGCGGCTATGTAGTGCGAAACGGGGCGAAGCGCCAGATGGAGTCTCGCAACGGCATGCGGGCGAATAATCGGTGGAGCGAAGGGGCGCTGCCTTGCCTGTCGGCAGGGTGGGTCGCCCAATTTATCCTTTGGGTCTTGGAACATTATCGTTCCTAGGTTATTCAATTGCTTATGGACGAAGGCATAGGGTCGCTTGAACCCGACGGGCAAACAGGACCCGGAGGAGGCAGCGAACAATGACATCAAGGCGACCTAATCGGATCCAGGGAAATCCGGCGAAGCACCCTTCGGATACCGAGAATTCAGCCAAACCCGATCCACAATTATCGATCGGTCGGTCCAAGCCTCGGTTCGGGCTCGGGGTTAATGATGGCCCGGTCGATGATTTCATTGAACTGGTGGAGAATTGGCGGGATGAAGCGGGCAATCCGCTCGTATTTGGTCCGCCCGACGAAGCTGCGACATCCGATTCCGGGCCGCAGGAATTGCTCGATCAGATCGCTGAAGATTTTTCGGCAGGACAGATGCGTCAACTGGGTGCACTCCTGCTCAGGCTTGCCGATGCGCTGGATGATGGGTGGGATCCGGAACAGGTTCGCTCAACCTATCACTGGATGTCGCGCGCCGGGCGAATCCAACGTCGCGCTCTCCGCCTCGCCAAGGTGGCGCTGCGCTTGCGGGCCAAGTCACACCGGCGAACGCGACATTTATCGCCCGAATGGTTCGGAGAGCCGGCTTGGGAAATGCTGCTTGAACTGTTCATCCAGTTCGCAGGAGGCGCACGCGTTTCGACAAAAAGCCTCGTCATGGCATCAGGCGTTGCGGATACGACTGGTTTGCGTTTGATTGACCGTCTCGAGCAGGCTGGCCTTATCGATCGTTCTCCATCACGGATGGACAAACGGGTTACGCTCGCCAGTCTGACCCGCGAAGGCGTTGTTGCAGTCGGTTCAATCCTGATGGACGCGGAAGACTAGGCGGTAGCCTGCCACAGCGGGAAGCGCGCGATCCGGCCTTTTGCGGGCATCACCGCCTCAATCCTGCTTGCCGGGCTGAGCGCCGTGCGGATTTCCGGCGCACCGGCATCCATTCCGCCCGTCAATGTGCCGAAGGCGGGCAGGATCATGCGTTCCGTCCCGCTCGCACCATGTCCAAGAACGGCGCAGGGCCGGGCAATATGGCGATTGCGTACATTCACTCGCAGCTTGGGGTGGAAATGGCCGGATAGTTCCGGCGCGGTTTCGCCCTTGCGCGCTTCATGGCGCAGCATGATGCCGCCCAGTTCCAGCTCCGGCACGATCGTGCCGCCAAAGCCCTTGGGCAGTTCCTCGTCATGGTTGCCGGTGATCCACACCCAGTCGAGAGCGCGCGTGAGCGCTTCGAGCATGCCGGTGCAATGCGCATCCAGCCGCAGCGCGCCCGCATCATCGTGGAAATTGTCGCCCAGCGTGATGACCCGCCTTGCGCCCGTCGCCTTTACTGCGTCGGCCAGCCGTTCCAGCGTGTCGCGGCTGTCGTAAGGCGGAAGCATCTGGCCGCGCGCGGCAAACCAGCTGGCCTTTTCCAGATGCAGATCGGCGACCAGAAGCGCACGCTCGGCGGGCCAGTAGAGCGCGCGTCCATGGCCCAGCAGCAGCTCGTGTCCGGCAAAGGGGAGGGGGGCGAACATAGCGCGAACCATGGGTTGGCCTCTGCCCGCAAATCTCCGGTTTGGCAACCGCTTCGGCAGGGCCAAGCGAGGGCTTGTGCGGGACGCCGCAACGCCTATGGTGCGGTCCGATGACGGACGGGGATGTATGACGGACTGGACACAACACACGGCCCGCGCGCGGGCGTGGTTCGAATCATTGCGCGATTCCATTTGCGCTGAATTCGAGGCGATCGAGCGCGAGGCGGGATCGAACGCAAGCTTCACCTATACACCGTGGAACCGCGAGGAAGAGGGCAATCCCGATCCCGGCGGCGGTGTGCAGGGATTGATGAAGGGCAAGGTCTTCGAAAAGGTCGGGGTCAACGTGTCGACCGTGCGCGGCAGCTTTGCCAAGGAGTTCGCGGGCTCGATCAACGGCGCCAGCGCCGAAAACCCGGGCTTTGTCGCGACCGGCATCAGCCTAGTGGCGCACATGAGCAACCCGCATGTGCCGGCGGTGCACATGAACACTCGGTTCCTCAATACCACCAAGGCGTGGTTCGGCGGCGGCGCGGATCTCAACCCGCCGATCCCCTATGAAGAGGATACCGAGGAATTCCACGCTGCGATGCGTGCCGCCTGCATGGGTCACAACCCGACCTATTACGAACGCTACAAGAAGTGGGCCGACGAATATTTCTACCTGCCGCATCGGCAGGTCCATCGCGGGGTAGGGGGGATCTTCTACGATCACCTCGAATGCGTCGACGATGCGGCATTCGATCGCCATTTCGCCTTCACGCAGGATGTCGGCAAAGCCTACCTTGAAGTCTTCCCGAAGCTGGTGCGCAAACGCATGGAGAGCGCATTCACGCCCGAAGATGAAGCCCGCCAGCTCGAATACCGGGGCCGTTATGCCGAGTTCAACCTCGTCTACGACCGCGGCACGATCTTCGGCTTGAAGACCGGCGGGAATATCGATGCGATCCTGATGAGCCTGCCGCCCCGCGCGACTTGGTCATGACGGGCAGCGGGGATCAGCTCTCCGCCGCTTCGTAGACCCGAACCCAGTCGACATACATCGCCACCTTGCCGGCCTTGATCGCATCGACTGTCGATTGCGGCAAGCCGTTGTAAGGGCTTTCGATCCCGTTGGTCTTGAACGGGTAGGCCCCGCCGATCGCGAAGTTGAGGATCAGGTGCTTGTCGTCGTCGAAGCGCCAGGGGCCGTAATATTCCACCATCGGCCGCGTGGCACGATAGGTTAGGCGGCCATCGATCTCGAACAGCACGGCGTCTCTGGTCCATTCGACAGCATAAACGTGCCAGTCGGTCGCGTCGGTTGCCGGATCGAAAAAGAACTTGTTCACGATCGGCGTTTCGCCTGAATAGTCCGGTCCGTGCAGCGCCACACCGGTCCAGTCGCGCTCGCCGACATATTCCATGATGTCGATCTCGCCGGTGCCGGGCCATTCGCCGTTGCCGAGCATCCAGAATGCAGGCCACACGCCGGGCGCATCCGGCATTTTGATGCGCGCTTCGATCCGGCCGTATGTAAATTCGGCCTTGCCCTGCGAATTGATCCGGCCCGAAATAAAGTCCGCCTTGCGATCCTCACGCGTGTCGACGCCGGGGCGATAGACAGGACGAAGCACCAGCGCGCCGCCGTCCACGCCTTCGATATCCCGCACGAACTGGATCGTATCGGGACTGTCGAGATAGGCCTGCTGTTCGTTGTTGACCCAGAAATCCATGCCGACCACGTTCCACTTGTCGCGATCGAGCGCGGGGCCGTCGAATTCGTCGGCAAAGACAAGCTTGCGGCTCTCCTCGCCGCTCGTGGCGGGCTGTGTGTCCGCCGATCCGCACGATGCGGCCAGAAGTGCAAGCGATGCGATTGCGGGACGGCGGATAGAGCGGATCATGTGGGTTCTTTCTCCGGTTGGGCGCGCCAAGCGATAGCATCGCGGCAGGTTCGTGCCAGTCGCGTGCAGACGAATTCAGCGGCCCTAGCCATTTGCCGCTTGCCCGTGTGCCGTGCGGGACACATATTCGAAAATGATGCTGCGCCAGTACGAACTTGTCGAAAAGGTCCTCGATTACGACCCCAACGCCGACGAGGCGATGCTGAACCGCGCCTATGTCTATACCGTGCAGAAACACGGGACCCAGAAGCGCGCCAGCGGGGACCCCTATTTCTCGCACCCGGTCGAGGTCGCCGGGCTGATGACCGACCTCAAGCTCGATCAGGCGACCATCATCACCGCGCTGCTGCACGACACGGTCGAGGATACGCTTGCCACGATCGACGATATCGAGGCCCATTTCGGGCCCGAGGTCGCGCGGCTTGTCGACGGGGTGACGAAACTCTCCAAGATCGAGACCATGCCCGAGAACGAGCGTGCGGCGGAAAACCTGCGCAAGTTCCTGCTGGCCATGTCCGAGGATATTCGCGTGCTGCTGGTCAAGCTGGCCGACCGGCTGCACAACATGCGCACGCTGCACTTCATCAAGAAGCCGGAAAAGCGCCAGCGCATCGCGCGCGAGACAATGGATATCTACGCCCCGCTGGCCGAGCGGGTGGGCATGTACGAATATATGCGCGAAATGCAGGCGCTTGCTTTCCGCGAGCTGGAGCCCGAAGGTTACGCCACGATCACCAAGCGGCTCGAACAACTGCGCAGTCAGGATGGCGGGCAGGTCGACGCGATTGCCCTGAAGATCAAGCAGCGGTTGGCCGAAGCCGGCCTGAAGATCGAGGTGTCGGGCCGCGAAAAGCACCCCTATTCGATCTGGCACAAGATGTCGGAGCGTCATGTTAGCTTCGAACAGGTGACAGACATCATGGCTTTCCGCGTCCTCACCGACAGCGAGGAGGATTGCTACCGCGCACTGGGCATCCTGCACACTACCTGGCAATTCCTGCCCGGGCGGTTCAAGGATTATATCTCGACGCCAAAGACCAACGGTTACCGGTCCTTGCACACGTCACTGATGTACGAGAATTCGATGCGGGTCGAAGTACAGATCCGCACGCGCGAGATGCACCGCCGCAATGAATTCGGCCTTGCCGCGCACTGGGCCTACAAGCAGTCAGACAAGTCGGACGGGCAAGTGGGCTGGCTGCGCGATCTGATCGAGATCGTCGAGCAGAGCCACGATGCCGAGGAACTGCTCGAACATACGCGGCTGGCGATCTACCAGGACCGGATATTTGCCTTCACCCCAAAGGGCGCGCTGTTCCAGATGCCCAAGGGCGCGACTGCGGTGGATTTCGCCTTTGCCGTCCACACAGATCTGGGCCTTGCCTGCGTCGGTGCGAAGATCAACGGGCGTCACATGCCGCTGCGCACCCCCTTGTCGAACGGCGATGTGGTGGAGATCATCAAGAACCCCGGTGCCGCCCCGCAATTATCGTGGCTGGCCTTTGTCGTCACCGGCAAGGCACGGGCCGCAATCCGCCGCGCGGTGCGCCTGAAAGAACGCGACGAGGTCGCCACGATCGGTTCGAAACTCTTCGACGAGATCGCCGCACGCGTGCCCGCCAAGATCGGCAAGAAGGCGATCCGCAGCGCGCTTCAGCGGCTCGGCATGGATGAGCCCGATGATCTGATGTACGCGATCGGCGCGGCCAAGATCACCGATCGCGAAGTGATGGAGGCGCTCGTCCCCGGTTGCACTGCGGGGATCGAGGAGGACGAACACTGGACCCGGCGTGAACGCGCCATATCGATCCGCGGCCTCACCCCCGGTGTTGCCTTCGAACTGGCGACCTGCTGTCACCCGGTGCCGGGCGACCGCATCGTCGGCATCCGCCGCAAGGGCGAGACGGTGCTGGTCCACGCGATCGACTGTCTCGAACTGGCGAGCGGTGTGGATACCGACTGGATCGATCTTGCCTGGGGCAACCGTTCGGTCGGCGCGGTGGGGCAGCTGTCGGTGACGCTCTACGACCGGCCCGGGACGCTGGCGGAAATGGCGGGCATCTTTGCCCAGAACAAGGCCAACGTGACGACACTGGGGCAGACCCAGATCGATCATCCTTTCACCACCTACGACATCGAGATCGAGGTGCAGGACGTGGTCCACCTAAACCGCATCCTGTCCGCCCTGCGCGCCAGCGATGCCGTGGCGCAGGCCGAGCGGCAGTAGGCCGTCAGAGCAGCTCGAGTTCGAGCGTCACCGCGTCACCTTCGGCGATATCTTCGGCGCGCATCACCTTGCGGCTGACCAGCAGCACCCATTCGCGCGACCGGTTCTGCGGGAATGCCGATGTCTTCCACCGCGTCTCGCCGATCTGCGCGACGACTTTCACCGAACCGAAGCCGCGCGCGCGGCCGAATTCGAGCCGGCTGATCGCCGCGTGGGTGGCAATCGCCTGGGCTTCGGCACCGGTGAGGACGACGAGATGATAGGTGCCGCGCTCTCCCTGCCAGCGGCTCAGCGGCAGGGTAGTGCGGACGGTTTCATTCACCGCTTTCCGCCCGCCGCACCGGCACGCGGATGTTGCAGATATCGGCGCCGCCGGCCGGAACAATGAAGAACGGATCGCGGCGGTTGGCGATGGCTTCGGCATAGGTCGCGAAGGTGTCGCTTTCGGTCGAGAGGTATTCGAACTGCGGTTGTTCATCGGCCGGAAGATCGCTCGCCACCCGCACAGTAAGGATCGGCGTGCGCTTGTCCGCTTCTTCGGCGGTGTAGAAACCCAGCGCGCCCGACCCGCGCGGCAGCGAGGAGAGGTGCTGCATCCCCTCAATCACCCGCCCGACGAGGGCGATGTTGCGATCCAAGTGCCGCGGCGCATGGCCGATCACGGTGTAGAGTTCCGCGCCCGATCCGGTGTCGGGCGAGTAATTCCGCCCGACGCCGACCATGCCGTAGCAGTGGGTGGGCCAAGCAAGATACTCAGTCGAATGGACCGAATTCATCTCTGTGCCAACCGGCCACCCTCCGACAAAGGCTGCCCAACCTGCATAAGCATCAGACCATCGGGAGCGGGCAAGTAGATCATCGCCGACAAACTTCGTCGTGTACTCCGCTTCCGTCATCACCTTTAGCCCGTCGGGCAAGGGCTTTGTCTTTCCCGTCGCTTCCGGATTGTCGTAATTGGGATCGCCCCACTGGGTGACGTAGTTGTCCTGCACCCGATTGACGGAGATGCCGTCATACCACCCGGAGCGCGCGAACAGGCGGATGTTGTGGACCCAGCCTTGCGAGAAGGGCGCGGGCATCAACTGGATTACCACCTGCCGCGGCTTGCCTTTTGCATCTGGGGCGAGGGTCATCACCAGCAGATCCTTCGCCGGGATCGCCATCCAGTCCGCCTTGGGCGCGGCAGCGACGATTTCGGACGGGGCGGGCGCGGGAGTCTTTGTTGGCCCTACCGCTTCGCTACTTGAGCGCGAGGGGTCCTGCGCGGCGAGGGGAAGACCAAGGGCGAGGGCCGCTGCAGCGGCGAGGAGTGGGGTTCTCATGGAGAGTGTTCTGGCACAGTCTCTACCCAATCAAAAACCCCTTTCCACGCGTTTTCGAGGGCGGAAAGGGGTTCTCGATAGCCGCGTTCGCAGGGAATGCCGTATCCGCGCAGCGCTGGCCACGGCGACTCAATTACCACGATTCCGCACCCCGGCCAATCGTCGCCCCCGCAGACCGCCTTGCGAAGGCAGCCTTTCGCCGCTATCGGCGCGTGCTTGCCCGTAAGGGCATGCGGAGCAGTGGCCGAGTGGTCGAAGGCGCACGCCTGGAAAGTGTGTATACGTCAAAAGCGTATCGAGGGTTCGAATCCCTCCTGCTCCGCCACCCACCCATTCCCAGCCGATCCTCGCCAGCCGTTATATCCCACTAAAATAGAGGGAAATAGCAAACGTTATCGTCCCCAGCTGGCCCTTGCCGTTCCCCACTAGCCGCGCTACGGTGTGGGGAATAGTGTGGGGAAAGCGGCAATGGGTAAGCTCACGGCAACGGCAATCGCCAAGGTCAAGGAACCGGGGCGCTATTGGGATGGCGAGGGACTCGGCCTCGTGGTGGGCAAGGGCGGCAGCAAGAGCTGGATTGTCCGAGTCCAAAAAGACGGGCGGCGGCGCGACATTGGCTTGGGCAGCGCAAGCAAAGTCCCACTCAAGCTTGCCCGCGAGCGCGCGGCAGATGTGCGCCAGCAAATCGAGATTGGGATCGATCCGGTGGCCGAGCGCGCCAAGGCGGCGGGCATTCCCACATTTTCCGTAGCCGTAAAACGGTTCATGCTGAGAACGCGCCGAGCTGGAAAAATGCCAAGCACGCGGCGCAATGGCTCAACACACTCGAAACCTATGCGGTCCCGGCATTCGGCAATCGATCGGTGGCGGACGTTGACGCGGCGGCGGTGCGCGACTGCCTCGCGGCGATATGGCTAGAAAAGCCGGAAACCGCGCGGCGGCTGCGCCAGCGTATCAATGCGGTAATCGATTGGGCAGTCGCCAAGGGCTACCGGACAAGCGGGCTGGCCTTGCCTGTGATCGACAAGGCGCTCCCTAAGCAGCGCGCCAAGCCCAAGCACCATGCCGCGCTCCCCTATGCCGAGCTTCCCGTATTTACGCGTAAATTACGGGAATTCGAAAGCATGGGGCGGCTGGCGCTCGAAGCTGTTATCCTGACTGCCGCACGTTCGGGGGAGGTGCGGTTGATGACTTGGGGCGAGCTTGATCTGGACGCGGCAACGTGGACGGTGCCAGCCGAGCGGATGAAGGCAGGACGCGAACACGTGGTGCCGCTTTCCCCGCAAGCGGTGGCGCTTTTCGAGCGTATGAAAGTGCATCGCCGGGAATACACTGACCTTGTTTTTCCGGGCCAGAAGCGCGGCAAGCCCCTCTCCGACATGACGCTCACCAAGGCGCTCCGCGACATGGGCCAGAGCGTGACCGCGCACGGCTTCCGCTCTACCTTCCGCGATTGGGTTGCCGAGCAAACCAATTGGCCTTCAGATCTGGCCGAGGCTGCGCTGGCGCACGTGGTGAGCGACAAGACGGTTGCCGCCTATCAGCGCGGGACCATGCTGGAAAAGCGTCGGGAGCTAATGGCGGCTTGGGCGAATTACTGTGACGGGGCGCGCGGCGGCAATGTCGTTCGGTTGGCCAATGCTTGAGGACGATTCCTTATGGGTCGGATGTCGAGAGACGGTAGAAATAGTCGCAGCCAATAAACCGGGAGACGCGAAAAAAATCATTGTAGGCAGATGCCGTAAGGGGCTTCTGGACGCGAGAGCGGAAATCGTAACGTCGCAATATTTCAATATGTTCGAGACCCAGTGGGATGGGGACTGGGAGAAGCCTTTTCCCCAGCCGCTAGAAAACACGACAGGGCGTTTAAAACTCTTGGAACCTGAATTCTGGAAGCACCCTTTTGAGTCCGCCGAACCTGAAATGCCGCATGGACCGTTCGGCGGTGAGTCCGCTGACTGGACCATTGGGGAGTTTTCCGTTTGGCAAATGCACTTCCGAGAAGAACCGGAAGGTGATGGCTGGGAGCGTCATTCAGCAGCAGGTGTCTCTTTTAACCGGCGGCAGCTCTCAGCATTTGTGGGGACTGCTGTGAATCTGCCCGGCCCTGAGAGCGCAGTCAGGCGCACGGTTTTCGACTGGGAGGCTGCATTCGCTGACGTAGCGGCTGCGCTTTACCACGATGTCCAGTTTGCGAACCTTGAAGCAAAGGGGGTGCAAACGGAGCTTATCCGACTTTTGCGGTCCTCTTTTGAGAGACGTGGTGTGCCGATCCCCAGCGACGACACGCTGAAGCCAAAAGCTCGAAAGCTACTTGGGGCATTGAGGGCCAAAAAACCCTAAAAACCCTTGTCACCCGACATCCCGGACAGTCTGGCATATTCCTAGGCGTGCCACGGCATTCGCTGCGGTGCGCGCCCGGCGCTAGGCTTCCGGGCAGGAGACAAGGGCCATGACAAACGCCCCTTCCGAGCTAATGACGGTGGCCGACTTTTGCGACCGCTACCGCATCGGGAAAACCTCACTTTACCGCGAGGCGGCGGCTGGCCGCATCAAGCTCCGCAAATTCGGCGCTGCAACCCGCATTGCGCGCGAGGATGCCGAGGCATGGGCGGCAAGCCTGCCGATTACCGGGGGAGGTGCAAATGCAGCCGCCTGAAACGAAATCGGGGCTGGGCGCTGCAACGCCCGAACCCCGGTGCAATGCTCAGCAAGCAAATGCGGTCTCCGAATACCCTCAAACCGGGCAGGATGCTAGCCCGATTGGGCCAGGAACCGACCGGACACCCGCCATCCGAGCCGCAAGGATTGGCAGGAGCCACCCAGAAGGCGCTGTGGACGCTCCTGAGGGGCAGAGGCGGGCAAACAGCCGCAAAGCCGCCTATCGGGACTCAGAAGGGCGCAAATGGCGCTACAAGGGCAAGCGCGCTCGCGTGCTCGATATGCTGGTCGCCACGCCGGGCGGAATCACGCAATGGGATTGCCTGCCGTGGCATACGCGTCTTGGAGCTTCGATCCACGCGATGCGCGAGGACGGGCTGGCAATCTCTACCGAGCTTGAAGGGGAATATCGCCACGCGCGCTATCGCCTCGCCACAAAGCTGTTCGGTGATAATGCACCGGGCGAGCACCGGGCGGGCTGTTTTGAAAACAATCAAAACAATCAAGTCGGAGGCGAGCATGGAGGGTAGCGGCTTCACCTCTCCGCCGATCTGGCAATTCGCCAAGCGCGGTGGGTTTATCCTCGCAGGCGAGCGGAGCTTCAAGGGCGAGACGTTCTTCGAGCTGCGCTGGTGGGCAGAGGATGGCACTATCCCGACCGGGAAGGGCGTAACGTTCCCGCCCGATGCGGTGCCGGAACTTGCCAAGGCGCTCGCGGCTTATGCTGAAAGCAGGAAAGCCGGAGCCGTTTAATAACGGCAGAAAAACGGGCGAGGGGCCGCTTTTTGGGGCGGTCCCCGCTCTTTCCGATCAATCTTGAAACTTGGACAGCGCGGCTGGCGCTCGCCTGATAATACAGGCGGGAAACAGCCATGCGCGCCGGATTGGCACGTGTCATGCAACTATGCAGTTATGGCCCATCCCAGCCGCCAGCCGATAAATCACGCATTCCACGCACGCGCGAGAGGAAGGCAGCAAACGCGACTTGTGAGAGCAATACGCGCGCATGCGAGAGGGAAAACCTGCGGACCTATAAAAAAGGCGATGCACACAGCTCGCCCGCGAAAGGGAAAGCGAATTTTCCGGCACCGAAAAAAGGCACGTGGGGCGGCGCACGCAATCGGCGGGACCGGGTGACAACGGCGCTCAAACAAGGTCAGGCTGAAGGAATCCTCAAGGCTTTAGCTACAGCAGATCTGAAGGGCTTGCCTCTCACCCGCCATTGGACGGTAGACTATGAGCGGGCCGGGATTTCCGACCGGGACGGGGCTGCATTCGTGGGCAGGCTGCTAGTTTTTGTAAGCCGCTACGCGCGTGTGAGAGGCGGAAGCTTCGCGGCTGTCTGGGTGCGGGAGGTTGGGGTGCGGAACGGCGCTCACGTTCACATCGCGTTCCACCTGCCGCGTGGCTGGCGGCTAGGCTATCTTACCCGGCGCTGGATCAAGGCGGCGGGCGGGCAATACTCAAAGGGGGTGAGCCGGATTAGTCCGATCGGCGGGAGCGTGAATTGCGCTTGGACAAGCCCGGCGCTCTACCGCGAGAACCTAGAGCGGCTGGGAAACTATTTCACTAAGGGCAGCGATAGCACGGTGGCAGCGGAGTTGGGGCTGGATCTGCTAAAGCCGGGCGGGGCGATTGTCGGGAAGCGCTGGGGGCGGACGCAGAATCTTAGGGTGTGGGCAGTGCAAAGTTGAACACTCCAAGTTGCCGACTGTGAAGACGGGGAGCCATAGTCTCGTATCGGGGCACATTAACCTTAACTTTCAATTTAGACTCTCGATCCGTTCGCAAACCTGTTAACTATCCTTGAGTTGGGCCTAACGGGATTCGCGAAAAGTCGCACCTGCGTCATGGTTCAATGGGGTGGCTTTCGCGAGCGCGCCGGGAGAAGGTATTCGACCTATGAAGCAGGCAGTTTTGATGAGCGGTGTGGCAATAGGTTTCGCCCTCTCATCGCCAGCACAGGCGGCTGTTACCATCGATGGCGGTCAGGTGACAGTTACCGGGGTTGACGATACGTTCAACGTCTCGTTCAACGGCTTGTCTGACGGCCAAGTGGTTCGGGGCCTTAGTTCGCTCCTGACGCTTACCGTAATCAGCGTGGGCTCTAACTGGGTCTTCAAATACTCTCTAGATAACACTGGCGCGGGTACGGTGACGGGGTTTGGCTTCAACGTATCTCCAGATGTCGTGGGTGTTATGGCGGATGGTACCTACGGCAACGAGAGTCTCGGGTTTAAGGCTGCAGGGTTTAGAGCCGAAACTTGCTTTCAAGCCGGCAGCGGTAGTTGCCCCAACGGCAATCACAAGAATATTTCAGACCCCGGCACGGGTACTCTGACACTGCAGTTCGGCAGTGCGAAAAACGAGATTACGCTTAGTAATTTCGTGAACCGCACGCAGAGCTTCCAAATCGGCAATGTATCCTCAGCAGTCGGTCAAGGGACCCCGGTCAGCCCGGTTCCTGAACCGGCGACTTGGGCGATGATGCTCCTTGGCTTCGGTCTAGTGGGCGCTGCGATGCGTCGTCGGGGCAATACGACGCACCGGGTTCGTTTCGCGGTCTGACGCCGATCCAACTACTTGCATGCAATGCCGCTAGTCTCGCGACCAGCGGCATTTTGCTTTGAGCGAAGTATCTCCCTCGTTCGCTGCGCGATACGCGTACACGCGAGGGAGGAAACAAGCGGAGCTATAAAAGCGGCGATACATGCGCGCCGGACACTGCGGACAAGCTGAGCAGCGAAACAACATGGGCCGGCGGGCGCTGTCGCAGGGTCCGGGTGACTAAGGCTCCTGCCTACAGCCCGAACGAGTTTATCATCCACTTGCAGTCCAATGGGCTTCCGCAGCTTGCGGCGATGCTCAAGCCCCATATTGAGACACTGTGACACTAAATGTAGTGCGATGGGGGGTGGTCAAATTCTTGAAGCCGCGAAGGTGGCAACCGGTCATCATCCACCATTGAAACGCTAACACAGTTTTTCGCCCGCGCACACGCGCGAGAGGGATTGCGGCTGGCGTTCGTTCCCTTCATGTTCCGCTCATGTCGCAGCATTCGATTCGGCAGGCGAAGCGGGATGATCTGGCCTTTCCGGTCCGGGTGAAAATCCGCGTGCCGGATGGCGGGCTGGGTAAGCTGCTCGATGGCATGACCGATTGGCTGAGAGCAAACGTCTCGGCGGCAGAATATGCCTGCCACGGTGCGCCCGGCTTGGCTTGCAGCACGGCGGCATTCTACTTCCGTAATATCGAAATCGCGCATGCCTTCGTGAGCGCCTTCCCAGCCGCCGAGCTTGCGGATGGGATTAGTTTGCGCGTTTAGCCCTACGACGGTTGAGGTTAATTTTTTCTATGCGCGATGTCGCCCCTTCGCTTTGAAAATTAGACATTAAATCGGGATTCGGGCAATCTTAATCCACGGCGCGATTCGCGTCGATTTGATCAAGAGGGGCAATAATGAAAATCTCGAACTTGGCGCTCGCTATGGCGCTACTTCCCGTTGTGGCATTCGCCCAAGAGGCAGCGGTTCCCGTGCAGGCCGTGCAGGCAGCGCCAGAGCCGGAGACCTACCTTCCAGCTGGGACTACGATTCCTCTGAGGATGACTCAGATGGTGACGACCAAAGGCGATAGCTGGAAAGAAGGCGACCAATTCAACCTCGCCGTGGCGACCAATGTGATGCTTGGCGACTACATCGTGATTCCTGAGGGGACCAAAGCAGTTGGTCGCATCACGTGGCTCACCAGCCGAGGGGCGTTCGGTAAGTCGGGAAAAATGGACATTGAGCTTGAATATCTTCAGCTCGGCAACCGAAGGGTGAATATTGACGGCACCTATCGGCAAGAGGGAAATGGTGCGACCTTGGCAACCGTTGGCGGTGTTATTGCGGCAGGAATTTTTGCTGGGTTCATTACGGGCAAGAGCGGTGTCATCCCGGAGGGTCGCGAGCTTAATGCGACCTTGGAAGCTAATCTCCCTGTCGCTCTGCCAAAGGGGGCTAGTCTCTCTGTTCCGGCGGTAAAAGCTGCGACTGCATCCCCGGTTCAAGCTGAGGCAAATGTAGAGGCGGTTCCGGCCGAATCTGAGCCCGAATAAGTCCTCAGAGAAACTCAAGGGTATCGATCCGCCATGCTGTTGCTCGCTTCTGCTCTGACACTAGCAGGCGACGGCTTGGCGGTCGAAGCTACTTTCCCGATCTGTGGCGACGGCAGGCGCGTTACCTGCGTGGTGGATGGGGACACGTTCTGGCATAACCGCATCAAGTATCGGCTGGCCGACATTGACGCGCCCGAAGTGAGCAACCCCAAGTGTGAGGCAGAGGCGAAGCTGGGACGATCTGCAACGTATCGGCTGGCCGCGCAATTGAACGCCGGGAGGTTTGAGCTGCAAGAGCAAGGAACTGACCGTTACGGGCGAACGCTGGCGACCGTCACGCGCGGCGGGCGCTCGATAGGTAGGCAACTGGTGAGCGAGGGGCTTGCCCGACGCTGGGGTGATAGGAGGGGGTGGTGCTAACGATATCAAAGCTTGCAAAAATGGTCGGTTCGGGGTGCGTCCTAGCCTGCTGCGTAGTAACTCCAGTCATGGCGCAGCAAGTGATCCCAGCCAGCTTAAAAGTGGTGATCGAGGAATTGAGTCCTGATGCGATACGTTGCAATGTGACAAAGCAAGGTATCGAGGGCGCGACTAAATCTGCGCTTCGCTACAATCGGATAACTGTCTCAAGTGAAGCTGACGCATACGTTTACGTAAATGCAAATGTGGTGCACGTTGGCGGTAGCACATGCGTTGTTGCACTCGATGTTTCAGTCCAACAGTGGGATACATTGCCGGATGCTGCGGGCGGGCAGATTTGGGGCACTTTTGAGTATTGCAACGCGGGCATACTTCAATCGGGCTCGGACTCCGCTAACCGTTTGTATGCAGCAACAAAAAATGCCATCGATCAGTGTTTGGCGGATATCAAGCCGTCTAAAAACCCTTCCTTCAATCGCGTCCTGCGCCAAGTGCTAAACGACAAGGCCAACGCAACGCCATCGCAGTAATGTGGGTGAAAGTGTGGGATTGCCATTTTTCGGATAGAAAATTTCTAAGCACTTTCTTGTTATTAGAACGATATAATAGCGGACTCCTGCTCCGCCAGCCACCCCCGGCACTTGTCTCTGATTTCAGGTGGCGCCCGTAAACCCCGTGAACAGGCGGGTTTGCGCGGCTGAACCGGTAACCGGCGCATCATTCGCGGGGTCTCTTCCGCCCTTTCAGGCGCCGTTTGGCGGCGCCGTCTCTTGGGCCGCTCGCATCGGTTCGGTTTCCCTGTTTAACAGGCAAGAACAGGGAAAAATGTAAGTTTGAGCCCCAAAAGCAGGCCGTTTTGGGCCATATCGCGGGCTTCTGCTCGACAATAAGCGTGCCGCGTCAGTGGGTTGCGTGCGCAAAAACACCGTTTTCCTGTTATTCGTCGGAACAGGGAATTTAATCGCATGGAACAGGGACTTTAATCGCAGCGATCAGGTGATTTGTTCGCCGGAACAGAAAGTACGGCGTGGGCCAAATCCGAGCATCTCTCGCTGCTTCGACCAAGCGAGCGGGACGTCGATTCCCTTGAACCATTCAAGGTTGAGATGGGTTGGCTGGCGTCCTTCGAGAATGGCGCGCTGAATGTCGGGGGCGAGGAAGGCGAGGCGCAGGATCGCACGATCGTATGGGGAGCGCGGTGCCGAATCGATCATCGGCAGGCCGCGTTTGGTCCGGAGCATAGCGTGGGCTTTTCTGAGGGCAGAGATGAGCACCGGGTCAGGTTGTCGCGGTCGCGAGTTGGCAGCAAGAACAAGCGTGCGTGACCCGCGCGGTGCGAACAGGATCGGCAGCGAGACGGTGATGCTGTCGGTGGTACGATCAAGGATCACCTCGCCGTCGCCCAACCTCGCGGCGAGGCTCCTGCCTTGCTCGGCATCAAGCGCGACCTGTAATCCCCGCTCGCTTAGGTGGATCGAGCGGACGATCGCAAACGGATCCTCTATCTTGGGCACCCAGCGCCGGACGGCCTCGCTCACGACCCGTTCGATCTCGGGCGCCGACAGGCGTTGGATCGAATTTGAACCGACGGGCCGCCCGCCTTGCTGGAGCGGCGCCGAGACATAGTAGCGATAGGTTCGTCCCGACTTTCCGCGCGAGGTGGTTGGGCTCATCGAATATCCGACCGCATCGAACAGCTTGCCTGTCAGCGGCGCTCTGACGCTGCGGTTCTTCGCCCTCGTCTGATGCCGCCGCACCTGGGCATCGAGCCGGGTCTGCACCCGGTCGAACAGTTCGGCATCGACGATTGCTGCATGCTCGCCCTCATGCACGGTGCCCTTGTGGACGATCTGGCCGCGATAGACGCGGTTGCGCAGGAGGTGGAACAGGGCACCGCGGCTGAAGGGCTGCCCACCCATGGTCCTGCCCTTTGCGGTGACATAGAGCTTGGAATGAATGCCACGCTGCTCGAGATCACGCTGGAGGGCGTGGACCGAGCCCAGCTCGAGATAACGAGCAAAGATATGCCGCACTCGTTCTGCCTCGGCCTCGGCCGCCTTGAGCGTGCGTGACCCATCGGTCGGCGGATCATAGCCGAGCGGCGGCACGCCGCCCATCCACATGCCCTTGGCCTTGGAGGCGGCGATCTTGTCGCGGATACGCTCGCCGGTGACTTCGCGCTCGAACTGGGCGAAGGAGAGGAGGACGTTGAGCATGAGCTTGCCCATCGACCCGGTGGTGTTGAACGACTGGGTGACCGAGACAAAACTGCAGTCATGCTTCTCGAACACCTCGACGATCCGCGCGAAGTCGGCGAGGCTGCGGGTGAGACGGTCGATCTTGTAGACCACCACGATGTCGATCCGGTCCGCTGCTATATCGGCGAGCAGGGCCTTCAAACCGGGGCGTTCGGTGTTGCCACCCGAGAACCCGCCATCGTCATAGTGTTCGGGAAGCGCCTCCCATCCCTCGCTCGCCTGACTCAGGATATAGGCGGCGCAAGCCTCGCGCTGGGCGTGGAGGCTGTTGAACGACTGGTCTAGGCCGTCCTCGGAAGACTTGCGGGTGTAGATCGCGCAGCGCCTTATGGTGGTGGGCATCAGCTGTCTCGCAAACCGAAGAAGCGCGGTCCGTTCCAGCGGGTGCCGGCGATCGCGGTCGCGGCTGCGGAGAGGCTGGGGAACAGTTGGTCCTCCCAGCGGAACCCATCCTGCTCGACCACCACGATCACCTCGCGGCCCTTCCAGATGCGGGTGAGCCGTGCGCCAATGCCCAGTCGCCGGCCCTCGGGTTGTACGGGCCCCGACCGCGATACTGTTTTGCGCGTATCGGCATCTAGTCCACCATAGGCTTGTGCCTGGATCCGCCACGCCAGCAGCCGGCGCTGGAGCGGCGTGGAGCGCAGCGAGGGAGGGGCGCCGTAGCGCGCCCTCCAGAACCCGCGCAGGCCATCGAGATCCATCGCCTCAATCTCGGCGACAAGCTGCTCGACCGCATCATGTTCCTCGAACGCCTCATGCATTGACCGCCTCCGCAATGCGATAGCGGCGCGTCCCGTTGATCTTGTCCGAGATCACCGCGTGCCCGCGCTTCTTGATCGCGCCTGCGAGCGCGCCGCGCACCGAGTGCTGTTGCCATCCGGTTGTCTTGACCATCTCGGCGATGGTCGCGCCGTTCTTGCGGCGAAGAAGCTTCTCGAGCGTGTCGAGCTTGCTCGCGGGCTTGCCTGTGCTTGTGATGTTGGTCTCGGTCATGATCGTCTCCCGTTGGTGCGGCGGACGGAATGGCCGCTGCTACCGGGACAAGCCCGGACCGAGCCGGGCGCCAGGACAGCAATGCTCAGGGCGTGGGCACAGTCCAGTCCGTTCTGCGCAGGGTGCGTTACCTGTGAATAAAAACCGGGCTGCGCCCTTCTGAATGAGGGGCTTGCGTGATATGTTCTACATATGTCCAACCTCCTCTCCAAGGCGGGACAACCTGCCAGTCGCACGCTCGAAGTGGTCTACAAGGCCCCCGGCGAGCTCACGCCCGACCCGCGTAATGCGCGCACCCACTCGAAGAAGCAGGTCGCGCAGATCATCGCCTCGATCCGCGCCTTCGGGTTCACCAACCCGATCCTCGCCGATCCGCAAGGCAACCTCATCGCAGGCCATGGCCGGTTGCGCGCGGCAAAGGAGATGGGGCTCGAGAGCGTTCCGGTAATTACCCTCGATGGCCTCACCGATGTGCAGAAGAAGGCACTTCGGCTCGCGGACAACAAGATCGCCTTGAACGCAGGCTGGGATACCGAGATTCTCAAGCTCGAGCTCGCCGAGCTGTCGCTGCCCGAGATCGACATTGACCTTGGGCTTACCGGGTTCAGCCCCGGCGAAATCGACGTCGTACTGTCGGAAAGCGAAGATCCGGATGATGAGGTCATCCCGGCCGTTCCCGAAAGCCCGCGCGTGAAGCCCGGCGATATCTGGCAGCTGGGCGAGCACCGGGTCGCATGTGGTGATGGCCGCGACGTTGCCTTCCTCCAGCGCGTTGTTGGCGAAGGTGAGGCCATCGACTGTGCGTTCCTCGATCCGCCCTACAACGTGAAGATCAACGGTCATGCCAATGCCAAGGGGCGTCACCGCGAGTTCGCGATGGCTTCAGGCGAGATGAGCGAGGGCGAGTTCCGCGCCTTCCTGGCCGAGACGCTGGGCGCCTGCGCCAAGGTCTCGCGCGACGGCGCGGTTCACTTCGTGTGCATGGACTGGCGTCACATGGACGACGTGACCGCGTCGGTTACCGGTATCTATGATGACCTGCTCAACATCTGTGTCTGGAACAAGAGCAATGCCGGTATGGGGTCGCTCTATCGGTCCAAGCACGAGATGGTGTTCGTTTACCGGGTGGGCTCCGCAGCCCACACCAATAATGTCGAGCTCGGCAAGCATGGGCGCAACCGCACCAATGTCTGGGACTATGCGAGCGTCAACTCGATGAAGGGCTCGCGCCGCGAGGACCTTGCCCTCCATCCGACGGTCAAGCCGGTCGCCATGGTGGCCGATGCGTATTGCGATGTGACCCGGCAGGGCGACCTTGTCCTGGACATCTTCCTTGGTTCGGGAACCAGCCTGATCGCTGCCGAGCGCGTTGGCAGGCGCTTCCGCGGGCTCGACATTGATCCGGCCTATGTCGACATTGCCATGCAGCGCTGGAGCGACCTCACCGGAAAAAATCCCGTGTTGGTCCATCGCGACAACAGCGACGAGGTGACCGCATGAGCGACACGCGCTTCAAGCCCGGTCAGTCCGGCAATCCGAAAGGGCGGCCGCCAAAGGCACGGCGACCCAATGTCTCGGCGTTCGAAATCGTCCTCGACAAGCGCCTCACCGCCAACGTCGGCGGGAAGGAGCGCGAGCTCACCGTTGAGGAGGTGCTGCAGCAGCAGACGCTAAAGGATGCGCTCGCTGGCAAGCGCATGGCGATCCGCAAGGTCCTGAAGATGATCGAGAAGCGCGAGGCCGCGCTGCTCAAGAAGGGCGGCGTCAGGCGGACGCCTATGACGTTCGAACAGCATCACTGTGCCGACAATGCGAACGAGGCCATGCGCATCCTCGGGATCGCGGAGCCTGATCCCGGCTTTCCCAAGCGCTGGAAGGTCAACGCCTGGGCGACCCAAGCCGCGCTCAGCAAGCCGGGGCGCCGCAAGTTCACGGACAAGGACGTGAAGGACATCAAGTTCTTTACCAGCGATTCCGAAACCTTGCGCTGGCCGCGCGGACGGATCGCGTGAGCGAGCCCGAGCCTGTCGGTTACGGTCAACCGCCGAGCAAGACCCGGTTCCGCAAGGGGCAGTCCGGCAATCCACGCGGGCGGCCAAAGAGAAGCCGTCGTGAGATCCCCTATGATGCCGTGCTCGGCCAGATGGTCACGATCCGCGAGGAGGGCCGCGAACGCCGAGTGACCGCGGCCGAGGCGTTCCTGCTCCAGCTCACCCAGAAGGGCCTCGCCGGAGACAGTGCCGCAGCACGCGCGTCACTTGAGGCGATCGAGACGGCGCGGGCCGCTCGTACTGACACTTACATCGGGCCAACCAGGCTTGTCTGGAAAGCAGTGGACTCGGGCATGGACGCGATCATTGACACCCTTGGCATCGCGCAGCTGAAATATCCGACCGACGAAGTTCGCGTGCGCTGGGAGCTCAATCCATGGATCGTGGAGGCAGCACTTGCGCGGCTCGGCGATAGGCAGCTAACATTCGAAGAGCAACGCGAAGTATGGGACGCCACCCGCACGCCGCACAAGGTCCGGTGGCCAGAGTGGTGGGGCTACTTCGGCGAATGAGGGCTTTGCACTCCCCATGCACTCATGGTTTTTACCCACTGATCGCCCGCTGGCAAACAAGGTCTTCGAGCGGCCCTTATGACTGGATCTGGGACTTAGCCGTCGTTCCCTGACGGCATGCTGAAGGACTGAAATTGCCAGAAGCTGACACAAGCGTGCTCGGGAGCGCCGATGGAGGCTTTCCAAGGTTCGCTTCCTGAAACCCGACATGCAGGTTGCAACCCCGACGCGGCCGTTCGTTTGACTGCAATCCTGTACTTTCAGAAAGGACCACCCAAAAGATAAGGCAGTGATCTCTGGCTACTGCCCCACCTTCATGATGCGTCTGCTACCGGCGACATCAACCGTCTTTCAATCTAAGCTAGTGTGATGACTGAACCACGCATGGAGAGCGGGAATGGGCCTGTCGGGGAATTCGCCCGCGATATTCTGGTCTGCTGCCCACGCTGCGGAGCAGCGGCCCACGTCCGCGACCTTGTGCGTCTTGTGTGCCCTCGCTGCAATCTGTTGCAGAGCCGCGTCCGGCGCAGGCTTTTCGGCGCCGATGGGGCGAGTTACGAACGCGCGGGCAGCAATGGCGACTGGTATGGCGCATTCACGTTGGTAACGAGCGGATCCGAGCGCTGCGACAAGTGCGGCAACGGGCTGACTATCCCGAAAAGATCGCGGCCGTCTTTTCCGCCTGTGGCGACCCATGCGGTGAGCCTTGATGCGCAATGCGAGACATGCGCTGCCGTCAAGCCGGTCGCGGCGCGCTGGGTGCCCCGATTTCAACAGGGAGAACCGCGTGATCCGGCCTTCGGATGCGCGCTTTATCTGCAGGAGGAAACAGGACGGGGCACCTTGTGGGCTTATAACCGTGCCCATGCCCTTGCTCTGCTGGAATGGATTGCTTCGCCGGCCCGGTCACGCGACGGCGCAATATTGCCCGGCGCCATGGCCAGCCGTCTGCCCGGCTGGATGAAATCCGCCGCGAACCGGACAGCGGTCGAAAAATCGCTGGGACGACTTGTGGCTCGCGCAGCGGCAATCTGATCGATAACGATAACCGAGCCTCGCGTCGCGGTCGGAACGATGAGGGCACGAAAATGGGGGGCGACAGGATTCAGGCGGGTGCTGCGGGCAGCCTATTTGGAAGCTTCTTCCGTGCCTGCAAAACACACCGCAGGAAGTCGCTTTTGCAGCGCAAGGTCGAGCTGGCGTGATGTCAGCACCTCCGGAACGACCGCGCGGAAAGCGGCATGAGCTGCGGCGAACTTCGTGATTGCTTCTGCCCGTTCGTCTTCGTCTGCATCATCCTCGCCGACATAGGTCGCATCTTCCAACCTGCCGAGAGCGTCGATGAATTGCGCCGCTGCCGCATCATGCCCGCGATCCCCGGCGAATAACGCTTCCATAAACGCGATCTGGGGCTCCTGCGCGAATTCATCGTCGGCGGGCACCGATTTCGAAACCAGCCGGCTAACCAGCAACGGCACGTCCATCGGACGATTGAATTGCGGAAACAATCCACCCAACAGAACCATCATCTGCCGGGCAGCGAAATTGGTGCTGTTGAGGGTCGCCGGGGCTGTCTTGGCCCCGGGATCCAGCGCGAAGGATTGTATGGCGGCCGTGGCGAGATCATCGCTCGCCTGCCATGACTGGCGCAGGTCTGCCATGGCGATCGCCAGTCGCGCTACCGGCGACCGGGCGCAAAACCCGGCACTGCCTATCTCCAGATCGGCCAGCTGTTCATACCGCTCGCCCCGGGTGATTGATGACGAAAGTGCGAAGGCGATCGCGCTCTGGTAATGGCTCGCGGCCCCTTCAGCCTTACCGCGATCCGCCCAGATGTGACCGAGCGACTGCTGGACCCGCGCGTGGACAAGGGTCTGCTGCAATCCAGCCGATTCCAGTGCGATCAGCGCCTTCTTGCACGGCCCTTCACGATCGGAGCCGTCGGAGATGTCGGGCGAAAGGCAAACCCGTTCGGCAAGCGCCGCTGCGTTGGCCTGCACTGCGTTTTGCGCCACCACCGGTTGCGAAAACGCGGCTGTAGCAAGCAGCACCGAGAATACGCCCCGACGCGGAACGCGCCATGATGCCGATGAATGCGTGCGATAGCCGTCATTCCCCATCATCATGGCTCCCGTCAGCGTTTACACGCCTGCGCCGTTCCTGCGCCTTCTCGTCCATCACTTCGAAGGTCATCGTATCAAGCCAGAAAACCCCCATATCCGGCTTGGCATCACGATATTCGCGGTCGATCGTCACGGCCAGCCGGTCTTCGATGATCGCCGATCCGGTAATGATCACCCGGCTTTCCTCCTCGGGCGCCGGTCCCGGCCAGCCTTCGAACAGGAAACGGCGTTCGGGGATCGAATACAGCCGGTGGTTCCGCATGCCCGTGGCGATGATTCCCCAGTCCTGGAACAGGTCGATCGAGAAGAGCGGATGGGGCGTTTCCTCGACGACGCCGGTCCAGTGGCCCTCGCCGTCATAGAGTTCGGTGCACACGCCGGTATCGCCACAGATCATGCCGCTGCGGGGCACGTCGAAACGGAAAATGTCCCATCCTTCGACCAGCCGTGCAGGGCAACCTTCCCCGTTCTCGCCCCACAGGTCGGTGACGTAAGCGGGCGTGACTTCGGTTCCGTCCGGCAGACGCAGGCCGCAAGTCCTGCTTGCATCGTCACGCCACAGCGTCGCGTTGCCGTCCTTGAAGCTTTCCATGACCGGGGGAAGCGGCGCGGGCTGCGTCCGGCGTTCCTCGTCATTGGGTTCATCAGCCAGACGTTCGGGCTCGAGCGTCACCGGAGTCACAGCCAGCAGCCCTTTGTGGATGCGGCGGCTGGCCTTCAGGGTGCGGACGATTTCCGCATCGACCGCCCGAAACCCCGGGAACGGGCCGACTTCGCGCACCTCAGCCTCGAACCCGAACCGCCGGGCGACTTCTACGGCAAACAATTCGCGTTCAGCCATGCCGTTTCCATCAACCTCGAAGGCGTTGCTAATGGCCAGAGCCTGGGCCTGTTCGCCTTCAAAACCCTCGTCGCACAGGAAGCGTTCCTCCGACGTCGACGGTTCCTGGGGGCATTGCGCCCACAGGTAATACCAGCCGGGGGTCCGTTCATCGTCACGCGATTGCGCGGCCGCGTAACCTGATCCCGCAGCAAGCGCCATTGCCAAGAGCATGCGCTTCCATTCCAACTTGGCTACCCCCTAACGCTGCTGGCCGGTTATGGCCGGATGGTCGAATTGATGCTGCTGCAATATCCGCTCATGCGTGATCCCATTTTGCCGGGATTGCGCATCTCCCCGCGGCTCATCAGTTCGTTGATATAGGCCTCGTTATTGGCAAGGAAGTTCGTGAGTGAGGTCAACTGCTGGACGAAGCGCCCGCCGGTGACATTGTTTTCTTCCAGCACGATATACATCGCGTTGACGCTGCAGATCAGGTCTTCCATCGCCCGCCCGCATTCGCTCTCGAACTCTGCGCGCCCAGAGGCGCAATCCTGCGCGTAGGGAAGCGAATATTCGCGAATGCTCTTGAAATAATCCTCAATCTCGGCGGGCGTTTCGGCCAGTGCAGGCTGCGGCATGGCAAGGAAAATTGCGGCAAGTGCTGAAGCATGGGCTACAATTCGTTTCATTATCAGTCTCCTCTTGAAGTCACGGATAGCCACGTGTCCGGCGCGCAGACCTACCGATGCAGGGGATGCCGTCCATCGTGCGATCGAACGTGCCGAAATAGGTCGGCACCCTACCGTCCGAGTGCCATGTCATGTTGAAGCCCTGACCGTTGTTGGCGGTCCACGGGCAGTAATAAGGCTCATCGCTTTGGGGCCGACCACCATCGAACCGGCGTAGCAACGCGCGCTTTCGGGCAAGGCACACGCTGTCATATCCGATGAAGCGATCCTCGCGATCGTAGACAGCGCATTGTTCGTAATCGCCATCGCTCAAATGCTGCGCCGTGGTGGGCTGGGCGGATAGGGCAATGCAGGCGACCGCCGCATAAATCGTAGCGGAAAACATATGCCAGCGCAGCGCGGTGAGCAGAGCCCGAGTCATGAGCACAAGCGCTGCATTTCCCGTAGTTTCAACATAACTTCCTTGGCCGCGATATCGCTATCAAATAATAGTGCTATGATATTATCCTTAGAATTACTGATATCTCTACGGTCACTTTGTGAATAAAAATCGACTATGTTTCCTTCTTCGCCATATGGAAACACTATATTAGTGTAATGATAGTTGTAGCTGCTGCTTGATCCTGTCTGAAATTCAGATACTGACCTCATATCAAAATTGACAGATTGTATTGTCGTACGATTTTCTCTCGATCGTGTATCTTGCCTAACACGCAGCGACATCGAACAACCGTTTATGTTGATCTGATTGTTGATTGTGATTGTCCAATTGCGATCGGGATTTTGGTGCCCTGCGGTGAACGTTCCGGGGGTGGAGAGCAGAATGTCGTTGCCCAATTGATCGATTTGCGCAGCGTTTCGCGAATTGCTGGTGCCGCCGGCCGCGGCATCATTGTCAAATGCCGAATTGCCGTCGACGACCGGCTCTACGCTCTCCTCCCCTTTTTCTGCGAGTAGGAGATAACGAGCTGGAACCCACCCGGATCGGCAAGGCCCTTCGTAGCGCGGGCTGTCATCGGTAGTCAGGCGGCAACGTGCGGCATCAGGCAAATCGCCGTCGGGGCGATAGACGACGCCTACCCAGCGATTGTCCTTGGCGGGTGTGCACAGGTGTATCTCCGCGCCGCCACTCAGCCGCGCGATTTCGCTGTAATTCGTGCTTGGCCCTGCCCGCACGGCGAGGAAACCGTCCTCGGCGGGAAGGTTTGCGACAATACCGGTCCCGTTGCAGTCCGCGGCACGAATTGCCGTCTCGCCAACCGGTTCGGCGAGCGGGTCGGCCTCGGATCCCCGATTACCGGTTCGACTTTCGCCGCAGGCGGCAAGCGTGCCGACCAAGGCCAGGGCGGCAAGGCATGGCGCTGCCGCCCTGCGCGCGCCCCCCTGCCGCGCGAGCAACGAACCACCGGCATGAACGCTCAGCCGATTGCGAGGCGAGGTCCGGACGGTCATTGCGCTATTCCTTGGTAAGTATTTCGTAGTCGATACGGCAAGTTCTGTTCTGCCCTTTGACGGCGGGCGGACAGCGGCACTTTCGGAGATTGAGCCCCAGATGCGCACGGGCGTGGGCCGCAGCCTTGTCACGCGCGGCAGAGCAAGCCAGCGCATCCGTCGGTCCCGAGGCGCTGGCGGTGTAACGGGCCCAGGCAGGCGCGCCGGTCTGGGTGGCGAGCGAGATCGCCAACATCGAGATGAAAGATCGCTTCACTGTACTTTACAGCTCGCAACACCAATCGCTGCCATCAGCCTAGTTGCATCGAACTTTCATCTTGAGCTCGATAACCCAAAGCTCGTTTCGTGGTCCGGCGGGTCGAGATACTGTCGTGTCCACATCCCCGACCGAAGTCCAACCCCTGCCCCCGCACTGGTTCGTTGCATTGGCTTTGAGGATGTCCTTTGCTCTGGAGATCGCCTCACCTTTGGTTTCGGCAAATGCAGTTCCGGAAGCTATCTTTATGCGGATCTGGCTAGCAGATTGGGCTGATACGCTCGTGGGTGCAGCCAGACCGCAAAAAGCGGCCACGGCGATCGCTGAGATGGCAAGATTGGCAAACCGCATAACATTCCCCCGTTACTTATGGTGGGATGTTTCTTGCGCAAACCGTCAGGCGAATCTTTCCCTCACCACTGAAAAATCATGAAATCAGCAGCGCCAAATTCTGAAAATTATGAAAAGCAGCAAAATCCGTCTATTACGGACGCGCCATTGTCATGTCCCGCACCATCTCCAGCCGCGCCAGGTCGGCATGAACGGGATAGGTGCCGGGTGCATTGCTGGCCGCCAGCCGCGCCTCACAGCTGGCCCTGGCAGCGCGGGCAGCGTCCGGATCGCCTACGCGCTGTTCGATCCGTGCCGCGATACAATCCGCCCTTGCCTGCCACGGATGGTCGCCTGTGAAACCTTTAGCGATGCCGCGGCGCGCCCGACGCAGTTCATCGCGTGCAGTCGCCACGTCACCAATTTCAGCCATCGCTCGTGCCCAGCGCAGGTGGAACCATGCGGCCTTGGCAGGCCGGCCATAAATTTCGTTGGCTGCGTAGGCGCGCACCTCGCGAAGCAGTTGCCGCGCCGCGTCCGCCTCGCCCTGCATGGCCTGCGCCATGGCAAGTTCGGTCATCACGTAGGCGGTCCAGAAATGATCGCGGCCCAGCTTTGCCGAATAGAGCGCGAGCATCGGCGCAAGGATCGCCTCGGCCTTGTCGGCTGCGCCTTCGTTAAGATGGATCAGCGCAAGCGAATAGGCGGGGGAGCGGGATTCGACATGGTCCGCACCCAGTCGCCGGTCGAAGATTGTCTGTGCCGAGGCAAGTTCGGCGCGCGCCCGATCATAATCGCCCACATAGGCAAGGAAGTCGCCATAATCCGAGTGCGCCCACGCGGTTAACGGGTGGTCTTTTCCGTGCAATGCCTCGCGCTGAGCGAGGTGTGCAGCAAAATCCGCTTCGGCCTCGTCAAACCGGGCGAGCTTGCGCAGCACCAAGGCGCGGAACCAGAGAGCATCGGCCCGGATTTCCGGACTCACATCGCTCTGGTCATCCAGTATCCGGTCGAGATTGGCCGCAGCTTCCGCATACCGGCCCACTTCGAACTGCAACTTGCCGAGATGGACCAGCGCCATGAACCGATGCGGCGAAGCCAATCTTGTGCCTTGCCGCGCCGCTTCGTTGCAGGTCTGCTCGGCGCGGCGGGTCTGGCCGGCAAGCCGCATCTGCTGACAGGCCAACGCGTCGATCTCTACCAGCCGCGCGGCATTTTCATCGTCTGCCAGCCCCTGCGCGTGCAACCGGGCCGATGTCAGGTGGTTGACCGCCCTGTCATATTCGCCCCAGCCGCTGAAAGCCTTCGCGACCAGAATGTTGAGCGCCACGAGCGCGCCCGGCTGACCGGCAAATCGCTCATCCATGCTTTCGGCTGCGCGTTCGACGACGTCGCGCAAGGCGGGATTGGTAGGTACGGGTGCATAGGGATCGGTCGGCAGGATCAGGTCTTCGGACAGGAATGCCAGAAGCGCGTCGGCCTCTGCGTTTCCGGCGCGGGCAACAGGTTTGTCCGGTGTGAGCAGGACCACGGCGGCAAGCGCGATAGCCGCGATCGAGACGAGCGCCATAGGCATGGTCCATGTCCGCCACCAGTGCGGGCGGGCGGCAATGGCGCCTGAGATAGTGGCGCTAGTCCCTACCGCCTCCTTCACGCGATCAAGGCGATAGCCATGACCATAGACGGCCTCGAGCGTGAGGGTGCCATCGTCGGCCAGCACCTGGCGAATGCGTCCAATTGCCTTGGCGAGCGAATTTTCGTGGACGATACGGTCTGGCCAGCCCGCTTGGAGCAATTCGTCCTTGCCGACACAGGATCCGGCACGCGCCCGCAGAAGGGCAAGAATGGCAGCGGCGCTCTGATCGAGACCGGAGGCAAGTACCCGCACATCGCTATGGCTGGATGATCCGGTGCCGCCGGTGTCGGGAGGCGTTCTCTCATGCGTTGGTTGAATCGTATCTCGATCCGGCATTATCCCAAGGGCGCCCTGTTATCGTTCACGCGGTAGACTTTATGCGCAACGGCATCTTTCGCCAAGCCATTACCAGATCCACGAAGAGAAATGGCACTCGGACAAACGTTGCTTGCCTTCGCTCTTGGACGAGGCCGAGCTCGAAAGGCTCATCTGGTGCAACAACAACGCCACAATTGAACGGGACAAATCCAACTTCGACAACGGCTTTCCACCCACCACCATTTACTTAGGTTAGCTGCTCCGCGCCCCTGAAACCAGAAGGGCATCCGTGGCAGGCGAGGGCAGATTGAACCGCAGCAAGAATGAACAGCATGCGGGAATTCCAGACGCCGCGCTGGGAAGCTTTGAGCCGCGACTGGGCGTGGCGCAGGATATGGCAATGATGCGTCCAGAATAGACTGATCTTACTGCTCTTCATAATTTTCACAATTTGGCGCCGCCGATTTCACAATTTTTCAGCGGAGCGGGAAAGATTGTTGTTTCCGAATGGCGAATGGTTTTCCAGCTTTGCATCGTAGAGGAGAAAATCAGTGCGCCTTTCGAGTCTTGTTCTAGCTTGTGCTGTGGTTGGAATATGCAGTTTAGCCATGCCAGCTGCGGCAGGTGATGTTCGAGAATTTTATTCAGGCAACCCGTCGTCGACGCGTGAACAAGCCTGTTTGAATGCCCGCCAAGAGGCGCAGTTGAGAGTGGGCATGAAGTGGGAAGCGCCACCCAACGGCGACCAGCGCGGCAAAAAACGTTGGAAGGTTGCCGAATACCGAGGTTGCACCTGCGAGGATCGCCAGGGGCGTGTCATGGATGCCTTCCGCTGGAAGTGCCAAATTGAAGTGATAGCGCGCTCGCCCTCATGGTAAATGAAGTTCAGAAGGAGGCGGATAGGTCAAACTGGATAGAAGGGTCCGTAATCCACCCGTTCCGGCCATAAGCGTGGTCAATACGTGATCACGAAAGCTGCATGGCGGCTTTCGGCGGAAGCAGACGTTGCCGATGATGATCGGGAACGACTGGGTCTGGGTCGAGAGCGGCCGGAAGCTCTTGGGACTTTGCTGCCGTTCCCTGACGGCATGCTGAAGGGCTGGTTTCGCCAAAAGCGGTTAGTCAGCTTCGGCCCGGATCCTACCGAAAGCCGAAATTCTGAAACCGACCCCAAAGCAGAC
>NZ_JAQQXQ010000007.1 GCF_028595285.1 Erythrobacter fulvus | reverse complement strand
ATCTCCGCTTCACGCAGCTTGCCGATGATCTCTTCCGGCCTGTGCTTCCTTGCCATTCCATTCCTCCTTCGTGACCAATTCTAAAATAGAAATTGGGCCACTCAGAAGGGGGCAGATCATATCATTGGGCTGCTCTTCGATTACAGACAGATCCGTGATGGATTGCCCTCGTCTGATGCCGAATGCTTCGGCGATGGGAGTGCCGTCTGAATGATTTGCTGCGCCTTCTGAAGCCTTGGTATCTGCGCCGAGAATGCGGGCCTTCATTGCCTCGAACTCTTCCTCTGAAAGGATGCCGCGATCCCGTAGGTCGCCGAGCTTTTGCAGCTCGTCCAAGGTGCTCGCCGGATCAGGGGCGCGGGCAGGGGCCTGCGCCTCAGGCGCCAGATTTCCTGCCGCCTGCGCCGCCCCGGTTTCCGGCGCGGCTTTGCTTTTGTCGAAGAGCGCGGTCTGCTGCACCCCGTCGCGCAGATATTCGACCTCGAAACGCTCCTTGCTGAAGGCTTCCTCGGTCGCGACATAGAACGAGCCGCGCGAGGCGACGGGTATTCCGGCGATGCTCACAATCACATCGCCTTGCATCAACCCGGCGAGCGCGGAAGGGCCGCCGGCATCCACCTTCTGCACCTGCAGGCCGCGACGGGGCGCAGTGACCGGGTTCAGTTGCGCTCCGAGATCTGCCCGGTTGGTCGCCAGCGGCAGCGGGCCGGAGCCTTGGGGAGCGCCGTTTCCATCGCCATCACCCGACGCATCCGCGCCCGCGCCGAGGAAACCGAGCGCCGCACCGGTGGTCCCGCCGAGGGCCGCACCCGCTACGCCGCCCAGCAAGGACCGGAACAGTCCCCCACCGCCGCCGCCGCGACTTCCTTTCATCCTGTCGATCACATAGCGCCAATTGGCCTTGTTGCGTGCCGCATCGATGATGTGGCCAAAGCCCGCATCCTGAAACGCCCGGATCGCGTCCTCCTTCTCCGTGTCGAGAGCCTCGTAGGCGGCGAGCAGGAGGTGTTCCTCGCGCGTCAATATCGCGGCTTCCTTGTCGTGCTGTGCGGCATGCACGCCGTTCTCGAGCAGGTGTCGCACCCGGTCATAGGAATCCCAGTAGATCGCCGAGCTCAAGAGCGAGGCTTGCCACGTCTGTCCGAACTCCACCTCTTCGAACATGGTCATGGCGTCAGGTGTCAACAGCAGGGCGAGCGCCTCCATCTTGCCCTTGTCGAAGGCGCAACGGATCGCCTGGGCATGAGCCGAATAGCGGCTCTGCTCGAGGTTCTCGAAGGCAAGCCCCGCATCGAGCAGCGCCTGCAGGAGATCGGCGCGCCCCTCGCAACCCATCTTCCTGAATTCGCCCCGGTTATCTTCGACATAGGCCGCTGCATCGCCATTATATTTCGTCCGGATGAGCGAGTTCAGCTCGGCTGGATCATCGGGCATTGCCAGAGCAGGAGCGGCAAAAAAGAGCGAGCTTGTGGCGAGCGCCAGGGTCACAATCGAACTTTTCATCGTGTGACGATGCAAAAAATGCACGCCTATGACAAGGGTAGCGGACCAGATGACGCGTTTCGGGTCAGTTTCATAATGGCAGCTCTCGAGGGGCAGAACCCGCAAGAGCCGCCGTTCGCGGTCCGATCTAAGTGGTGACAGCTTCCGACCCAAAGGCGGTCGTTCCCGGTGACAGGTTGAATGTCCGATTCCGCCCGAAGCCGATATTCCGTTTTCAGGGTCGCGCTCCTATCCCGCTTATGGCTGCAGATGCGTGGGGAAGTGCCAATATCGGAGTCTCGCCCCTTCATTAAGCGTCACAGCCCAAAATGGGCGCGCTGGCTGATGAAATGCCGGGTCCATCAGCATATCTTTCGCCGTGGGACGACATTCACGGGAGGGAATATGATCAAGGTTCATCTGCACTTCGCGGCGTGTTGCGGCTTGCTGGCACTCGCAGCGCCGGGGATTGCGGCGCAAAAGGATGCCTCGGCTGAAAGCGGCACGGCACAGGCGGCATCGGCCGATGGCGAGGAGCGGCTCGACGATGCGCTCAAGCGGTTCGGCTATCTTGCAGGCCTCGCCCGCGGGTGCGTGGTGGACGAGCAGCAGGCCGCGCTGGAACGCGAAGTGCTTGACCTCAACGGTTCGATCACGCGGCTGTTCGGCATTGATCGTGCGTTCCTGTTTTCCTCGGCTTTCGGCTACGGCACCTCGCTTGAAGTGAGCACCGACGAATGCGTCGAGGTGATGAAGAATTACGAGCTTCGCGTGGCGAGGCACCGCGCGGCGGCGGGAGGGGTCAAGTGATGCGCAGAGCATTGCGGTTCCTCCCGCTTTTCGCCTGCGGTCTGGCCGCCACGATTGCCATTCCCTCGGCCGCCAGTGCCCAGAGCTGGGAAATCCGGCGGGAAATCCGCGAAGCCAATCGCGAAGTCGCGCGAGAGCGTGCGGAAGGCGCGCGCGAGATCCTGCAATGTAAGACCCGCGCATGTGCCGAGCGTGAGTATCGCGAAGCCAATCGCGAGGTCGCACGCGAACGTCGCGAGGCCCGGCGCGAAGTCAGCCGCGAGATCCGCGAGGCCTATCGCGACCGCTGGTACCGCGGGAATGACCGCTGGTACCGCGACGGTCGGTACTGGAACCGCAACGACTACGAACGGCGTTATTACTCTCGGCGCGACAAGGACGGCAATATCCTGCCGGGCCTGCTAGTGGGCGCTGCGGTCGTCGGGGTGGTGGCAGCCATTGCCAATGCGGATGACGACGATTGAGCGCATTGCCGATGCTGCCTGCCGCGTTGCTGGCAGCCGCACCGCTTCCTGCTGATGCACAGACTGCTCCGGCTGCCGACGCGGCCGGAGCAGCGGTTCTTGTAGGGACCGAGGAAGCAGCGCCAGTGGTGGCGCCTCCCGCGCAGCAGAAGGAAGACGACTTTACCGTCATCGTCAGCCCCTATGTCTGGGTGCCCATGGTAACCGGCAAGATCGGAACCTCCGCGCAGGGTCTCGACTTCCGGCTCGATGCCGGGGACCTGCTCGACGTGTTCGAGTTCGGCGGGCTTATCCACGGAGAGGTGCGCCACAAGTCGGGTTGGGGTCTTGCGACCGATTACATCTTTGCCAATCTGGGCACCGGGGTCGATATCGTGATCGGCAATGTCGATGCCGATATCGATGCCGAGGTTCACGAGCTCGCGATTGTGCGACGGATCGATCTCGATCGCCACGCGCTCGACATTTATGGCGGCATCCGGCGCTGGGACGCCGATGTGGCTATTGCAATCGAAACCTTCTTTTTCGACGACACCATCGTGACCGGCGACGAATGGGTCGATCCGATTATCGGCGCGCGTTACCAGCACGAAGTCTCGCGCAAATGGAAACTGCTGTTCCAGGGCGACATCGGCGGCTTCGGTGCCGGATCGGACTTCAGCTGGAACGCGGTCGCAGGCGCGAGCTATTCGCTTTCGGACAAGGCCTCGTTCCAGCTTGTCTGGAAGACGCTGAGCGTCGATCGCAAGAGCCCTGCCATCGGCAACGGCGCGCCGATCGATCTGGACATCACGATCACCGGCCCGCTGATTGGCTTCGCCTACAGGTTCTAGCGCGCCGGCAATGCGCCTTTGATGCGCACTTCCTGCGTCGGGTAGGGCATGGTCAGTCCCTGCGCGTCGAAGGCTTCCTTCACCTGCCGGGTAAGATCCCAGTAGACTTCGAGGTAGTCTCCGGCCTTGACCCACGGGCGGCAGACATAGCTGACCGCGCTGTCACCGAGCTCGTTCGCTGCGACCTGGGTGGCGGGCTCGGCGAGGATCTTCGGATGCGCGGCAACGACCTGATTGATCGTGTCGAGCACCTGCTGGATCGGGTCGTCGTAGGACGCACCGAATACCAGATCGACCCGCCTGATGTCGCTGGCCGAGGCATTGACGATCACGTTGCCCCAGACATTGCGGTTGGGCACGACGATGATCTTGTTGTCCGCGGTGGCGATGGTGGTGGCGACGATGCTCACATTCTGCACTGTCCCGCTTACCCCGCCGACATCGATATAGTCGCCCTCGTCGAAGGGCTGGTTGACGAGGATCATCAGCCCGCTTGCGAGGTTGCCAAGCGTGTCCTGAAAGGCGAAGGCAAGGATGAAGCTTGCTCCGCCGATCAGCGCGAAGATCGGGGTAACGTCGACATCGATCGAGGCCAGCACCAGCAACAGCCCGATGACGATGAACAGCCAAAAGAACAGCATCGCGATGAAGTTCTGGAGCAGCCGCGAAAGCTGCGAGAAACGTCCCAGCCAGACATGCGCGAAGCCGCGCACGAAGCGCGCGACGAGCACGATGGCCACCAAAGCCAGCAACGCGATACCGATCCGCTTGAGCAGCGCCACTCCGCCGTCGGACCGGCCAGCCCAGGTCAGCAGCGCCCCGGCCAGCGCGCCGGTGCCGGCCTGCGCGGTCTCCTCGAACAGCACCGCCTCGCGATAGGCGCGAAGGTCCGCCACGCGCGCGGGATCGCCGCCTTTGCGTTCGAAGGAATCGACCGCCATCGAATACCTCGAAAGCAGGCCCGCGCGGTGCTCCACCATGCGCGCCAGACGGCTAAAGCGCGGGTCGCCCGGCTTGGCGGGATTGCGTTTGATCTCGGCTTGCAGGTCGGCGATTTCCTGCGTCGCAGCGCGGACATTGGCGAGCCAGCTATCGGTGACTTCGGCAAGCTCGGGCTTGGTCAGGGGGATCAGCAAATGCGCCAGTTCGCCCTGCGTCACGTCCGGATCGGTGACGCGTGCCGCGCTGGCCACGGCCTCAGAAGGCTCGTCGCCTGTCTGCGCTTCGACTGTTTCGACCGATGGCGAGGGCGCCGCCTCCTGCGCCAGAACCGGCCCTGCCAGCAGCGCCAGCACAAATATTGCCAGCGCGCGTAACAGCCTGCCGGTGATCATGGTTTCGCCCTCCCGGCGGTCAGTCCTTCGTCATCAGATATTCGGCCAGCGCCTGGTAGGCCGGTAGCGAGGTCGGATCGATCCGGCCGTTCTGTGCAGCCGGGAACGAGGCGAACCGCACCAGCACCATTTCCGCGGTCGGATCGACATAGATCGTCTGCCCGTGCACGCCGCGCGCGGCATAGGCGCCGTGCTTGTTATGGAACACCCACCACTGGCTGGTGTAGCTGCCGCCGGGAATGGTCGGGAACCCGGCAAACTTGGCCGGATCGCCGCCCTTGGCGATGCGCTCGGCAACGGCCGCCGGGAACAGCCGCTCGCCATTGATCTCGCCCTTGTTCAGCATCAGTTGGCCCAGCCGCCCCAGATCGCGCAAGCCCGCCGAGATGCCGCCGCCGGCGAAAGGCACGCCCTTGCCGTCAACCGTCTGATAGGCGTCCTGTTCGGCCCCCATGCGCCGCCACAGCCGTTCCGAGGCCAGCTCGGTCACCGACTTGCCGCTGACGCGCGAGATGATCCAGCCGAGCATGTCTGAATTGATCGTCTTGTAGTGGAAGGCGTCGCCGTGCTTGCCCTCGGGCGCGACCTGCTGGAGATATTCCCAGTAACCGTCTGGGCCGGAATAGCCCTCGGGCTTGGGCAGCGGGCTGGCAGCCTTGGAATAGAGCCAGATATCGGCATTGGGATCGGAATAGTTTTCCGAATATTTGACCCCGGTCGTCATATCCATCACCTGGCGGATGGTTGCGCTGGCAAAGGCGCTGTTGCCGATTTCCGGGATGATGTCGCGCACGCGCTTGGTCTCGTCCAGCTTGCCCTCGGCCACAAGGATCTGCGCCAGCAGGCCGGTAACCGACTTGGTCATCGACATTGCCGCGTGCTTTCCGTCCTCGTCCAGACAGCCGAAATAGCGTTCGTAGACGACCTTGCCCTTGTGCAGCACAAGGATGCCGTCGGTGTAATTGGCGTAGAGCGATTGCTCCCACGTCATCGGCGTGGTGCTGCCGATCGGCATGAAGGTGAGCGCGTCGATTTTCGCCCGCTCGTCGGCAAAGGCGCTGGGCGAGAGATAGGGCAGGGGCACCGGCGCGCCCGTGCCGCGGCTGATCTCCTCGGTCGGCAGGAATTCGCGCAGGTGGCACACCGACCAGCGCAGTTTGGGGAAGCTGAAATAGACCGAATCCGGCTGGGTGATGATCTTGTCGGCCGGCGGCGGGAAGCCCTGCATCCAGCCCATCACCCGCGGATCGGATTCCTGCGCCGAAAGCGGTGCCTGCTGTGCCGCGCCGGCGGCGGGCAGCAGCGCGGCGGTCAATGCCAGCGTCGAAGCAAGGGCCAGCCTAGAAATTGAAGACGACATTGACGAATCCTCCGGTCCATGCGGGCACACCGCCCGGTACGACATTCTCGATCCCTTCACCCGGTTCGGACACGCTCAGACCGGCGGTGAGGAACAGGTTGCGGGTGATGATCCTGCTGTATTCAAGGAACAGGTCGTCCGACACGTGCGACGCAGTCACCCCTGCGACCACGTTAGCAAGATCGCCGCCGTTCCCGAAATCGACCCGCTCGGCCTGTCCGAATTGCAGCGGGCTGCGCAGTTCGTTGGCATCGATGCTGTTATAGCGCAGCGTCAGCGTGTCCTTGGGCGATGGCTGCACCCGCAAGGCAACGCCGTGAGCGCGCACGTTCGAATTGATGAACACCATCGATGACTTGGAACCGGTTGACCATGCGCTTGGCGATCCTTCGTAGAACAGCGGATCGAAGCGTTCGAGTTCGGGCGTATCGGGATCGTCACCCGAAAAGGTCTGGTAGCTGTAAGTGATCGAGGGGCGCCATTTCGCGTTCGCGAAGGTGTAGCCAACCTGCACCCGTCCGGCCCATGCCGACTGGTCGATCCGGTTGTTCCACTGGTAGGCACCGTCGATCGCGAACAGCCAGTTTTCCAGCGCGCCCTGAAGCTTGCCGGTGCGCGCGTAGAAATTGACCGTGTTGGCACCGTCGCGTCCGCCCGGGATAAAGGTCGGCGCGCCGATCCCTCCCGGCGCGGCCTGGATGTAGGGCGTGCCGCTGCGCGTTACCGCGATGAAACTGCCGCCGACAAAGCCGCCGCTTTCGAAATCATGGCGCAGGTCTGCCCCGTAAAGACGGTTCTTGTTGTCGATGACCGGACGTTCGTTGGGGTTGAGGAAGAACCCGGTGATGCTGGTTCCGCCGGTGGTGACGCGGCCGATCACCGACATGTCCCACGCCTTGCGCGGCCCGAACTTGAGCGCGCCGAGTTCGAACCCGCTTGATCCGCCGCTGGCGATCAGCATGCCTGTGCCCAGCTTCAGCTCGCGCGCGCCGACCGAAAGATCGAGATCCAGATCATCGCCTGCCGCGAACTTCAAGCCGAGATAGGCTTCTTCGAGCGTGATCGCTCCCTGGTTCCGGAAATCGAAACCGTCGGTGCCCTCGGTGTAGGAAGCGACGCCCGAAACCTTGCCATAAACCTGCGCCGGCCCTTCGCCATTGGTCGTGAAACTGACCCCGGGTTTGAAATAGAATTCTAGCCACTGCGTATCGGGGTCGAACCCTTCCTGCGGGGCAAAGGCATCCGACAGGTTCCAGAACAGGTTGGTTTCGGCCACGGCATTGACGCCGCCCTGCAGGTGCCCGCGCACTGTGATCGGCCCATCCTCGGTCAGCACCATCGGATCGCGGTCTTGCGCGATTGCCGGCGTTACGGCTGCCGTCGCCGCCGCTGCCAGCAGCGCCGCCTTGACCGGCAGAAACGGAATTCTGCCGGTTGATTGCCGGATTTCGGCTTTGTTGCAGCGCACGATCTACTCCCCCAAGCCCGTGAGTGACGAGGATTTGTTACGCGAAGGGTTCTGGCAAGCGGGGCATTGCCCATTTTGGGCGCAGCGTTATTCTGCGCGGCGGGCAGGAGTGTTTCGAAGAATGGGAATTTCGCAGGCTAGGTTTGGCCGGATCTGGCCGGGACACGTGGATGGGCTGATCGCGTTCCTCACGCATCTGCGCGCCGCATTCGATGGCGATCTCGACGCGGCGTTGATTATGGCGGTGATCGGATCGGCTGCGTTGCCACGCGGACGGATGCCCGATGATCTGAGCTATGCCGAATTTCGCCGGATGGATAAGCGCGACGAATATTATTCGCCGCTTAACACCTTTTCGATCGCTCAGATCACCGGCATCCCGCGCGAGACCGCAAGGCGCAAACTGGCGCAGATGGCGCGCCGCGGCTGGATCATAAGGGACGAGCGCGGACATTGGCATGTCGAACCGACCGGCGCGGCGGAGCTTGAGCCGATGACCCAATATTCGCTCGAATATCTCAACCGCCTTGCCACGCTCCTGCGCGAGTAGGTCAGTCTTCAGGTCGCCCTCCTGTGATGGGGTGTGAAGGCTTTCGCAATTTCGCTGGAACTATATTGCAGATGGTTGTTGAGTGGGTCTTACATACCCCTGCGCCATATCTGCCTCATTGAAGATCGGGCAGCTTGAGCGTTGTGTCCCACAGCTGCTGCGTTTCCCATGACCGCCATTAGGGGCGCTTCCTGAATGTCGGATTTCAGGAAGCGGGCACGAGATAGCTGCAATCTTTGCCGCTCAACAGGGTCGTGTCCGCTTCTGGTGAAACCAGTCTTCCGGCAAGATGCTATTCAATGGCAGCAAAGTCCCAGACCCCGCCACTCAGGCCGATTGGAAGCGATGTCCGCTTTCGAACGATCGGTAGGCCATCCGCAATGATGTGGATGACGGCGCAAAAACGGTTATTGAATTGTGCGCTTCGAATAGATTCGCTGGATACACGGGGGATACACAGACCTGAGCGGGTCTGGTGGCTGGATCGTCTAAAATATCCGGAAACCGCGCTTTTCCGCGGTTTTGTGTGGTGGGCGGTGACGGGCTCGAACCGCCGACCCTCTCGGTGTAAACGAGATGCTCTACCAACTGAGCTAACCGCCCCTGTATCCGGGACCCATCGTCTGGAGTGTGTGCGATGTAGCGGCGAAGTCGCGGCGGTCAAGCGTCTGCTGCGCCCGCGCTGCCGGATCGGGCACAAAGCTGCTAGAGGAACAGGCTGGCACCAGCGGGATTGACGCTGCAATGATCATCGAGACCCGACTCAATGATGGTACGCCCGTGTGCATCCGCCGGGTGCGGCGCGAGGACGAGGCGCGGCTGAAGGCGGGAATCGCCCGACTCTCGCCGCAATCGCGCTATCTCCGGTTCTTCTCCGGCATGCGCGAGGCGCCGCCGCAGGTGTTGCGAGCATTGGTCAGCGTCGACGGGTACGATCATATCGCCTGGGGTGCGCTGCGTTCGGACCTTGCCGATACGCCAGCACTGGGCGTGGTTCATGCCTTCCGCGACAGCGATGAGCCGGATACGGCCGAATTTTCCGTGGCGGTGATCGATGACTATCACGGTCGCGGCCTTGCACGGCTGCTTACCGCAGTGCTGTTGCTTGACTGCGCCCGCGAAGGCCTGTCGCAATTCATCGTCCATATCCTGCCCGAGAACCGCCCGGCACTGACGCTGGCGCGATCGCTGGGGGCCGAGGGGGTGAAGCAAGAGGCGGGCGTGTCGGTGCTGGAGATCGACATTGCCGAGGCGCTGGCATCGCTCAGGAAGCAATCCGACGTGCCCGGGCTTGCCGCTGTATTCGCCGCTTTCGATGGATCCTGACCCTAGGCGCGGGGCCTGCCAGCGGCTAGGAGCGGCGCCATGAGCACCCCCTGCATTCTTGTTCTGGGCACCGGCGGCACGATCGCGGGGTCGGCCGGTTCGGCCACCAGCGGCGGATATAGTGCAGGCGGTTTGCCGTTGGAGACCATGCTGGCGCCGCTTGCCGCGCTCGGCCTTGATGCCGCGCTGAAGGGGCAGGAGATTGCGCGGATCGGCTCGCAGGATATCGGCTTTGCCGAATGGCAGGCGCTCCACGCGGCCTGCGCGGACGCCATGAACGATCCGGCGATCACCGGGATCATCATTACCCACGGCACCGACACTGCCGAGGAAACGGGCTTCCTGCTCGATTTCACCTTGCCGACCACAAAGCCGGTGGTGCTAGTGGGCGCAATGCGTCCGGCCGATGCGGTGGGTACGGACGGGATGAGGAACTTCGCCAATGCGGTGAAGGTGGCAAGCGATCCGCAGGCCGCCGGACGCGGCGTGATGCTGGTGATGGGCGATGCGGTGCTCGCCGCGCGCGATGCCCGCAAGGCTGCGACCGCCGCAATCGACGCGTTCCGCAGCTTTCCGCGCGGGGCCCTGGCGCGCGTCACACCGGCACGGCTCGACTGGTTCGGCCCGCCGCACCGTGCGGGCGAGGGCGCGCGTTATCCGTTCCCCGAAAGCCTGCCGCGCGTCGCGATCCTTACGGCGGGCGCGGGGATGGATGAACAACCGGTCGAGGCGCTGCTCGACATCGGGGCCAAGGGCATCGTGCTGGCCGGTATGGGGCAGGGCAATGCGCCCGGCGTGGTGATCGCAGCTCTCGCCCGCGCGGCGGCGCGCGGCGTTCCGGTGGTGCGCGCCACGCGGGTGGACGAAGGGCTGGTCGATCGCAATGTCGAGGTTGACGACGACCGCCACGGCTTCGTCGCCGCTCGCGCGCTTGGCCCGGCCAAGGCACGGGTGCTGCTGATGGTTCTGGCGGCAAACGGAATCACCGATGCAGGTGCAGTGCAGGCGGCATTCGACGCGGGATGACTGCGCGCGCCGTGCCGTGCCGCGGATCAAGGGCCGCAGCAAACCCGCTTTTGATTTCTCGGCAGTCAGTATAGAGCGGCGCGCATGGCCGATATACGACCGTCATACGAGATCGCATCGCCCTCGATCAGGCCCTATGTCCAGCCGCTGTGGCCGGGCGCGTTGGCGATGCCGTTCGACACCCGCGACGAAGAGGGCCGGCGGATCGGCCTCGCCGACGATCACCTTTCCGGGCAATATCTGCTGCTCGTTTTTCTCGGCGAGCCGGAGCACGAGCGCACGGTGCCGCTGCTGCGTGCGCTGGCCGGGCGCGAAGCGCAATTGGATGCGGCGAGGGCGACGGTCCTTGCCGTCAGCGCGTCCACCGATGCGGCGCGCAACCGCGCGATGCAGCGTGAGGCGGGTTTTCCATGGCACGTGGCCAGCGATCCTGCGGGCGGCTTGTTCGCTTCCTACGGCCTGCACAAGGGCGGCGATCGGTTCGATCGCCTTGTCCTGATCACGCCGTTCCGGCAAATCCGCACATGGTTCGATCTGGAGGGGGACGCAGCTTCTGCGTTGGATACGATTATGGACATCCTGCAAAACGCCCGCGCCCATGACGAAGCGCAGTGGTCGCCGCCGCACGCGCCGATCCTGATCGTTCCCAACGTGCTTTCGCCCGAAGAATGCGGGAAGCTGGTGGAATCGGTGGTGACCGAAACCCCCTTCCTCGTCCGCCAGCCGCGCGCGGGGGAGATTGCGGGCAATTACCGGATCCCGGTTTATGACCATTTCCGACAGGACCGTATCGATCTGATCATCAAGGACCCGCGCACGCTGGCTTTCCTTGACGAGCGTATCTTTGGCCGGGTGACGCCGATGATCAAGAAGGCCTTTGCCTTCGACGTGACCCGCCGCGAGGACCTGCACATCGCCCGCTACGTCGGCAAGCGCGAAGGCATCACGATGGGGCACCGCGACAACACCGAACCGCCCGGTGCACACCGGCGTTTTGCCCTGTCGATGAGCCTCAACGACGATTACGAGGGCGGCGAGATCACTTTCGCCGAATTCAGCCCGCGCGGCTACCGGGTGCCCGCCGGGACGGCGATGATATTTTCCTCATCGCTGCTGCACGAGGTGCAGGAGACGACATCGGGGGTGCGCTACAATCTGATCTCGCACCTGTTCAGCTGATCCGGAATATCCGGGTGTGGGCCCCCGCGGATGCGCAGGGGCCCAAGCCGCGTTTTACCCCCAGGGCGTGACGAGATATTTCTCGCCGGTCTTCATCTGGCGGTAGTCGGTGATGGCGGGCTTTTCCAACATGCCTTCCAGCGTCACCTTGGCCTTGTAATGGCTGGCAAAGGTGGTGGTCAGGTTGGCCTGCACCCGCGCGCGCATCCGCGCGACGGTTTCCATGCCCGCACGCTGGAGGAACGGGGTCAGCAGCCAGCCGGCGATGCTCCACTGCAGCCCGTAGGAAGGCGTCAGGATGGTCGGCGACAGGTCGAGCCGGCCGTAGATATACATCTTCTTCTGCTGGTTCGAACCATAGCGCGAAAACTCGCTCATCTGGCTGACCGCGACCTGTTCCATCGCCTTCAGCACGCCGTCCGAGGCCTGCCCGCCGCCGATCGGATCAAAGCCGAGGAACGCGCCGGTCTCGGCAATCGCGGCGCGCAGATCGGCCATGTAGGTGGGGGCAGAGGAGTTCACGACATGGGTCGCACCCTGCGACTTCAGCAGTGCGACATGCTCGTCCTTGCGCACGATATTGACCAGCTTCATCCCGTCCTCGATGCAGATGCGGTTGAGCATCTGGCCGAGGTTCGATGCGGCGGCGAGGTGGATGATCGCCGAATGGCCTTCCATCTTCGCGGTCTCGACAAAGCCCAGCGCGGTCATCGGGTTGACGAAGCTCGACGCGCCGACCTCTGCCGAATGGTCGCCCAGCGGCAAGCACATCATGGCGTCGGCAAGCGCATACTGGCTAAAGGCATTGCCCGGGACGCAGGCGACGCGCTGGCCCATCAGGGCCTTGGCCATATCGCTGTCTCCGGTCGCGATGACGGTGCCGGCGCCTTCGTTGCCTGCGGGCAGGCGCTGGCCGTGGCGTGCCTTCTGGCCCGACAGGAACGGCTCGGGCATGGTCGCGACGACTTTGCCGGGGGTGTATTCCGCAGTCTCGAAATCGGCCGCACTAGTGAGGATCGCGAGGTCCGACGGATTAATCGGCGCGGCTTCCATCTTGACCAGCACCTGATTGCCGGTGGGCGCGGGGAACTGGCTTTCGGCCACCTCCAGCGTCAGCTTGCCGTCGGCGGTGAGGGTGGTGAAGAGCTGCTTTCCGGTAGTGGTCATTTATGATTCCTCTCGCGAATCCGGGTAGGTTGCCTCAACGAAGTAGAGGCCATGGGGCGGGGCGTTAAGCCCCAAAGCGTTACGGTCACGCGCGGCGAGCGCCTCTGCGATACGGCTTTCGGGCCATGTGCCCGCGCCGACCAGTTTGAGGCACCCGACCATGGAGCGCACCTGATGGTGCAGGAAGCTGCGCGCGGCGGCATGGATATGGATCTCCTCGCCGACGCGCTCCACGTCGAGCAGATCGAGCGACTTCACCGGATCGGCGGCCTGACAATGCACCGAGCGGAAGGTGGTGAAGTCATGCCGCCCGACCAGCGCCTGCGCGGCGCGGTACATCGCCTCGGCGTCGAGCGGCTGAGGAACATGCCACGCCCGGTCGCGCGTCAGAGTGAGCGGCGCGCGGCGGTTGGCGATGCGGTAGAGATAGCGCCGTCCGGTGCAGGAAAAGCGTGCATGCCAGTCATCCGGCACCACCTCGCACGCTGTCACAGCGACCGGATCGGGGCGTAGCTGCGCATTGATCGCTGCCATCAGGCGGAAGGGATCGAACGGCTTTTCGATATCGACATGGCTGCGCATCGCCAGTGCATGCACGCCTGCATCCGTGCGGCCCGCACTGTGGAGCGTCACGGCTTCCCCCGTGATCCGCTGGATCGCATCCTCAACCGATTGCTGCACGCTCGGCCCGTGGGACTGGCGTTGCAGCCCGAAAAACGGCGTGCCGTCGAATTCGAGAGTGAGGGCGAAGCGGGTCATGCCGCCCCACTAGCCGTTCGTGTCGAGCGAAGTCGAGACACCCTGAAAGACCTCTCGACTGCGCTCGAGGCGAACGGATCAGGCAAGCACCGTCCCCGCCGCCACTGTCCGCCCGCGCAGGAATTCGCGGCGTTCCAGCACCGGCTTGCCCGCACGCTGGAGCCGCAGGGGGCGGATCGCGTCCGTTCCGCAGGTGATGGTAAGTTCATTGTCCAGCACTGTGCCGGGGGTGCCTTCGCCTTCGACCACCTCGGCAAGCAGCAGCTTCACGCGCTCTCCTTCCAGTTCGAACCATGCGCCGGGGAAGGGGGCAAGGCCGCGCACCTTGCATTCGATCACGTCGGCGGGCTCTGCCCAGTCGATCTTGCTTTCAGCCTTGTCGATCTTGGGCGCATAGATCGCTGCAGCATCGTCCTGTGCCTCGGGCGGGAAGGCGGAAAGGTCGGCCAATACCTCCACCATCGCAGCCGCGCCGACTGCGCCCAGCTCGCCAAACAATTCGCCTGTCGTCTTGCGATCTACCGGCACGGCGACCTTGTGGAGCATCGGCCCGGTGTCGAGCCCCGCTTCCATCTGCATGATGGTGACGCCCGTTTCCGCATCGCCCGCCATTACCGCCCGGTGGATCGGTGCCGCCCCGCGCCAGCGCGGCAGCAGCGAGGCGTGGATATTGATGCAGCCGTGGCGCGGCGCGTCGAGCACCGCCTGCGGCAGGATCAACCCATAGGCTGCGACCACCGCCACATCGGCGTCCAGCGCGGCGAACTCCGCCTGCGCCTCCGGCTTCTTCAGTGACAGGGGCGATCGCACCGGAAGGCCCAGCCGTTCTGCTTCGACCTGAACGGGGGAGGGCATCAGCTTCTTGCCCCGGCCCGCAGGGCGCGGCGGCTGGGTGTAGACGCACGCCACCTCATGCCCCGCCGCGTGCAGCGCGCTCAGCGCAGGCACCGCGAAATCGGGCGTCCCCATGAAGATGATGCGCATAAGCCTTGCCCGCAGCCTTTGTGAAGCGAAGCGCAGCCCCTATCTCTCCCCCCATGGCATCGCAAGAGATCGAAGCGCTGAGTTCCGCACTTGCCCGCCTGCCGGGTCTGGGTCCGCGTTCGGCGCGGCGGGCGGTGCTGTGGCTGGTGAAGAACCGCGAAAGCGCGCTGCCTGCACTGCTGGAGGCGCTTGCCGCGGTGTCCGAAACGTTGGTCGAATGCGCCAGCTGCGGCAATGTCGATACCTCCGACCCATGCGGCATCTGCGCCGATCCGCGCCGCGATGCGCGCTCGCTTTGCGTGGTGGAGGATGTCTCGGACGTCTGGGCGCTGGACCGTTCGCGCTTGTTCCCCGGGCGGTATCATGTTCTCGGCGGCAGGCTGTCGGCGCTGGATGGCGTCGGGCCGGAGGATCTCAACATCGCCAGCCTGCTCGCCCGCGTCGAAGTCGGCGGCGTGGACGAGGTTGTGCTTGCGATGAACGCGACGCTCGAAGGCCAAACCACCGCGCATTACCTCGCCGAACGGCTGGAGGCCTTTCCCCTGCGCGTCACCCAGCTTGCGCATGGCCTGCCGGTGGGCGGAGAGCTGGATTACCTCGACGAAGGCACGCTCGCACAGGCTTTGAGGGCAAGAAGGCCAGTGGGATGAACGGCACGCAACGCTTCTTTACGTGGCTGTTTGGTGCCGGGGTCGAGCGCGAGTCCCGCGAATGGATGGTGGAATGCGTCCATTGTCACCATACCGACAGCGTCTGGGACCTCGGCGGCATCCGTTACAAGGCAAGCGGGACCAAGCGGTCCGGCGGGATTTGCCGCCATTGCGGACGGTTCTCGATGCGCAAGGTCTATCGATCACCGTGATCGCACCATCGCGCTTGCTCGCAAGGGTGCGCATGCCTATTTAGCGCCATTATGGCTATCCGCGAAATCCTCGAAGTGCCGGACCCCCGGCTGAAGACCGTCTCGACCCCGGTTGAACCGCATGAGTTCAACGCCGATCTGCGCACCCTCGTCGAAGACATGTTCGAGACGATGTATGATGCCCCCGGCATCGGCCTTGCCGCAATCCAGGTCGGCGTGCCCAAGCGGGTGCTGGTGATCGATCTCCAGCCCGAAGACCCGGATGGCGAGCCCGTGGAGTGCAACCATAACGGCCACAAGCACACGCATCCCGCCACCAAGAAGGAACCTCGGGTGTTCATCAACCCCGTGATCCTCGATCCGGCGGACGAGCTTTCGACCTATCAGGAAGGCTGCCTTTCGGTCCCAGAAATCTACGCCGATGTCGATCGTCCCGCGACCTGCCGCGTGCGCTATCAGGATCTTGATGGCAACACGCACGAGGAAGCGCTCGACGGGCTGATGGCGACCTGCCTGCAGCACGAGATGGACCACCTCGAAGGCATCCTGTTCATCGATCACCTCTCGCGCCTCAAGCGTGCAATGGCGCTGAAGAAGCTGAAGAAGATCCGTCAGGCGGCGTGATTTGTTTTTCGCTCGCCCCTCCGGGCGAGCGTCCTCGCTGCGTTTCGCGCTTCGCGCGAGCAGCTGCGGGCGGCCTTGCAGGTGTGCTTCGCACGTCTGCGCCTTTGGCTTCGACTCCGGCCTTGCTGCGCTTTGCGCCGATCCAGCCTATCTCCGTCACCCCGGCTTGATCCGGGGGCCATCTTTCTTGGGATATCGCGTCCGCGAGGGCTGGCGTTCTCTATACGTTCCGTGTAGGAATTGGGCATGGACCCTTCGATTCTCCCGCTCCTCTCCCTGATTATCGGTATTGCTATGGGCGGCGCTGTCGCTTGGTTCCTTGCCTCGCGCCCGCTGGCTGATCTGCGGACCCGGCTGGCCGAGGCCGAGCGGCAGGCTGCCGAGCAGGAGGGTGAATTCAAGCGCGCCATTGCCGAACTGGGCGAAGCGCGGATCGAGGTGGCGGCGCTGGGGGAACGCGCCGCGCGGGCGGACGGGTTGGCGCAACAGCTTGATGCCGCGCGCGAGGAAAACGCCCGCTTCCGCGCCGAACGCGCCGCTTTCGAAGAACAGAAGCGGCTGCTGGAAGAATCGCGCGCGAACCTGCTCAAGGAATTCGAGAATACCGGCGCGCAGGTCTTGAACCGCGCGCAGGAAGCCTTCCTCAAACGCGCCGAAGAACGCCTCGGCCATTCCGAAAAGGCGAGCGAGGAAAAGCTGAAGGCGCTGCTTTCACCGGTTGGCGAAAAGCTGGCGAATTACGAAAAGCAGGTCGCCGATCTGGAGGCCAAGCGCACCGATGCCTTCGGGCAGCTAACGGGTCTCATCCAGTCGATGAAGGAAGGCCAGGAACAGGTGCGGCGCGAGGCGCAGCGGCTCGGCAATTCGCTCACCAGCGGGCCCAAGGCGCGCGGTCGTTGGGGGGAGCGAGCATTGCAGAACGTGCTCGAACAGTGCGGGCTGGCCGAGCATACGGATTTTCATCTCGAACAATCGATGGACACCGACGAAGGGCGCTTGCGGCCGGATGCGATTGTGAATGTGCCAGGCCAGAAGAAGCTGGTGATCGATTCAAAGGTATCGTTGAATGCCTATCAGGCCGCCTTCGAAACGGACGACGACACTGAACGCAAGCGCCACCTCGATCTCCACGCCAAGTCGATGCGCGGCCATGTCCAGACGCTCGGCTCTAAGAGCTACCAGAGCCAGTTCGACGATGCGCCCGACTATGTGGTGATGTTCGTCCCGGGCGAGCACTTTGTTGCTGCCGCGCTCGAACATGATCCTGAATTGTGGGACTTCGCCTTCCGCAACAAGGTGCTGCTGGCGACGCCGACTAACCTTGTTGCGATTGCCCGCACCGTGGCGCAGGTGTGGCGGCAGGACAAGATGGCCAAGGAAGCCGCCGAAATTGGGCGCATGGGCGCTGAGTTGTATGGGCGTCTTGAAGTTGCAGCGCAGCACCTCAAGCGCGTCGGCGGTGGGCTTGAGACGGCAGTCAACAATTACAACAAGTTCGTCGGAAGCTTCGAAAGGAACGTCTTGTCGTCCGGGCGGCGGCTGGCTGAAAAGGGCATAGAGACCGGCAAGCGCGAAATTGACGAAGTGCCGTTGGTGGAAAGCGCCCCGCGCTACAATGCCGAGGACGTGGCCGCGCTCGAAGCCACCGAAGACGACGTGCCGGAAAACAAGCGCGACGCGGCGGAATAGGGCAGCGCCCTTCTCCGCGGGGCTGTCGTCTGCGCGTCCGGCGTGCTTGGTGCGGCTTTCCTACCTGCGGGCCGGATGACATCCTCGCGCCCGCTCTTTCCCATTGTCGGCACCAGGCAGATCGTCGCAAAACCGGTTTTCCGCGCCGCGCACACCTGTTCGCCTCCTTGCGCAAGGGGAGTACAGGTATCTGTAAATATGAGGAAAAATCGTATCTGCAAAAGGTGACACCGTGTCACCTTTGTATACTTTACCGTTCCACGCCTGCCAGCACCTCGTAGGCCAGCACTGCCCCCGCGACGGCTGCGTTGAGCGAATCCGCGCGGCCCTTCATCGGCATGGTGACGCGCAGGTCGCACGCTTCCTCGTATTCCTCGGGCAGGCCTTGCGATTCGTTGCCCACCAGAATGAAGCACGGCGCGCGATAATCGGCCCCGCGATAGGGCACGGCATCGCGCAGCGACGCCGCGACAAGCTGGCCCTCTCCCGCGCGCAGCCACGGCAGAAACTCGTCCCACCGCGCCTGCGCCAGCCCGACGGTGAACAGCGCACCCATGCTCGCTCGCACAGCTTCCGCGCTGAAGGGATCGGCGCAATCGTCGATCAGGATCAGCCCGCCTGCGCCCACCGCATCGCAGGTGCGCAGCATCGTGCCCAGATTGCCCGGATCGCGCAGCGCCTGTGCCGCCAGCCAGATGGGCGCGGCGGTCCGGTCCAGCGCCGCCAGCGAGGTGTCCCATTCGTCGAACACGCCCGCGACGCTCTGCGCATTGTCCTTGCCGGTGATCTTGGAGAGGATGTCGGGCGTGGTGGCGATCACCTCGCCACCTGCTGCCATGACATCAGCCTCAAGCCGGGCGAGCAGCGCGTGTTCGCGGCCTTCGGCCATCACCAGCACTCTGGGCAAGCGCCCCGAAGCGCGCGCATCTTCCAGCAGGCGCAGACCTTCGACCAGAAACTGGCCCGCGCGCTTGCGATGTTTCTTGTCGCGCAGGGACCGCAGGTATTTAACGGTGGGATTGGAAAAGCCGGTGATGTGCTTGCGCATGGATTTACATCGCTTTCGGCTCGCGCCTATCGCGTCAATCCTCGCCGAAGCCGGATTCGACCAGCGCCACCAAATCGTCCAGCACGCCTTCCGCGCCCTCTCCGGTTACCGCGACCTCGATCGTATCGCCCTTCGCCGCGCCCAGCATCATCAGTCCGAGGATCGATCCGCCCGCGGCACTGTTCGGCGTCTTGGTCACCGTGACGCTCACCCCGTCCGGCAGCGACGCGACCGCGCCGACGAACTTGGCGCTTGCCCGCGCGTGGAGCCCGCGGCGGTTGACGATGGTGACCTGCTGGCGAGCATCCCCCACGGCGCGCTCCTTTAGGCTTTGGCTCTCGCCGGCGCGGAATCCTGTCCGAGCAGTTCGCTGGCGATGGTGATGTAATTGCGTCCGGCGGCCTGCGCGGCCTGCACCGCCGCGGTCACGTCCATGACCTTGCGTGCACCCGCGAGGCGGATCAGCATCGGCAGGTTGATCCCGGCGATCACCTCGACATGGCCGGTCTCGAGCAGCGAGATCGCGAGGTTTGATGGCGTGCCACCGAACAGGTCGGTCAGGATGATGACACCGCTGCCGGTATCGACCGACTCGATCGCCTGCGCAATGTCGGCGCGGCGTTGTTCCATGTCGTCATTGGGGCCGATGCACACGGTGACGATCCCGTCTTGCGGGCCGACGACGTGCTCCATCGCCTCGACGAACTGGTCGGCGAGGCGACCGTGAGTAACCAGGATCAAGCCGATCATGCGTGAAATTGGGTCCGTTAACTGCCCGCCCTCAAGCAAGGCCTTACGCGTTTCAACCTGACAGAACAATGCTGCGACTGTCTTTGTTATTGCCGCCTGTACCCGCCTAGCGCCGATCGCGTTCGATCTCGTCCGCTGCGCGGGAACCCAGGTTGCGATGGCGGACAGTGGGCGAAAATCCGGCGCTACGCAAGCTTTCTGCCATGCGTTCGGCGGTGTAGACCGAGCGATGTCTCCCGCCGGTACAGCCGAAGGCGACATGGACATAGGGTTTGCCCTGCGCGGCATAGCGCGGGAGCAGCACCAGCAGCAGGTCGCGGATGCGCCCGAAGACGTCGGCAAAGGCCGGGTCGCGTTCGATATGTGCGCCCACTGCCGCGTCCTGTCCGGTCAGCGGGCGCAGTTCTGGCACCCAGTGCGGATTATCGAGAAAGCGCATGTCGAACACCAGATCGGCGAGCGGCGGCATGCCGCGCGCGAAGCCGAAGCTCGACAGGGTCAGCGTCGTCGCGCCTTCGCGCGAGTCGGTTCCGAACAGCTGGCGGATATGCGCCTGAAGATCATTGCTGGTCATCGCCGAGGTATCGACCATGATCTCCGCCCAGCGACGCAGCGGTTCGAGCAGTTCGCGCTCGGCGGCAATGCCTTCCATCACCGGGCGCCCCGCTGCCATCGGGTGACGGCGGCGGGTTTCGTTGTAGCGGCGTTCGAGCTCGCTCCCCGAACAATCCAGAAACACGAAAGTCAGCGCAATATCCTCGCGCGCGGCGAGGTCCTTCACCAATGCGATGATGTCGGCGGGAACGAAGCCGCGGGTGCGCGAATCAAAACCGATCGCCAGCGGTCCGCGCGCCTCGTCGGGCATCGCCATCAATCGTTTGAGCAGGCGCACCGGGAAGTTGTCCATCACCTCCCAGCCCAGATCCTCCAGCACGGCGAGGGCAGTAGATTTACCGGCACCGGCCATCCCGGTGACAAGCAGCAGACGCTGCGGTGCGGCGGGGGAGGGGGCTTCGGTCAAGGTGTCCATGGTGCCTATTTCGTCGCACTCACCATTGAAGGGAAGCGCAATTTGCGAAGGCGTCCTTTGCGCTCACAATGCCAACCCGTGCTGGCGCAGCGCCCATTCGGTGCGCAAGGCAGGGGCTATTGTGCCGGGGGCGAAAGGTAACACGGGGATCGGCACCCCGAAAAAATCGCGCGTCACCAGCCTGCCCGGCAGGCGCTCGGCATGGCCTTCGCCGACGAGCGAAAGGATCAGCGCAAGCGGCATATCCGCAACAGTCGGCAGCGTCACCAAACCAACACCGCGGATTTCGAGCAGACCGGCAATATTGGGCGGCGGGCTAGCGAGAACGCGGCTCCCTTCGCGGGCCAAAGCTACGCCATCATCGCCGATCAGAGTCGCGCCCCGGTCGATCAGGGCCAGTGCAAGGCTCGACTTCCCGCTTCCGGACGGGCCTTCAAGGATCAACGCGCGTCCCTCGATTGCGACTGCGCTGGCCTGGATCAGCATCCTGCTTCCTCCGATCAGACCGCCGGCAGCCGCAGCCGCAGGCAAGCCCCGCTACCCCCGTCGGGCCGCGCATGGGCTGTCAGACTGCCATCATGCGCCTCGGCAATCGCGCGCGCAATGGCGAGGCCAAGACCGGAGTGGTTGCCGAAATCCTCCTCCGCCGGACGGATCGAGTGGAACCGATGGAACACCTTTTCGCGCGATTCCTCGGGAATGCCGGGGCCGTGATCGCATACGGTCAAGGTTACCCATTTGGCGTCGTTGTCGATCCCCACCTCGATCGGTGCATCGGGGGGCGAAAAGGAAACGGCATTGTCGAGCAGGTTTTCCACCACCCGTTCAAGCCGCGCGCCCACGCCGCGAACATTGGCCGCAAAGCCGCTGGTGGACAGCGCGATCGGGCGGCCCGCGTTCTCGGCCCGGTCCTCGCGCCCGCCGATAATCGCGCGAACGAGAGTGCCGAGGTCGATCCGTTCGAGTGTGGCGCGGCTCATTTCGGCGTCGATCCGGCTGGCATCGGAAATCTCGGACACGAGACGATCGATCCGGCGCACGTCGTGGGTGGCGATCTGAACCAGTTCGGCGCGTAGCGCGGGATCCTCGACGCGGGGCAGGGATTCGATCGCGCTGCGCAAGCTGGCGAGCGGGTTCTTGATCTCATGTGCGACATCGGCGGCGAAACTGTCGACAGCATCGATGCGGTGCCGCAGCGCACCTGTCATATCCGAAACCGCGCGGGCGAGCAGGCCGATCTCGTCGCTGCGCTGGGGCAGGCGCGGCACCTCGACCTCGCGTTCGCGCCCCTGCCGCACCCGCACCGCAGCGCGGGCCAGCTGGCGCAGCGGAGTAACAATGGTGCGTGCGAGGAACAGCGAAAGCAGCGCCGAAGCCGCTAGCACCAGCAGCATCGCAAAGCCCAGCGTGGTGCGCGCCGCGCGTACGCTTTCGGTGATGTCGACTGCGTTGCGCACGGTCAGCAAGGTTGCGCCATTAAGGCCCACGGGTGCGGCCGCCGTGATGACCGGCGTGCCGTCGCGCCAGTCGTAAAGCCGCACCTGCGACAGGCCAAGCTCGCGCGCGCGGGCAAGTTCGGGCCAGGCGTCGGCGTCCTGCGCCTCGGGCTCGACATAGTCCTGAACCGGTTCGGCCGCGACGATGGTGTCCACTGTGCGATCGAGCCAGCGGGCAAATTGTTGTTCCCAATCGTCGTCGGTGATGTCGTTGAAGCGGAATGCCGGATCCGCGAGCGCGAAGCTGTCCGCTGTCAGCCGCCCATCGGCATCGAACATGCGAAGACGCATTCGTTGTTCCTTGCCGATCTGCACCAGCAACGCCTCCTGCCGCTCCCGCGTGGCGCCGGCCAGCGCCTCGGCGGTGATCTGCGCCTCGATCCGCGCCAGCTTGAACCGTTCGTTGATGAGCTGGGTACGATAGCTGTCGAGATAGAGCAGTCCGCCGCCCATGATCGCCAGCGGCAGGATATTGACGACCAGAATGCGCGCGGTCAGCGCAAACCGGCCGGTCGCGGTAAGCTGCTCGCCGCCTGTGGCGGTCCGTCCCGGTTCAGCCATCGGTGAAGCTGTAACCCGCGCCATAAAGCGTATCGATCGCGCCGAATCGCGGATCGACCATGCGGAATTTGCGCCGCATCCGCTTGATATGACTGTCGACCGTGCGATCGTCGACGAAGACATCATCGGGATAGGCTGCATCCATAAGCTGGTTGCGGCTTTTGATGACGCCGGGACGCACGGCCAGCGCTTCGAGGATAAGGAACTCTGTGACGGTGAGGCTGACGGGCTGGCCATCCCAGGTGACGTGGTGGCGCGCCGGGTCCATGAACAGCCGTCCGCGGGTAAGGCTGGTCGGAATTGGTTCGTCCGGATCGACATTGCCGGCCCCTTCGCGCAGCGGCTCGGCACGGCGCAGGATCGCGCGGATACGGGCAACCAGCAGACGCAGCGAGAATGGCTTGGCGATGTAATCATCCGCGCCCTGTTCGAGCCCTGCCTCCTCGTCGCTTTCGTCATCCTTGCTGGTAAGGAAGATTACCGGCAGCGCCGAATGTTCGCGCAGGCGGCGCAGCAGCTCCATCCCGTCCATTTTCGGCATCTTGATGTCGAACACGGCCAGATCGGGCGGATTGTCGAGCAGCGCCTTCAATGCAGTCTCTCCGTCGGAATAGAGACGGGTGGCGAAACCTTCGGCCTGCAGCGCTATCGAAACGGTGGTGAGGATGTTGCGATCATCGTCGACCAGCGCGATCTGCATCGCGCGCTCATCCGCGCTCGCGGCCTCGGGAGCCGCGTCGGCAATGTCGGGGGTGCTTTCGGACATCGTGCCTATCCCTCTCGCCGCCGTCGGAAGGCCTGAGAGGTAGCGCCATTGCGCGTTCGAGACAATCGTTGCGAGGTGCAGCCAGAGCCGCTGTTGCAGGTAGCAAGGCGAAGCTCGTAAAAATGTCATGCGCCTGACGGTTTGACGCGCGCAGCGCCGCAAATTAAGGGCGCCGCGAAAAGTACGGGGCAAGTTGCGGATGACGGTGCGGCTGGATGTTGCATACGTATGCGCAAATGCTACTTGGAGCGCTGCTTTGGGCGCTGGGGATTCGCGCCTCCGTCCTTTTGCATTGCCGCTATTACGTCCGGCTCAGGAGACACGACCTTGACCTCGCTTGCACACCCGCTGGCCGCCCAGAACCTGCACACCCGGGCCACCATCCACGCCAATCTCGGCACGCCCGCGCTGGTCGAACACGCGCTTGCGAAGGGTGAAGGCAAGCTGACCAAGCACGGCGCGCTGCTGGTGGAAACCGGTAAGTTCACCGGCCGCAGCGTGAAGGACAAGTTCATCGTCCGCGATGCCGAGACCGAAAACACGATCAACTGGGGCGCTATCAACCAGCCGATGAGCGAAGAGCACTTCGCCAACCTCAAGGCGGATTTCCTCGCGCACCTCGAAGGGCAGGAAGAACTCTACGTTGCCGATCTGTTCGGCGGCTCGCAGCCGGAATACCGCGTCAACGTGCGCGTCATCAACCAGATGGCGTGGCACAATCTGTTCATCCGCACCCTGCTGGTGCGCCCGACGGCCGACGAACTGACGAATTTCGTCCCCGAATATACCATCATCAACTTGCCCAGCTTCAAGGCGAACCCGGAACGCCACGGCTGCCGCAGCGACACGGTGATCGCGGTGAGCTTCACCGAAAAGCTGATCCTGATCGGCAACACCGAATATTCGGGCGAAATGAAGAAGGGCGTGTTCGGCCTGCTCAACTACCTCCTGCCGGCGCAGGGCGTGATGCCGATGCACTGTTCGGCCAACATCGGCGCCGACGGCAAGAGCGCGATCTTCTTTGGCCTGTCGGGTACCGGCAAGACCACGCTTTCGGCTGATGCCAGCCGCACGCTGATCGGCGATGACGAGCATGGCTGGTCGGACACCGCCGTGTTCAACTTCGAAGGCGGTTGCTACGCGAAGATGATCAACCTGTCCGCCGAAGGCGAGCCGGAGATTTTCGCCACCACCCGGATGTTCGGCACGATCCTCGAAAATGTCGCGATCGACGAGGAAACCCGCGAGCTCGACTTCACCGATTCGAGCAAGACCGAAAACACCCGCGGCGCGTATCCGATCGAGTTCATCCCGAACACTTCGGAAAAGAACCTCGGCCCGGCGCCGTCGAACGTCATCATGCTGACCGCCGATGCCTTCGGCGTGCTTCCCCCGATCGCGCGGCTGACCCCCGATCAGGCGATGTATTACTTCCTCAGCGGCTACACCGCCAAGGTCGCGGGCACCGAAATCGGTGTGACCGAGCCGGAAGCGACCTTCTCGACCTGCTTCGGCGCCGCCTTCATGCCGCGTCACCCGTCGGTCTATGGTAACCTGCTGAAAGAACGCATCGCCAAGGGCGGCGCACAGTGCTGGCTGGTCAACACCGGCTGGACCGGCGGCAAGTACGGCACCGGCAGCCGCATGCCGATCAAGGCGACCCGTGCGCTGCTCAATGCCGTGCTCGACGGCAAGATGGATGAAGTCGAATTCCGCAAGGATCCGAACTTCGGCTTCGATGTGCCGGTGTTCGTCCCCGCGCTGGCCGAGGCCGGGCTGGATCAGACCATCCTTGATCCGCGCAAGACCTGGGCCGACGGGGCGGAGTATGATGCGACCGCCAAGAAGCTGGTGCAGCTGTTCATCGACAATTTCGCCCAGTTCGAAGCCCATGTCGACGAAGGTGTGCGTCAGGCTGCTCCTGCACCCGTCGCTGCCTGACAGACTCGCGTCCGGCGCCATGATGGCGTAACCTTGGCGGCGGAACATGGCGTTTCCGCAGCTAAGGGAGGACAGGCATGAGCATTCTCGACGGGATTTTGAAGAACATCGGCGGTGCGCCCGACGATGTGGTGAACCTGGCCAAGCAGGTCGGTCTTGATCCGGCGATTGTCGAAAAGGCGATTGCCACGCTCGGCCACACCCATCAGCTGAAGGGCGACACGGTTGAGCTGGCGGCGGAGAAAACCGGGCTCGGCACCGACGTGCTTGGGCAGATCGTCGCGGCGATCGGCGGCGAGGGTTCGCTGTCCAACTTCGCTACCATTCTCGACCGTGACGGCGACGGTAATCCCGTCGACGACATCATGGATATGGCCAAGGGGCTGTTCGGCAAGAGCTGAGCGGGCGAGCGCCCGATCTGTCAGGCGTCCTCGCCCGACAGATCGGGGGTGGGCACATCCTCGCGCACGTCGTTGATGTCGAGCCGTTCGCCATCCGGCGTCCTTTCGAGCGCCGCCACAAGCCGCTTTGCACGTTGCGCACGTCCGCTGCCGTGCGGATCTGCGGCCAATGGCGCAAGCATCTGGGCGGCCAGCGTATTCTTGCGCTCTGCGATCATCATCATCGCCACATTCAGCCGCAATTCCTGATCAAACGGCGCAAGCTGCGAAGCGCGTTCCAGCGCGGCGCGGGCGTTTTCGTCGGGCACTTGGCGGCGCCCGGTAAAGCTGCGGAAATAGTAGATCAGCGGCAGCGGGTGATCGTTCTCGATCGCGTTCAGTGCCTCGAACGGCTTCATCGCCTCGGCATAGGCCGCATCCACCGCATCGCCTTCGGCATCGCGCGCACGGCGGAACAGGGCAAAACCTTTCTGCACATAGGCGTTCTTCTGCTGCGGATCGCGCGCGATTGCCCGGTCCGCAGCGGCGATCGCCTCGGCATCGTTGCCCGCATCATATTCGGCCTCGGCCAGGGCGGTCAGCACGCCCGGATCATCGGGGAAGCGGGCGGCAATGGCGCGGGCATCCGGCAGCAGTTCGAGCGCGGTCTCGCGGTTCACGCCGCGGCGAGAGCGCAGAATGACATCCATCATCGCGTCCATCCCGGGGCTCAGGGCCTCAACCGCGATCGGACCGATCGGCAGTTGTTCGGCGGTCAGCCGCAGTGCCGGAATGCGCCGGCTGCGCTGATAGGCACGGACTTCCCGCTCAAGCTTGTCGAGATCGCCAAAGGACTGTTCCGCGGCCTCGAGCCCCGGCACGCCCTGCATATAGCGCCGGACATAGTCGCCATATTGTTCAAGCCGCTGCTGGTTGAACATGACATAGTGGAACAGCAGCCAGGTCTGACCGTAAAAGCCGTCGCGCCGCAGTCCCGGACCTGCCACACGGTCATAATCCATGATCTCCCGTACCGAGAGTTTGTCAGCGAAATTGAGGTCGCCAACACGGTGATTGGCTGCAAGCCCGATATCGACCCCGCCATCGGACGCGAAGCGGGCCGCAGCAAAAAATTCGGCTGAACCTTCGGTGACCCAGCGCGGCAGGGCATAGGGCATCGAGGAAAGGATGAAGTGGTGGGTGTATTCGTGCAGCAGCACGATCATGCTGAAATCGGTCTCGCTGCCGCGCAGCCGGACATTGGGAGTAAAGGCCACCGACGAGCCCGCGCGGGGGATATAAAAACCTGCGACGTTGGAACTGGTGTCTCCGTAAAGCCGCTTCAGCGTGCGATCGCTTCCCACAGCATAGACAGTCACCCGGTTCGAAGGGCTGGGCTTGGGCGGATTGAAGCCCGTCACCTTGGTCATCGCAACGTGGAAGCGTTCCAGCCGCTGGGCGAATTCCTCGATATGTTTTGCGTCACTGTCCGAATAGATCACGAAATGATCGCTTTCGGCCTTGTGCCATTCGGCCCACGCGGGCTGGGCCGCCAGCAGCGCAAGTGCGGCGGCGATCATGCGGAAAATCACGGAATTCACTTTGGTTGTCCCCTTCGCCATGCCTGCGACTGCAATGCGAATGCGGCCCAGCATAGGGCCTTTGTCGGGCTTTGCCAGAGGCTTGTGACGGAGGGTGCGGCTGTCGGTCAGTCCACCGGAGGACGGGTGTCCTCGAGATATTGCCAGATCCGGCTGACCACCACCGAACCTTCGCCGACAGCGCTCGCCACCCGTTTCACCGAACCTGCACGCACGTCCCCGACCGCGAAGATGCCGGGCGAGGTGGTGGCATAATCATCCGCTTGTCCGGCGGCGCTGCCGGTAAGGACGAAGCCCTTTTCGTCGGTTGCCGCGAGACCCGAAAGCCAGCCGGTGTTCGGCGCTGCACCGATCATGATGAACAGCGCGCGCGTGTCGATCCGGCGCTCGGCGTCGCGCGTTTTCAGCGTGATGCCGTCAAGCCACGTGTCTCCGTGCAGCGCCGTGACCTCGCTGTGATAGTGGATGGTGATGCGCGGATCGGCCTCCAGCCGCTGGGAGAGATAGCTCGACATGGAGGCGGCCAGACTGCCCGAACGCACCACCAGATGCACATGCGCGGCTGCGCGGCTGAGGAACATCGCTGCCTGCCCCGCCGAATTGCCGCCGCCGATCACCACGACTTCGGTATTCGAACAGAACCGGGCTTCCATCTCGGTAGCGGAATAGAACACGCCCGCGCCCTCCAGCTGCTCGAGATGGTCGAGCGGCAGGCGCCGATATTGCACCCCCGTCGCCACCAGCACCGCGCGGGCGCATAGTTCATCGCCATCGTCGAGGGTGATGCAGTACGATCCGTCCTCGCGCCGCGAGAGGCCCCCGACCCGGCGCGGCATGACGAAGCGCGTACCGAACTTCATCGCCTGCACTTGTCCGCGCCAAGTCAGATCGGTGCCGCTGATGCCTGTCGGGAAACCCATATAGTTTTCGATCCGGCTCGACGTGCCGGCCTGCCCGCCCACGGCGGTATCCTCGATTACCAGCGCCTCGATCCCCTCGCTGCCGGCATAGACCGCCGCCGCCACCCCGGCAGGCCCGCCGCCGACGATCAGCAATTCGTAGGTGCGCTGCGAACAGATATCGAGATCGAGCCCGAGATATTGCGCGACCTTGCGCGGGGTCGGGTCGTCCAGCCGCTTGTCCGTTCCGAGGATCACAGCCGGTTCGTGCCCGATGGCCGAACACAGCGTCACCGTCTCGCGATCAGTCGCGTCGAGATCGAAGCTGCGGAACGGGATGCGGTTGCGCGACAGGAAGCGTTCGACCGCCTGTACCTTGGGATCGCGGTCTGCGCCGATCACCTTCACGGCGCTGTTTTTCAGCTCGAACTGACGACGGCGGCGCGCGGCGAAGACGGTGATGATGTGGTCGGACAACTCCGGCACCCTGCTCATCAGGTCGAGCATGGGTTTGCGCGATGCCTCGATCACGCGGGTATCGACCGCCGCGCGCATCTTGAGATAGTTGGTCGCGCCGCTCAGGAAGCCGATTTCCCCCATGAACTGCGTCGGGCCGAGCGCGTGCTGGAACATTCGTTCGTCAGTGTAGGGATCGACCACCTCGATTTCGCCTTCGAGGATGTAGGCGAAGCGATCATGCGCTTGGCCGATGTCGAGCACGATCGAGCCGGCAGGATAGAAAACCTCGCCCCCGATTTCGCAGATCGCTTCGACATGCGCGGGCGCGAGCGGCACCCGGCGCATTGTTTCAAGGTCTTGTCCGAGTGTTTCCATGCGCACCTCCGGCGGCCATTCCGGCAAAGGGAATGCCCGCCGGAGGTTGCAAGATGGGGTCAGCCCTTCGCGTTGGCAATATAACGGCTTACGGTATGTTCGACGACATTCAGCGGCGCGTTCCCGCCAAGGATGACGGCGGTGTTGAACGCCTTGAAGTCGTAAGCGCCGCCCAGCTCGGCCTGCGCCCGCGCGCGCTGGCGGACGATTTCGCTATGGCCGATCTTGTAGCCGCAGGCCTGCCCCGGCCAGCTGCAATAGCGATCGACCTCGCTTGCGACTTCCTCCGCCTTCGAACCATTACGCTCGACGAAGAACTGCCGGCCCTGTTCACGCGTCCAGCGCTTGGAATGCAGGCCGGTGTCTACCACCAGACGGCAGGCGCGGAAGGCGAGCGACTGGAGGTAACCAAGGCGTCCGACCTTGAATTCGTCATAGGCGCCCAGCTCGTCCGCTAGTTGTTCGGCATAGAGCGCCCAGCCTTCGGAGAAGGCATTGAAGGCAAGGATCGAGCGGATCAGCGGCAGGCGGTTGGAGAATTCGCCCTCCCAGACGTGGCCGGGAATGCTTTCGTGGAAGGTAAGGTCGGCAAGGTCGTATTTGCGGTGCAGATCGGTGGTGCGCAAATTGATCCAGAAGCGCCCGGGAATGCTGCCGTCCTTGCTGCCCGCGCCGCCATAGGCGCCCGGCGCGCCCGGCTCCTCGGCCAGCGGCAGGCGGCGCACCTCGAGCGGCGGATCGACCAGACGGTTGAAAGCGCGCGGCATCTGCGCCTTGATCCATTCAAGCCGCTCATCGATGAAGGCGAAGATTTCCTTTCGGCCCGGATCGCCTTCAGAAAACTGGTAACGCGGGTCGCGGCTGAGGGCCTGCATCCGTTCGCCCACACTGCCATTGGTGTAACCGATTTCCCTAAGGATCGGGTCCATCCGACCGTGGAGTTCCTCCAGCTCGGCGAGGCCCTGCCGGTGGATTTCGTCCGGTGTCAGTGTGGTGGTGGTCGATGCCCTGACGGCCCAGGCGTAATATTCCTCGCCCATCGGCTGCGCCCACATGCCGGCGTTGTCCTTGGCATCAACACGCTGGCGCTTGAGTTCGGCCAGCTGGCGTTCGAGCGCGGGGACGATGCCGCCGGCGACGATGCGTTCGGCCTGTGTCGCGGCGCGGTCGGCCCCGCTGATGCCGGATGCCGACAGCGGCCCGGCATAGCCGTCCTTCGCCTGTCCGAGGCTCGCTTCCATCTGGGCGATCGCCTTGTCGAGCAGGAAGGACGGCGGCACCACGCCCATGCCATGGGCGGAACGTATGCGGTCGAGTTCTCCGTCAAGAATCGCCGGGACTTCGGCAAGGCGGTCCATATAAGGGCCGATGTCCTCGGCCGTCTTGAGCGGCTGCGAGGAGCCGAAAAAGCGCGGCAAATCGATATAACCGCCGACATTCTGGATCACGACATAGGGCGCATTGCGCCAGCTGCCCACGGCGACGTCGCCATAGGGCATGGCCATGCCTTCCAACGCCCGGGTAAAGGCGGTTTCGACCACTTCGAAACCGATCTGCTGGTCGCTGGTCAGGCCGTCCTTGGGATAGGCGCCGGCTTCCGCCACCAGCTCCTTCAACGTGCTGGCATAGTCGCTCCGGCCCTCTTCACCGGGGGTGCCGAAGGTCGATCGCCATGCGGCATATTCGCCCGTATCGACGCCAAGCCCGGTGGCGCGGCCCGGTTCGTGGGCCAGCATCCGGTAGGCGATCGAATCCAGCGCGGCGTCGGGTTCGAGCGCCGCGATCGGGGCATTGGCAAGCCCGGCCTGGCCACGCGCGCAGGCGGGCAGCAGGGCGAGGGTGGAAACGCCGCCCAGCCCGGCGAGGGTCTGGCGGCGGGTGAAATCGGCAAATCTCTCTCTCATGGCCGCAGGGTTTGGCGGCGCGACTTGTCCAAGTCAATTGCGCTGCGAGCGCCAGGCGCGCTAGGGGCTGCGCATGACCGATATCGTGCTCTCGATTGTGATGCTGGCCGCGCTGGCGCTGCTGGCAGGTGCTTTCGCGTTGTGGCGGCGCACCGGCCAGCTGAAGCAGCCCGCGCTGATGGTGTTGCTGGCGGTGATTGCCGTGCTCAACGTCCTGATCTGGACGGTTCCGAGCAAGGACGGCGAAGCACCGATCGACCAAATCAAGGCTGCCGGGGGCGAATAGAACGCCCCCGGCGCGCGGCTATTAATCAGGTATGCGCCAGTTGATCGAGCCGGAGAAGCTGCCCGCCACCGGCTTGCCCGTCCCGTCGCGCGCGGCATCGAAGCGGGCGCGCTTGGTCACCAGCTCGCAAGTCGCCGCGTCGAGCACCGGATGCCCGGTCGAGCGGGTGATGGTGCAGTCGGTTACCTTGCCCGCCGCGTCGATCCTCAGCGTGAAGCTGGCGTTGCCGGTCAGACCTTCGCGGATCCAGCGCGGGCGGTAATCGCTATCCGTGACCCAGCGTCCCGGATTGTTGCGCGGGGCCGCGCCGACGGGATCGAACGGCGATGCGCTAGGCGTCGGGCCGGGGATGCCGAAGTCGACCGGGCCGATTATCGGGCCGGTGATTTCGCCCACGCCGGGCAGCGTCTCGATCGGGTTGTCACTGCCCAGACTGATCGGGATGTTGTCGGGCCGGGTGATGGTGGTCGAAGTGCTGCTCGCCTGTTTCTTCGTGGTGGTGGCGGTTTCGACCGGTTCGGGCGGAGGCGGGGGGATCGGGATCGGTTCGAGCGTAAAGCCTTCGAGCGCAGGCGGTTTTTCCGCAATCACGACCTTGACCGCGAGGCCCACCACCAGCAGCGCGGCAAAGGCAGCCGGGATAAAAAGCGCGCCCGCCAACGCTGCGGGGTTGGGACGGCGGGTGTTGGAGGCATAGTTCATCAGGGGGACTCCTCTCTCCATCTTCGTGGGAGCGGTGGCCGGAGCGCCCTAGGGGTAGCGTGAACCCTCCGGCCCCGCTCGGGAGCCAGAGTACTATGACTTTTGATAGGGGCGAAGAAGTTTCGCGTTGCAAATCAGAACCGTCTCCGGTCCTGATTTGCCACTTTTACTTGATCGGGCAGTCCGGCGAGAGCCGGAAGTCGAGGTAATTGTCGACCGATGCCATCAGTTCCTCGAGCTCGTTCTCGAAGAAGTGGTTGGCGCGCGGGATTTCCTCGTGGTGGATGGTGATGTGCTTCTGCGTGCGCAGCTTGTCGACCAGCTTTTGCACTGCGGCAGGCTGCACCACGGTATCGGCCGCGCCCTGCACGAAAATGCCGGAGGCGGGGCAGGGGGCGAGGAAGCTGAAATCATACATATTGGCCGGCGGTGCGACCGAGATGAACCCGCGCACTTCGGGGCGGCGCATCAGCAGCTGCATGCCGATCAGCGCGCCGAAGCTGTAGCCCGCGATCCAGGTGCTCTGCGCTTCGGGGTGGATCGACTGCACCCAGTCGAGCGCGGAGGCTGCGTCGGACAATTCACCAACGCCGCTGTCAAACGAGCCCTGACTGCGTCCCACGCCGCGGAAATTGAAGCGCAGCGTGGCAAAGCCGCGGTCGGCAAAGGTCTTGTACAGCCGCTGCACGATGCGGTCGTTCATCGTGCCGCCGCCTTCGGGGTGCGGATGGAGGATCATCGCCACCGGCGCGCGCGGGCGCGGGGGCGGAGAGAAACGGCCTTCGAGGCGGCCTTCGGGGCCGGGAAAGATGACTGAGGGCATCGGTAAGCCTTGTATACGAGAAGCCGCGCCGGGTGGCGCTTGCCATTGCGCGGTCTATATAAGCGCGAACGCGCAAATCGCAATTTTTTGTGAGGATGTCTGCCATTCCCGACCGGGTCTATCTCGATCATGCCGCCACTTCGCCGCTGCGCCCCGAGGCGAAGGCAGCGATGGAGGAGGGATTCGACATCTGGGCAAACCCCTCCAGCCCCCACGCCGAAGGCCGCCGCGCGCGGGCGGCGTTGGAGGATGCGCGCGAGCGGATCAAGCGGACGCTGGGGTGGGAAGGGGAGCTGATCTTCACCAGCGGGGCAAGCGAAGCGCTGTGGATCGCGCTCAATCGCGCAAAGGTGGAGCGGAGGATCGTCAGTGCAGTCGAGCATGACGCCGTGTTCCGCGCGGCACCGGGTGCCGAAATCTTTACCGGCGACGAACCGCTCGATGCACGCACTTTGCTTGCGGTGCAGCACGTCAATTCCGAAACCGGCACCATCAATCCGGTGAGCGACATGGTCGAAACGGTCCGCGATAATGGTGTGATAACGCTTTCGGACTGCGCCCAATCCGCAGGCAAGCTGGGTTTGCCCAAGGCCGACATGCTGGTTGTATCGGCGCACAAGTTTGGCGGCCCGATCGGCATCGGCGCTTTGCTGGTCCGCGACTTCAACCTGCTCGAGCCTGTCGGCGGGCATGAGCGCGGCTACCGGCAGGGTACCGAGAACCTGCCCGGTGCAATGGGCATGGCGGCGGCGCTGGAAGCGGACGAATGGCGCACGACATCCGCGCAGCGCGCGGCTTTCGCCGACAGGGTATCGGCGCAACGTCTGACGATCGGCGAGCAGGTGGATTACATATTTGCGCTGACCCACCCTTCCATCAGCGCGCAGGCCCTCCTGATCCGCCTCGACGCGATGGGCTTTGCTGTCTCGGCAGGGAGCGCGTGTTCCTCCGGCACGCTCAAGAAAAGCCGGGTTCTCGATGCCTTCGGCGTGCCGGACGATGTGGCCGCGCGCACTATCCGCGTCAGCCTTGGCTGGAATACCACGCCGGACGAACTTGACCGCTTTGCCCAATCCTGGGCTTCGCTGGCATGATCTACCTCGACTATCAGGCCACCACGCCCCTTTGCCCCGAAGCGCGCGAGGCGATGTTGCGCTGGCTGGGCGGGCCGGACAGCGACACTTTCGGCAACCCCCATTCATCGCACCGCATGGGCCGCATGGCGGCAGCGGCGGTCGAGACAGCGCGAGAGCGGGTGGGCGCGCTGCTTCCGGAAGGTGGTAAGCTCGTCTTCACTTCGGGTGCGACCGAGGCGATCAACATGGTGCTGCAAGGCACGCCCGGTGATGTGATTACCTTCGCCACCGAACATGCCGCCGTGCTCGATTGCGCACGCGCTGTGGAAGCGCAGGGGCGCCGTTTCACTATCTTGCCCGTGACTTCCGATGGCCGCGCCGACACACAGGCGCTTGCCGCCGCGATCACGCCGCAAACCGGTCTGGTGGCGGCGATGGCGATCAACAACGAAATCGGCGTGCGCAACCCGCTGGCCGAGATCGCCCGCATCGCGCGCGGCGCCGGGGCGCGGGTGCTGGTCGATGCAGTGCAGGCCTATGGCCGGGTGCCGGTGGAGATTGCGGCGGATTACATCGCCATTTCCGCACACAAGATCCACGGCCCCAAGGGCATCGGGGCGCTGTGGCTGGGCAAAGGGGCGACCGGGCCCGATCCGCTGGTGCTGGGTGGCGGGCAGGAGGCGGGGCTTCGTTCGGGCACTTTGTCGCCGGCTTTGTGCGCAGGTTTCGGCGCTGCTGCACAGGTGGCAGCCGATCGCATGAGCGAGGATTCGCTGCATGTCGAACGCCTTTGGCGCAGCGCCCGCGCGGCTTTTGCGGGGTGGGCATTGAACGGCAGCGCCGAACACCGCTGGCACGGCAATCTCAACATCCGCAAGGACGGGCTCGATGTCGCCCGGCTGATGAGCGATTGTCGCTCCGTCATGTTTTCAGCCGGTAGCGCCTGCGCCAGCGGATCGGGGCGGCCCAGCCATGTGCTGCGCGCAATCGGCCTCAGCGACGTTCAGGCAAAAAGTTCGATACGTCTGGGCTTTGGCCGCTATACCACCCGTGAGGACATCGAAACCGCCGCCGCCGCGATCAATGCCGCGGCCAAGGAGCAGGGCCTGTGAGCATCACCGTCACCTTCATCGATCCCCATGGCAAGCCGGTCATCGCCACGGCCGAGCCGGGTGACAACCTGCTGCGGGTAGGGCAGGCGGCGGGCCTGCCGCTTGAAGGCACCTGCGAGGGGCAGATGGCGTGTTCGACCTGCCACGTGATCGTCGCGCCCGAGTGGTTCGACCGTTTGCTGCCGGCTGCCGAGGAAGAGGAGGACATGCTCGATTTTGCCGCGGGCGCGCGCCGCACCTCGCGCCTTTCGTGCCAGATCGAGCTTTCTGCCGAAATGGACGGACTGACTGTGGGCGTGCCGAGCGAAAGCAACGACCTGCGGCGGATGTAGCAAACGAAAAACCCCGCCACGCGCACTGGCGGGGCGGGGTTCGTCAATCTTGGCGTGATGCCACGTTCGTTGTCAGGCGGCCTGTTTCTGGACGTCGGCTTCCCGGCCGGTCTTGCGCATCCCCGCCGCATCCATCAACGCCTTGGTGAAGGCCGGAATGTCCGACGGCATGCGGCTGGTGATGATATTGCCGTCGACCGCAACCATCTGGTCGATCACGGCGCCCCCGGCATTGGTGAGATCGGTGCGGATCGAGGGCCAGCCGGTCACCACCTTGCCGCGAATGATCCCTGCTTCGGCCAGCAGCCACGGCGCGTGACAGATCGCGGCGATGGGCTTTTCCGCCTTGTCGAATTCGCGCACCAGCCGGATCACGGTATCGTTCATGCGCAGGATATCGGGGTTCATCTGGCCGCCCGGCAGCAACAGCGCGGCGTAATCATCGACGCTGACATCATCGACCAGCATGTCGACGGTAACGTTTTCGCCCCAGTTGCCGTCCTTCCAGCCCTTGATTGCGCCTTCGTCGAGGCTGGCGATGACGGTTTCGGCTCCGGCATCCTCCAGTAGCCGTTTCGGCTCCGTCAGTTCGGACTGTTCGAACCCGTCGGTGGCGATGATGAGGATCGGCTTCATATGCTATCTCCTTGTTTTTACGTCACCTGATCAACGGGCTTGGGTGGGCGATGTTCCTTCCGGCGGGGCCGGGCGTGGCTGTGTCGCGATGGGCCGTGCCGCAGCCAAGCCTGTGGAAAGACCTCTCCCTGCGCGGGGCGCGGATTGCTAGACAATCGGCATGTCCGATCCTGCCACCACCGATTCAGACCCGTTCGACGCGATCGTCGATGCGCCCTTCGATGCGGCGCTGTCCGAGCGTTATCTGGTCTATGCGCTGTCCACCATCACCGCGCGCAGCCTTCCCGATCTGCGCGACGGGCTGAAACCGGTGCACCGCCGATTGCTGTGGGCGATGCGGCAGCTGAAGCTCGACCCGTCTTCCGCGTTCAAGAAATCCGCGCGCGTCGTCGGCGATGTGATCGGCAAGTATCACCCGCATGGCGATGCATCCGTCTATGACGCCATGGTGCGCCTCGCGCAGGATTTCGCGCTGCGTTACCCGCTGGTCGAAGGGCAGGGCAATTTCGGCAATGTCGACGGCGATAACGCCGCCGCCTACCGCTACACCGAGGCGCGCCTGACCAGGACCGCGCTCGAACTGATGGCGGGGCTGGACGAAGGCACCGTCGATTTCCTGCCCACTTATAATGGCGAGGAGATCGAACCGGAAATCTTCCCTGGCCTGTTCCCCAACCTGCTCGCCAACGGGGCAAGCGGGATCGCGGTAGGCATGGCAACCTCGATCCCCAGCCATAATGTCGCGGAAATCATCGATGCGACGCTGGAACTGATCGACAATCCCCATGTCACCCACGAACGGCTGATGGAGCTGTTCCACGGCCCCGACTTCGCCACCGGCGGGCAGGTGGTGGATAGCCCTGCCGTCATTTCCGAGGCCTATCGCACTGGACGCGGCAGCTTCCGCCTGCGCGGGCGTTTCCATGCGCCCGAGGCCAAGGACGCCGCCGATGTCGAAGCCGGGATCGAAAGGCTGGGCGGCGGGCAGTGGCAGCTGGTGATTTCGGAAATCCCGTATCAGGTGCCCAAGTCCAAGCTGATCGAGCAGATCGCCCAGGCGATTGCCGATCGCAAGTTGCCGATCCTTGAGGATGTGCGCGACGAAAGCGACACCGCAATCCGTATCGTGCTGGTGCCCAAGAGCCGCAATGTCGATCCGGAACTGCTCAAGGAAAGCCTGTTCAAGCTGACCGATCTGGAAACGCGGTTCAGCCTCAACCTCAACGTGCTGGACGCGACGCGGACCCCGATGGTGATGGGGCTGAAGGAACTGCTCGACAACTGGACGGTGTCGCAAATCGACATCCTTCAGCGTCGCGCCCGCCACCGGCTCGAACAGATCGCCAAGCGGCTGGAGCTGGTGCGCGGCTATATCATCGCGTTCCTCAACCTTGATCGGGTGATCGAAATCATCCGCACCGAGGACGAGCCCAAGCCGCTGATGATGGCTGAATTTGAGCTGACCGACCGGCAGGCCGAAGCGATCCTCAACATGCGGCTGCGGTCTTTGCGCAAGCTGGAGGAAATGCAGCTGCGCAAGGAGCAGGACGAACTGCTGGCCGAACAGGACGATCTGGAAAAGCTGCTTGAAAGTCCGGCCCGCCAGCGCACCCGCCTGAAGCGCGATCTGAAGGCGCTGCGCAAGGACTATGCCGAGGACACGGTGATCGGCCGCCGTCGCACGTTGATTGCCGAGGCCGCTGCGACAGTCGAATTCAGCATGGACGCGATGATCGAAAAGGCGCCGGTGACGGTGATCCTCAGTCAAAAGGGCTGGATCCGCGCGGCCAGCGGCCACGTCCCGCTGGATCAGGAATTCAAGTACAAGGAGGGCGACGGGCTGGCCTTCATCTGCCACGCGCAGACCACCGACAAACTGTTACTGGCGGCATCGGACGGGCGGTTCTTCACGCTGGGCTGCGACAAGCTGCCCGGCGCGCGCGGCTTCGGCGAGCCGGTGCGGACCATGATCGACCTGGAGACCGAGGCGACCGTCGTTGCCATGCTGGTGCATCGCGCGGGTGGTCGGCTGCTGCTGGCATCGAGCCACGGCAAGGGCTTTGTCGCGGAGATGAACGAGCTGCTGGCCGAGACGCGCAAGGGGCGTCAGGTGGTGAACCTGAAGGACGGCGCGAAACTGGCGGTGATCCGGCCGATTGCCGAAAGTCACGATCACGTTGCTTGCGTCGGCGACAACCGCAAGCTGGTGGTGTTTAATCTGGAAGAATTGCCGGTGATGACGCGGGGACAGGGGGTGCAGTTGCAGCGTTACCGCGATGGCGGGCTGTCGGATGCGACCACCTTCGTGCTGGCCGACGGCCTCAGCTGGCAGATGGGCGGATCGGGCGAGCGCACCCGCACCGAAACCGAGATCCGGATGTGGAAAGTCGCGCGCGGCGCTGCCGGACGGATGCCGCCGCAAGGCTTCCCCAAGAACAACCGCTTCGACTGACGCGAAATGCAAAAAGCCGCGGGCACCCGTGACGGTGACCGCGGCTTTGTGTGTCCCGCAAAGGGAGCGCGTGCTTACATGCTGGCGCCGGTAGCCGCCTCGCCTTCGCTCGAGGAGGCCATTTCGGCTTCCTTGGCGCGGGCCTGCGCCGGGGTGAGGATTTCCGCACCTTCGGGCACCGACACGGTGTTGGCGGTCAACTGCTGCGCCGAATAGAGCGCCATCAGCGCACCTTCGGGGCTGACGGCGAAAGATTCGCGGGTCAGCGTGACGATCCCGGCATCGTTCTGGACGATCACGGCGTCTTCGCTGTCGATGGTGTAGACTGTGCCTGCGGGCATGCCGTCGGCGCTGACCACCGCTGCGCCCTCGACCAGCGCGGCATCGCGCTTGGCATTGGCTTCGGCGACCTGCGCATCCATCATCGCATCGATCTGGCCCTTGGTGGCGTTGATGCTGGGGCCGGTTTCCCCGGTGCCGATCAGGTCGGCGGGGATCGGTGCCTTGTGCTTGCCGGTGTCGATCGTGACGACGCCGTTGGCGACGCTTTCGACCGTGCCGATGGGATTCCCGTCATTGCCATAGACGGTAGCGCCGACATCCTGCGCGTGAGCCACAACCGGAGCGGTTGCAAGAAGGGTGGCCAGCAGCGCCAGCTTCGCGGATTTCATTGATGTTGTCTCCATCTTTGCACTTCATCGGAACGCTGCCGGGGGGTGGCAGCGGCGGCGGGACACGCGGGATGCCGGATGGCCGGGAGAGGCCGGGCGAGAGGCCGACGCAAAGCGCCGGTTGAGTAGGAGCGCGCATGCAATAAATGCACGAAACCCGCATGTGGTTCCTAGACCGGGCAAGTCGCCGATGGCAAGCGCATGAAGGCATGCGGCAAGGGCATCCATCGCCCCTCAGGCGCGGTTCACCCCGCCGGGGGCTGATCGGCCAGCGCCTCGGCCAGCAATTCCTCGACCCGGGCGGCGCCGGGAAAGCCTTCCGCGACCCACTTCGCCTCGATCGTCTGAAGGATACGCGCCACCGCCGGGCCCGCGGTCACTCCGCGCGCGACGATAGCGCCGCCTTTCAGGGGAAACACCGGAACGGTCCACGAAGCGATCGTCCGCGCATCGGCCCCCAGCAGCAGCAACCGGTCGATCGCGCTTGGAGGCGTGATGCGATAAGCGAGCGCCTGCGGATGCTCGGCGTCGGTCGCGCTGCGCTCGGCTGCAGAAACCAGCCGGCCACGCTGGGCCTTGGACAGCCGCAGCCGCGCAGCGACCGTTTCGGCAACGTCGGGCGAGGGCGGCAGCAGCGCCGCCAGCCGCCGCACCGGATCCGGGGCAAAGCCCTGTCCGGCTTCGGTGACGATCAGCCGCCCCAGCGCGGCAAGCTGGGCAGGGCAGGCTTCGGGCAGGATCACGCCGAGCACCCCGCCGGACCGCATACGCTCCAGCGTCGCATACGGATCGGGCAGAGCAAGCAATGCCAGCAATTCGGCAGCGATGCGTTCGCGGCTGAGGCCTTTCAGCGTGTGGGCGAGTTCGCTGCACGCTTCTTCGGCCTGCGGATCCAGTTCGGCACCGAAACGCGCCTGGAAGCGGAAATAGCGCAGGATCCGCAAGTGATCCTCGGCAATCCGGGCGCGGGCATCGCCGATGAAACGCACCCGCCGTGCCGCAAGATCATCGAGCCCGCCGAAAAAGTCGCTGATCGCCAGTGTCACCGGATCGGCATAGAGTGCGTTGATGGTGAAATCGCGCCGGGCCGCATCCTCGCGCCATTCGGACGCGAAGGCGATGGTCGCGCGCCGCCCGTCGGTCGTCACGTCGCGTCGCAGCGTGGTAATCTCGACCGGGCCATCCTTGAGGATGGCGGTAACGGTGCCGTGCTCGATCCCGGTCGGCACGGTGCGGATACCCGCCGCCCGGCACAGGTCGATGACCTTGTCGGGCGTAAGCAGGGTCGCGCAGTCGACATCCTGCACATCGGTCCCCAACAGGCTGTCGCGCACCGCACCGCCGACCCAGCGGATATTTTCCGCGCCCAGCGCTGCCGTCAGCATGGCGAGGCCTTGGCGGCGGGGCCATTCGGCCTGCGACAGATCATGCAGCATCGCGCAAACCCTCCACCGCGATCCGGCGCGCCAGATTGGCGATGATCGCCGCGGTCACGCCCCAGATGCGGAATCCCTGCCAGTCCATTTCGAGATAGCGCCGCGTCGCTCCGCGCCAGAACACCTCGTTCGCCGTCCAGCTGGTCGGATCGAGCAGCATCGTCAGCGGCGCCTCGAACCAGTCGGCAACCTCGACCGGATCGGGCTTCAGATCGAGATCGGGCGGCACCACGCCAACCACCGGCGTGACGATGAAGCCGGTGCCGGTGTGATAGAGATCGCTGGTACCGATCACCCGCACCGCTTCCCGCGGGAGAGCGAGCTCCTCCTCGGCCTCGCGCAGCGCGGCGGTGACGGCATCCTCGCCCGGATCGATCTTGCCGCCGGGAAAGGCGACCTGTCCGGGGTGATCGCGCATTCCGCGGGGACGCTGGGTGAGGATCACCTGCGGATCGTCCGGCACATCGGTAATCGCGATCAGCACCGCGGCGGGCGTGGCGCGTCCTTCGCGGGCGAAGGCGGCATCGCTCAGCAGGTCGGGAATGTCGCGCGCGTGCCCTTCCGCGAACAGGCGGGCTAGCGGTTCGTAAAGGCTGGGGCGGGCCGACATCGTCATGACAGCAGCGAGAACGTCGCGCCTTTGCTGGCGATCTGCCAGCCATTGTCCTCTGCCCCTTCGGCAAGTGCGATTTCGGCCAGCTGTGCCCATGTCGACCGGTTGAGCCGCGCTTCGCACCCGCGCCGCACCTGCAAATAGGCTGCCGGGGATTCCGCATCCCCCGCGATCCGCAAGGGATGCTCTGGCCCGGCGATCACCAGATCGTCCGTGTTGAGGCGGAACGCCAGCGCATCATCGGCGCGCGCGCAATCGACCGCGATGAAGGCGGCATCCTCGACCGCGATGGTCAGCTTCTCGAACGGGGTGACGAGCCAGTGCTGCCCGTCCTCATCGCGCTTCAGCAGGCCCGCGAAGGCGCGCACCATTGCCTCGCGCCGGATAGGCTCGCCTTCGTGATACCACGTTCCGTCGGCGGCGATCCGCATCTGGCTGTCGCCGCTCTGCTGCGGTGCCCAGCCTTCGACGGGCGGCAGCTTGCGCTGCGCAACGAGGTCGGCAATTTCCGCGAGGGTCAGTTCGGCAAGATATGGTGGCGGTTCGTAAGGCATCGGTTGCTAGCAGCGATGCCAGAACAGCGCGGGAAGGTGAAGGGGCTTAGCGCCCCGCCGCCATTTCCCACGGCCCGAGCATGCCTTCGGCGGGCATGGCGGCCAGCGATGCGCCGCGCGCCAGCAGGCGTTCGGGCTCATAGGGGCCGGGGCAGCGCCATCCGCCGGTGAACGCCGCCGAGAAGCCCCAGCGGCCATAATAATCCGCATCGCCGATCAGCACCTGCGCCAACGCGCCGCGCCCGCCTTTTGCAAGATCGGCATCCGCTGCAATCATCGCGCTCATCAGCCCGATGCCGAAGCCTTCGCCCTGGCGTTCCGGCACCACCGCCACCGGCCCGACCATCACCAAGGGCACCGGCCCCTGCTTGGTCTGGAGCGCGATCGGCCAGCACTGGATCGTGCCGACCAGCAATTCGTTCTCGTCGAGCGCGGCAAAGCTCAGTGCCGGCAGCCACGGCATGCCTTCGCGAATGCGATAGGCGGTGCGCGCATGGCGATCCGGCCCGAACGCACGGTCGAGTACTTCCTCGATCATGGCAGGCTCGACCGCCTCGAGCGGGATCAGTGTGGCGGTGGCAGCGGCGCTCATTCGGCGGTGAGCTTCAATACCCGGCCGTCCTTGCCGTCTTCGGCAACCCAGATCGCGCCATCCGGACCCTGCTCGACCGAGCGCAGGCGGGCGCCGAAGTCGTAACGGCCGGCCTCTTGCGCGCTTTCGCCGTCGAACGCGACCCGCACCAGCGCCTGAGACCCCAGACCGGCGATCAGCGCATTGCCCTTCCATGCGCCGAACATGTCGCCCGAATAGATGATCATGTCGCCCGGTGCGATCACCGGAGTCCAGCTGAGGGCAGGCTTGGCAAAGCCGTCATCCGCGCTGTGATCGGGGATCGGATCACCGTTGTAATGATCGCCGTTCGAGCGCTCCGGCCAGCCGTAATTGGCTCCCGCCGCGACAAGGTTCAGCTCATCGCCGCCTGCCGGGCCATGTTCGACTTCCCACAAACGCCCGCTCGCATCCCAGTCCAACCCCAGAATGTTGCGGTGCCCGTAGGACCAAATCTCTGCCGTCACGCCGCCCTTGTCTGCCATCGGATTGCCTGCCGCAGGCGTGCCGTCGAGGTTGAGGCGCACAATGGTGCCGAGGGTGTTGGTGGTATCCTGCGCGGGCTGCATCTTCTGCCGCTCACCACTGGCGATGAACAGATACTGCCCGTCGGGCGAGATGCTGATGCGGTGCGAATAGTGGCCGCGGCCCGCCACCTTGGGGGTCTGACGCCAGATGACCGTGAGGCCTTCGATGGCGCAGCTTTCCGTCTCGCCGCACACCAGCGTGCCCTTGCCCACCACTGCGCCGCGGGTGTCGCCATCACCGGCTTCGGCCCAGCTCAGGTAGATCGTGCGGCGATCGAGCACATCGGAGGCCTCGCTGTCGAGAAAGGCGATGTCGCCAAGCCCGCCCTGGCCGCCATAGGCCACGTCCGGAAGGCCGCTGACGGTGCCGATGATGCCGGTTGCGGTATCGAGAAACTTCATCGTCCCCGATTTCTCGGTCACGAACAGCACCGGCGTGCCGGGCGCGAATTCGATCGCCCAGGGCTCGTTGAAGCTCGCCTTCTCGGTTATCGTGAAGGGCGCGGAGCCATCACCACTGCTTTCCCCGGTTTCGGCGTTGGCACAGCTTGCCAGCATCAGCGCGGGGACGGAAAGAGCGGTGAGGAGGCTGGATGAACGGATCATGCTAGGGGTCACTCCGGGTTTTGCGGTTACGGACGAAACGCTCGTCATCGGTGTTGACGAGGCCGGCCGCGGGCCGCTGGCCGGGCCGGTGGTGGCCGCGGCGGTTGTGTTGGGGCGCGAGATACCTGCGGGGCTCGACGATTCCAAGCGCCTTTCCGCAAAGCGCCGCGCAGTGCTCGACGAAGCGATCCGTGCGCATTGCTGCTGGGCCGTTGCAGTGGTCGAGCCTGAGGAGATCGACCGGGTCAACATATTCCAGGCCACGATGCTCGGCATGACACGCGCCGTCGCCAGCCTGATGTCCGCTCTGGGCGGGGTGCGATGCGAGGTGCTGATCGACGGCAACATGACCCCGGCGGGACGGTGCGGCGAATGGTGCTGGCCGGCAAGGCCGATCGTCGGCGGCGACGGGATCGAACCGGCCATTTCCGCCGCCTCTATCGTCGCCAAGGAATGGCGCGACCGGCTGATGCTCGAAGCAGCGCAGGCCTTCCCGCAATACGGGTGGGAACGCAACAAGGGCTACGGCACCGCCGAACACATGGAAGCGCTGCGGCTGCACGGCGCCAGCCCGCTCCATCGCCGCAGCTTTGCCCCCGTCGCGCAGCTCAGCCTGATCTGATCGGAATTTTTCGCCGATGATTGCGCGCAGGTGAGTCCTTCGCGCCACACCGCTGCATATCGAGTCACCGCAAGGGCGCGGGACTCAACATCTTGTGCCGATCACGCTTCGTTCCAGCTTTCGGCCACTGCATTTACCCTTTGTTAACCATAAGCTGCGCGAAATTAGACGCTTGACGCGGACTCTTCAGGGACTCATGCCTGTGGATAAGTCAAAGGCAAAACCAGCGGGGTCAATCCAGTGAGCGTTACAGAAAAGGCGAAGTTGCGGCAGGAAGTCGTTGGCAAAACGACAAAATCCGTGCGCGCACCCGAGCTTGCACGCGATTTGCCTCTGGGCCGTATCCTGCCCGGCGACTGCATCGAGGCGATGCGTTCGCTGCCCTCGGACAGCGTCGATCTGGTCTTCGCCGATCCGCCCTACAATCTGCAGCTCGGCGGCGATCTCAACCGTCCCGACGGCAGCCATGTCGATGCCGTGACCGATCACTGGGACCAGTTCGACAGCATGGCGGTGTATGACAAGTTTACCCGCGAATGGCTGACTGAAGCCCGCCGTGTGCTGAAGCCCGACGGCGCGCTGTGGGTGATCGGCAGCTACCACAACATCTTCCGCGTCGGCGCGATTTTGCAGGATCTGGGCTTCTGGATCCTCAACGACATCGTCTGGCGCAAGACCAATCCCATGCCCAATTTCAAGGGCACCCGCTTCACCAACGCGCATGAAACGCTGATCTGGGCAAGCATGGGCGAGAAGGCGCGGTATCATTTCAACTACCGCGCGATGAAGACTCTCAACGACGAATTGCAGATGCGTTCGGACTGGGTGCTGCCGATCTGCGCCGGGAACGAACGGCTGAAGGAAAACGGCAAGAAGGCCCATCCGACCCAGAAGCCCGAGGCACTGCTTTACCGCGTGCTGCTGGCCACGACCGAAAAGGGCGACGTGGTGCTCGATCCCTTCTTCGGCACCGGCACCACCGGCGCGGTCGCCAAGCGTCTGGGACGCGAATGGATCGGTTGCGAGCGCGAGGATTTCTACCGCTCCGTCGCCGAAAAGCGCATCGCCAAGGAACTGCCGCTTGATGAAAGCGCGCTGACCACGATGCAGTCGCCCCGCAGCGCGCCCAAGGTGGCGTTCGGCGCAGTGGTAGAAAACGGTTTGATCCCGCCGGGCAGCAAGGTGTTCGACAAGAAGCGCCGCTGGATCGCGACGGTGCGCGCCGATGGAAGCCTCGAATGTGACGGCAAGACCGGATCGATCCACGGCCTCGGCAAGGAACTGCAAGGCGCGCCGAGCTGCAACGGCTGGTCGTTCTGGCATTACGAAAACGCCGGCGAGGTGAAGCCGATCGACGCCGCGCGCCAGCTATATCTGCTGGCGAACGAGGACTGACCGGCCGTCCGTCCGCGCATGACCGAAAGCGTCTATCTCCACCCGCTTACGCTCGTCTCCGGCCCGCAGGCGGTGGAGGGCGATGCTGTGCGGCTGGGCGGCAGCATGGCCTATGCCCGCGAATTCGCGCTGGTGCTGCGGCGCGACGGAGACGTGGCGGAACGGATTGTCACCACTGCGGCGGCCCTTCCTGAAGCTATTGCGCGCCTGCCCGAAGCGGCGGCGCGCGAGGCGCAGCGGCAGCTCGCCAACCTGCGCAAGACCCATGCCCCGCTGCAACTGGGCGGGCGCACTATCCGGCTCGACCAGCCGCAAATCATGGGCATCCTCAACGTCACGCCCGACAGTTTTTCCGACGGCGGCAAGAACGACGATCCCGAGGCGGGCCGTGCCGCCGCGGCCGCGATGCTGGAAGCCGGTGCTGCGATCATCGACATCGGCGGGGAAAGCACGCGTCCCGGCGCAGCAGCGACGTTCGAGGACGAGGAAATCCGCCGGGTTGCCCCCGCGGTCGAATATTGTGCGGCGATGGGTGCCGCGATCAGCGTCGATACACGCCGCGCGGGCGTGCTGGCGGCTGCTCTTTCGGCTGGCGCCCATATGGCGAACGACGTGTCCGCGCTGCGTTACGACCCGCGCAGTATCGAGGTGGTGGCCGAGGCAGGCTGTCCTGTTGTCCTGATGCACGCCCCCGGCGCGGGCGAGGATCTGCACGCGGGCGGACAATATGCCGATGTGGTGAGCGCGGTTTTTGATTTCCTCAAGCTCGCGCGCGAACGGGCGGTGGCCGCGGGCGTGGCAGAGGATCGCATCATCCTCGATCCCGGGATCGGCTTTGGTAAGTCGCTGGGAGAGAATCTGGCGCTTCTCAACGCCCTGCCGCTGTTCCATGCGCTCGGCAGCCCGCTGCTGCTCGGCGTCAGCCGCAAGCGCATGATCGGCGCCTTGTCGGGTGAGGAAAGCGCTGACCAGCGTCTCGCCGGATCGATCGCGCTGGTGGTGAAGGGGATGGAGGCGGGCGTCCATCTGCTGCGCGTCCATGATGTTGCCGAGACAGTGCAGGCACGCAATGTCTGGCGGGGCTTGCGCGATGCGGCGCTGACCGATTTCTCCCAGCTCCCGCCGCTCTGACCAGAGATCTTTCGCGCCCGTCGCACCTGTGTCATGGAGCGCGGCCAGATCATCGCTTACCGCGAATCCCGAGGGAGTTTTCCATGCGTCCGTCGCTGCTTGCCGCCACCACTTTTGCTGCACTCGGCCTCGCTGCCGCGCCGCTCATGGCCGATAGTCTCGCTCCTGAAAGCGACGTTCCCGTCGCAGTCAGCCTTGCGCCCGATCAGCTGCTCGCCCCCTATTACGCTCAGCTGCGCAAGCAGGTAACCATGCCCGAGGCCGGGCCGAACCCCGCGCTGTCGCCCGCCACCACGCTCACCCGCATCGCCTTTGGCAGCTGCAACCACCAGTCCGCGCCGCAGCACATGTGGGCGCAGATCGCCGCGCAGAACCCGCAGCTGTTCATGATGATCGGCGACAATGTCTATGGCGACAACGGCTGGGACGCGGACGCAGGGCTGGAGTCCTTGCGCAAGGCCTATGCCTTGCAGGCATCGCACCCCGAATTCGCGCAGTTCCGTGCCCGCTTCCCGATGATAGCGACGTGGGACGATCACGATTTCGGCCTCAATGATGCGGGCGGCAGCTTCCCGATGCGCCGCTGGGGCGAGGAATTGTTCGAAACCTTCTGGAACGCATCACCCGAAGTGCGCTCTCGCCCCGGGGTCTATGACAGCTCCATCACCGGCCCCGAAGGCAAGCGGGTGCAAGTGATCCTGCTCGATACGCGGTTCTTCCGCTCCGATCTCAAGCGCATGGAATGGAGCAGGGAGCGTCCGCCGCTGGGCGGTTATCTGCCCGATGCCGATCCATCCAAGACGGTGCTGGGCGCGACGCAATGGGCGTGGCTGGAGCAGGAACTGGCCAAGCCCGCCGACCTGCGGATTCTGGTGTCGTCGACCCAGGTGATTACCGATGCCCACCAGTTCGAAGGCTGGACCAATTTCCCGACCGAGCGCGAGCGGCTCTATCGTGTGCTGGCGGACCGAGAGGATAGCGGGCTGCTGATCCTGTCCGGTGATCGGCATGCCGCGGGCATCTACAAGACCGAACAGGCGGGCGAGACATTCTGGGAACTGACCAGTTCGTCGCTCAACCTCGCCTTCGGCAACGACAACGACCGCAGCACTGCCCGCGAACCTGACCCGGCGCGCACGACCAAGTTTTTCTCGGTCGAGAATTACGGCCTGATCGATATCGACTGGAAGACAAAGCAGCTGACCATGACGCTCAAGGGCAATGACAGCGGCACGCTGGCGACGCAGGCCTTCAATTGGTGATGTTCTGCAAATGTTTCACGTGAAACATTTGTAGCCCTGGTTGGAATTGCGCAGAAAAATCCTCTTGAATCAGAGGATAAATCCGCCGTCCGAAACCATCACGTGCCCGGTAATGTTGGAAGCGGCATCGCTGAGCAGGTAGATGATGGTGTCAGCCATCTCCTCGGAAGAGGCAAACCGGCCCAGCGGGGTGGTCTTGGCCATGGCCTTGATCGTCGCCTCGCGGCCGATGCTGGCGACCGAGCGCTGGAAGTCCTCTCCGCTTTCCCAGATCGCGGTATCGACGCCGCCGGGCGCGATGGCGTTGACGCGGATGCCCTTCTTTGCGCTTTCGACCGCCGCGATCCGCGCCATGTGGGCAACCGCGGCCTTCGATACCCCGTAAGGCCCGATACCCGGCACCGGCTTGATACCCGTGACCGAGGCGACCACCACCGCGCTGCCACCGGTGCTTCCCATCGCGCGCAGCGATGTCGCCAGCGTCAGGAACGCCCCGTCGAGATTGACCGCCATCACCCGCCGCCATTCGGCCAGCGACAAATCGGCAATCGGGCCGCCCGCACCGATCCCGGCATTCACCACCGAATGATCAAGGCCGGCCATGCGCGGTTCGAGATCCTGCCACAGCGCTTCGTCCGCGACGCTGCCGTTGATGCGATGCACCTCACCCGGAAGATCGAGCGCGTCCAGTCCCGCACCGTCGACATCGACGAGGAACAGTTTCGCCGCGCCGCGTGCCGCCAGCGTTCTTGCACAAGCCGCCCCGATGCCCGAAGCTGCGCCGGTGACGAGCGCACTGCGCCCGGTGAAATCCTGAATTTGTGTCATCCCCCGGGCGCTAGGCCCGGCAGGCGCGACGATCAAGCCGCGTTGTCGATCCCGAGGTCGGAGAGCTTGCGGTAGAGGGTCGAGCGCCCAATCCCCAGCCTGCGTGCGACTTCGGTCATGCGGCCGCGATAATGGCCGATGGCGAGGCGGATGACGTCGGCCTCGATATCTTCGAGCGGGCGCAGGTTGCCGTCCTCGGTATAAAGCATGATGCCCACGCCCTCGTGGCTGGCGGGCAGGCGCATTTCGCCCTGTTCGCCGAGTATCTCGGAAAGCTGCGGGAAGCTGTCTGCAGTGAGGGTGTTGCTCTCGCAATATACCGCCGCGCGGAACAGCACCGATTGCAGTTGGCGGACATTTCCCGGCCAGTCATAGGCGGCCAGCAGCGCCAGCGCGCTTTCGGAGATCGACAGGTGATTGAGCCCCGGCTGCTCGCCGATGCGGGCGAGGAAGTGGCGGGTGAGAGAAGGAATGTCGCCGGTGCGTTCGCGCAAGGGCGGCAGGTGGAGGCGGGTCGACCCCAGCCTTGCGGCCAGCGCGGCATCGAACTGTCCCGCTTCGACCATGCGTTCAAGCCCGACATTGCTCGTCACCAGAAGACGCACATCGACGCGGAAGCCATAGCTGGCGCCGACAGGGCGGATGATGCCGCTTTCCAGCGCTTCGCCCAGACGTTGCTGGAGCACGGGGGTGAGCCGGTCGATGTCGTCGAGGATCAGCGTCCCGCCGTCGCAGTGCTGGAACGCGCCGATCTGGCGGTCAAACGCCCCGGGGAAAGAACCCGGCTCGTGGCCGAACAACACCGATTCGATCGAACCGGGCGGGATCCCGGCCAGATTGATAAGGCGCAGCGGTTCCTTGGATCGGGGGGACGCGCTGTGCATCGCGCGCATCAGCATTTCCTTGCCGGTGCCGGTTTCGCCCTCGATCAACACATGGCCCTGTCCGCGCGCGGCCTTGGCGGCCTGCGCCAGCGCGGCACGGAATTGCGGGGCAGTGCCGATCATCGCGTCGAAATCGAGGCTGGCCGACATCTTCTCGGTCAGCGGCGCAAGCTCGTCGCGCGGGGTTTCGCGGGTGGTGACAGCGCGCAGCGCCTCCATCAGCCGGTCGGGCGATACCGGCTTGACCAGATAATCGCTCGCGCCCGCGCGCATCGCCTCCACGGCGAGCAGCGGCGAGGCGCTGGTGGTAAGCATCAGGATCGGCAGGGCAGGGCGGCGGGATTTCAGTTCGGCGATCAGTTCGCAGGCATCGTCGCCCGGCACCCACTGATCGAGCAGAATCGCGCTGAGCTGCATTCCTTCACGCGTGCCGAGCATCGCGATGGCGGTTTCGGCATCAGGGGCCACCAGCGTGCGCCACCCGTTGCGCGCGGCGATCGCGGTGATGAGCCGCGACTGCGCAGGCTCATCGTCGATCAGCATGACGAATCGCGCATCGTCCTGTGCTTCAGGGTGGCAATCAATATCCGCCATCAGCCTTGCCGCTCGCCTCTCCGTTGGCCCGGGCGGTGAATCCCGGACTGATACACGCCACTGCATAAGGCGGGCAGGTAAAGACGGGATTAAGGCTGTTGCCCCGGTGCGCCCGGACCAGCCCGTGGATGGCAGGCTGCCTCTCATTAAAGGTGACTTGAGCGCAGGCCGCTGCTTCGATACGGGAACAGGCGCAAATTCGGGCGCCGCAAGATTTACTGCAACCAATTGCGGGCTGCGGTGTTCAGGAACCCAAGGGGAATAAAGACATGACCGTTCACGACATGGAAAAGGCAGAAGCAACCTACGGCGGGTTCATGGCCGCGCTGAAATGGGCTGTGCCGCTGATTGCGCTGATCGTGCTGTTCGTCATCATGCTGATTGCCGGTTAAGGCGGGCGCGCAGGTGAAGATCGCCATCCTGAAGGAACGCGCGCCGGGTGAGACGCGCGTTGCCGCAACGCCCGAAACGGTGAAGAAGTTCGCTGCCCTCGGGCTCGACGTGGCCGTGGAAAAGGGCGCAGGGCTGACCGCCTCGGTAGAGGATGCAGCCTATGCCGACGCGGGCGCGAGCCTTGGCACTGCCGCAGCGACGGTGAAGGATGCCGACATCGTGCTCGGTATCCAGGCGCCCGACCTGAAACTGCTAAAGGGCGCGAAGCCCGGTGCGTGGGTGGCGGCGCTGTTCGATCCCTTCATGAAGCGCGATCTGGTCGATGCCTATGCCGCCGCAGGCTTCGAAGCACTGTCGATGGAATTCATGCCGCGCATCACCCGCGCGCAATCGATGGATGTGCTGTCTTCGCAGTCCAACCTTGCCGGCTACAAGGCGGTGCTGGTCGCCGCGGACACCTATGGCCGCGCCTTCCCGATGATGATGACCGCCGCTGGCACTGTGCAGGCGGCCAAATGCTTCATCATGGGCGTGGGCGTTGCCGGCCTTCAGGCGATCGCCACCGCGCGGCGTCTGGGTGCACAGGTTTCGGCCACCGACGTGCGGAGCGCCACCAAGGAACAGATCCAGTCATTGGGCGCCAAACCGATCTTCGTCGAAAACGTCGCCGGGATCGAAGGCGAAGGCTCGGGCGGCTATGCCACCGAAATGAGCGAGGAATACCAGAAGGCGCAGGCCGAACTGGTATCCAGCCACATCGCCAAGCAGGACATCGTCATCACCACCGCGCTAATCCCGGGCCGGGCCGCGCCGCGCCTGATCACCGACGCGCAGATCGCGACGATGAAGCCGGGCAGCGTGATCTTCGATCTCGCGGTGGCGCAGGGCGGCAATGTCGAAGGCTCGAAGCCGGATGAAGTCGTGGTCAAGCACGGCGTTTCGATCATCGGCTATTCGAACACCCCCGCGCACCTGCCCGCCGACGCATCGGCGCTGTTCGCGCGCAACCACTACAACTTCCTCAGCGCCTTCTGGGACAAGGAGCAGGGCAAGCCCGTGCTCGACGAGGAAATCGGCAATGCGATCCGGCTCACACAGGGCGGGAAGGTCGTCAACGAGCGGCTTCAGGGGGCCTGATCCATGGATTTCATCTCAATTCTCAGCATCTTCGTGCTGGCCTGCTTCGTGGGCTATTACGTCGTCTGGTCGGTGACCCCGGCGCTTCACACCCCGCTGATGGCAGTGACCAACGCGATCTCCTCGGTCATCATCGTCGGCGCGCTGATCGCTTCGGCAGAGGCCGGTAGTCCGGCGGCCAAATATCTAGGCCTGTTCGGGGTGGTGCTTGCCAGCATCAATATCTTCGGCGGCTTTGCCGTGACCGAGCGCATGCTCGCGATGTACAAAAAGAAGGAGAAGTAAGTGATGGACTTCTCCCTGCTTTCCGCTGCTGCTGCTGCGGGCGAAGGTGGCACCCCGGCCTGGGCGATGCTCGCCTATCTTGCCGCGGGCGTGTTCTTCATTCTGGCGCTGCGCGGTCTTTCCAGCCCGGCAACCTCGCGCGCCGGCAACCGCAACGGCATGATCGGCATGGCGATCGCCGTGGCGACCACGCTGGTTACCCATGACATCGCCAATATCGCCGAGATCGGCATTGCCATCTTCCTCGGCGGGATCATCGGCGTGACGATCGCGCGGCGCATCGCCATGACGGCCATGCCCGAACTCGTCGCAGGCTTCCACTCGCTGGTTGGTCTGGCGGCTGTGGTGGTGGGCTTCGGCGCATGGCTCGACCCGCAATCCTTCGGCATTGTCGACGCTGCGGGGCAGATTCTTGCCGTCAGCCGTATCGAACTGGGTCTGGGCATTGCGATCGGGGCGATCACCTTCTCGGGGTCGGTCATCGCTTTCCTCAAGCTTTCGGGCCGGATGGGCGGTTCGCCCATCATGCTGCCGGCACGCCATATCATCAATCTTGGCACGCTGGCTGCGATCCTTGGTCTGATCGGCCTCTACACCGTATCGCCGCAGGGCGGCGCGGCCGAGGGCTGGATGATCTACGCCATCGCGGTGCTCGCCTTCATCATCGGCTTCCTGCTGATCATCCCGATCGGCGGGGCGGACATGCCGGTCGTGGTCTCGATGCTCAATTCCTATTCGGGCTGGGCAGCGGCGGCGATGGGCTTCACGCTGGGCAATTCGGCGATGATCATCACCGGCGCGCTGGTCGGCTCTTCCGGCGCGATCCTCAGCTACATCATGTGCCGCGCGATGAACCGCAGCTTCATTTCGGTGATTGCGGGCGGGTTCGGTGCCGACGCAGGCGCGGGCGGTGGCGGCGGGGCGCGTGAACAGCGCCCCTACAAGCAGGGTAGCGCGGAAGACGCCGCCTACATGCTCGAACAGGCCGAAAAGGTCATCATCATCCCCGGCTACGGCATGGCGGTCGCCCAGGCGCAGCACGCGCTGCGCGAGATGGCCGACAAGCTCAAGGAAAAGGGCGTGGAGGTGAAGTACGCCATCCACCCCGTCGCGGGCCGTATGCCCGGACACATGAACGTGCTGCTGGCCGAAGCATCGGTGCCCTATGACGAGGTGTTCGAGCTGGAGGACATCAACTCCGAGTTCTCGCAGTGCGACGTTGCCTTCATTATCGGCGCGAACGACGTGGTGAACCCCGCGGCCAAGACCGACAAGTCATCGCCCATCTACGGGATGCCGGTGTTCGATGTCGACAAGGCCAAGCAGGTGTTCTTCATCAAGCGCTCGATGGGCGGCGTCGGCTATGCCGGGGTCGATAACGACGTGTTCTACATGAACCAGACCGTCATGCTGCTGGCCGACGCCAAGAAGATGGTCGAGGAAATCGTCAAGTCTCTGGACTGATGCGCAAGCTGCTAATCGCAATCGCGCTGCTCGCCGCATTGGCGGGCGGCGCGATCTTTTCCAGGCTGGCCGATCCGCTGATTGAATGGCGGGTGCGAACCGCGCTGGTCGAAGCCGGCGTTAACGAGCGCCGCGCCGAATGCATGGCGGGACGCATTGTGGAACGGCTCACCCCCGTCCAGTTGTGGAAGCTGCGGCAGGGCATGGCCGCGCAGCCCGGAGAGCCGGACAAGGGCTATGGCCTTGGCGAACTGGTGAAGCGTCTGCGCCGCGTGGGTGACGGCGAAGTGGTCGCCGTGATTACCACCTCTACCGGACTGTGCGCGATCGGCATCGGCTGATGTTATTGCCCGCCTACCGCTGAGCTGCTTGAGACACTTGCCTTTTCTCCCTCGCTTGCGCCAGAGTGCTCGGCGGAGAGGGAGAACACCATGAACCGCATCGCTTTTGCCGCCGTGCTGCTCGCGTCAGCGGCGCCGCTCGCGGCCGAAACACACACCATCGCACCGGGCGAAGGCGCGCAGGAACGTTTGCAGGAAGCATTGATCCTTGCCGCGCCGGGCGACGAGATCGTGCTGGAGGCGGGGCGTTTCGTGCTGACCGACGGATTGAGCCTTGATGTCGACGGGGTGACGCTGCGCGGGCAAAGCGCCGATACCACGATCCTCGACTTCACCAGCCAGCAGGGCGCGGGCGAGGGGCTTCTGGTGACGTCGGACAATGTCACCTTGCGCGATTTCCGCATGGAAAATCCGAAGGGCGACGGGATCAAGTCCAAGGGCGCGGACAACATCGTCTATACCCGGCTGATCGTCACCTGGACCAACGGCCCCGATCCCTCGAACGGGGCCTATGCGATCTATCCGGTCGAAAGCACGGGCGTGCTTGTGGACGGGGTGATCGTTTCGGGCGCTTCGGATGCGGGCATCTATGTCGGCCAGTCGAGCAGGATCACCGTCCGCAATTCCATAGCGAAGGAAAACGTCGCCGGGATCGAGATCGAAAACAGCCGTGACGCGCTGGTTGAAAACAACATCGCGACCAAGAACACCGGCGGGATACTGGTGTTCGATCTGCCCGGCCTGCCGGTGATCGGCGGCGGCAATGTGATCGTGCGCAACAACATCGCGAGCGACAACAACACGCCCAATTTCGCGCCGCCCGGCAATATCGTCGCCGGGGTGCCCAGCGGCACTGGCATCATGGTCATGGCAAACGAGAATGTGCTGATCGAAGACAATATCGTCAGCGACAATGCGACCGCGCCCTTCATGATCATCGCTTACACGCAGACATTCGACGATGCGCGTTACAACCCGTTTCCGCGCAATGTCGTGATCGGCCGGAATATCGCCGAGGGCGGCGGGAAGGCACCTGATCTTCCGGGCGGAGAGCAACTGGCTGCCGCCCTTGGCGGGGCGATCCCTCCGGTGCTTTGGGATGGCCTGTCCGATCCCGAAACCGCGCCGCTGTTCGTCACCGGCGAGTTTGCAGGCGTTTCGCTCAACCTCAAGGCACAGGGTCAGGGGATGAGCGATGCACAGCCTTCTGTCCTGTCCGCTCCCGCCGATGCGCCCGCCTGGGACATGAGCGCGGTCGGCGCGCCTGCGGAACTGGCGGCGCGGCTTAAGTGAGGCGCGGCGCCGGCCTGCTTGCGCTCGCCTGCGTCACCTTCGGCGCGGCGCTCGGTCATGCGACCGGCGTCGATGTGCCGCCGGTGAATGGTGCGGCGGTGCAGGACGCGGCCTTTGCGCGCAACCTCAGCGATTACCGCTTCTTCACCGACGGCGCACGGCAGATGCCCAACAGCACTGTCACCCCCTATGCGCTCAACACCCCGCTGTGGTCGGACGGGGCAGAGAAGCTGCGCTTCATCTACCTGCCGCCGGGCACGCAATTGGTTGCCGATGGCGAGGGCCTGCTCCAATTCCCCGTCGGTGCGGCGATTATCAAGACCTTTGCTTTCGGTGAGGGCGGGGCGCGGCGGCTGATTGAAACCCGCGTGTTGCTGCACCGGGCGGATGGCTGGGTGGCGCTGCCCTATCGCTGGAATGCCGACCAGACCGACGCCACGCTGGCGCTGGCGGGTGGGCGGCTCGATCTGGTGACGCCTGCGGGCGCGGCGATTTCCTATGCCATCCCGAACAAGAACCAGTGCAAGACCTGCCATTCGAAGGACGGGCAGGTGATCCCGATCGGCCCCAAGGCGCGCAATCTTTCCGCGGCTTGGCTCGGCCAAATGGTGAAGGTCGGGGCGCTTGACCGTGTGCCAGTGGGGGCGGACAGTCTGCCCGACTGGAGCGCCCACGCAACCGGCCCTGCCGCACCGCTCGCGCGGGCCTATCTCGATGTGAATTGCGCCCATTGCCACCAGCCCGGCGGGGGCGCATCCAATTCGGGTCTCGACCTGCGGTGGGAACAGGACGACACGCACGCCATCGGCGTCTTCAAGCGACCGGTGGCGGCGGGGCGCGGCGCCGGCGGGCACGAATTCTCGATTAAGCCCGGTGCGCCCGACGCCTCGATCCTGCTTTACCGGATGGACAGTGCCGAACCCGGCATCGCCATGCCCGAATTGGGCAAGGCCAGCGTGGACGAAGATGGTGTCGCGGTGGTGCGGCGCTGGATTGCGGAGATGAAGCATTGATGAAATGGGTTGTTCGCGGATTTCTCGCCCTGGTGGCGGTGCTGGTGGTTGCCTTCGTGATTTTCCGCACCCCCGATACCGACGCGGCGGAAATGCGCGCCAAGTATGGCGGGCCGCCTTCGCAGTTCGTCGAAATCGGCAATGGCGTGACGGTACACCTGCGCGACGAGGGGCCGAAAGATGCCCCCGCGATTATATTGCTGCACGGCTCCAACGCCGATCTGCACACCTGGGAACCGTGGGTCGAGGCGCTCAAGGGGCAATATCGCGTCGTCCGCTTCGATCAGGTCGGCCACGGCCTGACCGGGCCAGCTCCCGACAAGGGTTACACCCAGTCGGACTTCAAGGAGTATGTTGGTTCCGTGGCCGATAAACTGGGCCTAGACCGGTTCGTTGTCGGCGGAAACTCGATGGGCGGCGGGGTCGCGTTGGAATATGCGCTGTCCGCGCCGGAGCGCGTAACCGGTGTTGTGCTGGTCGATGCGGGAGGCGGACCAATTCGGCGGGCTGACAGCGGCGGCGGCAATTTGGGTTTCACCCTGATGAGGGTTCCGGGCGTCCGGTGGATGGCCACGCAAATCACGCCGCGTGGGATCCTCGAGGAAAGCTTGCGCCAAAGCGTATCCAACCAGGAAGTCGCAACCGATGAAGCCGTGGATCGCTATTGGGAGTTGTTGCGATATCCAGGCAACCGCGCCGCGACTTTGGAGCGTTTTGGATTGCCGCGTACACCGTTTTCCAAAGAACGTTTGCGTGCCTTTGATCGTCCGGTGTTGATCCAGTGGGGGGATCAAGACCCTATCATCCCGGTTGGTAACGCTTCTTGGTTCGCCGAACATCTACCGAACAGCACATTGCACATTTACAACGGGATCGGCCATTTGCCTCACGAGGAGGCGGTCACAGCGAGCGTGAACGACCTCAAAGCGTGGCTTTCGAGCCTTGATCGTCCTCGACAGACGGATGAATCGCAAGAATAGGCAGCGCGCTATGGACGCGGCTTTGCATTGGCCGCTAAGTCAGCGGATTACCCCCCACCCTAGGATTCGAGGACTTCCATTTGCGCAAACTGGGGATCATCGGCGGCATGAGCTGGGTGTCGACGGCGATGTATTACGACCGCATCAACCGCATCGTCCAGAAGCGCGCCGCCCCGATGGCCAGTGCCCCGCTGCTGATCGAAAGCCTGGATTTCTGCCAGCTCTACGCCCTTGTCGAGGAACGCGACTGGCAGCGTGCGGCAAGCGTGCTGATCGACAGCGCGCGCAGGCTTGAAGGGGCGGGGGCACAAGGCCTCATCATCGGCGCCAATTCGATGCATCGCCTGTATGATGATGTCGCGGCGCACGTGAACATCCCGATCCTGCACATCGCCGAGTATGTCGGCATGGAGATCAAACGCGCCGGCCTGACCAATGCCGCCCTGATCGGCACCCGCAACGTGATGACCGAAAGCTTCTACCGCAAGCGGCTGGTCGCGCACGGGATCGACTTGCTGCCGCCCAGGATGGAATTCGTCGAGATGCTCGAAAAGATCATTTATGACGAACTGATGGTCGGCAAGGTGACGCGCGAGGCGCAGCGCACCATGAAGACGATCATCACCAACAAGGCGCAGGAAGGCGCGCAGGCGATCGTACTGGCCTGCACCGAACTTGATCTGGTGGTGGACGTCGATGCCAACATACTGCCGGTGTTCGACAGCACCCGAATCCACTGCGAGGCCGCCGCCAACTGGATCCTCGAACAGGAAGGGGTGCATTAGTCACCGCTTCGTCCTTTAACCGAAACGTTCTGGCGCAAGCCGGGCTTGCACCTGATGCAACAGGCTGAGGTAACCTTTAAGTGCGCCTGCGAAATTTGTCGTAACGAAAGTCAGGCAGGTTTCGGGTCTTCGGGTCGCACCGACAGGCCCATGGGGCTGCTCTCCTTCCCCCCCAATCACCGGTGAGTAGCCCCATAATTTCCTCCGTTCACAGGGTTTCACGCGGATTACCGCAAGGTTGCCTGTCTGTTCCGGTTGAGCCGCAGCGCGCGCTGACCTAATCGCTCGTCCCGTGACCAACCGCGCCCCTTATGCTGCCGATCCGCATGCCCATGGCGGGCGTGAATGGAGCCGCGACACCGGCGGCGAACAACGCGGGCCCCGCACCGCTTTCCAGCGCGACCGCGATCGCATCATCCATTCGATGAGCTTCCGCCGGCTGAAGGCCAAGACGCAGGTCTTCATCTCGCCGCTGGGGGATCACTATCGCACGCGCCTGACCCACAGCCTCGAAGTCGCGCAGATCGGACGGGTGATAGCCCGCTCGCTGGGGTTGGACGAGGATCTGACCGAGGCGCTGTGCCTTGCGCATGATCTTGGCCACCCGCCGTTCGGTCATGCGGGGGAATCCGCCCTGTCCGAGGCGATGGCGCGCCACGGCGGCTTTTGCCACAATGCGCAGGCACTGCGCACGGTGATGCGGATCGAATGCCCCTATCCCGAACATGACGGGCTGAACCTGACGTGGGATCTGCTGGAAGGGCTGGCCAAGCATAATGGGCCGGTGATCGCCCCCAACTGGGCGCTTGCCGAACTCGACGCGGCCTTCCCGCTGATGCTTGGCACCTGGCCCTCGCTTGAAGCGCAGGTGGCGGCCGTGGCGGACGACATCGCCTATGACAATCACGACATCGACGATGGCTTGCGCGCCGGTTTTCTTGATCTCGACGATCTGATGACGCTCGATTTCGTTGCCGACCAATGGCGCGCGGTGGAACGGCGTTTTCCCCGTGCCCCGCACGACCGGCTGCTGCGCGAAATGGTGCGCGACCAGATCGGCTTGATGGTCAATGACGTGCTTGAACATACCGCCGCGCAGGTGAAGGGCATGCGCTCTGTTGCCGAGGTGCGCGAGGCCGGGCGCCAGCTCGCCGGGTTCTCGCCCGCCATGGCAGCGCAGGAAAGGCGGCTGAAAGCCTTCATGTATGATCGCCTTTATTATCACTCCGAGCAGGTCGCTGCCGCAGAGCGCGCGCGCGACGTCGTGGCGCGGCTGTTTGCCGCCTATGCGCAGGATGCGCGGCTGATGCCGGAGGACTGGCAGGCACGATTGCCGGAACATGATCCCCAGCGCGCCCGGGTGATTGCCGATTTCATTGCCGGGATGAGCGATCGTTTCGCGATGCAGGCCTGCACCGCGATCTATGGCGAACGACCTGCGGGGCTGGTCAATGTCTGAAACCCGTGCCCCCGTGCGGATCGCGCTGGTTGGCGCAACCGGTCTTGTCGGCCGCAAGGTGATCGAGCTTTCGAGCGCGGGTGACGAGGCGCGCATCGTCGGCATCGCCCGGCGCGAGGCGCCACTTCCGCCCGGCGCACGGATGGAGATGTTCGTTGCCGAGCCCGACAAGTGGGGCGAGGTGCTCGAAGCGGTGCGCCCGCGCGCGCTGATCTGTGCGCTCGGCACGACCTGGAAGAAGGCCGGACGCGACGAGGCGGCGTTCCGCGCGGTCGATCACGATCTGGTGCTGGCGACTGGCCGGGCAGCCCAAGCCGCCGGCGTGCCCAACATGGTGCTGGTAAGCGCAGCCGGGGCCGATGCGCGTTCCAAGAGCTTTTACATGCGGGTGAAGGGCGAGACCGAGGAGGCGCTCTCCCGGGTCGGGTTCAAGCGGCTCGATATTCTGCGTCCGGGGCTGCTTAAGGGCGAGCGGGTCGATGACCTGCGCTTTGCCGAGCGTGCCGCGATCATCGCCGCCCCGCTGATCGATCCGCTGCTGTCGGGATCGTGGGAGCGGTATCGTTCGATTGACGCAAGCATGGTGGCCGAGGCGGCGCTGGGTCTGGCACTGCGGCGGGCCGGAGGGCGCTTTACCCACGATAACGAAGCGATGCGCCGCGCCGCGCGCGAATGGCGGCGGGTGCGCGAGACGGAGAACGTCGAATGATCGACTGGGATGCGCTGTTCAGCATGGTCAACGGCCTCGCGCTGATCGCGTGGGTGCTGCTGATCTTTCTCCCGCGCTGGCCCGCGCTGCTTTCGGGGGTGCTCTATCTCGGTGTCGGTCTTTTGTGCCTGATCTATGCCGCCAGCCTGATCGGGCTGCTGAGCGGCCTGATCCCCAATCCCGAAGGCGGGGGGGCGGACTTCACGACTATCGAAGGGGTGCAGGCGATCTTCGCGACCAAGGCCGGCACGACGATCGGCTGGACCCATTACCTCGCCTTCGATCTGTTCGTGGGCCTGTGGATCGCGCGCGACGGGGATGCGAAGAAAGTGTCGCGCTTCATTCAGGCGCCGATTTTGCTGGCGACATTCATGGCCGGGCCGTTGGGCCTGCTGGTATGGCTGGGCCTGCGCGAGCCGGCCGCGCGCAAACAGGGCCGGTTTCGCTAAATCGCAGGTAGACCGGCGCGCCTGCTTTGGCCTAACCCTGATCCCACACGCTTTTGGGAGAGAGCACGGCCATGGCGCGAAACGCCTATCACGATTTTTCGACCTTCGACGAGATCATGCACTTCTGGGCGAAGGAGCGGCCCGACGGGCACGCCTTCGATCAGTATGGGCGAGTGACGACCTATGCCGCGGCCGATCACCTTACCCGGCAATTGATCGCGCTGCTCCAGTCGCGCGGTATCGCGGCGGGAGACCGGATCGCATGGCTCGGCAAGAACCGAGACATCTATTTCTTGCTCTACATTGCTGCCGCGCGGATGGGGGCGGTGATGGTGCCGATCGGCTGGCGCCTTGCCCCGCGCGAAATCGCTTACATCCTCGGCGATACCGAGGCGAAGCTGCTGTTCGCGGACGCCGAATTCGTCGAAACCGCGCACATGGTTGCCGGTGACGTGCCCGCCAATCCCGAAGTGATCGAGGGTGAGGCCGCGCGGCTGGCAGCGCAGGGTTTCGAGCCTGCTGAATATGCCCCGCCCGGCCCGCATGATCCGGTGCTACAGCTTTATACCTCGGGCACGACGGGCAATCCCAAGGGCGCGATGCTGTCGAACAACAACCTGCTGGGGCTGCGCAACCCGGGTTGCGAAGCCGGGCTGGACTGGCAGTTCTACGAACCGGGCGATTGCATGTTGGTCGCCATGCCCTGCGCGCATATCGGCGGGACGGGGCTGGTCAACATCGCCGTCGCTAACGGGGTAAGAAGCGTGGTGCAGGCGGAGTTCACCCCCGTGGGCGTGCTGGAAGCGATCGAGGCCGGGGCGACGCACATGTTCATCGTGCCGGCTGCGCTGCAAATGGTGGTGCAGCACCCGCGCGCTGCGACGACCGATTTCGGCAATCTCAAATACCTGATGTACGGCGCCGCGCCGATGCCCCTAGAACTGCTCAAGGAAGCGGTGCGCACCATGCCGACCACGAAGTTCCTGCAGGCTTACGGCATGACCGAGACGTCAGGCACGATTTCGATCCTGCCGCCTGAGGATCACAGCCTTGAAGGCAACCAGCGGATGCGTTCGGCGGGCAAGGCCTGTCCGGGGGTGAGCATTGAAGTGCGCGGGCCCGACAACAAGGAAGTCTCGCGCGGCGAGATCGGCGAGGTCTGCATCCTCTCGCCGTCCAACACCGCAGGCTACTGGAAACTGCCCGAAGCCACCGCGAAAACGATCGACCCGGACGGCTGGCTTCACACCGGGGACGCCGGCGTGATGGACGAGGACGGCTATGTCTACATTCAGGACCGCATCAAGGACATGATCATCTCCGGCGGCGAGAACGTCTATCCCGCTGAAGTAGAAAGCGCGATCTACGGCCACCCCGCCATCGCCGAGGTCGCAGTGATCGGCGTGCCGAGCGCCAAGTGGGGCGAGGAGGTCAAGGCCTGCGTCGTCGCCAAGCCGGGGCATGAAGTGGACGAGGCCGACGTCATCGCCTGGGCGCGTGAACGGATCGCCGCCTTCAAGGCCCCCAAGAGTGTCGATGTCATCCCGCTGATGCCGCGCAATGCCAGCGGCAAGATCCTGCGCCGCGAGCTGCGCGCGCCCTATTGGGAAGGGCAGGAGCGGCAGGTCTCGTGAAGCAGCACGCCCCCGCCACCCTGCGCAACCGCGAGCCCATCGCCGAGGTGCTGACGAGCGAGTTGCCCGGCAGCGGCACGGTTCTCGAAATTGCTGCTGGCACGGGGGAGCATGCGGTGTTCTTCGCCGAGAGGTTCCCCGCGATTCACTGGCAGCCGACCGATCCGTCGCCCGAGGCTCTGGCCTCGATTGCCGATTATCGCGCGGATCATGCGGGCGGCAATCTGGCCGCGCCGCTGCTGCTCGATGCTTGCGCACCCGTCAGCTGGCCCCTTGCCCAAGCCGATGCGATAGTATGCATCAACATGGTGCATATCAGCCCGTGGGAAGCGACCCTTGGCCTGTTTGCCGGCGCTGCCCGCTTGCTGGCCGCCAGCGGAGGGCCGCTGATCCTTTATGGCCCCTATATCGAAAAGGGCGTGGAAACCGCGCCCTCCAACCTGGAATTCGATGCCAGCCTGAAGGCGCGCAATCCGCTCTGGGGCCTGCGCGAGGCCGAGGCGCTCGATGCCTTGGCGGCGCAGCACGGCATGGCCCGCAGCGCGCGCTACGCTCTGCCGGCCAACAACATCACGCTTGTATACCGAGCGGTTTAATCGATCGCGCGCTTGCCCGCGCGGCCAACCGACTTGATGTCGTCGCCCAGCCCGTCAACCGTGTTGCAGGCGGTGCCTGTGATGGTGAGCGCGGCGAGCGCGGCGGCAATGATAGTCTTGCGAATCATGAGAGTGAATCCTTTCGTCGAATCCTTCAACGCATGAACATGGATATCTATTCCTGACCAGCGCGTGAAGCGGCGGTCCGTTCCCTGGCCAGTTGCCGTTCGCGCCACGCGATCAGCACTCCCGCGCCGATGATCAGCGGTGCGCCAAGCCACAGGCTGGCGGGCGCTGCGCGGTCGAAGACGTAATAGCCGTAAAAGGTCGCCCACAGCAGCGCGGTGTAATCAATCAGCAGGATCACCGCAGCCGAACCGAAGCGCAGCGACGTGGTGAGCAGCATCTGCGCCAGCGCCCCCATCAGCGCCATGGCCAGAATTATCGCCCAGGTTTCCGTGTCATGCGCAGCCATCGCGAAAGGCAGGCCCAGCGCCGCCACCGGAGCGCTGAGTGCTGCGAACCAGAACACGATGCTCCACGGGTTTTCGGTGGTGTTGAGATCCTGGATCTGGAAACTGATCAATGCGACCATGAAGGGCGCGATCAGGCCGACGATCACTCCCGCGACGGTTACGCCCTGATGCAGTCCCGCGCCCGGCTGCATCACCACCAGCACGCCGGCAAATCCGATACCCACCGCAGCCCAGCGATAGGGGCCGATCTTTTCGCGGAACAACACCAGCGCGATCAGCACCGCGAAAATCGGCGCGGTAAAGCTCAGGGTGGTCGCCTCCGCCAGAGGCAGCAGCAGTACCGCCCCGTAAGTGAACAGCATACCGAGCAGGCCCGTTGCCGCGCGCCGGGCATGGGCACCCAGCCTATTCGTGCGCAGCAGCGCCAGACGACCGGTCAGAGCAAGGCCCGTGCCCAGCAACACGGTGGCCAGCAATTGTCGCCAGAAGATCAGTTCGATCAGATGCGCACCGCGTTCGCCCGCAAGCTTGACCAGCATGGCCATGGTGGCCAGCGCCGCCGCAGTCAGCAGGCGTACGCCGAGCGCGAGCAACGGGCGGGGGCGGGCGATTGAGCCATCCATCATCCCTGCGCTTGGCCGAGCGGCAGGGATTGCGCAAGCGCCCGGCGAGCCTAAATGGGCAGCCGATGGAACTTCTCGCCCGCTTCGAACTGCTCAGCGATGCCGCGCAGCTTGCCGTGATCGGCGGGCTGTTCTGGGTGTTTGCCGGTTTTGCCGGGGTGATGGAACGTCGCCGGATGAAGCGGCGCGACGTTACGCGGCTGGAACAGGTCGGCTGGGTGCCGTGGCTGGGCCTGTTCATGGGCGCGGCAATCATCGGCGGCGGCTGCCTCGCGATGAGCCTGCCCGTGGTGCTAGGGAGTTTGTAGTACACTCGCTCGGTCATTTGACGCCAAACGAACCCGAAGGGTTCGCAAGCGCGACCGCGCGCCGGCCGGTCAGGCCGAACAGCGTGCCGCCAAGGCAGGCCACAAAAACGAACCCGCAGGCATCGCAAGGCCGACCGGCTGTCGGCCGGTTAGGCCGCAGCTATCGGGCCGGAGGGCCCGATAGCGCCTGCCTCGTCAGAGGCAGGCCTCAAGATAAGCCTGGTCAAAGCCGAACTGCCGCGCCTTTTCCAGCGTGTAGGGACGCAGGCCTGACGAGCGGAACTCGCCGAGGATCTTCCCGTCCTCGCTCTCGTCGAGATATTCGAACTTGAACAGCTCCTGCGTCACGATCACGTCGCCTTCCATCCCGATCACCTCGGTGATGTTGGTGGTGCGGCGCGAACCGTCGCGCAGACGCTTCACCTGCACGATCAGGTCGACCGATTCGGCGATCTGGCGGCTGATGGCTTCCTTGGGGATCTTGATGTCGCCCATCAGGATCATGTTTTCCATACGGCCAAGGCATTCGCGCGGGCTGTTGGCGTGCAGCGTACACATCGAACCGTCGTGACCGGTGTTCATCGCCGCGAGGAGATCGAAACACTCCGCGCCGCGGATTTCGCCCAGGATAATGCGGTCAGGACGCATACGCAGGGCGTTCTTCACAAGGTCGCCGATGGTGATCGCGCCTTGGCCTTCGAGGTTCGGCGGGCGGGTTTCGAGCGGCAGCCAGTGCGGCTGCTGCAGGCGAAGTTCTGCCGCGTCTTCGATGGTCAGCACGCGCTCGCCCGGGTCGATCATCTTCGACAGGGCGTTGAGCATGGTGGTTTTACCCGAACCCGTACCGCCCGAGATGACGATGTTCATCCGGCATGCGCCCGCGATCTTGAGCGCGGTACACATCTTGTCCGACATCGAACCGAAGTCGCGCAGCATGTCGAGCGTGATCGGCTTTTCGGAAAACTTACGAATCGAGATCGCAGTGCCGCGCAGCGAGAGCGGCGGGACGATCACGTTCACACGCGAGCCGTCCTTGAGGCGGGCGTCGGCGAGCGGGGTGGTCTGGTCGACGCGGCGGCCGACCTGGTTCACGATGCGCTGCGCGATCTGGAACAGGTGCTGTTCGTCGCGGAAGCGGATCGGGGCGAGCTGCAGCTTACCCTTCTTTTCGATGTAGGTCTGATCCGGGCCGTTGACCATGATGTCGGACACGTCCGGATCGTTGAGCAGCTCTTCGAGCGGGCCGAAACCGAGCAGTTCGTCGATCAACACCTTTTCCAGCGCGAACTGTTCGCGCCGGTTAAGCGTGACCTTCAGCTCGGCCAGCACTTCCATGATGATCGGACGGAATTCTTCGGAAAGCTCTTCCTTCGACAGGGTCGCGGCCGCTTCCGGGTCGACACGTTCGAGCAGGCGCGGAAGCACCTGTTCCTTAATCTTGTGGACGCTGGCTTCAAAGCCGCCGACTTCGGAATTGCCGTCGTTGACGGCCGCCATGCGTTCGTTGAGGCGGTCGATCGCCTCGGCACTGCTGGTCGGACGCGAAGGCGCGGCAGACGGAACAGCTGCGGGGCCTTCCCCGGCTCCTTCGCCCGGGATCGGCGGAAATTGTTCGCCGCCGCGCTGCGCGGTTGCCGGCGTACCGGCCCCCTTCATCGGCCTTGCCACCCCGAAAGCCGGTCTGCCGCCGGGCTTCAGTCCGCCAGCATTGCCCTTCTTACCGAATGCGCTCATTCCCAGCCCCCAAGGCTTGTCATCATATCATCCACCCCTGTCGCCAATCGTGCGAAAGGTGTCTTCCGAGAAATGGTGAATAGGGAGGAAAGCTTATTTTTTCCCTAAAGCCGGGTGCATCGCACCGCTGGCCGAAGTGGATTGTGCCGGCTCGGTGCTGAACGTCCATCTCGCTCGCGTGCCGACGCAAATCCTGACGAGTGCAGGACTGATTATCATTGCCGGGCTCTATCTTTGGCACGGTACTGCACACAGGGCCTTGCCGCAGAATCGCCAGCGGCTAGAGCATGACGCGGACAACAAGAGGGATCATCCGGCTATGTGCGGCATCATCGGGATCGTAGGCAGCTTCAGCGTGGCCGACCGGCTGGTCGACGGCCTCAGGCGGATGGAATATCGTGGCTATGACAGCGCCGGGATCTGCACGCTTCACGATGGTGCCCTGGTGCGCCGCCGGGCGGAGGGCAAGCTTGCCAACCTTGCGCGCGTGCTGGAGAGCGATCCGGCACCGGGTAATGTCGGCATCGCGCATACCCGCTGGGCCACCCACGGCGCGCCGACGGCGGCCAATGCCCACCCGCATGCGACCGGCGAGGTCGCCATTGTCCACAACGGAATCATCGAGAATTTCAAGGAACTGCGCGGCGAACTCGCCGCACAGGGCCGGGTATTCGAAAGTGAAACCGACAGCGAGGTGGTTGCACACCTGATCTCGGCCGAGGTCGAGCGCGGGGCCGATCCCGTCGAAGCCGTGCGCGAGGTTCTGCCTCGGCTGCGCGGTGCCTTCGCGCTCGCCATCGCATTCCGTTCGCACCCCGATCTGCTGATCGGCGCGCGGCTCGGCTCGCCGCTGGTGGTCGGCTACGGCCCCGAAGGCGACGAGGCAGAGATGTATCTCGGCTCCGACGCGCTGGCGCTGGCTCCGCTTACGCAGCGCATCACCTATCTCGAAGAAGGCGACTGGGTGGTGATCCGCCGCGACAGCGCGCAAATCTACGATCTCGAGAACAAGCCCGTCACCCGCGAAATCCGCGCGTCGGGCGCATCGGCAGCGGCGGTGGAGAAGGGCAATTACCGCCACTTCATGCAGAAGGAGATCTACGAGCAGCCGACCGTGGTGGCGCAGACGCTCGCCTCCTACCTGCGGCGTTCGGACAATTCGGTGGCCCTGCCGCAGATGGATTTCGACCTGTCGGCGGTGCGCCGTCTGACTATCGTCGCCTGCGGCACATCCTTCTATGCCGGGATGGTTGCCAAATACTGGTTCGAACAATTCGCGCGCGTTCCGGTCGATATCGATGTGGCGTCGGAGTTCCGCTATCGCGAACCGGTGCTGGAGGAGGGTGGACTCGCGCTGTTCATCTCGCAGAGTGGAGAGACGGCCGATACGCTGGCGGCGCTGCGGCACTGCAAGGCTCACGGCCAGACCATCGCGGTGGTCGTCAACGTACCGACCAGTTCCATGGCACGCGAGGCAGACCTGCTGCTGCCCACCCATGCCGGTCCGGAAATCGGCGTCGCTTCAACCAAGGCATTCACCTGCCAGTTGGCGGTGCTGGCCGCGCTGGCCGCGCATATGGCGGTGAAAAAGGGCCGTCTGACCCGCGAGCAGGAGGCCGAGATCGTGCATCACCTGCTCGAAGCGCCCGCTGCGCTCAATGCCGCGCTCGACCATGACGACGATATCGCCGCGATGGCGCACCTTGTCGCCCCGGCGCGCGACGTTCTTTATCTGGGGCGCGGACAGGACTATCCTCTGGCTCTTGAAGGGGCATTGAAACTAAAGGAAATCAGTTACATCCATGCCGAGGGCTATGCTGCGGGCGAAATGAAACATGGCCCCATTGCGCTGATCGACGACGCCGTGCCGGTGGTTGTCATCGCGCCGTCCGGCCCGCTGTTCGAAAAGACTGTCTCCAACATGGAAGAAGTGCGCGCGCGCGGCGGACAGGTGGTGCTGATTTCCGATGCCAAAGGCCTCGAAGAGGCGGGCGAGGGCTGCATCGCCACGATCGAAATGCCCGTGGTCCACCCGCTTATCGCGCCGCTGGTATATGCCATTCCAGTGCAATTGCTGGCCTATCACGTGGCGGTGGTAAAGGGCACCGACGTCGACCAGCCGCGCAATCTCGCGAAGTCGGTTACCGTGGAATAGCCTTCCTCCGATTACCCCTGCGACCGGTTAATCACTCGCGGCCGCGAATGATCTGCTTAATTTACCGCAATCTAACCTTTGACGGTTAAGCGCATTTGCGTGAGCGAACCGCCTTCATCCCGAGCGCCGTTGAGCCCGGCAGATCTGCCTGTGACCGACGTTCTCGGACTGTCGGACAAGGGTAATTTCGACTGGGCGCGGCTGAGAGGCCTGCAATATCCGGCGCTTGCCAAGCTCGCTTTCTACCGCATCTTCGTTCACGCGATCCTCGCCGTGTTCGTCGCGCAGATATATCTTCCCAAGGTCGGGATCACGTGGCTCGTGATCTGGATTACGGTGCTGGCGGGCATCCACTGGCGCGGCACCCGGATCGACCTTTCACTTGCCGATGCCGATCGCAGACGGGTGACCCGCGGGGAATTTCACAAGCAGGCGACAACCGCTATCCTGTCCGGGCTGGCCTGGGGGGCGGGAATAGTCGTGTTCCCGTTCTACGGAACGCCCGGCGATCTGATGGCTTTCATGATGATTGTCGCTGTGTTGGTATCGGGCTCGGTGTTCTTCTACACGGCCGCGCCTTTCGGGATTATCTGCTTCAGCACCATCATCTCGCTTGCGGCGGTGCTCCATCTCGGGCTGACGGGCATGTGGTTTGCGGCGGTGGCGACGCTGCTGTTCATGATCGTTGCGCTGCTGGGAACTGTCGAAGTCGGACGCACTTTCTTGTCCGCGCGGTTTGCCGAAGCGGCGGTGAGCGAGAAGGAGCAAGTAGTTTCGCTGCTCCTGCGCGAATTCGAAGAGAACGAAGCCGACTGGCTGTGGGAGGTCGACACCGCGCGTCGTCTGCGTTCGGTCAGTCCGCGTTTTGCCTTTGCCCTTGGCCGTCCGCAGGTTGAGGTGGAGGGCTTGCCGCTGCTTGAACTGGTGGCCGGGCGCAGCTGGGCGAGCGGACAGTTTCCGGCAAGTCTCCACGATCTCGCCGAACGGCTGAAGAACCGCGAAAACTTCTCCAACATGCTGGTGCAGGTCTCGATCCTCGGCGAGGAGCGCTGGTGGGAGCTTTCGGGCACACCGATGCGCGACGATCGCGGACGCTTCACAGGCTTCCGCGGGGTGGGTTCGGACGTAACCGAGCAGCGCAAGTCGTCCGAAAAGATCGCCTTCCTTGCGCGCTTCGACACGTTGACGCAGCTGCCCAACCGCCTGCAGCTGACAGAGGCACTGGGCGAAGCGCTGCGTTACGCCGAACAGTGGCGCACGCGCTGTGCGCTGATGATGGTCGATCTCGACCGCTTCAAGTCCGTCAATGATTCGCTCGGGCACATGACCGGCGACAAGCTGCTGGCGCAGGTGTCAGCCCGGCTTAAGTCGCTGATGGGCGAAAACCAGTTATGTGGCCGGCTCGGCGGGGACGAATTCGCCATTGTCATCCGCGATCTGGGCAGCACTGACGAGGTTGACCGTCTGGCCACCCGGGTGATCGAGAGCCTGTCGGAGCCCTATCAGGTCGATCAGCATACGCTATATGTCGGTGCCAGCGTTGGCTCCGCGCTTGGTCCGCGCGACGGCAAGACGGTCGAGGAACTGATGCGCAACGCCGACCTTGCGCTGTACCGCGCCAAGGATGCCGGCGGGGGAGAACATCGCCGCTTCGAACCGGTGCTGCATGCGTCGGCCGAGGAACGGCGCCAGCTCGAAGTGGCACTGCGCAAGGCGCTGGGCCGCGACGAGATGGAACTGCACTATCAGCCGGTGGTCGATTCCCGCAGCGAAACCGTGGTCAGTTTCGAAGCGCTGGTGCGCTGGAACAGCGCGGACCACGGCTTTGTCAGTCCCGGAAAGTTCATCCCGCTGGCCGAGGACACGCGCCTGATCGTGCCGATCGGCAAGTGGGTGATGCGCAAGGCCTGCGAAGAGGCGCGCAATTGGCCCGAACACGTGAAGGTCAATGTCAACGTCTCGCCCGAGCAGCTGCTTGAACCCAGTTTTCACGAGGAAGTTGTCGAGGCGCTGGCGGCCACCGGACTGCGGCCCGAACGGCTGGAGGTGGAAGTGACAGAGAGCATCTTCCTGCGCGATGCCAGCGTGGCCCGCAACGCGCTCGAACAGATCATGGCTCTGGGCTGTTCGGTCGCGCTCGATGACTTCGGGACCGGCTATTCATCGCTTGGCTACATCCGCAAGCTGCGCTTCTCCACCATCAAGGTAGACCGCACCTTCGTGCAGGGCGCCGCGCAGGGGAGTGCGGAAAGCCTTGCCATCATCAACGCAGTGGTGGCGATGGCAAAGAGCCTCGACATGACGACAACTGCCGAGGGCGTCGAAACCGAAGAGGAGGCGGAACTGATCCGCAATCTGGGGTGCGACAAGATTCAGGGCTATTACTTCGGTCGCCCGATGGCCAGCCATGATGCGCAGAGGCTGTTCAGCACCCAGCGCCAGATCCGCGCCTGATCCTTAGGCGCTGGCGAGCGCCGAAAGGATGTTCTCGAACAACCGACGACCATCCGCGCCTCCCAGTGCCGTCACTGCAGCCGGTTCGATTGCGCGTTCGGGATGCGGCATCATGCCCAGCACACGTCCATTTTCGCTCAGCACCCCGGCAATGTCGCGCGCCGAACCATTGACGGGCTCGGCATAGCGAAAAGCGATGCGGCCTTCGGCTTCGAGCCGGTCGAGGGTTTCGCTATCGGCGAAGTAATTGCCATCATGATGGGCGACCGGAATGTGCAGCGCCTCGCCTGCGGTAAAACCCGCGGTGAACAGCGAATCCGTGTTCTCAACGGTCAGCTTGACGGTGCGGCAGATAAAGCGCTGTCCGGCATTGCGCATCAGCGCGCCGGGCAGCAGGCGTGCCTCGGTAAGCACCTGGAAGCCGTTGCACACACCCAGCACCGGTACCCCGCGCTCTGCTGCAGCCACCACCGCGCGCATGATCGGGCTCATCGCCGCCATTGCGCCCGAGCGCAGGTAGTCACCGTAGGAAAAGCCGCCGGGCAGGGCGATCAGATCGAGCCTGTCGGGCAGGTCGGCATCGCCATGCCACACGCGGATTGCGGGCTGGCCCGAAACTGCCTCAAGCGCCACCGCCATGTCGCGGTCGCAATTGGAGCCGGGAAAGGTGATTACGGCGGCGCGAAAGCCCATCACTTGCCTCCTTCGCCGGTCTCGATCGTGAAGTTCTCAATCACGGTATTCGCAAGCAGCTTCTCGCACATCTCGGTGAGTGCGGCCGGGTCCGTATCATCGGCGACATCGAGTTCGATCAGACGGCCCACACGCACATCCTCGACCCCGGCAAAGCCCAGGCCTTCGAGGGCATGGTGCACGGCGCGGCCCTGCGGATCGAGCACGCCGGGCTTCAGACGGACAAGGACGCGAACTTTCATGGGCAGGGGCTCCTCGTTGAGGGGTGGGCCGGGGGCATGTTTGCGCCGCTATAGCGTGCGCGCGCCGCGGTGCAATCGCATCGCTGCGGCTTCTGCACCGCGCGCGGGCAACGCTCCGGCTAATCGGGTTCGGTCATACAGCGGTCGCACTGCGGCAATTTCTGTAACTTCGATGCAACAACTGCAAACAGATTGCCGTCCGAGCCCCGGTTTCGCCCCGCAAAGGCGCCCGCGAATCTCGCCCGAATCGGAGAAAACTGTCAGCGCATTCAACTGCGCCCACTCTCTCCTTTCAAACCAAAGGGACTTGCCCGATGTCTCAGCGTTTCCATGCCAACCGTGCCGCACTGGCCGGATCGACCATTCTTGCCGCCGCCGCCGCTTTTGCTTTTGCCGCACCCGCCGCCGCGCAGGACGGCGAGTCTGCTGCCAGCGAAGAAGGCCAGCTTGCCACGATCATCGTCACCGCCAACCGTCGTCAGGAAAACCTGCAGGACGTGGCGGTTTCGGCCGAGATCCTCGATCAGGGCCGTGTCGATACGATCTTCAGCGCCGCCGGCGACGTGACCGCGCTGGCCGGTTCGGTGCCGGGCCTCAACATCGAAAGTTCGAACGGCCGTGTGGCTCCGCGCTTCTACATCCGCGGCCTCGGCAATACGGACTTCGATCTTGCCGCATCGCAGCCGGTCTCGGTGCTGCTCGATGACGTTGTGCTCGAGAATGTGACGCTCAAGAGCTTCCCGATCTTCGACGTTGAACGCATCGAAGTGCTGCGCGGCCCGCAGGGCACGCTGTTCGGGCGCAATACGCCGGCCGGTATCGTCAAGGTCGATTCGATCAAGCCCAGCCACGAGACCGACGTGCGCGCCGCGATGTCGTTCGGCAGTCTCGATACCATTTCGCTGAGCGGCGCAGCCGGCGGCTCGATCGTCGAAGACGTGCTGGCCTTCCGTGTCGCTGCCCAACTCCAGCGTCGCGGCGACTGGATCAGCAACGGCTTTACGGGCGAGGAAGACGTGCTCGGCGGGTTCACCGATTTCGCGGTGCGCGGACAGCTGTTGTTCACCCCGACCGAGCGTTTCAGCATGAATGCGTCGGTTAACTTCCGCGATCTGGACGGTTCCTCCACTTTCTTCCGCGCTAACGTGCTCGGGCCGACCGCCAACCAGCCGACCAACACCAACAAGCTGAACGACAATTACGATCGCGACACGGTGTTCTATGATGCGGGCGGCGGGAACAAGGCGAACTACCAGCAGTTCGGCGTCACCTTGAACACCTCCTACGAATTCGACTTCGCCACACTGACCTCAATCGGCAGCTACTGGACCAGCGAAGGTTCGAGCCGCGGCGATGTCGATGGCGGCTTCGGCGCGTCGTTCCTGCCGGTGATGGGCCCGGGCTTCATCCCGTTCCCGTCCGACACGCAGGATTCGATCGACCTTGAACAGTACACGCAGGAAATCCGCCTTGCTTCGAACGGCGACGGCCCGCTGAGCTGGCAGGTCGGCGGTTTCTACTTCGAAAGCGATTTCGACGTCACCACCGTCGGCTTCACCTTCCCGCCGCCGGTCACCGTCAACCACACCAACGAAGCCTGGGCGCTGTTCGGGCAGCTTTCCTATGCACTGACCGATAGCCTGAAGGTAACCGGCGGCCTGCGCTACACCGACGATCAGAAGGATTTCTTCGTAGTGTCGGGCGCCGCGCCGCAGCCGGTCAGCGTGCAGGATGATCAGTTCGACTGGGACATCGCCCTGTTCGCCGATGTGTCGGATGACGCCAGCGTCTATGCCAAGATCGCCAACTCGTTCCGCGGGCCGACCATTCAGGGCCGCGACGTCGCGTTCTTCTCGGCTCCGTCGGTGGCGCAGTCGGAAAACATCACGTCCTACGAAGTCGGTTTCAAGACCGAGCTGGCCGATCGCCGCGTGCGGCTGAACGGTGCTGTCTTCTATTACACCGTCGAGGATCCGCAGTTCACGGCCGTGGGCGGGGCAGGCAATCTCGTCCAGCTGATCAACGCCAACAAGGGCGAGGCTTACGGCTTCGAACTCGACAGCGCGTTCCAGATCACGCCGGAATTCCTTGTGACGCTTGGGGTCGCCTACAACAACACCGAGATCAAGGATAACGCGCTTGCCGTCGGCATTTGTGCGCAGTGCACCGTGACCGATCCGACCGTGGACATCGGCGGTACCACCCGTGCGCTGGTGGGCGGCAACCCGTTCCCCAATGCGCCCGAATGGAGCGGCGATCTGACCGCGCGCTACGGCATCCCGGTGGGCAATAGCGGTGAATTCTTCATCTTCACCGACTGGACCTATCTCGGCGAGACCAACTTCCTGCTGTACGAAAGCCGCGAATTCAACGCCGGCAGCCGCATCGAAGGCGGCCTGCGGGTGGGTTATTCGGGCAATAATGGCGAGTGGGAACTGGCCGCCTTCGCCCGCAACATTACCAATGAAGACAATGTGCTGGGCGTGGTGGACTTCAACAACAACACCGCCTTCGTCAACGATCCGCGCGTGATCGGCGTATCATTCGGCGTGAAGTACTGAGGGTATGCGCCCTCTCGGGGGCGCGCCGCAAAGGGGAAAGCCGGCAGGGGGCGACCTGCCGGCTTTTTCTTTGCCTGCTAATCGGCCGTCGCGGCGGTCGCAGCTGCTTCGGGGATGACGGTGAAGGCCACCGCGCCCGCGGGATCGAGATATTTGAGCGCGGTCTGGTGGATGTCCTCGGGGGTGATCGCCGCCATTACCGCGGGCGTCGCCTTGAACCGTTCAAGGCGCTCCGGCTCGCTCTGCGCGCGCGAGGCAAGCCTGATCCAGCCGCCCAGATCCTTGAGGGCATTGTTGTAATCCTCCAGATAGGGTTTGCGCGCGCGTTCGATCACATCGGCGTCGAGCGGCGATGCGCGTAGATCGGCAATCAGCGCATCGACCGCAGCCTGCGTGGCCGCGCGCTGGTCGGCGGCGACCGAGGCGCTGATGATGAATACGCCATAGCCGGGATAGTAATGGCTCGGCTGCGACCCGGCCGAGGGGGAATAGGCCTGCCCCAGCTCCTCGCGCAGCCTGTCGGTCAGTTCCAGCCGGACGATGCGCGACAACAAATCGAGCCGCAGAGTCTCGCCGTGATCGCTGTCGTCGGTGGTAGGCCAATGCCATTGCAGCAGGGCCTGATCAGGCTCGCCGGTGTGGGTCAGCACCCGTTCGCCCCGCGTGGTGGTGAAGCTGCGGTCGCGGTTGTCGCTGCGCGGATTGAACGCTGCCTCGCGTTTCGGCAGTGCGCCCAGGGTCGAAGCGACCGCCGCGATGGCGGCTTCCTCGTCGAGATCGCCGACCAGCGCCACCTCGATCGCGCCGTTCGCCAACCGGTCGCCGATCGCGCTGCGCAGTTGTTCGTAATCGAGCGCGAAGAAGGCCTCGCGCGGTTGCAGGGTAAAGCGTGGGTCGTTGTCCGACAGGATGCCCCCGCTCGCCGCCGCCAGCGCCCTGCCCGGAGTGGAATCGAGCGTATTGAAGAAGTTGTCGATGTTCTTGCGGAACCGCTCGACCCCTTCGGCCCGGTAGCCCGGATCGGTCAGAGTTGCGGCCATGACCTGCAATTGCAGCGTCAGGTCGCGCGGCGTGGTAATCACCGAAGTGGTGAAGGCATCGGTGCTGCTGTTGAGATCGAAGCCGACGCTGCGCCCGGCAAGCACGCTGGTGATCTCGTCCTGACTATGCTTGCCAAGGCCGCCGGAGGGCAGGGCCGCGGTGAGATAGGTTGCCAGAGGCGCTTCGCGGGTGTTCATCAGATCGCCGCCGTCCACTGCGAGCGTAACTCCGATACGATCCTTGCGTACGTCGGTTTTTCTGATCGTCAGCCTGACGCCGTTGTCGAAGCGGATCTGCCTGAGGTCCAGCAACGGTTCGACTGTGTCGCTGACCACCGTGCCCGGCGTGCCGAAATCGGTGTAGGCGAAGGCCAGCGGGCCATTGTCGACCGGCGCGGTGATGGCGAGCGCCATGCCCTCGCCAAAGGCGCTGCGCAGCGCAACTTCGCCGCCTTCGGGCGAGGTGCGGCCGGTGAAGCGGATCAGCGGCTCTGCGAGCGGCGCGGCATCCTCCCGCACTGCCTCCCATAGCGCCTGCGGGGTCATTTCTGGGGCGAGCCGCTCGAACTCGGCGAGTTGCCATTCGGGGGTCACCGGCACCCGTTCGTTCCCTGCCAGCGCCAGCGCTGCGCCGACAAACACGTTGTTACCGCGCGTGTCGGCGGATTTTACCGCATTTTCCAGCGCGGTTCGCCGATTGGCGAGCTGTTCGTCGACTTCGACTTGGGTGAAGCCGAAGGTCAGCGCCTGATTGACCTCGCGCACCGCGGCGAGGACGCCCTTGTTCCACTCGCCATCGGCGCTGTTGATGCTGAGGCTGGTGATGCGCGCATCTTCGAAGATGTCGGCGGTGCCGAAGCCCGCGCTCCGGAAGGGCGCATCGGCCCCGCGCGCTAGTCGCGCAAGGCGGCGGTTGATGATCGCGTAGCCGAGGCTGCGCAGCGCAGCGGCGCGGCGGTTCGCAATGGTATCCGGATCGTCGCGCCAAGGGGCGAGGCGGCTGATGGTGACGCTTTCGGGCAGGGCGGGATCAATGTGGATGTCGGTCAGGCCCTTGGCCGTCACGTCGATCGGCCCGGCCTCTGGCTCGGCGGGGGCAGGGGCGGGCGCCCAGCTGGCAAAGCGTTCGCGGATGGCGGCCTCGACCACCTCGACCGGGAAGTCGCCGACCACCACGAGTACCGTGTTGGCCGGGCGATAGGTGCGCTCGTAAAGCGCGCGGATTTGGGCGGCGGTGGCGTTTTCGAGCACTTCGGCCGTGCCGATCGGCAGGCGCTCGGTATAGCGCGCGCCGGGGGCGAGGAAAGCGGCGTTGTCTTCGTAGTTGCGCAGCTGGAAGCCCGCCCGGTCGCGCCGTTCGGCGAGGATCACGCCCCGTTCACGCGCCACCGCGTCTTCGGAGATGGTCAGCTCGCTCGCGGTCTCGCGCATCAGCATCAGCGCGGTGCCGAGCAGCGCTTCGTCATTGCGCGGTAGATTGAGCATGTAGGTGATCGCCTCGAAGCCGGTCGAGGCATTGGTATCCGCGCCGAAGGCCAGCCCCTCACGCTCGAGCAGCTTGACCATCTCGCCCTCTGGGATGCCCTTCGACCCATTGAAGGCCATGTGCTCGAGATAGTGCGATAGCCCGCGCTCGCTGTCGGTCTCGTCCAGCGCGCCCGAATCGATCCGCATGCGCACCAGCGCGGTGCCCGCGGGCGTGGCGTTCTGGCGGATGACGTAGCGCATCCCGTTGGGCAGTTGGCCGAAGGTGTAGCCGGGGTCGACCGGCACATCGCTGGTCTCGAAGGCCCAAACCGGGGCGGGGGCCCTGGTGGCAGCAGGCGCTTCGGCAGCTGGGGCATCCTGTGCGACCAGCGCAGTGGTGAATGCAAGCGGCGACAGGGCCAGCATCATGCTGGCGACAAGGGAAAAATTCCGCATCGATATCAGACGTCTCTCTCGGCCCATTGGCGTGACGAGAGAGACTAGCGGCTGAAACCGGGCTGTCAGCCTATTTCTTGAGCGGTGGTGGCCCGCGCAGGCGCGAGCGGGCGTGCGACAGGTCGAACACCTCGCCCGGGCCGTTGTCTTCGGCATTGAGCAGCCCGAGACGGCGGGCGACTTCGCGATAGGCCTCTTCCTCGCCGCCCAGATCGCGGCGGAAGCGGTCCTTGTCGAGCTTTTCGCCGGTCGCCATGTCCCACAAGCGGCAGCCGTCAGGGCTGATCTCGTCGGCGAGGATCACGCGGCTGTAATCGCCGTCATAGAGCCGTCCGAATTCCAGCTTGAAGTCGATCAGGCGGATGTCGATCGCGGCAAACAGTCCGCACAGAAAATCGTTGATGCGGATCGCCATCGAGGAAATGTCATGCATCTCTTCGTTGCTGCACCAGTTGAAGCAGGCGATGTGCTCCTCCGCGACCAGCGGATCGCCCAGCGCATCGTCCTTGTAGTAATATTCGATCAGCGTATGCGGCAGCGGTTCGCCTTCCTCGATGCCCAGGCGTTTGCTGATCGAACCGGCGGCGACGTTGCGCACCACCACTTCGAGCGGGATGATCTCGACCTGCCGGATCAGCTGCTCGCGCATGTTGAGGCGGCGGATGAAGTGGGTGGGGATGCCAATGTGGCCGAGGCGCGTGAACACATGCTCGGAAATGCGGTTGTTGATCACGCCCTTGCCGGCGATCGTGCCCTTCTTCTCGGCGTTGAAGGCGGTCGCATCATCTTTGAAATACTGGATCAGCGTGCCGGGCTCGGGGCCTTCGTAAAGGATCTTGGCCTTGCCTTCGTAGATCTTGGTGCGGCGGGACATTGGCACTTTCCCTTTGGGCGCTCGGCCCTTTTCAGCGAATGGTGCCCGAGGGCGGATTTGAACCACCGACACGCGGATTTTCAATCCGCTGCTCTACCCCTGAGCTACTCGGGCATTCGCTGCGAGCGACGGGCTGCGAAAACCCGGCGAGCAAATGAGAGCGGCCCTATGGCGAAGGCGTGGCGGGTTGGCAAGGGGGTTTTGTTCCCCGCCGACACGAATATTGCGCGCAGCGTTCATTCCTGTTCGCGCCAGCTTTCCTGCGCGATTTCCTCCGGGTCGGCAGGCGGGCCCGGGACGGTGTAGGAATCGGAGAACCAGCGCGCCAGATCGCGGTCGCGGCAGCGCTGGGAGCAAAAGGGATGAAACTCCTCGACCCGCGGCTTGCGGCAGATCGGGCAGGGTTTGGTCTTAGCGGTCATGCTTCCACCAACTGGGCATGGGCGGCTTCGATGGCAAGTCCGGGATCGCTTTCCACGCGCACTTCGCGCCCCGTCCGGCGGGCGAGTTCGGCGAGCCATGCTTCCTTGAGTTTCGGCTTTAGCGCGGGGTGAACCGTCAGCAGCAACACCCGCCCTGTCCCTTCCGCCGCCAGTTCCGCCCGGCGCAGTGCCATGCGCGCCGCCATACCAAGCCGGGCAGTCGCAAATCGGTGCAGCAGCGAAGGCCCTTCAAGCCGCGCCACGAGCTGGACGAATCCGAAGCCATTCATCGCCGTGCGTTCGTGCGGCCATTCGGCCAGCGCGGCGCCGAGCGCCTCGTCGACAGCACGGCGATCAGTTTTGGCGGCAAGCGTGGGAAAATCTATCCCGATATTGCCGCCGATGTCGAACCAGGCGAGCGCATCGGCAATCGCCGGAACCGCCGCCAGCGCAAGGCTGCGGGGATCACCCGTCCCGTCGATATCGATCAGCGTCATAGCAGGCGTGACGCTGACAAGGATTTCGCCGTCCGAAAATTCGAGACTGGCCGAGGACGCTGCGTGCCACACCTCCTCCCACAGGCCGGCGGGGAAGCGGCGAACGCTGCGGCCCACGGGAAAGGACGGGGGCGGAAGGGCGGTGTCGGCACCGGCGACCCGCGCCTGCGCGAGCTTCAACCTGCCGCGTTCGGCCAGCGGGGCGCGGGTGATGACGAGATCGAGTGTCTGTCCTTCGGTCACGGGGGGCGGCAAGTGATCGACAAGCGCCTCGGTGCCGTTATCGAGTTGTGCGAGCCCGCGCCGTGTACCCTTCAACTTGGCGGAAAGCCTGCCGGTGCAGCGGGCCCCGGCGGTCAACTCGCCCGGCCATACGACCCGCGCAGCAAGCACCCGTTCGCCTTCGACCAGCAAAGCGCGGCGTTCGGCGATGCCGTCCTCGATCAGCCACTCAGCCAATCGCGAACCCAGCCGATTTCAGCAGCGCCCGCGTCTCGTAGAGCGGCAGGCCCATTACGCCGGAATGGCTGCCTCTTATCCATTCGACCAGACCCTCGGCCGCGCCCTGGATAGCATAGCCGCCCGCCTTGCCGTGCCATTCACCGCCCGCAAGATAGGCATCGATTTCTTCATGCGACAACCGCTTGAAGCGTACCACCGTTTCGCTTAGCCGTTCCCGCAAGGTGCCATCAGGCGCACGTAGAACGACGCTGGAAAGCACCTGATGCCGCCTGCCGCTCATCAGTTCGAGGCAGGCGCGCGCCTCGGTCTCGGACTCGGTTTTAGGCAGGATGCGTCGGCCTACCGCGACCACCGTGTCGCCAGCCAGCACGAAGCCCGGCGCATTGATCGCCAGCGCCTTTTCGCGGCCCATGCGCAGCGCATAGGCGCGCGGCAGTTCGCCCTTCAGCGGGGTCTCGTCGATATCGGCCGGGGTAACGGCATCGGGCCCAAGTCCGAGCCGCGCGAGCAGTTCGCGCCGCCGGGGCGAGGCCGAGGCAAGGGTGAGATGCAGCGCGCCCATCAGGGCAGCGGGCAATTACTGCGGACCGGGGCCGCCGCGACCCGGCATGAAGCGGTAGGTGATGCGCGCCTTGGTAAGATCGTAAGGCGTCAACTCGCACAGCACTTCGTCACCCACCAGTACGCGGATGCGGTTCTTGCGCATCTTGCCTGCAGTGTGGCCGAGCACTTCATGGCCGTTTTCAAGCTCCACCCGGAACATCGCATTGGGCAGCAACTCAACCACACGCCCGCGCATTTCGAGGAGTTCTTCCTTGGCCATGAAATTCCTTTTTTATCGTGATGAGGCGCAAACTGCGCCGGTCGAAAATCTAGCGCGCTTTAGCGATGCGGGAACCAAAAGGGAAGGCTCGAGCGTTAGGGGGCACGTCGGCCTGATAAAAGCCGCCAGCCGGACGCGTGCCGGGTGGCCGGACGCCATTGGGTTCACATCGGGTCAAGGTAACAGCCTGCACCCTCTATCAAACTGTTCTAAAGGGACTAAATGAACCTCTCCCCGCTTTCCCGCGCGGTGCTGCGCGCCGGCACCTGTGCCGCCAGTCTGGCAATCGCGATGCCGGCCCTCGCCTCCGCTAACGAAGCGACGCAGCCGCAACAGACGGCTGTAAAGCAGGTTCAGGACGACGAGCTGGACAGCGCGAGCGGCACTGCCGTGTCGGCTGACGAAATCGTGGTCAGCGGCAAGCGTATCCGCGGTCAGCTGCTGGTCGAACAGGCCCCGCTGCTCGAACTCGACGAGCAGGCGATCGCGGCCGAAGGCGTGACGTCGATCACCGATCTCATCGCCCAGATCAGCGCGCAGACCGGTTCGGCACGCGGGCGCGGGGGCGGCGGTCGTCCTGTGATCCTCGTCAACGGAATCCGCATCGGTTCCTTCCGCGAATTCGCGTCCTATCCGCCCGAGGCGCTGGCGCGGGTCGAGGTGTTCCCCGAGGAAGTCGCCCAACGGTTCGGCTTTCCGCCCGATCGCCGGGTGATCAACCTGATCCTCAAGGACAACTACTCCAACCGCGAGGTCGAGCTCGAATTCGAAACGCCTTCGCGCGGAGGCTTCGTGCGTACCGAGCAGGATTTCGGGACGCTCAAGATTGCCGATGGCGGACGGTTCAACCTCGATTTCGAAATCAGCGACAGCACGCTTCTTACCGAGGATGAACGCGATATCATCCAGACACCCGGATCGGTGTCGCAGGTGCCGGGTGATCCGGCGCAGGCCCCTTACCGCAGCCTTCGTGCCGACACGTTTGGCCTAGAAGGCAATCTCAGCTGGGCCAAGGCGCTGATCGATAGCGGCACCTCGCTGAGCGCAAACCTCAATTACGTGCGCAACGAAAGCCGCAGTCTCGACGGGCTCAACACTGTGGTGCTGGCCGATGATCCGGCGGTGCCGGGGATCGTGCGCACTTTCGGCGCGGACACGCCGCTGGCGCGGCGATCCTCGACCGATACGCTCTCGACCGCAGGATCGCTCACGCGGCCCGTCAATGCGTTCCGCCTGACGACCACCTTCGACGCGTCGCTGTCGGAAACCGAGACCGAGATTGACCGGCGTTTCGATACCGTCGCGCTGCGGCAGGCGGCCCTCGACGGCACCTTGGCCCCCGACGGCCCGCTGCCGACCAATGCCGCTGCCGGGTTCGACGTTGCGCGCAGCCGCAACCTTACCGGCCAGTCGCAGACAACGCTTGAAGGGCCGCTCGGTGAACTTCCTGCTGGTGAAGTGCTTGCAACCTTTAATTTCGCGCTCGACTGGCAACGGATCCAAAGCAACGATACGCGTTCCAATCAGGACGTCACCCTGACCCGTCGACAGCTGGCAAGCGGTGCCAATGTGGTGGTGCCGATCACCAGCCGCCGCGCGGGCTTTGGCGATGCGCTGGGCACCATCACGCTCAACCTTCAGGCTGGGGTGCAGGACTTTTCCGATTTCGGGGTGCTGGGCGACTGGAATGCAGGTCTCAACTGGTCGCCGGTTAACGGGCTCGACCTGTCTGCGACCTATATCTGGCGCGAGGTGGCCCCGGGGCTGGCAACGCTCGGCAACCCGGTAATCGTCAACCTCAACGTGCCGGTATTCGATTTTACCCGCGGCGAGACGGTGCTGGCGGATGTCACCACCGGCGGCAATCCCGATCTTCCGGCGGAAACCCAGCGCGACTGGAAATTCGCCGCCAACTGGTCGCTGCCGTTCTGGGAAAACACCCGTCTGACGGTGGAATATGTCCGCAACCGTTCTGACAACGTCGTCAGCGGCTTCCCGCAGATCACGCCCGAGATCGAAGCGGCCTTTCCGGGACGCATCACCCGTGATGCGACGGGCAGGCTGATCGCGGTTGACCGGCGCGCGGTCAGCTTTGCCGAGACACGGGCTAACCGGTTGCAGTTCATCTTCTCGACCGGCGGCAGCATCGGCGCGGGCGCACAAGGCGGGCCGGGCGGCGGCGGGCGCGGCGGTGCAGGTGGACCGCCTTCAGGCAGTACTGCCAAGCCGACGCCGACGCCGGCTCCGTCACCCGCAGCAGGCGGCGGCGCGCGGTTTGGCGCGGGCGCGGCGCCCAGCCCCGAGCAGCGCGAGCAGTTCATGGCCTTCCGCACGCGTCTGTGTGCCGACGACGGGCTTGAATTCCTCCAGAAGCTGGTGGCTGCGATCGATAGCGGGGCGGATATTTCCGCTGAGTTCCCGGGCATCGATCCGGCGCGGCTGGCCCCCATGCTGGCGCGCGTGCGCGGCGCGGATGGCACGATTGATCCCGCACGGCTGGAACAATTCCGTTCCCGCATCTGCAGCTTCGATCCGGCGATGATGGGCGGCGGCAGGCCGGCCGGTGCGCCGGGCGCGCCGGGGCAGGGTGGTGCTGAAGCCAACCCGCAGCTTACCGCCTTCCGCGAACGCGCCTGCGGTCCGGACGGCAATGCCGCCATCCTCGAACTGATCGCCAAGATCGAACGGGGCGAGGATGTCTCGGCCGAGCTGCCGGGCGTCGATCCGTCCTTCATCAAGATGGCGATCGATCGTTCGCGCGCGCCTGACGGCACTATCCCGCCCGAAGCGCTCGAGCAGTTCAAGCAGCGCTTCTGCGCCGCTGCACCGCGGCAGGCGGGAGCTGGTGGACAAGGTGGCGGCGCGCCTGCAGGCGGCGGCGCACCGGCCTTCAACCCCCTCGGCGGGGGCAGTTTCCAAGGCTGGCGCTATTTCCTCAACCTGACCCATGCGATCGAGCTGGACAACCAGATCCTGATCGCACCCGGCCTTCAGCCGCTTGATCAGCTCGACGGTCAGGCGACGGGCGCATTCGGCTTGCCACGGCATAGCAGCCGGCTTGAAGCAGGCCTGTTCGGCAAGGGACTCGGCTTCCGTCTCTCCGGCATCTATACTGGCGAGACGCGGCTGGACGGTTCGGGGCTGCCGGGCAGCACCGATCTGTTCTTCGACGATCTGCTGACCTTCAATCTTCGGGTCTTCGCCAATATCGGCGAAATGACCGGCAAGAACGAGGGCTTCCTCAAGGATACACGCATCAGCCTGCGTGCCGACAACCTGTTCGATGCCCAGCGCCGGGTGCGCGACGAGGCGGGCAATACCCCGATCAACTACCAGCCCTTCGTGATCGATCCGGTTGGGTTGTATCTTGGGATCGATCTCAGAAAGCTGTTCTAGCTTTTCCGTTCGGCGAGCGCCTCTGCACAGGCATAGGCGCTCGCCCAGGCCCACTGGAAATTGTAGCCGCCAAGCCAGCCGGTGACGTCCACCGCCTCGCCGATGGCGTAGAGGCCGGGGACTTTCGCAGCCTCCATTGTGCGGCTGGAAAGCTCCGCCGTGGCGATCCCGCCGGCCGTGACTTCGGCCTTGGCATAGCCTTCGGTGCCGTTGGGGGCGAAGCGCCAGTCGGCGAGGCGCGTCTGTACGGCGCGCAGATCCTTGTCGGAGACATTGCCCAGCTCGCGTTCGAGGCCCAGCCTGTCAGCCAGCGCGTCGGCGAGGCGATCGGGCAGGCGTTCGCGCAGCAAGGTGCGCAGATGCGCGCGCGGACGATCGCGTTTGCCCTCGATCAGCCAGTCGCTTGCTGCGTCGGGGAGGAAGGTGATGCAGACTTCCTCGCCATGCCGCCAATAGGACGAAACCTGCAAAATCGCCGGGCCGGAAAGGCCCTTGTGGGTAAACAGCGCTGCTTCGGCGAATTCGGTTTTTCCGGCCCGGGCGCGCACCGGCGCGGCAACCCCCGACAGCTCGCGAAACAGGGCATCCTCACCGCCAAGCGTCAGCGGGACGAGGGCAGGACGCGGTTCGACCACTTTCAGCCCGAACTGCCGCGCCAGGCGATAGGCGAAATCGCTTGCACCCATCTTTGGGATCGAAGGGCCTCCGGTGGCGATAACCAGTGCGGGTGCGCGCCATTGCCGGCCATCTGCGGCGGTGACGGTGAAATTGCCGGTGTCGTCCCGCGCTACATCGGCCACATCCACCCCGCAGGTCAGCGTAACCTTGTCCGCAGGACATTCGTCCAGCATCATCGCCACGATCTGCTTGGCCGAACCGTCGCAGAACAGTTGCCCAAGCGTCTTTTCGTGCCACGCGATTCCATAGCGATCGACCAGCGCGATGAAATCGGCAGGCTGGTAGCGGGCGAGCGCGCTCTTGGCGAAATGGGGATTGGCCGAAAGGTAATTCGCAGGCCCTGCGCCGAGGTTGGTGAAGTTGCAGCGCCCGCCACCGGAAATCAGGATCTTCTTGCCCGGACTTTCGGATTTTTCGAGCAATGCAACCGACAACCCGCGTTGTCCGGCCTGCCCAGCGGCGAATAGCCCGGCTGCGCCAGCGCCGAGGATGATGACGTCACTTTCGGTCATTGCCCCGCGCGATTAGGCGCATGGCGCGAGAGCGCAAGCCGCGCCGTGCATAAAAGATCGGGGCGGAGCCTGTCGGGGCCGCACGGCTCCGCCCCGGGCCGGCCTCAAGGCAGGGCCGGCTGAGCCACGGTCACGAGTTTGCCCAGCGTGTTCCACTCGGGCCGCGGAGACCAGTTGCGGTTGGCGCCCAGCCATGAACGGTCATCGAGTTCCAGCAAGCCGATCAGTGTTTCGGCAACGATAGTCGCGCCGACCGGGCCGAGCGCTTCGCCTGCCAGCGTGTCGCCATTGGGCTCCTCGCGTCCGATAACCTCGGCTTCGGCCAGGATGTAAAGCCACAGCGGGATGCCTTCGCGTCCGAGATCGCCATTCACATCCTCCACCTTGTCGAGCACCCGGTCGATTTGTGCCTGCGGGCATCCGATAGCGGCCGCAACTTTCTCTCCGCCGGGCAGGAGGAAGGTGTTGCCGCGCAGCAGGTTTCGGGTTGCCAGCGAATTTTCGTCGGGCGGGCTGATAAAAGGCAGCGCCAGCAGATCGCCCGCCAGTTTCGTATCGAGCTTGAGCGCGCGTTCGACCTGGCGGTTGGCAGGCGTGAACAGCAATTCGTGCCAGTCCACCACCGCATCGGGATCGCCCACCGGATCGAACCCCGATCCCAGCGTCGTCCCGAACAGTTCGAATTGCGAACCGCCCTTGCGCAGTTGCAGCTTCATCGGGATCATCGAATGGCCGAAACGGTAAGCAGCGACCGAAAATTCGATCGGGATGAACGGGACGTCGCCGCAATAGACCTGCCGTCCGCAGCCGAGGATGCGTTCAATCACCGGACGCCCGCACATTGCGGCAAGGAAGTCATGCACCAGCGCCCATTGATAATGCCATGTCGTCTCGCGCCGCGCCTCCTCGTAAAGCGCGTGGCCGGTCAGGCCGTGTTCGTCCTGCAGGGTCTGGGCGACATGATTATGGAAGCGGATGATGGCGAGCTGTATCTGGCTGATCACCCGGTTTTCGTCATTGCGCGGGTCGCCGATGATCGCGCGGCCGTTGGGAGAGCGCAGCAGATCGTGTTCGGCGATGCCCGCCTGTCCGGGATTGTCTGCCCCGGTCAGCAGCTTGACCCCGCCGAAGGGCCCGCCCTGCACAAACAGGTAAGGCTGGGCTTCGGGCCCCAGGCCGTAGATGCAATCGAGATCGAGCGTCGGGGTGCGCACGTTGGGGATTTCGCCGGGATCGTCGACCACGCTGGCGAACGAGGTCGAGGCATCGAGCGTCACGTCGTGATCGACGAACTGGCCGAAGAACACCATGCCGACGGGAATGGTGGCAGTGCGGCTGGCGGTGCTCTTGCCATCCATCGGCCCGTTGCGTGCGCCGATGGTTCTCAAGATGTCGGGCCGTGTAAAGGCGGGCGCAAGTTCGGTGAACAGGCGACCGAAGCGGTCCTCGCGCCGGTTCTGGTGCTGGTGATACAGGCTCATCCGGCAGAACGGCGAAATCCCGGTGAGCGATTTCATTCCATGGTGTTCGTGATTTGACATCAGGTTGCCTCCATTTAACTGAATTTTAGCTAACCCGTTGTTTATATTTGATAATTGATACTTGATTCGACCAAGTATCACTTGGCGAAACGCGACGTTTTTCGGGGAAAGTTTGATTACGGATACGCGCGGAAGCCCGCGCAAACTTGGAGTAACGCAGGCGGACGCCGCCGTAATCGATTGGCCGGTTTCGGGGCCTATTTGCGGCGTGAAACGAAATAGAGGCCGGTGCCGACTGCCAGCAGGACGCCGAAGACCGCGTAGGATTCGGCTTTGGCGTGACTGGCAACCCACAGGGTCGATGCCGCTGCCAGCAGGGCTGCCGGCAGATGCCACCAGGGCGCCTTCTTGTCGTCTCGCCGTTCCAGCACCGGAAGCGCGAGGGCCGAGAGCAGGTACATCACCAGCCGCGACAGGGTGCTCGCCACTGCGAGTGTCGCAAAGCCCGCCCAAAGGCTGAACAGCACTGCCAATCCGCCAAAGAACAGGATCGAGACATCGGGTGTCTGGAAGCGGCGCGAGACATGCGCGAAGGCCGCAGGCAGCAGGCCCTGTTCGGCCATTCCGAAGGTCAGTCGCGGGGTAACGATCCCTCCCGAAAGCGTGTTGGCGCCGATCGAGAACGCAGCGGCGATGGCGATCACAATCGCGCCGATTGGCCCGGCAACCGCTTCGGCCGCCGCGGAAAGAGCGCTTGTGTTGCCTTCCACTTCCGGCGCAATCGCGAGGTAGGCCCAGATCACCAGCATGTAAAATACCGCCACCGCCGCCAGCGTGGTCATGAGCGCCAAGGGCAGGTTCCGCCGGGGATTGCGCATTTCCCCAGCGGCCAAGGTTGCGTTTTCGAACGCCATGTAGGCGTAGAAGGTGATAAGTATGACGCTTTCGAATTCGCCGAAGCGCGGCAGGCTGAAACCGATTGCCGGATCGCGGGTCGTAAGGCCGATGATGACAAGGGCGACCAGCGGGGCCAGCTTGACGAAGGTCATAATGCCCAGCGTTCCCACCGACGTCCGCATCCCCACCAGATTGACGATGGTCGTGAACAGGATGAAGCCGATCACCGCGCTCGCCTTGATCGCCGGATCTTCAAGCAGGGGAAACAGCACCGCGAGATATGCAACCGCGACCTGGGTATTGGCCGCGACCGCGACCACGCCCGAGGCATAGCGCGACCACCCGGCCTGAAATCCCAAGAACGGCCCGAAAGCCGCTGTGGCGTAGAGCATCGGTCCGCCGTGACTGTCGAACCTTGCCGACAGCGCGGCAATTACAAACACCAGCGGCAGCACCAGCAGCGCCCCGAACAGCATCATCCACGGTGCGAAACTGCCGACTGCGGCAACCATGATCGCAGGCAACGCGAAAATGCCCGCGCCGATCATTCCGTTTACGGGGAACAGCGCCGCGCCCCAGAATCCCACCGTGCGCGGCAGGCTGGCCGTCTTTTCCATTTCGCGTTTCCCCCATTGCGGAATGGCATGGTGGACTGTGCAAGGGTGCAGCACAAGCTTTGCCAAACCTCGTCGGCCCTCCTATCTGCCGGGACATGACCCGAACCCCCGCTGGCACACCCCATGATCCGCGAGGGGGCGACCGCTTCAACGAGGAGCGCGCCGCCTACACCGTCGCCAGCGCACAGCCCGATCTCGACGCGGGTGTCGCGGCGATCCGCGATATGGTGAAGGTGCTGAAGCCGGTGCCGGGCGTTTACCGCATGGTCGATGCCCGGGGAGAGGTGCTCTATGTCGGCAAGGCGCGCTCATTGAAGGCCCGCGTCGCCAACTACACCCAGATTGCCCAGCTTTCGGGCAGGCTCCAGCGCATGGTCAGCCAGACCCGCGCAATGGAGATCATCACCACCAATTCCGAGGCCGAGGCGCTGCTTCTGGAAGCGCAACTGATCAAGCGCTTTCGCCCGCCGTTCAACGTGCTGCTGCGCGACGACAAGAGCTTTCCCTTCATCCTGCTGCGCGCCGACCACGCCTTCCCACGCATCCAGAAGCATCGCGGCGCGCGGCGGGCCAAGGGCAATTACTACGGGCCCTTCGCGAGCGCGGGGAGCGTCAACACCACCCTGAACGCGCTCCAGAAGCTGTTCCTGCTGCGCAGCTGCACCGACAGCTTCTTCAACAATCGCGACCGGCCCTGTCTGCTCTACCAAATCAAGCGCTGCTCGGCGCCTTGCGTCGGGCGGATCGACGAGGCCGGCTATGACGCGCTGGTGCGGCAGGCGAAGGATTTCCTGTCGGGCAAGTCGGGCGCGGTACAGGCCGATCTGGAACGCCAGATGGCCGAGGCTGCGGAAAACCTCGATTTCGAGACCGCGGCGATGCTGCGTGACCGGCTGCGTGCGGCGACCTTTATTCAGGGCAGTCAGGCAATCAACGCCGCTGGGCTGGGCGATGCCGACGTGTTCGCGCTCGCAGCCAAGGGCGGGCAGATGAGCGTGCAGGCCTTCTTTATCCGTGGTGGTCAGAACTGGGGGCACCGCGCCTTCTTCCCGCGTCACACGGCAGACGTGGACGAGGCGCAGGTGCTGGCCGATGTGATGCTGCAATTCTACGAGGAGGTTCCGCCGCCGCCGACCGTGCTGGTTGACCGCGAGCTGCCCGAGCGCGCGTTGATCGAGGCGGCGCTGAGCGAGTTGGCGGGGCGCAAAGTACTGGTTTCCGTCCCCCAGCGCGGCGACAGGCGCAAACTTATGGCGCAAGCGCAGCGCAACGCGATCGATGCGCTCGATCGGCGGCTGGCCGAAACCGGCACCAAAGCGAAACTCAACCGCGAGCTTGCCGAATTCCTCGAACTCGATTCCCCGCCGCAGCGGATCGAGGTCTATGATAACAGCCACATTCAGGGCACCAAGGCCGTGGGCGCAATGATCGTTTCGGGCCCGGACGGGTTCGAGAAGGGACAATACCGCAAGTTCAACATCCGCGAGGCGCAGACGAACGATGACTTCGCCATGATGCGCGAAGTGATGGCGCGGCGCTTCCGCAGCTTTGCCGAAGGCGAGGCAGGCCCGGACGCCAAGCCGGGAGGCCACGAGACGATCCTGCCCGATCTGGTGCTGATCGACGGAGGCAAGGGTCAGTTGTCGAGCGTGATGTCGGTGCTGGAGGAACTGGGGCTCGCAGACGAGGTCGCGGTGATCGGCATCGCCAAGGGACCGCATCACGGGCGCGAGGGGCGGGAGGTATTCCACTTCCCCGATGGCCGCGAGAAAATGCTGCCGCCGGGTTCACCGCTGCTGTTCCACCTGCAGAACCTGCGCGACGAGGTGCACCGTTATGTCATCGGTGCGCACCGGGCAAAGCGTTCAAAGGCGATCACCGCATCGCCGCTTGATGAAATCCCCGGGATCGGTCCGGCGCGCAAGCGTGCGCTGCTGCTGCATTTCGGGACCGCGTCGAAGGTCCGCGCTGCGGCGCTTGAAGACCTGCAACGCGCGCCGGGGGTAAGTGCGACGGTGGCCCGCAAGGTCTATGATTTCTATCATGCGGGCGGATAGTAAGGGGGCGAGCTTTCAAGTCCCGCCCCCTGCGACCCTTACTGCTCGTCGAGCGCCTTGCTCACCAGCACATTGACCGAAACGCGACGGTTCTGTGCGCGGCCGGCTGCAGTGGTGTTGTCGGCTGCCGGATCGGCAGTCGCCATCCCGGTCGGCGTGAGCATGCGATAGGGCTTCCACTTGCACACCTGCTGGAGGTAGTTGACCACCGCCGCGGCACGCTTTTCCGACAGCGCCTGGTTCACTTCCTGCGAGCCGGTGGAATCGGTGTAGCCCAGCACCAGCATCAGCGAATTCTCGTTCTGGTCAGCCTCGCGCGCGGCGGCACACAGATCGTTCTTGGCCGAGGGCGAGAGAGCCGACTTGCCAGTGTCGAAATAGACATTGGTCGTGCTCTTGAGGTTGTACTTGTCGATGTCGCCAAGCCGGCCGCGCAGCGCCTCGGTGGCGGCGGCGTTCTGCTGGATACCGGCGGTGTTGTCCTGTATCGCGGCACCCTGTTCGGCGAACTTCTGCGCGGTTCCGCCACGGATCATCGCGGCGATCAGGCGATCATCGCTGGTAAAGCGCACTTCGCTCGCCACCAGGCCGTCACCGTAATAGCGGGTGCGCACCTTCACCGGCAGGCCATTGATCAGCGCGCTCTGGTCGAAGGTCTTGTTGCCGATGCCGAGGAACCCGCCGCGGGTGCGGATCTCGGTTTCCGGGTGCAGCGTCAGGATGGTGCTGTTGCCGTCTTCCGAGGTGACCTGAAGACGCTGGCCCTGACGCGCCGAGATAATGCCTTCGATCCGCGGGCCTTCGTTCATCTCGGTCATCGGCGGCAGATTGCCGTAAACCGTAGTCAATACCTCGCTGTCCTGAGCGTTCTGCGCGGCAAGGCCGGTGGCGGTCGTCATCGAAAGCGCGGCGACCAGCGCGAGTGTAAGCGGAGCGCGTGCAGGGGCATTCATCGTATCAATTCTCCTGTCGTTCGGGCCCACGATCCCGTTGGTTCGGCCCTTTGTTGGCATAGTGCACGCGAACCGGTGTTCAGGACAACATTGCTAGTTGATGAACGCCGATTGCCCGGTTGCCACTGGAGCGGGCAACCGGGGCATGGGATACGACGAATCGAGCCTTCGGCTGGTGCCAAAGGGGCAGGATCAGCGCGCTGCTTCGGCCTCGATCCAGCGGTTGATCTTCTGTTCAAGGATCGCAAGCGGCAGGCCGCCGGTATTGAGAACCTGCTCGTGGAACGCCTTGATGTCGAACTGCGTGCCCAGCCTTGCTTCGGCCCGTTTGCGCAGTTCCTGGATCTTGAGAGCGCCGATCTTGTAGCCCAGCGCCTGCGACGGGATGGCGATATAGCGTTCGACTTCGGCCACAACTTCGGTGCGGGTCATGCCCGAGTTTTCCAGCATGAAATCGATCGCCTGTTCGCGGGTCCAGCCCTTTGCGTGGATGCCGGTGTCGACAGCGAGACGCATCGCACGCAGCTGTTCGTCCTGAAAGGTGCCGTAACGGTTCCACGGGTCATTGTAGAAACCCATCTCGTAACCCAGCGTTTCGGCATATAGCGCCCAGCCTTCGACAAAGGCGGTGGTGCCGCCGAAGCGCATGAAAGCGGGCAGATCCTCGTTTTCCTGCGCGAGGCTGATCTGGAAATGGTGCCCCGGCGCGCCTTCGTGCAGGTAGAGCGTGACATTACCCGTCGTCAGCCTGCTCGGCAGGTCATAGGCATTGAAATAGAAGGTGCCCGGACGCGAACCGTCGGGCGTGCCGGGCTGGTAGGAGCCACCCGCCTGAAACTGCTCGATCGACGGATCATAAGGCTCGATCTTGAGCGGGGCCTTGGGCAGCAGCGAGAAATAATCCCCGATCTTCGCGTCGACCTGTTTTCCGATGTCGTAATAGGACTGGGTCAACGCCTCGCGGCTTTCCGGGTGGAACTTGGGATCGTTGCGGACATAGTCGAAGAACTCGTTGAGCGTGCCCGCAAAGCCGACCTCGGCCTTGATCTTTTCCAGCTCGCCCTTGATCCGCGCGACTTCCGACAGGCCAAGCTGATGGATCGTCTCGGCATCCAGCGGCAAGGTGGTCGTGTTCTCGACCAGCTGGGCATAAAGCTCCGCGCCGCCCTTCATCTGCGACAGGCCAACACTGTCGCGCGCGGCGGGGTAGTATTCGTCGCGCAGGAAGGTGCGCAGTCGTTCATGGACGGCGTAAATTTCGCGGGTCTTGGCCTCGTAGGCGTTCGCCAGCCGCGCCTTATCGGCATCGCTAATGCCTTCAGGAAATTCCTTCAGCGGCCCCATGAACTGCGAATCCGCGACCGGGATCGCAAGCTGCGTGTCGAGCTGCTTGATCACGTTGCCGATGGTCAGTTTGGTTTCCAGCACGCCCGATGCCATGCCTTCGCGGAACTTGGCGATCGCGCGGTCGGTGAAGGCAATATAATCGTCGTGCCGCTTGAGGTTATCCTCGTAATTGGCAAGCGTCTTGAACGGCGCGGCACCCTTGCCACTGGCGAAGTTGGGATAGAAGGTGTGCAGCCCGAAGAAGTGGTTGATCGGGCGCACCTCGGTCAATTCGCGGATGCGGTCGGTCGCGCCCGCCAGCGACTGCTGCTCAGTATATTCGAACACATCATAGGCAAGCTGATCGGTGGGCGAGAGCTTTGAACGGTCGATCTGTGCGAGCAGCGCGAGATTGAGCTGGGTGTCGGTACGATCGGCGAGGAAGGCGGAATCGGTCAGCAGATCGCCGAGCCGGTCGGCATCCTCGTCGTCGCCGCGGAACAGGCGACCGAGCGGATTGAGAGCCAGTTCGCGCGCGTCGGCATCCTCGAACAGCGCGAACAGCTTGTCATGCTCCGTTTGCGATGCCTCCGCGGCAACGGGGGTGGCGGCGTGGTTGTCGGCCAACGCGGGGGTTGTCACCGTCAAAAGCGCAGTGGTTGCAGCAAGAGCTAGACGAAATTTCATTGTGGCGGTCCCCGCAGGATTAAGTGCAATCGCGGGCGGCTAGATCGCCGGAAGGGAGCGGACAAGCGCCTGCGCGACGAGCGACGCAGGCGCCTCGACCGGTGTCATGAGGATGCCGGATCAGGCGGAGGCAAAGCGGCGCGCGTGGAAGGCGGCATCCTTGCGTAATTGATCATGTTCGACCCACACCGAATGGGTCCCCGAACAGATCTTGTGTGGCAGCGCGAGGCGGCAGATCGGGCCTTTCGACAGATCCGAGGCATCGAGGATCGCGCATTCGGAGGTGCCACTGTTCTCGTCAATCAGGAAGGTGACCAGATACCCGTCATCCTCTGCGGTTGCTCCCTTTCTCGGAATCATCGGGCTTTCGCTGGCATAAACTCCTTCGGGCAGGCGATAGACCTGTTCCTCACCCGTCTCGGTATCGTGGCGAACATAGCCGTTGAACAGAAACCAGCCGGGCCGCGTGGTGGTGGACCAGACATAGCGGCTCTTTTGCATGGCGTATCGCGGATTGATCATCCCAAATTCGACGATGCGTTCCGAAAGGCTCTCCTCTCGGGTCTCTCCGGTCTTCAGGTTGAAGCGCCAGCGGTGCAGGCGGGACTGGAAGGAGTGTTCGTCCACATAGGCCATCATGTGGCTGTAACGGCCCATCTCCTCCAGCGGATCGGGCATCGGCTTGGCTTGATGATAGCCTTCGAGCACCACCTCGTCGCCTTCTTCCCACGCATTGGTCCAGTGCAGGACATACGTCGGCGCGGCTTCGAACCAGCGGATGTCCTCCGGCTGGCCGTGGCGCGGGATCAGGGCGAAGCGGGTCGGCACGCCTTCGTGCAGCCGCGCGGCGTGGATGTTGTTCGCCAGCAGGCTTTCGTCCCAGAATAGCGGCATGTCATTGAGGATCGACCAGTTCTTCGTGATCGCCATGTCATGCGGCAGGCGCGGGCCGGGAAGGGGAACGGGTACGTAATGCACCAAGCGCCCTTCGCGATTCACCACGCCGTAATGCATGAAAGGCGGGTATTTGGAGTAGTTGAAGAACATCAGTTCCCCGGTCTCCTCGTCCACCTTGGGATGGGCCGATATGCCGTCCAGCGGCACCCATGGCGCCTTGCCGCGGCTGCCCAGCGTAACCGGATCGAGCATCCACGCCTCGCCGCACTGGTAGAGCGTGGCATAGGCGGTTCCGGCGTGAACGATGATGTCGGTGCTGCCGGTGTCCTTCAGGCCCCCGTGTGCGCCGAAGCCGGGGCGTAGCGAAGTCCCCCATGGATCCATCAGTCCGCCCCACAGCGATTGCCCCGCGATCTGCTCCGCCTCGAAGCAATGGGTGCGTACGAAGCGGTTGCGATAGCTCGCCTTGCCGCCCGAGATATTGACCTGATGGATCATCGCGTCGCCATCGAAGGGATGGTGGCGGCCGAGCGGCTGGTGCACCTGGTTTTCGGTGTTACGCAGATAGATCCCGTCAATGTCGGCGGGAATTTCGCCCGCGATCACAGGCAATTCGGCAACGTCGACCTCCTCGTGCAGCGGCGTCCACGCCCCTGTCAGATAGGGATGGTTCGACGGTTCGAGCGTGGTTTTGACGGGCGGGTGGCGCGTGATCTGCATGGGTTCCTCTCCCTCGGGGCAAGAGAATGAACCGCGTACGGTTGCTCTGCAAGCGGCTTGCGGAGCAAATTTGATCCCGATCAAAGCCGCAGGCACAATGTGGGTTCATCGTGGCACCATCAGTGGGAGAACAGCCATGAAATCGATTCTGCTTCACGTCGATCACGACCCTGCGATGGAGGCTCGGCTACAGGTCGCGCTCGACATTGCCCGGGCGTCGGGCGGCCACATCACCTGCCTGCAATCGGTCAGCTACGAGGTATTCGCACCCGGCGATTTCTACGGCTCGGCGATCGCGGCTGCGATGCCGGTCATCAAGGAGAATGCCGAAAAGCTGCGCCAGCAGACCGAGGCGCATCTCGCCAATGAAGGCGTGCCGTGGGACTGGCGGTTCCTGTACGGCATTGCCCAGCACCGTCTGCTGGAGCTTTCACCGCTCGCCGATGTCGTTATCGTCGGTCCTTCGGACACGGGCGAAGGCGGCAAAGGCCCCTCTGCGCTGGTCGGCGATCTGGTGCTTAAGGCACCGGTGCCGGTGCTGGTGGTGCCGGAGGGAACCAAAAGCTTCGACGTTAACGCGCCCGCGATGGTCGCGTGGAACGGTTCGTCCGAAGCCTGCGTTGCGCTGCGCGAGGCGGTGCCGCTGCTGGCGGCTGCGCGGAAAGTCTACCTTGTCAGCGTGGCCGAGCCTTCGGACAAGCAGCGCTTCGATTTCCCCGCGCTGGAAGGTGCGCAGTATCTCAGTCGTCACGGAATTGAATGCGAGATGGTCGAAATCCCGCGCGGTGATGCGAAGATTTCCGATACCCTTTTCTCGGCAGCGCAACTGCGCGAATGCGGGTTGATGGTGATGGGCGCCTATGGTCATTCGCGGTTGGCGGAAATGCTGCTTGGCGGCGTCACCCGCCGGATGCTGTCCGATCCGCAGATGCCGATCCTGTTAGCGCATTGAAGGTTTCGCAGCCTCTAAGGGCTTCGCAATCCTCGCTCATGCGACCTGAAGGTCGGGTGTCCCGCCTGCGGCGGCTGTGCCGCTGATATGCCCGGCGTTAACGGGAGACCCTCTTCCTCATCATCCCTTCCTGCGCGACGCTCGCAACGAGTTCGCCCGCCCGGTTGAAAATGCGACCACGATTGAAGCCGCGCCCGCCGCCGCTCCACGGTGCGTCGGTGGCATAGAGCAGCCAGTCGTCGACCCGTGCGTCGCGGTGGAACCAGATCGCGTGATCGAGGCTGGCACCGACCAGTTCGCCCCGCATCCACGAAAGACCGTGCGGCAATGCGCTGGTGCCGAGCAGGGTGTAATCGCTGGCGTAGGTGATGATCGCGCGGTGGAGTTCGGGCGTATCGGCCTCTCCGGTGATCGGGGCCACCACCCGGAACCACGTATGCGCGCGCGGTTCGCTGGGGGTGCGGTTCATCCAGTGCAGGGCATCGACCGTGCGCATCTCGATCGGGCGAGGGCGGAGCATCAGGCGGCGCTGCTGCTCGCTCATCCGGTCGCCCAGTCGCTCGGCAATCTCCAGCCGCTGCTCCATGTCCGAACGCAGTTCGTCCGGGCCGGGTACGTCGGGAATTGGCGAATCATTATGCTCCAGCCCGTCTTCCGGCAGCTGGAAACTGGCGGTGAGGTTGAGGATCGGCACTGGCATGCCGTGTTCATCCTCCTGCGAGGCGACCACCCTGCGGTTGGCAAAGCTGCGCCCGTCGAAATCGCGCTGGATCCGATATTCGATCCCGACACCCTCGCGACCGCCGCGAAGGAAATAGGCGTGCAATGAATGGGCGCGTTTGCCGTCGGTGATGCTGGCCTGTGCCGCCTGCAGCGCCTGCGCCAGCACCTGCCCGCCGAACACCCGCCCGATCCCGTCCTGCTGCGGCGGGCCCGCGAAAATATCGGCCGCGCGCTTTTCGACGGTCAGCAGGCGGACGAGGCCTGCGACGAGTTCTTCGTTTGTGGGCGTATCAGTCATGGCAAAGGGCCATGCTTGGCGCTTACGAACCCGTCAAGCCGAGCTTTCTAAGCCATCGGCCTTGGCATAGTTCTGCTGCGGCCAGCGGCTGGGTGCGCTGGGCGAAAAGCCGCGTTCGCGCAGGATCGCATTGCGCGCGCGCATCGCTTTCGCGGTAGCTCCACTCGCTTCGCCAGGTGATCGACAGCGAGACGGAAGGGGCTGGGCCGTTCTTCACGAAGTGCGGTGCCATGACCGGCACGAACGGGGATGCGCGCAAAGATAAACCCCGCCGGAATTGCTCCCGGCGGGGTTGAGTCTTTCGCGGCCCTACCGCTTACCCACTATAGGGCCGTGATGTGTCTCAAGCGGCACCATGCGCCAGCGCGGCCAGCAGCAGCAGCGCGACGATGTTGGTGATCTTGATCATCGGGTTCACGGCGGGGCCGGCGGTGTCCTTGTAGGGATCGCCGACGGTATCGCCGGTCACTGCGGCCTTGTGCGCTTCCGAGCCCTTGCCGCCGTGATTGCCGTCTTCGATGTACTTCTTGGCGTTATCCCATGCACCGCCGCCGGCGGTCATGGAGAGTGCCACGAACAGCCCGCCGACGATCACACCGAGCAGCAGTGCACCCAGCGCCGCAAAGCCGTTTGCCTGCCCCGCGATCATGGTGATCACGAAGTAGACCACGACAGGTGCCAGCACCGGCAGCAGCGAGGGGATAATCATCTCCTTGATCGCGGCCTTAGTGACCAGGTCCACGGTGCGGGCATAGTCGGGCTTGGAGGTGCCGGCCATGATACCCGGATTGTTGGCGAACTGCTCGCGTACGTCGACAACCACGTCGCCCGCCGCGCGGCCGACCGCGGTCATGCCCATTGCCCCGAACAGGTAGGGCAGAAGCGCGCCGAGGAGCAGGCCAACGATCACGAAGGGGTTTTCGAGGCTGAAGTCCACTTCCACGTTCGGGAAGAAGGTCCGCAGGTCGGTGGTATAGGCAGCGAACAGCACCAGCGCGCCGAGGCCCGCCGAACCGATCGCGTAACCCTTGGTCACGGCCTTGGTGGTGTTGCCGACTGCGTCGAGAAGATCGGTCTTCTCGCGCACGCTGTCGTCCAGACCCGACATTTCGGCGATGCCGCCGGCATTGTCAGTGACGGGGCCGTAGGCGTCGAGGGCAACGACCATGCCGGCCAGAGCCAGCATCGCGGTGGCCGCATAGGCGATCCCCATCAGCCCGGCGAGGCCATAGGCGATGATGATGCCCGCCACGATCACAAGCGTCGGCAACGCGGTCGATTCAAGGCTGATCGCAAGGCCCTGGATCACGTTGGTGCCGTGGCCCGTTTCCGAAGCCTTGGCGATCGAGCGCACCGGACGGAACTTGGTGCCGGTATAATACTCGGTAATCCAGATGATCAGCCCGGTGATGGCAAGGCCAAGCAGGGCGCAGTAGAACAGCGTCCGTCCGGTGAATTCGACCATGCCCTGATCGGGGTTGATCACCGTATTCATGTCCATCCCGACCGAGCCGAGCGCGAACTGGGTAACGATCCAGATCAGCGGGATCGAGGTGACGGCAGTGACGATGAAGCCTTTGTACATCGCCCCCATCACGTTGGTCCCGCCGCCGAGGCGGACAAAATAGGTGCCGAGGATCGAGGTGACGATGCACGCGCCCCCGATCAGCAGCGGCAGCGCCATCATCGGCAGCAGCAAATCGCCCAGCTGCGTCAGCAGCAGCGCCGTCAGCACCATGGTGGCGCCGACGGTGACGACATAGGTTTCGAACAGGTCGGCCGCCATCCCGGCGCAGTCGCCGACATTGTCGCCCACGTTATCCGCAATCACGGCAGGGTTGCGCGGATCATCCTCGGGGATGCCCGCTTCCACCTTGCCGACAAGGTCCGCTCCGACGTCGGCCGCCTTGGTGAAGATGCCGCCGCCCAGACGTGCGAAGATCGAGATCAGCGAGGCGCCGAAGGCAAGGCCGACGAGCCCGTCGATCACCGTGCGGCTCGAGGGGGTGAGCCCCATCGGCCCGACCATGACGTAGAAGAACACTGCGATGGCGAGCAGCGCGAGGCCAGCCACCAGCATGCCGGTGATCGCGCCGGCGCGGAACGCCAGCGTCAGGCCCGCCTGAAGGCTGGTGCTGGCCGCTTCGGCGGTGCGGACGTTGGCGCGCACCGAGATGTTCATGCCGATGTAGCCGGCTACACCCGAAAGCACTGCGCCCGTCACGAAGCCGATCGCGGCGATGGTGCCAAGCGCGAAGGCGACCACGGCCGCGACCACCACGCCGACGATGGCGATGGTGGTGTATTGACGGTTCAGATAGGCCTGCGCGCCTTCCTGGATCGCCGCAGCGATTTCCTGCATCCGCGCATTGCCGGCACTGGCCCCCAGCACCTGAATGCTGGTGATCACGCCATAGACAATGGCGAGCAATCCCAGCCCGATGGAAATGAGCAATAGGTTCACGAGTTATCCCCTCTCGTTTGTGTCCTGTCCCTGTCGGGAAGCCTCGCGCTCCTTTGAAATCCCGTTGGCGCAAGGGCGCACAGTCATAGGGGCTCGAAAGGCGCTGGCAAGCCTCGGGCGATGGAGAAACGGCGCTTTCTGGCGGGTTTCACCAGTTTTGGCAGGGTTAGGGCGCGTGCGGCGTAATCAGCCGTGGCGATAGCCGAGATTCGCCGGATCTGGCAGCGGCATGTCGTCAAGCATCAGCGGCGCATGTTCGCGGCTGCGCACGGTGCCAATGCGGGTCGCCGCGATGGGCGGGGCGATGCCTTCGGGAAGCGTGAACAGCAGTTCGTAATCATCGCCCCAGCGCAAGCATTCCTGCATCCGCGCGCGCGACGCGACAGGCACGGCGGCGCTCTCCAGCGCGAAGGTCACACCGCTTGCCCACGCCATGCGCCAGCAATCGAGCAGCAGTCCGTCGGAGATGTCCATCATCGCGCTGACATGGGGGGCGAGCGCGATCCCTTCGGCAAGGCGCGGTAGCGGGCGGTTGAAAGCAGAAAGATGGTCCGGATCGCCCTCGTAGCCGAGCATCGCACGTCCCACCGGGCCGGAAACAAAAATGCCGTCACCCGGCGCCGCGCCCTTGCGCGAGGGCACCGGCACGTGGGTCGCACGCCCGATCGCCGTCAGGCCGTAGGTGCTGGTGCCGGTGGTGGCGACCGTGTCCCCGCCCATCAGCGGCACGCCATAGGTTCGCAGTCCCTCGGCCAGCCCTTCAAGAAAGCGGGCATCGTCGCTGCCGAGCGAATAGCCTAACAGCACGCCGATCGGCTCTGCACCCTTGGCCGCAAGATCGGAAAGATTGGATGCGAGCAGTTTCCACGCCACGTCGGCCATGTCGGCATGGGGGCGAAAATGGGTGTCCTCAGCCATCATGTCGTGGGTGATGACGAGCGTTTCGCTGCCGATGGCCAGGATCGCGCAGTCATCCTCCAGCCCGCGCGCGCCCTTATGGAGCGGCAATTTGCGCAGGGCGGCGACGAATTCGGACTCGTTCATGGTGCGAACCGAGGTTTAGCCCGCGCGCACCTCTTTGGCCACGGCATCGAGGATGCCGTTAACGAATCTGGCCTGTCCGTCGTCGAAGAAGGCCTTGGCGACCTCGACATATTCGTTGATCGCCACAGCCGCAGGCACATCGGGCCGGGCGAGCAGTTCGTAGGTTCCGGCGCGCAGCACTTGCAACATCGCCTTGTCGAGCCGGGCGATGTTCCATCCGGCGGCCAGCTTTCCGGCGACAGCAGCATCGATCTCGTCGCGCCGGGCATCGACACCGCGCACCACATCATCGAAGAACGGCACTTCGGCCTCGGCATATTCGGCATCGCCGAAATCATCGCTGTCGATGTCGCGTCCCAGCCGATGCTGGTGGAATTCGTCGAGCAGCCGAGCCAGCGCGGTGCCTTCCATATGCTGCTGGTAGAGCGCCTGAACGGCGGCGAGGCGCGCGGCCGAACGGGCCTGCGAACGGGCGGGATTGTTCATTTGATTCTCAGTTCCACGGACTTGGCATGCGCCGGAAGCCCTTCGGCATGGGCAAGGGTCGCGGCGGCGGGGCCGATCGCGGCGAAAGAGGCTTCGTCAAGCCCGAGGAAGCTGGTGCGCTTCATGAAATCGAGCACCGAGAGCCCGCTCGAGAAGCGTGCCCGGCGGCCAGTCGGAAGCACGTGGTTCGGCCCGGCGACGTAATCGCCGACCGCCTCGGGCGTCATCCGGCCGAGGAAGACGCTGCCCGCGTGGCGGATCTTGTGCATCAGGGCTTCGGGATGATCGACCGCGAGTTCGACGTGCTCGGCGGCGAGACGATCGGCCAGCGCGGGAGCCTCGGCCTCGAGATCGTTGACGACGATGATCACCCCGTGCGCATCCCAGCTCGCCCGCGCGGTTTTGGCGGTGGCAAGCTGGCTGATCTGCAGGTCGACGCAATCCTCGACCTGCCGCGCAAAGCCCGCATCGTCGGTGATGAGGATCGATTGCGAGGTCGGATCATGCTCCGCCTGCGACAGCAGGTCGGCGGCGATCCAGTCGGGATCGTTCTTGCCGTCGGCAATCACAAGGATTTCGGAAGGGCCTGCGACCATGTCGATACCGACCACGCCGTAAAGCTGGCGTTTGGCTTCGGCGACCCAGGCATTCCCGGGGCCGGTGATGACGTCGACCGGGCGGATGCGCTGCGTGCCATAGGCCAGCGCGCCGACTGCCTGTGCGCCGCCAATGCGCCAGATCTCGTCCACGCCCGCGATGTGCGCTGCGGCGAGCACCAGCGGGTTGGTCTGGCCCTGTGGCGTGGGGGTCACGATGGCGAGCCGCTCTACGCCGGCGACGCGCGCGGGGATCGCGTTCATCAGCAGCGAGGACGGATAGGCCGCGCGGCCTCCCGGAACATACAATCCCGCCGCATCCACAGCCCGCCAGATCGCACCGAGCCGCACGCCCGCCGCGTCGGTGTAGTCGCGGTTCTGCGGCAGCTGCGCCTCGTGGTAGCTGCGAATACGCGCCGCCGCGAGTTCGAGCGCCTCGCGAAGATCGGGGGCGAGCGTCTTGTAGGCTTCCTCGCAGGCCTCGCGCGGGATCGACCAGTCGGCATCATCGGCGAGCGTGTAGCCGTCAAAGCGCTGGGTGAACTCAGCCAGCGCCGCGTCGCCGCGCAGCTTCACGGTCTGGAGAATGTCGGTCACCTGCCCGGCGACATCGGCATCGGATTCGCGCCGGGCATCGACGATCCGCGCGAATTTCTGCGCGAAATCGGGCTGGAGGGTGGAAAGGATCGGGATCATGCGGCTGCGCTCCGGCTGCGCGCCTCGGCATCGCGGCGGAAGGCATCGACCAGCGCGGCGACACGGGCATCAGTCTTCAGCGCGGTGCGGTTGACGATCAGTCGCGCCGAGATTTCCAGGATGACGTCGGTTTCGACCAACCCGTTTTCCTTGAGCGTCTTGCCGGTCGAGACGAGATCGACGATCTGCCGTGCCAGGCCGAGCGAAGGTGCGAGTTCCATCGCCCCGTTCAGCTTCACGCATTCGGCCTGCACGCCCGCAGCCTCGAAATGGCGGCGGGTGAGGCTGGGATACTTGGTCGCCACGCGCAGATGGCTCGCCCCCGCAGGCTCTTCGCCGTCAGCGGCCAGCCGCGCAACCGACAACCGGCACAGCCCGATGCCGAGATCGACCGGCGCATAGAGATCGGCGTAGTCGAATTCCTCGATCACGTCCGAGCCGACGATCCCAACCTGCGCTGCGCCGTGGGCGACGAAAGTGGCAACATCGAAGGCGCGCACGCGGATGATCCGCATGTCAGGGCGAAGGCATGCGAAGGCGAGCGCGCGGCTCTTGGGATCGTGGAATTCCGCGTCGGGCTCGACGCCTGCGCGCGCCATAACCGGAAGCGCCTCGTCGAGGATGCGCCCCTTGGGGACAGCGAAGGTCAGCTGTCCGGGATTGTCGTGATTGCCATTGATGGTCATGATTGGCCGCGCACTTAAGGGCGCAGGCGCGAAAGGGCAATGGAAATGGCGGTGAGCGAGCCGGGAATCATGGGTCTGGAAGACTTTGCCGCCGCTCTTGAATGGCAGGCGCGCCATGCCGAGGAAAACGGAGCGCCAGCAACCGGGCGGGTGATCCGCGCACTAGCCGGGGTGCGGGCGAGCGATACGGCGACCGGACGCCGGATCGCAAACTGGCAGGGCCTGACGCTCAAGGACGCGATGCCGCTGCGGATTGCGGGGGGCTTTCACCATCTGGTGTTGACCGGCGCGGACGCGCGGCTGGCCGCGGTCTATTCCGGAGATATTACCGATCAGGCCGAGGTCGATGCGCTGGTGCTCGACCTTGCGCACCGCTTCGATGCGCAGCTGCTCCCGTGGCTCGATGGCCCGCCGCAGACCAACGAGGCGGGCCGCGCGGCGAGCATCATGGCGGGGCTGCTGTGGCTGGCGCAGCGGGTCCGATCGCCCCGGTTCGACCTGTTCGAACTAGGTGCAAGTGCCGGGGTCAACACCATGATCGATCGTTATTTCTTCCGGCTTGGCGAAACTGAGGTCGGGCCGGAAGCCTCGCCGATGCGGATCGTGCCCGAATGGCGCGGTGCCTCGCCGCCACCGCCGCCTGCCGGTTTCGCGATCACGGGCGTGAAGGGTTGCGACATTGCCCCGATCAACCTCGCCGATCCCGAAGCGGCGCTGCGGCTCAAGGCCTATGTCTGGCCCGATGCAGGCGAGCGGTTGGCGCGGATCGATGCCGCAATTGCGCTGGCGGGAGCCGAGCCGCCCGATCTGGTCGCTGCCGATGCGGGGAACTTTGCCGCTGCGATGCTGGCGCGCCCTGCCGTGGCTGGCACGGCGCGGGTGATGTTTCATTCGATCATGTGGCAATACATGCCCGCCGCCACGCAAGCCCGCATCACCGCCGCCTTCGATGCCGAGGGCGCCGCGGCCACTCCTGAAACCCCGCTCGGCTGGATCGCGCTCGAGACCGACCCCGCCACCTTCCGTCACGAATTGCGCGTGCGCCTTTGGGACGGCGCGGGTCATCAAGGTGAGGAGCACCTGCTGTCCCATGCGCATCCACATGGTGCATGGGTGGAGTGGCTGGGGGCTTAGCCCGCCAGAAACGCTTCCATCGCCGCATTCACCGCCTCCGGCGCTTCCCACGGAACGAAGTGCCCGCAATTCGGCACTTTCACGATGGTAAGCGGGTCGATGATGTCTTCCAGTCCGTCGAGGTTTTCCGGAGGCAGGGCGAGGTCGTCGAGCGCCCAAATCACCAGTGTCGGGATCGTCAGCTTGGGCAGGGCAGGGGGCGTCCAACCCTCGGGCACGGCGAAAGGTGCGTCCATTGTGGGCACGTCGATTGGGCTGGCGCGGTAGTAATTGAGCATCCCGAAGGCGGCATCGCGGTTCTGCCAGTCGAGCAGCAGCGCGTCGCGCTCATCGGGCTCCATCGCACTGGGGCGGTCCCACTTCACTTCCTTAAGCAGCAGACCAGTGAGGCCGTGTTCCTTCACCAGCGCATCATTGGCCGAATCGCGGAAGCCCCGGATATACTGGCTCGCCTCGCGCTGGCCGGGGTGGGTATAGAGCAGCTTCTGGAAGATGACCGGGTGCGGGGCGTTGGCGATCACCGCCTTGTTCACCCGCGCATGCTGACCGCCCAGCGCCACACCCCAAGCAATCGCGCCGCCCCAGTCGTGCCCGACGATAGTGAAGCTTGGGATCGCCAGGGCATCGGCAAGCAGGAAAATGTCGCCGATCAGCTTGTCGGGCGTATAGGCCTCCACCGCCTGCGGCTTGGACGACCCGCGATAGCCGCGCTGGTCCGGTGCGATGCAGCGGTAGCGGTCCTTGAAATGCGCGATCTGGTGGCGCCAGGTGCGGTGGCTTTCGGGAAAGCCGTGCAGGAAGATCAGCACCGGCGCGTCGACCGGGCCTTCGTCTACCACATCAAGATGGATGCCGTTGGGCAGATGCACCCGCTTCAGTTCGAACCCGCTCATTCGGCCGCCTCCAGCTTTTCCATATATCCGTTCGCGACCATGTTCGCGATCTGATCGAACAGCGCATCGGGCGTGCGGCGCAATTCGCCCATCGCCTTCTCGCCGCCCTCGGCCACGATGATCTCGCGCGTTCCGGCGGCGATTTCATCGAGCATCTGGCGCGCTGCCGCGTCGGCGGGAATGCCATTGTCGATCGCGGGATCGGACTTGCCGCGCCGACCTCCTTCGGCAGTGAGTGCGTTGCGAGAAACATTGGTGGCGACCGAGCCGGGGTAGATCGTGTGAACGGTTACCCCGGTCTGCGACAGCTCCCCCCGCAGCGCGTCGGCATAGCCGGCGAGGCCGAACTTTGCCGCGCAATATGCGGTGCGCATTGGCACGCCGACCTTGCCCGCGATTGAGGAAATGAACCCGAGCGCCCCGGAACCGCGCTCTGCCATATGGCCGATCAGCCCTTGCGTGAAAGCGATCTGCGCGACCAGATCGACATCGATGATGTCGCGATAGACCTGCATCGCCGTCTTGAGCGCGCGGCTGCGCTGGGAGATCCCGGCGTTGGCGAAGACGATATCGATGCCGCCCTTCCACGCTATGGCCTTTGCGGTGGCTTCGGCCAGTGCGGCTTCGTCGCGTACGTCGAACGCAATGATCAGGGTTTCGCCGCAATCGGCCGCAACCTCGGCCAACCGTGCCTCGTCACGGCCTGACAGCACGACATGCGCGCCGCGTGCCGCCAGTTCGCGCGCAAGCGCCGCGCCAATGCCCGATGAAGCCCCGGTGATCCACGCCACCTTGCCTGCGTAATCCATCGCTTTCTCTCCCGTTTGCACGAGGAGTAGCGAGAGCAGGCGGGCAGGGCAATCAGGTTGCGAATTGCGACCTTATCATCTCGGCCAGATTGACGGGGAACACTGCTTCCGGCCAGTTTTCGAGCTCGTCCAGCGTGAACCAGCGGTGCTGCGTCATCAGCTCCTGTTCCAGCACAGTGTGGCGGCTGGTATCGATGCTTGCCTCCTCCACGCGGATCAGGAAAAAGCGTTCGTCAGCCTGCACCGGTTCGCCTTCGACGGTGACGAATTCGGGGGTCATCCGTGCGATCTGCGCGCCCGGATCGGCGATGATGCCGGTTTCCTCCAGCAATTCGCGCCGCGCCGCATCCTCGAAACTTTCGTCCGGCTCGCATTCCCCGCCCGCCGTGACCCAGAAGGGCGGACGACCGGGAACATCATAGCGGAACATCAAAGCCCGGCCCATGGGATCGAGTACGATCAGCCGCGCCGCGCGGCGCAGCCGCAGAGCATGATTGAGCGTCATGCCTCCGGCACACTCGCCTTGATGGCCACCGCGTGCACCCGCTGGCCGACGATATCGCCCAGCGCCGCGATCACCGCGCGCTGGCGGGCGAGGCGGTTCATCGGGGCAAAGGCCGCCGCCTCGATCTCGACGGTGAAATGCGATTCGCCCGATCCGTCGTCGCCCATGTGGCCCGAATGCTTCGCGCTGTCGTTGATGATGGCGAGGCGGGTGGGGGCAAAGGCCTCGGTCAACAGGGCGTGCATTTCATCGGCAACACTCATCAGGGCTTTCCTTCTTTGCAAGCGCAGGGGGGTATTGAGACTTGGAACTTGGGGCCCTTATCGCCATTCTCAAGGTCTATGTCTGCATCACGGTTTCATGGCCGCGTCGAAAGTGCGGGGCGCGATTGCGAGGCGCCGGGCTGCCGCGAGGCGGGGGAGTTCCGCGCGCCCGGACGCCGTCCGCATGGCTTCGACGGGCCGGGCGAGTGGCGCTGGTTCTGCCTTGATCACGTGCGCGAATTCAATGCCGGTTACGACTGGTTCGACGGCATGAGCGCCGACGAAATACTGGCTGCGCAGTCGCCGGTGGCGGGGTGGCGGACCGAAAGCCGGGCGTTCCGCCCCGAAACCCATGTCGACGGCATGCCGCGCTGGGCCGACTATGCCGATCCGCTCGATGCCATTTCCGCCCGTGCGAGCGGTATCCGCAGCCGCGCCGAACGTCAGGCGAAGATGGCGATGACAGGCAGGTTCTCGCGCGAGGAGGCGCAGGCGCTGGAGACCATGGGGCTGGGCTCGGACACCGATCGCACGCGGCTCAGGCGCCGCTATTCCGAACTGGTGCGTCGCTACCACCCAGACCGCAACGGCGGCGATCGCAAGCACGAGGCGCGGCTCAATCAGGTGGTCGAGGCCTATCAGCTGCTCAGGAAAAGCCGCGCTTTCGCCTAGCCTTCCGCGCCCTTGATGATTGCCGCGTCGATCGCATTGGCCGCCGCATAGGCCGGGCGCTGGGTGATCCGTTCGACATAGGCCTTGAAGGCGGGGCGCTCGGGGATCGAGCCGAACCTCAGACCCCAGACGAACTGGCTGCCGACATAGGTGTCGGCCATGGTGAAACGGTTGCCGGCGGCGTAATCATTGTTCTTGAGCCATTCCTCGATTGCATCAAGGGCAAGCTCGAGGCTGCCGAAGCCCGCCATGCCGGTGCGGCCCTCGGGCACTTCCCAACCCATCGCCTTTGCCACGACGGCCTGTTCCAGCGGTCCGGCGGCGAAGAACAGCCAGCGGAAATAGGCGGCGCGCTCGTGCGCGTCAGGCAGAAGGCCCGCCTGCGGGTGGGTTTCGGCGAGGTAGTGGTTGATCGCTGCGGCTTCGGTGACGACGTGATCGTGGGCGCCATGGTGATGCACCAGCGTGGGCACCTTGTTCATCGGGTTGAAGCTTTTAAGGATCTCTGGGCGGGTCGCCCAGTCGAAAACCACGTGTTCGTAATCCGCGCCTGCTTCATGCAGCGCCCAGCGCGAAATCTGACCGCGGCTCATGGCGACGGTGTAGAAGGTGAATTCGGCCATTGTCGGTCCCTTCCTGAAAGCGGTTACTTGCGAGCGGGTGCCTGCCGGAATGCCCATCGCAGGGTGCGGCCCATGCCCCATGTCGCGGCGCGGGCGGGCAGGGCGGTGAGCCGCGGGCGTTGCAGGTGGAGCATGTTGCGCGCCCAGTCGGGCAGCATCGTCACGGCATCGGCGGTGATCATCGTCTGGACGCTGCGCGGTGTGCCTTTGGGGCGCTGGCTCAATACCAGTTGCGCGACCTCTCTCGCTTGCGGAGATGTTGCAAGATCGTGGCGCAACATTCTGAAGATACGATCCGCCTCCGCGCGCGTCTCGGGCACCGGATCGGCCCCCAGTGCGCGGGCGATCACCGCGAACTGGCGATAATATTCGTCCTGTTCCGCACCAGGCATATTTGGCCGGACATGACGAAGATAGCCTGCGAGGAAGCTCTGCGCTTCGGTCACGTGCACCCACGCCAGCGTTCGGGGGGAAGTCGCCGAATAGGGCGAACCGTCGGGCAGCGTCCCGCCAACCTTGGCATGGATGCGGTTAACCCGGTCGATCGCTTTCATCGCCTCGTCGCGGTGGCCGAAGGTCGTCACGGTGATAAAGCGGGCGGTGCGCCGCAGCCGCCCATGCATGTCCTCACGGAAATTGGAATGGTCGAGCACGCCTTGCAGCGCCTCCGGATGCAGCATCTGCAAAAGAAGCGCACGCACGCCGCCGGTCATCATTCCCACGATATCGGCATGCACCAGACGGATCGGCGTGTCGCGTTCGAACAGCGCATCGTCCGATGGCGGAGTGGGTTGCTGGCCCTTGCTCGCGTCGTGAAACACGCCGCGCACCTGCCCGATCAGCTTCATGCGCAGCGATTCGACGGGGTCAGGCATGGCAAGCAATATAGGGGCGCATCGGCCTTGAGGGAAACGAACTCGCCAAAATTGCCAGCCTTTCGCGGCAAAGCACCGCTTGCAGCCTGCGCCCATGCGTTCTAACCGGACCCGGCAATGACTTCATCCTCTCGCACCAATGTCGCCGGCGAAAACGCCATGCCCACCCAGCCCGACACCACCGTGGACGTCCGTGACGTGTTCGGCATCGATGTCGACTGGCAGGTTCCCGCCTTCTCGGTGAAGGACGAGCATGTGCCGGAAACGGACGATGCCTATGTGTTCGATCCGGACACCACGCTGGCGATCCTCGCAGGCTTTGCGCATAATCGCCGGGTGATGGTGCAGGGCTATCATGGCACCGGCAAATCGACCCACATCGAACAGGTCGCAGCGCGCCTCAACTGGCCGAGCGTGCGTGTGAACCTCGATGCGCATATCAGCCGTATCGATCTGGTCGGGCGCGATGCCATCGTGCTGAAGGACGGGCTGCAGGTCACCGAGTTCAAGGAAGGCATCCTGCCCTGGGCGCTTCAGCACCCGGTGGCGCTGACCTTCGACGAATATGACGCGGGCCGGCCCGACGTGATGTTCGTGATCCAGCGCGTGCTCGAATTCGACGGCCGGCTGACGCTGCTTGACCAGAACCGCGTGATCACGCCCAACCCGTGGTTCCGCCTATTCGCCACCACCAACACGGTGGGCCTTGGCGATACGTCGGGCCTCTATCACGGTACGCAGGCGATCAACCAGGCGCAGATGGACCGCTGGAACATCGTCGTCGCGCTGAATTATCTCGCGGCAGAGGTGGAACAGCAGATCGTCAAGTCCAAGACCCCGCAGGCCGACGACAAGATGATCGCCGACATGGTCAAGGTTGCCGAACTGACCCGTCAGGGCTTCATGAACGGGGACATCTCGACTGTGATGAGCCCGCGCACCGTTATCACCTGGGCGCAGAACGCGGCGATCTTCGGATCGGTGGGCTTCGCCTTCCGCCTTTCGTTCCTCAACAAATGCGACGAAGCGGAGCGCACGCTGGTGGCCGAATATTATCAGCGCGTGTTCGGCGAAGACCTGCCTGAAGGGGCGGCAAGGAAGCGCTGATGCCAAGCCGCTTGCGGTGAAGTGTCCTAGGCTGATAACACAGTCCCGCTATGGCGCTGTTCGACCGATTCTGGAAAGGCTCACGCTCAGGCGCCGATAACGGCGGGGCTGACATGCCGGCCGGGTTTTATCCGCTTTACGAATCGATGCAGCCTGTCGACCTTGATGACGAGGACGACGTCCTTCCGCGCCCGCGCGCTTCGGCGACGCCCGATTTCGACGCCTGGGATGCCAAGCTCGCCGGGATAGACGAGGCGCTGGAGGTCGAGGAGAAGCGCCGCCTGCGCTGGTGGCAGCGCGATTACTGGCGCGAACGTTCGAAATTGTGGTGGACGGGACGCGGCATCATGGCCGCGCTGGCGCTGTTCGTGGCGCTGATCGGCTGGCTTGCGATCACCGCGCCGCTTTCGAAAAGCCTCGAACCTATCGCCCCGCCGCAGGTGACGCTGCTGGCCAGCGACGGCACGCCGATCGCCCGGCAGGGCGCGGTGGTCGAGGCTCCCGTAAAGCTCGCCGATCTGCCTGCGCATGTTCCGCAAGCCTTCATCGCTATCGAGGACCGACGTTTCTATTCGCACTGGGGGATCGACCCGCGTGGCATCGCGCGGGCATTGTGGACGGGTTATGGCGGCGGCTCGACCATCACCCAGCAGCTGGCCAAATTCACTTTCCTGACCCCTGAACAGAGCCTCAGCCGCAAGGCGCGCGAGGCGCTGATCGCGTTTTGGCTCGAAGGCTGGCTGACCAAGGACGAGATCCTCGAACGCTATCTTTCCAACGCCTATTTCGGGGACAATCAATACGGGTTGCGCGCGGCATCGCTGCATTACTTTTACCGCCAGCCGGAAAATCTGAAGCCCGAACAGGCAGCGATGCTTGCGGGGCTGCTGCAGGCACCATCGCGCTATGCGCCGACCAAGCACTACGACAAGGCCAAGGCGCGGATGGAGTTGGTAATCGGGGCCATGGTTGAGGAAGGTTATCTTTCCCAGGCCCAGGCGCGTGCGTTGCCCGATCCCCGGATCGATGTGCGCCAACGCGACGACAATGTGCCGACCGGCACCTATTTCGCCGACTGGGCGCTACCGCTGGCACGTGAAGGGCTAGAGGCGAGCTATTCCAGGCAGGTTCTTACCACCACGCTCGATTCGCGTTTGCAGTCGCTCGCCAGCCGGGTAGTGGCGCGCGCGCCGCTGGGCGGAGCGCAGGTCGCGCTCGTTGCCATGCGTCCGAACGGCGAGGTCGTCGCGATGGTCGGCGGGCGCGATTACGGCAAATCGCCCTTCAACCGGGTGACGCAGGCCCGCCGCCAGCCGGGATCGACCTTCAAGATCTTCGTCTATCTTGCCGCGCTGGAAGCCGGCTGGGAGCCTGACGATACCATTCCCAACACTCCGATCACGCAAGGAAGCTATCGCCCCAAAAACGCGCGCGAACGCTATTCCGAACAGATCACGTTGAAAGATGCCTTTTCGCAATCGAGCAACGTTGCCGCCGTCAGACTTTTGCAAGCGGTGGGCAGTGACAAGGTGATCCGCACCGCGCGTTCGCTTGGGATCACTGCACCGATGGCAGAGGGCGATCCCAGCCTTGCGCTTGGCACATCATCAATGACGCTGATGGAGCTGACCGCTGCCTATGCGGGGATCGCAGCGAACGAATTTCCGGTCGAACCGCACGCCTTTGCCCGCGACGATCAAAGCTGGTGGGAATGGCTGACGACGCGCAAGGACAGCCTTTCGCGCAGGGATCACGAGGCCATGGAGACGATGCTGCGCGCCGCGATCAACCGCGGAACGGGGCGCAACGCGGTGCTGCCCATCGCCAATTACGGCAAGACCGGTACCACGCAGGATTACCGCGACGCGCTGTTCGTGGGCTACGCTGGCGATCTGGTGGTCGGCGTGTGGGTCGGCAATGACGACAATACTCCGATGAAAGGCGTTACCGGCGGCAGCACGCCCGCGCGTATCTGGCGCGATTTCATGCGCGGCGCGCTTAAACTGGAGGCTGGCCCGAAACCCGCGCCCAGCACATCACCCGACCCCGAAGGCCCGGTCCAGCCGCTCGATCTGGAAGAGGGGGCAACTATCCCCGTTGGCGAGAACGGCGCGGTTCTGCGGGTTGAAGGCAACGGGCTGACGTTGTCGCAGGAAGGCGTGCCGGTTGAGGTCAGGCTGAGCGAGGATGGGCTGGTGGTCCAGCCCGCGCCGTCGTCCAGTCCGACACCGCCTTAACCCATCAGGCTTAACCCATCAGGATGTTCATCACCGCGGTCGCGATCGGGCGGCTGCGATCGTCTTGCCATGCCTCGACCGCGATATTGACGTTGCGACGTCCCAGCCGCGTTATGCGGCCGAGCGCATAGGCCGGCTTCGATTTGCCCGCGGCGAGATATTGCACGGTGATATTGATCGGCTTGAGCTTCGGGTCGCGTCCCTGTGCCAGCAGCGCGTTGCGCAAGGCGGCATAGCCGGCCGCCTCAAGAAGCCCGGCGGTTGCCCCGCCATGGAAATGCGCCGGACGGCCTTCGACATTCGGCCCGAAATCGACCGACAGCAGCGGCATGCCTGTGTCCTCACCGACAACCTTGATCCCGAGCGAGCGGGCATAGGCCGTCAGTTCCTGGGCCGAATGCGCGTCAGTCATTACCGGCGCTCCCGCCGAGTGCCGGGTTTTCCTTTCGCGGATCGGCAGCGATGGTCATGAATACACCCGCGACATGGGCCACCGGATCGTCCGGATCGCCGTCATGCGCGATCCCGCGCACGAAGGCGGCGGAGCGGGTGCGACGATAGCATTCCACCCGCCCGAGTACGCTTGCCCGTTCGCGTGCCGGGCGCTGGTAATCGACCCTCAGATCGAGCGTCGCCACGGGATTGAAGGTCCGGCTTGCCTGCCAGATCGCCATGCCGCTGGCCATGTCCATCAGGCTGATGATCGGTCCCGATGCCAGCACCGGGCGGCTGCGATCGCCCAGCAGGTCCTCGCGCCAGGGCAGTTCGAGCTCCACCCAGTTCTCCCCCTGATCGGCGAATCTCAGGCCGAGCCAGGCCGTATGGCCGTGACGGAAAAACCATTTCGATGCTTCGCGGGCATCGAACCGGGCAGGGGGGGTGTTCATGCCGCGCTGCATAGGGGCGAGGGCGGGCGGGTTACAATCATTTAATTTCGCGGGATGCGCTGGGCTTGCCACCTTCATGTCCGGCGCATTGGTAAGGGGCCAGTTGCGCCGAACAAGAAGGAGAGCAGTGATGAACATTCCCAGCATCGATCTTGCACAGATCCCCGGTCTCGAAGGCGCGCAGGCGCTGTTTGGTGCGGCGCTTGAGGCTGGCGCCCAGGTCGACGACCGGATCGTGGATATCATGGTCTATCTCTACGAGGTCATGCCGCCCGAAGCGGTGCTCTGACGGCGCGGGACGGACGGCAGTGCAGGTCCATCCGGCAATCGAGATGCTGCGGAGCAAGGGCGCTCCGCAGCCCCGCACCGATGCGGCGCTTTCCGCTTGGCGTGCGCTGCCCGATGTCGCGCAGGTGCTGGAAGAACTAGCGGCCTATGGTGCAGGTGCGCCGTTGTCCGGCTTGTCACGTCTGTCAGAATGCATCGGGGCAGAGGCGCGCGCGCGCGGATTTGCCGCCGGTTTTCTCGTGCCGCTGATGGCGGCCCAGCGCGCCGAGCCGCTGGCGCAGCCGCGCCTCGGCTGCTCTGCCGCGACCGGGATCGACCGTATCCGGCTGGGCGAAAGCGGGCGCGCGGCGCTGACCCTTGCCGTGTTCGGGCGCCGGAGCACGGTAGTTCCCCGCTCGGTGTTGTTCGAGGATTGCGAGGCTTTCGAGATCGTTCTGGCCGGTCGGGGGCAGGCGATTTGCTACCGGCACGGCAGGGGCACAATCGAACATACCAAGCTCGATTGCTCGCCCGGTACGCGCATCGTCCGCACCGGTATCGGGGACGCGCGCCAGATCATCGCCGTCACCCGGCCCTTGCTGGTGTTGCAGTTGACTCGTGAGGCTGCCGATCCGCAACCTTCGCGCGAACACGCGCTGCCAGATGGCGGTTTGATCAAGACCATCAGCGCCTGCAAGCGTCACAGCCAGCGCATGGTGGCACTGGGGGTGCTGGGCGCACTTGCGCATCGCCCGGCGTTGGACGCGATAGAGCAGCTTGCTCTGGATGGTGCAGAGCAGCGCGACCTGCGTTGGGAAGCGGTGCGCCAGTTGATCGGGCTTGATCCGGCGCGGGGTTGCGCCGTGCTCACGCGGCTTTCGGAACGGCCTGCCGATTCCCTGTGTGAACCCGCCGCGAAGCTGCATCGCCAGCTTCTTGTTTCTTATCCCGCGCTCGCAGCCTTGGAGCCTGCCTGATGCCGCTTGTCATCGACAATCCATCGTCGGAAAGCTGCTCGCTGCCCGAATGCGTCGAGGCGTTGGCCGATCTGGGCTTCAATGCCGATGATCCTGCGAGCACGCGTGCGGCGGCGGACTGGCTGCGGCGGCTGGCGAATAACCACGACTTTCTCGGCGATCTGCTGGTCGACCGGTTGGCGGGGAGAGGCGGGCAGGAGATCGCGAGCGGTTACGGCCCACAGGCAATCATCCTCAGCCGCCCTGCGGATAACCGTGCGAACAGTGCCTTCCTGCGCGCCGCAATCTGGCCGTCGTCACAGGATCACGTGTTCCGTACCAGCGGCGCGGCGAGCTTCGTCTACGGCGCGCCCCATGATCACAATTTCGATTTTCTTACAGTGGGGTACTGTGGCCCGGGCTATGCCAGCGACTACTACGAATACGACTATGACGCGGTCGCGGGCTATCCGGGGGAGGAGGTGGGCCTGCGGTTTGTCGAACGTTCAACGCTCTCGCCCGGCAAATTGATGCTCTATCGCCGCCATGTTGATGTGCACCGCCAGTTGCCGCCGACAAGCCTTTCGGTCTCGATCAACGTGATGCGAGTGGATCCTGCGCAGGGGTGGTTCGACCAATACGGGTTCGAACTGGAGGCGGGCACGGTGACGCGCTGTCTGAACCCGCTGGCGAACGAGGCGCTGCTGCGGGTCGCAGTGGCAAGCGGTGCGGATAGCGCGCGTGACTTTGCCGAGTGGGTCGGAGCCACCCATCCAAGCGACCGAATGCGGCTGGCGAGTTTTGCGGCGCGCGCGGACATGCTCGACGATCCGGCAGAGGCTGACGCGCTGTGGCGAATGGGAGAATTGTCGGGCAGCCGGCTGGTTTTGGAAGTCGCGCAGCGGCAGCGGGCGATGCTGGCCTAGAGTACACCGCCTGCCAGACGATCGATCGCGCCTTGAAGGATCACCGCTGCGGCGTGGGCATCGATCGCGGCGGCACGTTTGGCGCGGCTCATGTCCTGTCCGATCATCGCAGCCTCTGCCGCCTGCGTCGACCAGCGCTCGTCCCAGAGCAGGATCGGCAGGGCAAAGGCCTCGGCGCAATTGCGGGCATAGGCACGCGAGGCCTGCGCGCGCGGGCCTTCTGATCCGTCCATGTTGCGGGGCAGACCAATGACAACGCCTTTGACGCCGCGCGCCTTCACCAGCGCCGCCAGCGTTTCGCGGTCACGGCCCCATTTGCCGCGCTGGATCGTGGTATTGTTAGTGGCAAAGCGCCAGCCGGCGTCGCAGGTCGCGGTGCCGATGGTCTTGGTGCCGAGATCTAGGCCGAGCAGCACGCCGCCATCGGGCAGCGCATCGGCGAAGGTGCGCGCATCCTCGAAGATCATTTGGCGGGCTGCTTCGTCCATGTCTCAACCCGGCGGATCACGTCGGCCTTGGTGTTCGCCCAGAACAGCGGCAGATCATAGACATGGTAATTGTTCCCCGGCAGCACATAGCTTCCCATTTCGGGCGGTGCGCCGATCAGCAAGACGCCCCGATTATCGCAGCGCGCAGGGACGAGACCGGGGGCGAGTTCGCCCTTTTCCATGCTGTCTTCGGGCACCAGTGTGCCGAGATTGGAGCTTGCCGGGGCTTGCCCGCCATAGGTGCCGGTCAGCGGATTGGTGCACAACATAGGGGACGTTCCCGGCGCATCACCATCGAGCGCGGGCATGCTGCCATAGGCTTCGAGCACCAGCGATGGATCGGCAGGCTCGGCAAAACTCTGCCACGAAAGCACGCATCCGGCCTGCTCCGGCGCGGCGCAGGCCGGAAAGCCCATCTGCGGCAGATCGTGCTGGAGGCTTACCGGCCAACCGATGATGTATGCTGCGACGAGCCGCTCTGCAGCCGGCGATCCGCGCACTTCTTCCGCCAGCAGCCGCTTGAGATGCAGCGAGCCTTGCGAATGGCCTGCCAGCACGATCGGCGTGTCGGGATCGATGCTGGACAGGAAGTAACGATAGGCCTCGCGCACGTCGGCATAGGCAGCGTCGATCGCTTGCTTGCCCTCCGGTGCGTCGGTCAGAAAGGCGCCCATGGTCGCCTGCCGGTATCGGGGTGCCCAGATTTCGGACGCCGCGTTGAAGGGACTGGCCATACCGCGCAGGTAAATGCGGGCGATACGCTCGGCATCCGGGTCGCCACCATTTTCAAGCGGCGCGTTCCAGCTTTCGCGGTTGAGATAGCTGGTAGGGTGGACAAAGAACACGGCAAAGCGCGGAGCGGGCGGATCGGCAGGGGTGGGCAGAAGCCCGCGGTCATTGGCATAGGCGGGTTGCCAGCGCGCCGGGTCCTTGAGCCCGATACCGGGGCGCGAGTACCACAAAGCCGGGTCCTCATAGGCATTGGCCTCGAGCGGCTTGACCGGCGCGAAAGCAACCGAGGGGACCGTCGCCAGTTTTGTGAGCTGGTTGGGGAACAGTGCCAGCAGGATCGCCCCCGCGATTACGAGCGTGATACAGAAAGCTACGAAATAGAGAAACTTGCGAGCCATTGCTTGCGCTGCCTCACGATTATTGTGCCGCGCTTTCTTCGGCTAGCGGCGGGCGCAGTGTTGTCCAGGCCCGCTCGGGACGCAGGCTCGAGAACCACGATACCGGGTTCCATGTGGTCGAACCGTCGAGACTGAAGGTGATGAATTCCGCCCGTCCGCCGATATTGGCCAGCGGTACTGCGCCGCCCAACCCGCTCTCGATCGCTTCGGCGCGGCTGTCGGCGCTTTCGTCGCGGTTGTCGCCCATCACGAAGACGGCGTTGTCCGGCACGGTATAGGGACCGTAATTGTCCAGCCGCTGGTCGCGGTAGTCGATGGTGAGATAGGTCGCCCCGTTGGGCAGCGTTTCGCGCCATGTCGGCGGTTCGTAATATTCGCGGCCGTCCGCGCCGTTGACGCGGTATTGATCGAAAGCATCAAGGCAGGGGGCACCGCGGCAGATCAGATCGGGTTCGAACGGGATGCGCACCGGCGGCACCACTTCGCGCTTGATCGCCTGGCCGTTGAGGATGATCTGCCCGCCGCGCACTTCGATTGTGTCGCCCGGCAGCGCGACCACGCGCTTGATGTAATCCTCGTCCCGCGTCGGGTGCACGGGAATGACGATATCGCCATATTCCGGCGTCGACGGCCACACCCGCCAGTCGCCCCGCGGCAACAGGTGGAAGCTCGCTGACGCCCACGACCAGCCATAGGGGTATTTGCTCACCACCAGCCGGTCGCCCACCCACAGAGTCGGCATCATCGAGGTAGAGGGGATGTAAAAGGGCTTTGCCACGAGGCTGTGAAACGCCAGCACAGCCAGCAGCATCAGCGCCAGCCCGCGGATTTCGGCCAGCCAGTCGACCTTGTGCGGCTTTTCGGGGGCGCTGGTGTCGGTCACATGAGGGCTTTCTTGGGGGCTTTCGGTGATTGCCATGTGCTTCGGGCCGATCAGAGGGGGATGGCTTCGATGATCACGAAGGCCTGGGCCCATGGATGATCGTCTGTGAGGGTAAGATGAATGCGCGCCTCATGGCCTTTCGGCGTCATTTCTTCAAGCCGCAATGCCGCGCCGCCTGTCAGCGCCAGCGTCGGCGCACCGGAGCGGCCGTTGACCACGCCGATATCCTTCATGAACACGCCGCGCTTGAACCCGGTGCCGACCGCTTTGGAGAAGGCTTCCTTGGCGGCGAAGCGTTTCGCATAGGTGCCGGCGATGGTGTAGGGGCGGCTGCGCGCCTTGGCGATCTCGATATCGGTGAAGACGCGGTTCTCGAACCGCTCTCCGTAGCGAGCCAGCGAATTGCCGATCCGTTCGATGTTGCACAGGTCGGAACCGAGGCCGATGATCATTTGAACGCCCTGATGATCACGGCAACCAGCAGGGCCAGCGCCATGAGGTGAAGCATCACCTGCGATTTGAACAGCGGATGGGCGAAATCGCCCTTGGAGAACTTCAGCGCACCGACGAAGCCGAAGATCTGCAGGGCGACCCAGCCGACCGCGAAGACTTCCATGACCCGCGTACTTAGCGAAAAGCCGAGAAAGCCGATGGCGAGCAGGAATAGCGCCGCGGCTGCGAAGGCCCAGCGCTTCTGTTCCGGGGCGAGCGGTGGAAGATCGCCGTCGGGCACTTATCGCACCTCGTCCATCAACTCGCGCATCCGCCGGATCGCGTTTTCCAGACCGACGAAAACCGCCTCGCCGATCAGATAGTGACCGATATTGAGTTCTGCGATCTGGGGAATCGCGGCGATCGGCTGGACGTTATCAAAGGTGAGGCCGTGGCCCGCGTGCGGCTCGATCCCGTTCTTGGCGGCGAGCGCGGCCATATCGGTAATGCGGCGCAACTCGCGTTCGACCCGCGCGCGGTCGCCGTCGAGGAAGGCGTGAGCATATTCACCGGTGTGAAATTCGACCACCGGCGCGCCCAATCGCAGCGCGGCATCGAGCTGTCGTTCGTTGGCCTCGATAAACAGCGAGACACGGATGTCCGCGCCGCGCAGATCCTCGACAATCGGCGCCAGCGTGTTGTGCAGGCCCGCCGCGTCGAGCCCGCCTTCGGTGGTGCGTTCCTCGCGCTTTTCCGGGACGATGCAGGCCGCGTGCGGTTTGTGCCTGAGCGCGATGGCCAGCATCTCGCGCGTTGCCGCCATTTCGAGGTTGAGCGGAAGATTGGTGGCTTGCTGGATGCGCGCCAGATCCTCGTCGCGGATATGACGGCGGTCTTCGCGCAGGTGCGCGGTGATGCCGTCGCCGCCCACTGCCGCAACGATTTCAGCCGCGCGCACCGGATCGGGATGGTCCCCGCCGCGCGCATTCCTGATCGTCGCGACGTGATCGATGTTCACGCCGAGCCGCAGCGGGCGAGGGTGGAGAGTTGCTGTCATTCTTTCCGGCTTCCGGGCTTCGTCACAGCTACGCGTGCCAGCGCTTCGGGGATGTCGCTTTCATCATAGGTGGGGAAATCGATGGCGAGCAGCGGGTAGAAAGGCACGCCGAGATCGACCGAACCGCATGAACGGTCGATGATCGCGCATTCGGCGATCACTTCACCGCCCTCGCGCGCGACAGCGGCGATAGCCTCGCGGCTGGAAAGGCCTGTGGTGACCACGTCCTCGACCATCAGCACCTTCGCCCCCGGTTCGAGTGCGAATCCGCGGCGGAGGTGGAAGGTGCCTTCTGGCCGTTCGAGGAAAAGTGCGTCCTTGCCCATCGCGCGGCCGACTTCGTGACCGATGATGATCCCGCCCATTGCGGGCGAAACCACGACATCGATCTGCGCGCGAACATCCGCAGGAATGCCCGCAACCACCGCCTCGGCCAACCGTGCGGCACGGGCGGGGTTCATGAGCACACGGGCGCATTGCAGGTAATGGCCGCTATGCCGCCCCGAAGAGAGTTTGAAATGTCCTTCTAGCAATGCACCGCTGGCGCGAAACTCGGAAAGGACTTCATCTTCGGTCATGAACGGACTCCGGGAAAAAACGAAAGTGACGCTGCGACTTGCGCGGCAATCATGGAGGCTTGCATAATTTTCTCCCTAGAAGCGCTTGAGGCCCTCGGCAAGCGCGGCTAAGGGCGGTCGGAAGCTGGCCGGAATGTCGGCGGAACGCTGTCTGGCGGAGGGTCGCCGGGCGGCAAGGGATCATAATTCGAAAACTAAGATTTCGAAGCAACTTGGACACATGAAGATGGGTCAGATGCATACCCGTATGAAATTGGCTGGAATCGCGGCGCTGGCTGCGATGGCAGCGCTGTTTGCGCCTGTGAGCGCTGGCGCGCAGGATGCGGCGGCGCCGGTTGCCGTGCAGGCAACCGCTCCGGATGCCGCATTGGTCGACGCTGTGACCGATGCTGCGAATGTCGAGGTGGGTGCCTACACCCCGATGGCTCCGACCAAGGGCAAGGGCATGCCGACCGATCCCCGCTCGGACGAGCCGGGCGCAATGGCCAAGTCGCTGACCTTCCAGGATCAGTATACCGATAATGGCGAATACGCGCTGGGGATGCACGACTACATTCTGCTGCCGGTGATCACCGTCATCAGCCTGTTTGTGCTCGGCCTGCTGCTGTATGTTATCGTGCGCTTCAACCGCGGCGCCAATCCGGTCGCTTCGAAGACCACCCACAACACCATGATCGAAGTGGTGTGGACGATCGTTCCCGTGATTATCCTAGTGGTGATCGCAGTACCTTCGATCACGCTGTTGGCGCGCCAGTATGAAACTCCGCCGGCCGATGCCGTTACAATCAAGGCAACCGGCTATCAGTGGTATTGGGGCTACACCTACCCCGACCATGGCGAGATCGAGGTCATCTCCAATATGCTTCCTGACGAAGAGGCGGTGCGGCGTGGTGAGCCGGCCCAGCTGGCGGTGGACAACCGCATGGTCGTGCCCGCTGGTGTGCCGCTGCGCATCCAGACTACGGCGACCGACGTGATCCACGCTTTCGCGGTGCCCTCCCTCTGGTTCAAGATGGACGCGGTGCCGGGCCGCCTGAACGAGAAGTTGCTGACCATCAAGGAGCCGGGCGTGTATTACGGCCAGTGCTCCGAGCTGTGCGGTTCGCGTCATGCCTACATGCCGATTGCGATCGAGGCGCTTCCTGCCGACGAATTCGCTGCATGGGTGCAGTCGCAGGGCGGATCGATGCCGGGTGCCGAAGAGACGCCCGCCGCCGAGCCCGAACAGGTCGCACTGCTGACCGCGCGCTGAGCCGAACGAACTGAACGAATAACACCTGAGAGTATCCGAAGATGGCAACCACCGCAGAAGGCTTCGACGTTCACGGCGATCACGCCCACGACGCGCATGACCATGCCGATCACAAGCCGGGCTTCTTCGCCCGCTGGTTCATGTCGACCAACCACAAGGACATCGGCACGATGTACCTGATCTTCGCGATCATCGCGGGGATCGTCGGGGGTGCCATTTCGGGCATCATGCGTGTCGAGCTGGCCGAGCCGGGTATCCAGTACCTGCAGTGGTGGGCCCAGTTCATGGGTGGCGCGAACGACATCAATACCGCGCTGCACATGTGGAACGTGTTCATCACCGCCCACGGTCTGATCATGGTCTTCTTCATGGTCATGCCGGCGATGATCGGTGGCTTCGGCAACTGGTTCGTGCCGCTGATGATCGGTGCGCCGGACATGGCCTTCCCGCGCATGAACAACGTGTCGTTCTGGCTGACGGTGGCGGGCTTCTTCAGCCTACTGTTCTCGCTGTTCGTCCCCGGCGGCTCCGGCCCGGGCGCGGGCACCGGTTGGACGGTCTATGCGCCGCTTTCCACCAGCGGTTCGGTCGGCCCTGCGGTCGACTTCGCGATCTTCTCGCTGCACCTGTCGGGTGCGGGCTCGATCCTGGGTGCGACCAACTTCATCACCACCATCTTCAACATGCGCGCGCCGGGCATGACTCTGCACAAGATGCCGCTGTTCGTTTGGTCGGTGCTGGTCACCGCCTTCCTGCTGCTGCTGGCGCTGCCGGTGCTGGCTGCTGCCATCACTATGCTGCTGACCGACCGCAACTTCGGCACCACCTTCTTCGATCCGGCCGGTGGCGGCGATCCGGTGCTCTACCAGCACCTGTTCTGGTTCTTCGGTCACCCCGAAGTGTACATCATGATCCTGCCGGGCTTCGGCATGATCAGCCAGATCGTTGCGACCTTCAGCCGCAAGCCTGTGTTCGGTTACCTCGGTATGGCTTACGCCATGGTCGCGATCGGCGTCGTCGGCTTCATCGTCTGGGCACACCACATGTACACCGTGGGTCTGGACGTTAACACGAAGATGTATTTCACCGCGGCGACCATGGTTATCGCGGTGCCGACCGGTGTGAAGATCTTCAGCTGGATCGCGACGATGTGGGGCGGCAGCCTCCAGTTCAAGTCGCCGATGGTCTGGGCGCTGGGCTTCATCTTCCTGTTCACCGTCGGCGGTGTGACCGGCGTGGTGCTGGCCAATGGCGGGATCGACGACAACCTGCACGACACCTACTATGTGGTGGCGCATTTCCATTACGTGCTTTCGATGGGTGCGGTGTTCTCGATGTTCGCAGGCTTCTATTACTGGTTCCCGAAGATGAGCGGGCGGATGCACAGCGAGTTCCTCTCGCACCTGCACTTCTGGACGTTCTTCATCGGCGTTAACGTGATCTTCTTCCCGCAGCACTTCCTCGGGATGCAGGGCATGCCGCGCCGCTATCCGGACTACACGGAGGCCTACACCTTCTGGCACCAGATCAGCACTTACGGCTACTACATCATGGCCGGTTCGATGCTGTTCTTCTTCGTCAACATCCTCTACGCGCTGTTTGCCGGCAAGAAGGCCGAAGCCAACCCGTGGGGCGAAGGCGCGACGACGCTCGAATGGACCCTGCCGAGCCCGCCGCCTTACCACCAGTTCGAAACGCTGCCGGTGATTACCGACAGCATGGACTATCACGATCACCGTCCGGCATCCGCGTAAGGACCGGGCGTGATCGGCTCCCTCGCCGGAGCATGACACACAGGCGGGAGCGCGGCTGGAATGGTCGCGCTCCTTGCCAATGGAACGCAAAGACGATGGCAAGCACAGCACCTCAGACCACCACGGCGCTGCCCACGGAATGGCGTGATTTCTTCACGCTGACCAAGCCGCGTGTGATGACGCTGGTGATCTTCACCGCGATCTGCGGCGTGCTGGCTGCGCCCGGCAGCATCCATCCGGTGCTGGGCTTCACCGCCATCCTCGCCATTGCCATGGGGGCGGGCGGTTCGGCGGTTCTCAACCAGTGGTGGGAAGCCGATCTCGATGCGGGCATGAAACGCACGATGAACCGTCCGCTGCCCGGCGGCCGGATGCGGCGCGAGGATGCGCGCGATTTCGGGCTCTTCCTGTCGGCGGCGTCGATCGTGCTGATGGGGGTCGCCATCGGCTGGCTGGCAGCTGCGCTGCTGCTGGCGGCCATCATCTACTATGCCGTGATCTACACGATGTGGCTGAAGCCGCGCACACCGCAGAACATCGTCATCGGCGGTGGTGCGGGCGCATTTCCGCCGCTGATCGGCTGGATCGCCGTGACCGGCGAAATCACCGCAATGCCGGTGCTGCTGTTCGCGATCATCTTTTTCTGGACCCCGCCGCACTTCTGGGCGCTGGCCCTGTTCGTGCAGTCCGATTACGCCAAGGTCGGCATTCCGATGCTGCCCGTTGTTGCGGGCGAGAAGGCGACCCGCCACCAGATCCTGATCTACACGCTGGTGCTCGCGCCCATCGCGATTGCTCCGTGGTATATTGGCGGAACCGGCTGGATCTACGGCATGACTGCGGTGACGCTGTCCGCGCTGTTCGTTCTGCTGGCTGTTCCGGTCGGCACCCGCACGCGGGCGGCCGAGGGTGACAAGATGCTGCCCGAGAAAAAGCTCTTCAAGTTCTCGATCTACTACCTCTTCGCACTTTTCGCCGCACTGGTGGCAGACCGTGTGGCGGCCTATCAGGGGTGGCTTGCATGACCCCGGAAGAGGAAAAGGAATTCACCCGCCGCCGCAAGAGCCGCAATCTTGTAGTTGCGGGAACGCTGCTGTTCTTCGTGATCCTGTTCTACGCGATCACCATCGCGCGGATCGGAGGCTGAACCATGGCTTCCACCGCGCCCGTCACCCATGATGCCGACACCGCCCGCCGCAATCTGCGGGTGGGGATGATGGCATTTGCGGGCGCATTGTTCATGCTCGGCCTCGGTTATGCGGCTGTTCCGCTTTACGAGATGTTCTGCCGTGTCACCGGTTTTGGCGGCACCACGCAGGTTGCGAGCGAAACCGACGCCGCACGCGCCGCCGCGATGGCTTCGGGCCAGCAGATCTCGATCCGCTTCGATGCCTCCACCGCAAGCGATATGCCCTGGACATTCCGTCCGAGCGCGCCGACGGACACGATCACCATCGGCCAGCGCGATATCGCGACCTACGTTGCGCGCAACAACAGTTCGCAGGCGATCACCGGCACCGCCACCTTCAATGTCGAGCCGGAACAGGCGGGCAAGTACTTCAACAAGATCCAGTGCTTCTGCTTCACCGAGCAGACCCTTGCCCCCGGGCAGGAAGTTGTCATGCCGGTGCTCTACTACGTCGATCCAGCCATGCTGGAAGACGAGAACATGAAGGGTGTCGAGCAGATCACGCTGAGCTACACTTTCCACCGCACGTCGGGGCCGGAATCGGCCGCACCGGCGGGCACCAACTGACTACGCAAGCAACCCAGGGACGGGAACGACCACATGGCTGGCACGGCAAACCACGATTACCACATCCTTGAACCCGATATTTGGCCGCTCGTCGGCTCGATCTCGGCGCTGACCTTCACCAGCGGCATGGTGCTGAGCTGGCATCCCGACGTGCTCGGGCCGCTTGCCGGCGCAACGGTGCTGTGGGCCGGCCTTGCGGGCCTGATCGCGACCTTCTTCATGTGGTTCCGCAACATCGTGATCGAAGCCCAGCGCGGCGATCACACCCCGGTGGTGCAGCTCCACATGCGCTACGGCATGATCCTGTTCATCGCTTCGGAAGTGATGTTCTTCGTCGGTTGGTTCTGGAGCTTCTTCGACTTCGCACTGTTCCCGACTCCGCTGACCTTCGACCATGAAACCGGGGCAACGACCAGCCTTTGGGGTCAGGCAGGCGCCATCGCGCAGTTCATTCCCGAAGGGATGGAAGTGCTCGATCCGTTCAAGCTGCCGCTGCTCAACACGCTGATCCTGCTGTGTTCGGGCACCACGGTGACTTGGGCGCACCACGCGCTGATCCACGGTGACCGTCAGGGCCTGAAGCAGGGCCTGTGGGCGACCATCGCACTGGGCGTGCTGTTCAGCTCGATCCAGGCGTACGAATACAGCGCCGCGCCGTTCGGCTTCGGCGGCAACACCTATTCGAGCGCGTTCTACATGGCGACCGGCTTCCACGGCTTCCACGTGCTGATCGGGACGATCTTCCTCGCAGTCGGCCTCTACCGCGCCTATCTCGGCCACTTCACCCCGCGGCAGCACTTCGGCTTCGAAGCGGCGGCGTGGTACTGGCACTTCGTCGACGTGGTGTGGCTGTTCCTTTTCGTCGCCATCTACGTTTGGGGCGGCTGGGGCGCCGAATACCACTGATGACGCCGGACTCCGGTCCGACGGAAAGCAAGGGGCAGCCGGGGATCGTCTCGGCTGCCCTTTCCGGTTTGTGCCCCCGCTGCGGCGCCAGGACGCTGTTCGCGACACCCGCAGGACTGGCGGATGAATGCGCGAGTTGCGGGCTCGACTTCCTCTCTCTGGAGCGCGGAGGGCGCTTCGTCGGCGTGCTGACGATGCTGCTGGCGCTGGTGCTGATCCTCGCCGCGCTCGGCGTGGATGAATGGCTGAGGCCGCCGCTTTGGGCGAGCCTTCTGTTCTGGGGACCGGTGACGGTTGGCGCGGTGATCCTTGCCTTGCGGCTCTGGAAGACCATGTGGGTCTATCACCAATACGAGGAACGTGCAGAATGACCCGCCGCCTACCGATCGTGTCGACCATCATCGTGCTGGCTGCCGTCGCCACGATGATCGGGCTGGGCGTGTGGCAGCTCGGACGCAAGGCCGAGAAGGAAGTGCTGATTGAACGCTACGAAGCGGCCGCAGGTGCGAGGGAGACCGTCGTCTTTCCTGTCTCGGGTGATGGCGCGGATGTCTGGTTTCGTCGCAGCGCTGTCGAATGTCTGGGCGCGCCGGTGGTCGATCCCGTGGCAGGCACGGCGGCGAATGGTCAGAAAGGCTGGGTGCATCGCGCGACCTGCAAAACGAGCGACGACGCCGCTGTCACAGTTGATCTGGGTTACAGCCGTGACCTTGCCAAAACCGCATGGCAGGGGGGCGAGGTGACAGGCGTTATCGCGCCCGGCCCCCGGCTTGTTGCCGATCCGGCGGTCGCCGGATTGCAGCCAATGGCCAAGCCTGACCCCGGCGATCTGCCCAACAACCACCTGGCTTATGCCGTGCAGTGGTTCTTCTTCGCGGCGACGGCGCTCGTAATCTACGTGCTGGCATTGCGGCGTCGCCGCAGCTAGTCCGCTACGCCTATGCAATACGTTTCGACACGCGGCAGCGCACCGGCGCTCGATTTCGAAGGGGTGACGCTGGCAGGTCTCGCCAGCGACGGCGGCCTCTATCTGCCCGCCGAATGGCCGCGCTTCAGCGAGGCCGAAATCCGCGACATGCGCGGGCTTTCCTATCCCGATCTGGCCGCGCGCGTCATGGCGCCCTTCGTGGCAGGCAGCCTGACCGAAGAAGAACTGCTCGGCCTGTGTCACAAGGTGTACGGCGATTTCGGCCATGCCGCTGTTACCCCGCTGGTGCAGATGGACGCGCAGCACTGGCTGCTTGAACTGTTTCACGGCCCCACGCTCGCCTTCAAGGATGTGGCGCTGCAATTGCTCGGCGCGCTGTTCGAGCTGTTCCTTGAACGCCGCGATCAGCGCCTGACCATTGTCGGTGCGACCAGTGGTGACACCGGCTCGGCTGCGATCCATGCGGTGGCGGGCGGCACGCGGGCGGAAATCTTCATGCTCCACCCCAAGGGCAGGGTGAGCGAGGTGCAGCGCCGCCAGATGACGACGGTGCGCGCGCCCAATGTTCACAACCTCGCAATCGAGGGCAGCTTCGATGATGCGCAGGCGCATGTGAAGCGCATGTTCACCGATCCGGAAGTGACGCGCGTGCTCGATCTGGGCGCGGTCAATTCGATCAACTGGGCGCGCCTGATGGCCCAGGTGGTCTATTATTTCGCATCCGCTCTCCAGCTTGGCGCACCGGATCGCAGCGTCGCCTATTCGGTGCCGACCGGCAATTTCGGTGACGTCTTTGCAGGCTATGTCGCGGCGAAGATGGGGCTGCCGGTGGAGCGGCTTATCGTCGCCACCAATGTCAACGATATCCTCCACCGCGCGCTGTCGAGCGGGGATTATTCCGCGGGCGGCGTCACGCCGACGATCACCCCGTCGATGGATATTCAGGTCTCCTCCAACTTCGAACGTCTGCTGTTCGACGCCGGCGGGCGCGACGGCGCGGCGCTGGCCGATCAGATGCGCAGTTTCGAGGCATCGAAGGCGATGCAGCTGACCAATGCGCAGGCCGAAGGCGCGGCGGCGCTGTTCACCAGTGCGCGCGCCGACCAGACCGAGACTGCGCGGGCCATGCAATGGGCCTACCGTAATGCCGGGCAGGTGATTGATCCCCACACAGGGGTCGGGCTTCACGCGGCGCAAGCCATGGCGGCAGAGGGCGTGGTTGCGCCGCAGGTGCCGCTGGTGACCCTCGCCACCGCGCATCCTGCCAAGTTCAACGATGCGGTCGAGCGCGCCATCGGCGTGCGGCCCGCGCTGCCGTCGCGGGTCGGCGATCTGTTCGGACGCGAGGAAAGCTATGTCGAACTGGCGGGCGATTATGCGACCACGCGCGATTATGTGCTCTCGCATGCCGCAGCTTCCGGTGAGGCCTGATGGCGGACCTCGTCCAGCAACCGCTGGTGATGGAATGCACCGGTTGGGATTCCTATCGTCTGATCGACAGCGGGGCGGGGCGTAAGTGGGAAGCCTTCGGCCCCTATAGCTTCATCCGCCCGGAACCGCAGGCCTTGTGGCAGCCCCGCATGGCCGACTGGCCCGCGGCGGGCGAATTCATTCCCGGTTCCGACGAAGACGGCGGGGGACGCTGGCATTTCGCGCAAAGCCTGCCCGACGAAGGCTGGGATCTGGCATGGGACGATGTGCGCTTCAATGCGCGCCCGACCCCGTTCCGCCACCTCCAATTCTTTCCGGACATGGCCCCGGTGTGGGAATGGATGCGCGCCCAGCTTGACGGGATGACCGAGGCAGAGGCGCTCAACCTGTTCGGCTATACCGGCCTCGGCACGCTCGCCCTGTCGCGTCATGGACGGGTAACGCATGTCGACGCTTCCAAGAAATCGGTCGCGCAGGCGCGTGAAAACGCGGCCTTGTCGGGCATGACCGATCGCCCGATCCGCTGGCTGACCGACGATGCCGCCAAATTCACCGCACGCGAGGTGCGGCGCGGGCGGCGCTATGACGGAATTATCCTCGATCCGCCCAAGTTCGGTCGAGGGCCGGATGGCGAAGTGTGGCGGCTTGAGGAGCATCTTCCGGGCCTTGTCGGCGATTGCGCAAAGCTGCTCGACAGCGATAGCCGCTTCCTTTTCCTCACCGTCTATGCCGTGCGGATGAGCAGCCTTGCGATTGCCGGCCTGCTGGAAGAGGCACTGGCGTACTTGCCCGGCCAGATCGAGCATGGCGACCTTGCTGTGCGTGAAGAAGGCGAGGGGGGCAGGCTGCTCCCGACGGCAATCTTCGCGCGTTGGTCCAATCCGCGCTAAGGCCCGCCGCCATGACCGATTCGCTCATTCTCGAAGTCAACGATCTCGTGGTCGATGTCCTGACCGGCATCTATTCCGAGGAGACCGGTAAGCCGCAGCCGCTGCGCATTTCGATCGCGGCGCGCTACGCCGTGGCGGATCGCTATGATCCCGACACGCCGCTGGATGCGTCGAAAAACTACATGGACCTCAAATTTGCCGCTTCCGAAGGCTTGCCTGCTGGGGTGCATTTCAAGCTGATCGAGGCGGTGGCCGATCACATCTGTCAGACGCTGTTCGTACAGGACGCGAAGGTTCAGGCGGTGACAGTGAAGATCGTCAAGCTGGCGATTGCCGAAGCAGGCGAGCAGATCGGCATCACTCTTCACCGCGAACGTCCGGGCGATCACGGAGCGTGAGGCAATGATGCGGCAGATCGAGGTCGGCCTGCTGCCTGATGCCCCGCTCGATTCGGCGGGCGCGTTCATGGCCTTCCACCTCGAAGCTGCTCGCGCGCTGCTGGCGCAGCCCGATTGCACCGCACTTGCCATCATTCTACCGCCCGCCGGGCACGATCACCGCGACTGGCGGCTGGCGCTGGCGCGAGATCTGGCGCGCGAGGCGGCGCCCAAGCGGGTCAATATTGTTGCCGGGGTCCCGGGTGAGATGCGGGAAGAGACGCTGCGCTTTTTGGCAGATGCGCCGGGGGTGACAGGACAGTATCTCCCGTGTCATGAATGACAATGTGCAGACAGCCTCTCCCCGCAAGCCTGACCTGATCGTGCTGCGCGATCCGGCCGAGGCCCCGCCGCCGCTGGTCGACGCCTTCCAACGCCGGATCACCTATCTGCGTCTTTCGGTCACCGACCGCTGCGACCTGCGCTGTTCCTACTGCATGCCCGAACGCATGACCTTCCTGCCCAAGAAGGACGTGCTGACGCTGGAAGAACTGTACGATCTTGCCACCGGCTTCATCGCCCGCGGTGTCACAAAGATCCGCATCACCGGCGGAGAGCCGCTGGTGCGGCGCGATATTATCGACCTGTTCACCGCGCTGGGGCGCAGGCTGGGCCATGATCTGGCGGAACTGACGCTGACCACCAATGCCACCCAGCTGGCCACCCACGCCGACGCTTTGGCAAAGGCCGGGGTGAAGCGGGTGAATGTCTCGCTCGACACGCTCGACCGCGCGAAATTCGCCGATCTGACCCGTCGCGATATGCTGCCGCAGGTGCTTGAAGGGATCGCGGCGGCCAAGGCTGCGGGCCTGCGGGTCAAGCTTAACGCGGTGGCGTTGAAGGGCGTCAACGAGGAGGAACTGCCAGACCTGATCGCATGGGGCCATGCACAGGGCCACGACGTGACCCTGATTGAGGTCATGCCGCTGGGCGATGTCGAAGAGGAGCGGCTCGACCAATATCTGCCGCTCAATGATGTGCGCGCCCAGCTTGAGCAGCGCTGGACCCTCAATGAAAGCAGCTATGTCACCGGCGGCCCGTCGCGTTACGTCGACGTGGCCGAAACCGGAGGGCGGCTGGGCTTCATCACCCCGCACACCAACAATTTCTGCGCCGGGTGCAACCGCCTGCGTGTCACCGCGACAGGCCAGCTTTACCCCTGCCTTGGCGGGGGCGAGCGGGTAGATCTGCGCGCTGCGCTCCGCTCGGACGCGCCGGAGGCCAATCTTGCCGCCGCGCTGGACGAGGCGCTTCGGATCAAGCCTGAAAAGCACCATTTCCGCATGGACGCACGCGGCGCCGCACCAGCCGTGCCGCGCCATATGTCGATGACGGGGGGCTGAGGTGATCACAGTCGTCCTGCTGGGCAGACTGGCTGACCTTGGCGGCGCGCCGACGTTGTCACTGCCCGCACCGCTCGACTGGGCAGGCCTCCAGGCCGCGCTGCCGCCTGCGCTGGCCGAGGCAGTAAAGAATTCGCGCAACCGCATTGCCGTCAACGGTGTGCTGCTGGCCGAGAAGACCGATTTGCACGCAGGGGACGGCGCCGAAATCGCGCTGCTGCCTCCCGTATCGGGCGGCTGAGTCCGTGTCTGCCCGTCCGCCGATGCGCGATATCCGCCTGCTCGATCAGATGTTCCTTCCGGGCTTGCTGATCGGTCCCTTTACTCAGGCTAACAAGGGGATGGGCGGGGTGTGCACCTTTGTGGGCGAGGTGCGCTCCGACACCGGCGTCGAGGCGCTCGAACTCTCGCACTACGAACCGCTCACCCTGCCGGGGATGCACGGCCTGGCCGACCGTGCCTTTGCCCGCTTCAGCCTGATGGGGCTCCTGATGGTCCACCGCGTCGGCCTGATGCGCCCGGGCGAGCCGATTGTGTGTGTGTCCGCTGCCGCGCTTCACCGCCGCGACGCGATCGACGCGGTCGATTTCTGCATGGACCACCTGAAAAGCGCGGCATGGTTCTGGAAACGCGAAAAGCGGGTCGGCGAATGGCACTGGATCGAACCGCGCGATCAGGACCACAGCGATCTTGCCCGCTGGTAGGGCGCATTTGATCCGGATCAAGGCACGCCGGGGTGCGCCCGGATAATCCTTCTCTTCACAAGAGGAGGATCACCCATGAGCCATATCGTCCATGATCTTATCGCGCGCGGCGATGCACGCATTGTCGACCAGCCCGAAACGCAGCCCGTCCGGCATCAGGTCGAGGTTGATCGCAATTTCGGCCTGCCCACGGTGTTCTACGCGGCCATGGCGGCTTGTTATGCCGGCTTTCTGGTGATCACCGTAACCGCGTTCGCCAGCCCTCTGCTGATCGTACCGATGGCGGTGATCGGACTGTTTCTGGTGATGTTCTTCGGCATCCCCACTGTCTGGACCCGCTTCCGTGGCAATGACAGCAGCCCCGAGACGCTCGGCGAGTTCGAGGTGAAGGGCATCATGACCAATACCGGCCCGCTGCATCCGCGTGATGCGGCAACGCAGATGCTGATCTTGCCGGTGCTGCTGGTGCTGTGGGGTCTGGCGGTGGTGACTATCGCCGCGATCGTCACCTGACCGGTGCAGAATTAAACTCCCCGACTGCGGGGCGGTGGCTTCGGGCTTACCGCCCCGAAATTTCTTGCAGCAGGTCTGCATCGCGGATGATGATGCCGCGCTTGCCTTCGCGCTGGATTGCGCCGGTATCCTCCAGCTCGCCGATCTTGCGGCTGACGGTTTCGATCGTGAGGCCGAGCATGTTGGCAATCTCGCCGCGCGTGAGCGGAAGATCGAAGCGCTGGGCCAGATGGCATGAGCTGTCGCTCGCAGCGGCAGCGAAATCGTGCAGCAGCGCGGCAAGGCGCGCCTCGGCGCTGGCATGGCCGGTGAGTTCAAGCAGCGTGCGCGTCGCCAGCAGATCGGCCTGACTGCGACGCAGCAGCGCACGGGCAAGTGCGGGATAATCCTCGATCGCGCGTTCGATGTCGCGCTTGGCGAAGGTGCACAGCCGGCTATCGGTCAGCGCCACCACGTCATGGTGCGCGAAAGGCGCGAACAGCTCGCCGATAAATCCGGCGGGATGGACAAGTGCCAGGATCTGCTCGTTGCCATCGGCGTCGATTGCCGAGACCTTGAGCGCCCCGGTCAGCAAGGTCGCGCATGCGGCATCCTCGTCCCCCGCGGCGAACAGCATCTCGCCGCGCTTGAGCGTGCGCGTCCGGCCGGCGGCCGCCATCGCGTCGCGTTCTTCGGGCGTCAGCACGGCGCAGGCGGCGGTTTCCTTGACCGGACAGGTGCTGCAGGCAAGGTTCATTGTCCCATCGTCTCCCACAAACGCGCGATAGCCGCGTCCTCGCTGCTCACCAGAACGGCAACCTGTTTGCGCGCGGTGTCGATCTCGTTGACCGGGGCAAAGGTGGTGGAGGCCCGGGCGGCCAGCAGGTCGAGATCGGCGAGCGCGCCCGAGGTTGCGGCGCGCTGGGCGGCAAGATCGGCCATGGCCACCAGCGCGGCACCGCGGGCGTCGCTTTCGATCGGCTGGCCGGCGGCAGCCCGCGCCAGCCGCGCGGCACCGGGTTCCTGCCGGGTGAAGCCTTCGTGGGATAGCGTTGCGCGTTCGACCAGCGCGGCGATCGTCGCGGCATCGGCAACGTCAGGGGCCGGTGCGGGGGGAGTGGTGGGCTGGCTCGCCGGGGATGCCGTCTCAAACGGACGCATCGAAAGCGAGGGATAGCGCGCATCGTCGCCCGCACAAGCACACAGGCCTGCGGTCAGCGGCAGCAGCAGATAGATTTTCCGTCGCACAAGCATCATAGACCCCGGCACCCGTTACCACGCTGTCCGCCAATGGCAAAGCCAAGTGTCGGAAAGGCCAAACGCGATTTTTGCCGCGCGGAGCCGTTGACTTGGCCGCACCTTTCCCCTAACGGCACCCATCTTTCCGGAGGCAGCATTCTCGCCGCTTCCGCATTGCTGTCTGGTTGGCATGGTGCGCCACGCTCTTCCGGACACAGCACAGACACGAGAGTATAAAGCCATGTTCGCTGTAGTGCGCACTGGCGGCAAGCAGTATCGGGTTGCCGCCGGAGACAAGATTGCCGTTGAAAAGCTCGCAGGCGAAGCCGGCGACACGATTACGCTGGGCGATGTCCTGCTGGCCGGTGAGGGCGAAACCCTTGCCGACGCCGCGAAGGTGACCGTCTCGGCGGAAATCATCGCCCAGGCGAAGAGCGAGAAGGTGGTCGTATTCAAGAAGCGTCGCCGTCACAATTATCGCCGCAAGAACGGCCACCGTCAGCAGATGACCCTGCTGCGCATCACCGCCGTGGACGAAGGCAAGCCGGCTGCCAAGAAGGCCGCCGCCAAGAAGACCAAGACCGAAGCGCCGGCCGAAGCCGCCGCCTCGGCCGAATAAGGAGTTCGCTGAGCCATGGCACACAAGAAAGCAGGCGGTTCGTCGCGTAACGGTCGTGATTCGGCCGGTCGTCGCTTGGGCGTGAAGAAGTTCGGCGGTCAGGAAGTGATCGGCGGCAACATTATTATTCGCCAGCGTGGCACCCGCGTCTATCCCGGCGTCAACGTCGGTATGGGCAAGGATCACACCCTCTATGCGCTCGACGCAGGCGTGGTGCGATTCCACTCGGGTAAGCTTGGCCGCAAATACGTGTCCGTAGACGCGATGGCCGAAGCAGCCGAATAAGCGGATGATCCGATAAAGGGATCGTCCGAACAGGACGGTCCCGGCAGGTGCAAGACCTGCCATGAGAGGGAGACAGGACCGTCCTCGCCAGAGGGGGTCCGTCTCCCTTTTTGCATTCTCCCTCACTGCTTGTCAGCGAATCATAAAGTTTCGCGGCAATGAAATTGTCATGCGTCTGCCCTAGGGGCTGCGCAGGCGAGGAAGGGAGTTCTCGTGTTCCATCGCAGTCACAGATTGCTGCTCCGGCCGATCTGGCCCGAGGATTCGCAGGCGCTGCAGGCGGGAATCGCCGATGAGGGCGTGGTGCGCAACCTTGCGCGTGCGCCGTGGCCTTATGGCGAACAGGACGCGCGTGACTTCGTAGCGCTGCCGATCGATCCCTTTTATCCCCGCTTTCTCATTACCCGTGCCCGCGATGCGGCGGTGCTCGGTTGCATTGGCATCGACGCCACGGAACGGCCCGGCACGGTTGAGCTCGGATACTGGATTGCGCGGCCTTACTGGGGCCAGGGCTTTGCGACCGAGGCAGGCGCGGCGGTACTTGGCATGGCCCGCACGCTTGGCCACGACGAAGCAGTCGCAGCACATTTTCTCGATAATCCGGCTTCGGGCAAGGTGCTGAGAAAGCTGGGTTTCGAGCCGACCGGGCAGGTTGCCATGCGCCATTCCTGCGCGCGCGGTCACGAAGTCGAGGCAGCAGGGTACCGTCTGCGGCTGGACATCGCGGGGGGCGCACGCCAACGCGCCGCCTGACCGTTCGGCCCGTACCGCTTGTCGATCCCCGAAAATGGGATTACGCGCCACGCATGAAGGCCACGCGTAAACGTCTCACCCCTGAGGAATCGCGCAGTTCCGCGCTCGACGCGGCGCGTGCGCTGTTGATCGAGACGGGGCCGCAATCGGTAACGCTGAAAGCAGTCGCGTCGCGTATCGGCCGCACGCATGCCAACCTGTTGCACCATTTCGGGTCGGCGTCCGGCCTGCAAAAGGCGCTGGCCGAACATATCGCGCGTTCGGTGTGCGAGACGATTATCGAGGCTGTGCGCGCGAGCCGCGCCGGGCTGGGTTCCCCGCGCGAGGTGGTCGATCTGGCCTTCGACGCCTTCGACCGCGAAGGGGCGGGCGCGCTGACAAGCTGGATGCTGCTGACCGGAAACGAGGATGCGCTCGATCCGATCATCTCGACCATCCATGATCTTGTGGACGAGATCGCGCCCGAAGAAGCCAGTCACGGCATCGAGCCCGGGCGCATTCACGGCGATACGTTGACGCTGGTGCTCATGGCGCTGGGCGATGCGTTGATCGGAGGGGCGCTGGCCAAGTCGCTCGGCCTGCAGCGCGACGCCGCGCGCGAGCGGGCGACCGCAATGCTCGAGGCCAGCCTCGCCGACTACCAGCAGGACTAGGCTTCGGTCTGCACCACGCCAACGCGCTGCCAGGGAGGCAGGGTATCGGGATCGATGCCGTCTACCCGCAAATGATCGACCGCGAGACCGAGCGCGGGATATTCGGCCACCCGCCGCGCCTGGTCCGAATCGGTTAGCGGCACCACGACCAAACGCCGGTTGACCTTTTGCCGCCAGTTCATGCGCGCGGTGTTTTCCTGCCCGACATAGCAGCCCTTGGTAAAACTGACGCCGTTCAGTTCGATCGCGTTGGTTTCCAGCCACAGGATCTCGCCAAGTTCCGCGCGGCCTTCCGGGACGCCGAGCGCGAGACGATGCGCCCGCCATGCCGAATCGGCGCTCTCGCCGCTCAAGGGAGCAAGCCAGCGATACCCGAGTCCCGGCAGGCGAGGATCGGCCGTCGCACCTTCATGCGCTTGCGTGCTCCAGTGAACTGCCAGCGAATCGTCGCGTGCAATCGCTATCTTGCGCCGCAGCCGGTAGAGCGTGAGGCGCTTGGCGAGATCGTCGGCCAGCGCCGCCTCGCAATCGATGAGGAAATCGCTCCCGTCGCCCCACACCAGAAAATCGAACATATGCTTGCCCTGCGCGGTCAGCAGCGCAGCGTAGCAGGGCAGGGGCCCTTTCACATCATTGGTGACGAGGCCTTGCAGGAAGGCGGCGACGTCCTCGCTGTCGTCCAGCGCGGAGAGGCGGATCACGGCCCGTTCGTTCAGCAGCGTTGCAGTCATGCGTGACAGATAGGATCGCACATCGCTAAGGGGAAGCCATGACCGACAGCATCACTATCCGCCGCCCTGACGACTGGCACCTGCATTTCCGTGATGGCGATGTGATGCGTGAGGTGGTGCCCTATACCGCGCGCCAGTTCGCCCGCGCGATCGTGATGCCCAACCTTACGCCGCCGGTGACGACCACCGAACTGGCGGCGGCCTATCGCGATCGAATTCTGGCGGCGGTGCCTGCAGGGGTGGACTTCACCCCGTTGATGACCTGCTATCTCACCGACAACACCGATGCCGACGATCTGGCACGCGGGGCCGCAAAAGGTGTGTTCACCGCGGCCAAGATGTATCCCGCCAACGCCACGACCAACTCGGCCGCGGGCGTGACAAATGTCGAGAAGCTCTACCCTGTGCTGGCGCGGATGGAGGCCGAAGACATCGTGCTGTGCATCCACGGCGAGGTGACGGATCATGCGATCGACGTGTTCGACCGCGAGAAGGAATTTATTGACAGGCACTTACGAGCGATTGCTGCAAACTTTCCTAAGCTAAGGGTGGTGTTCGAACATATTACCACGTCGGACGCGGTGGACTTCGTGATGCAGGCCGGACCGAACGTGGCTGCCACCATCACCCCGCAGCACCTCCACATCAATCGCAATGCCATGCTGGTGGGCGGGATCCAGCCGCATAACTACTGCCTGCCCGTCGCCAAGCGCGAGAGCCACCGGCTGTCGTTGCGCAAGGCGGCTACAAGCGGCTCGCCGAAGTTCTTCCTAGGCACCGACAGCGCGCCGCACCTGCGCAGCGCCAAGGAAAGCGCTTGCGGGTGTGCCGGCATCTTCGGTGCGCCCTATGCGCTTGAAAGCTACATCACCGTGTTCGACGAGGAAGGTGCGCTCGACCGGTTCGAAGGCTTTGCCTCGCTCCACGGGCCTGCGTTCTACAAGCTGCCTGTGAACGAGGCGACGGTGACGCTCGAACGGGCTGAACTGGCGGTGCCACCCTGCCTGCACGTCACCGGAGAGGAAATCGTCCCCTGGCACGGCGGCCAGACGCTGGGGTGGAAGTTCGTCGGCTAGACAGACCGGCGCGCGGCGCGGCGCTTGGCCAGCAGGTCGGTGACGAATACCCCGACAGCAATCCAGATCAGCACGAAGCTGGCGAGCTTGGTGGCCGCCAGCGGCTGGTGGAATACGGTGAGACCGAGGAAAAAGACGATCGTGGGCGCCAGATACTGGATGAAGCCGAGCGTCGAATAGTCCATCCGCCGCGCCGCAATCGCGAACAGCAGCAGCGGCACCGCGGTGACCACGCCCGAGAATATGATCGCAAGGCTGAGAAACGTGTCCTGCCCGAAGGACGAGCCTTGCGGGCCGCCCGCATACCAGATCGCGATCGCGCTTGCAGGCAGCAGCAATATCGCGCTCTCGATCGTCAGGCCGGGCAGCGAGCCCACCGAAACCTGTTTGCGCACAAGCCCGTAAAGCCCGAAGCTGAAGCCGAGTGTGAGGCTGATCCAGAGGCTGGTGATCGCTCCTGCCGCCAGCAGCGCGACTGCGGTGCCTGCAATCGCCACGGCCACCCACTGACGGCGCGACAGTTTTTCGCCGAGAAACAGCGTGCCCAGCAGCACGTTGATCAGCGGGTTGAGATAATAGCCGATACTGGTCGCATAGACCTCGCCCGCCATGATCGCCCAGATATAGACGAACCAGTTGATCGCGATCAGCACCGAGCTTGCCAGCAGCGCGAGCAGAGTGCGCGGGCTGCGCAGCGCGACGAACAGCTCGCCGAACTGGCGCCGGAAGGCGACGATCAGCAGGCACAGCGGCAGCGTCCAGACGATCCGCCACCCGACGAATTCGAACGGCGGCACGCTTTTCACCAGCAGGAGGTAAAGCGGCAGAAATCCCCAGATGACATAGGCTCCGATCGCCGGAGCAAGGCCTGATGGTGCCTTGTCGGCTGTGTCGGCGGAAGGAGCTGCGGCGGTCATGGAGCGCTGCCGTTAGGCCCCGTCGCCCTGCCGTGCAAGCGGGCAAATCGCCCGCGCTGCCATGAACACGAGCTTTCAACTCCGCGCCCGATTCGTTCAGGTTTGACGATATATACATGAACAATATCACGGGTGCCGCTGCCCAATCCCTCTCCGGGTGTGCGGTCTCGGTCACTTGCGGTCGTTCCCACCAAGCGACCGCCGGCGCGGGCCAGCCGGTTCGCGGGAAGCGCCTCCGGAGCCTCATTGCCCCGGAGGCGCTTTCGACAGGGGCAGGGGACAACCAATCTTAACCAAGTTCTGGCAAGGGGGGCAGGATGCGCCGCTTCTATGCCCTGTTGCCCTTGCCTGTGCTGCTTGCGGCCTGTTCAGCCGCGCCCGAAGCTGGCGGCCAGGGCAATCCCGTCGCGCGCGATCCGGTGGTGGCACGCGCGCTAAACGATCCGCTGATGAGCGATCCCGATCTCTCCGCGCGCAACGAAGCCAACGCGCTGCTCGGCTTTGCAGACCAAAGCGCCTTGCCGCTGATCCCCGCAACGACGGACAGTGCACAGGAAGCGCGTGAGGCCGGACGGCTGGAACTGCTGGATGGTGGCAGCATTCCACCGCTACCGCGGCCGGTGGACGGACGCGGACCGCTCTCCGCACCAGTGGCGACCGCAAGAGATGGGCTGGCCGCGCTGGGCGCCCCTGCAAACTGTCTTGGGGCGCTGACCGAGGATTTCCGCTGGGCGGCCGACTTGCCGCAAGCGGCGGTAATCATGCCGTATGGCATGGTGGTTCAGGCGGGCGGTGCCGATACCGCGGGCTGCGGCCTGCGCATCATCCGTTACCAGACCCAGGCTGCGCCCGAGGACGTGCTGCAATACCACTATGTCCGCGCTGGCAGAGCCGGACTTAGCCCTGTTCGTCATGCCGAGGGCGGAGACAGTATCGCGGGGCGTGCGGACGATGGCGAGGCGCTGGTGGTCGCAGTGCGCAAAGCCGCGGGCGGCATGACCGCCGTCGATCTGTTTTACCGTTCTCGCTGAGGCGGGGCCTTACGGTCTCAGCCCGACTCCGATGGTTGCGCGCGGCTGGTCCATTTCGGTGCTGGCGACCGGGTAGGCGCAATAATCGGCCGCGTAGTAGGCCGCCGGACGATGATTGCCCGACAAGCCGATCCCGCCGAAGGGGGCATTGGACGATGCCCCATTGGTGGGTCTGTTCCAATTGATGATCCCGGCGCGGATATTGGCCCAGAACCGCCCGTAATCATCCGGCGTGCCGCCGATCAGCGAGGCGGAGAGACCGAAGCGGGTATTGTTCGCCTCGGTAATCCCCGCGTCGAGATCGGGCACCCGGATTACTTGCAGGATCGGCCCGAACAGCTCGATATCGGGGCGGTCGGGAACATCGGTGACGTCGATGATGCCCGGCGTCAGGAACGGCAGGTCGGGCACGGTGCGGCGCATGTGCAACAGCGGCCTGCCGCCCGCCGTGATCAGCGTAAGGAAGCTTTCCATCAGCCGGTCGGCTGTTTCGTTGTCGATCACCGGCCCCATGAAAGGCTGCGGCTCGCCCAGTGGATCGCCCACCATCAGCTTGCGGGTCAGGGGCAGCAATTCAGCCATAAGATCGTCGTAGAAGCTGTCCTTGACGATCAAACGCCGCGCGGCGGTGCAGCGTTGCCCGGCACTGGTAAACGCGCTCTGCACGATCAGCGTTGCGGCATCGGCCACTTTGGGTGTGTCGATCACGACGATCGGGTTGTTTCCGCCCATTTCCAGCGCCACGATCTTGCCGGGATTGGCGGCGAGTTTGCGGTTGATCGCGATCCCGGCATTGGCCGATCCGGTGAACAGCACCCCGTCGACCCCGGGATGCGCGACCAGAGCCTTGCCTTCCTCCGGTCCGCCGATCACCAGCTGAACCACATCTTCGGGCACGCCTGCGCGATGCAGGCATGCGACCAGCGCCTCGCCCACCGCCGGGGTTTTCTCCGAAGGTTTGAACAGCACCGCATTCCCCGCGATCAATGCCGGCACGATGTGTCCGTTCGGCAAGTGGGCGGGGAAATTATAGGGGCCCAGCACTGCCATCACACCGTGCGGTTTGTGCCTTACGGCTGCGCTGCCGTTGATGCCGGCGTCGAACTTCTTCTTGCCCGTGCGTTCGGCATAGGCCTGCACCGAGATATCGACCTTGTTCACCACGGCATCGACTTCGCTGCGTGCTTCCCAAAGCGGCTTGCCTGCCTCACGCGCGATCAGTTCAGCCAGCGGTTCGGTTTCGCGGCGCACCTCGTTGGCGAAGGCCCGCAGGGCCTCGATCCGGTTGAGAAGCGGCTGTGCGGCCCACGCCGCCCATGCCCGGCGTGCCGTGGCGACTGCGGCATCGACATCGCCGTGCATCCCGCGCCATATTTCCTCGCCGCTGGCGGGCTCGAAGGAAACGAGGATGTTGTCGGTCACGATGCCTTTCTTCCCCCTGCGAAGATATGATCCGGTTGCGTGTTAAGGGGTTAATGCGCCGAAAGGTGAAAAGATAGGGTGAACGCTGCCCCGTGCCAAACCTAGGGATTAGCCGCTAGTCAGGTGTCCGGAAGGGGCTGGCGCGGGGCCGTGCGCTTCTCCCATCCGGCGCAGGGCTGCGACCTTGGCATGGAGCGGGGCCCAGTCGTCATCCTTGTCGATCGCCGCCCAGATTTCCTCGACTTCCTCGATAAGCATGGATTGCGGTGTAGCGTCCGACCAGTAGGCGTGGCTGGAATCGCGCGGGGTATAGTCCGCCAGCGCCTCGCCCAGTTCACCCTCCGCTGCGCCGCGCCCGCCACGGTGCGCGAAGAAGAAGGCATCGGGCTGAAGCTCGCCTTCACGCATCGCGGCCTCGCACAGGCTGACGAGCCGGGTGTCTTCCTCGAGGCCGCGCGACTCCACACCCAGACGCCAGCACCACCGCCGTGCCACGGCTGCCATATACAGCGGCCCGAAACGTTCCAGAGCGGCGATCAGTGGCGCGCTTTCGGCCAGCAGGCGCAGCGCAACCGCGAACTGCCCGCAGTTCCAGTGCAGCGCCTCTGGCTGGCGGCCGAATGCATAGAGCCCGGCATGGTCGAAATAGGCAGCGGTGAAGCCGGGATCCCATTGCGGCAGCCAGCGCCAAGGGCCGTAATCGAAGCTTTCGCCCGTCACGTTCATGTTATCGGTGTTGAGCACCCCGTGGACGAATCCGGCTACCATGTAGCTTGCAGCGAGATCGGCCATGCGTTCCACCACCTGATGCATCAGCCGGACAGCGGGTTCATCGCGGGCGGGAGCATCGTCGGGCGGGGGCGGGCCGGGGAACTGCGCGAGACAGTAATCGACCAGCTGCGCCATCTCGTCCGCCTGTTCCAGCGCCAGCAGCCGCTGGAACGTCCCGATACGGACGTGCGAGTGGCTGAGGCGCACCAGCACTGCCGATCGCGTCGGGCTCGGCTCGTCATTGCGCCACAGCTTTTCGCCGGTTTCGATCACGCTCAAGGTTTTCGAGGTGTTGACCCCCAGCGCCTCCAGCATTTCGGTGGCGAGAATTTCGCGCACTGCGCCCTTCAGCGTCAGCCGCCCGTCGCCCGCGCGGCTGTAGAGGGTGGTGCCGGATCCTTTGGTTCCCAGATCGAGCAAGCGGTCGGCCTTGTCTCGCAGCTGTGCGAACAGGAAACCCCGCCCGTCGCCGATCTGGGGGTTGTACACCCGGAACTGGTGGCCGTGATATTTCAATGCCAGCGGCGCGGGCAGGTTGCCGTCAAGCGGCGCGAAGCGGCCGAAATGCGCCGCCCATGCCGTATCGTCCAGATCCGCCAGACCCACGCTGGCCGCCGCGCGATCATTTCTGAAGCGAATGCGGGTTTCGGGGAAGTCTGCCGGCTCGACGGCATCTCCAAGCCACGGGGCGAGCGCAAGCACCGCGGGATCGCCGCGATAGGTGCCGGATGATGTCGGGTGTTGCACAGCTTCGTTCATCCCGCGATAGTGGGCACAAGCGCGCCCGTGCGCAAGCTGCCTGCCAGGGTGGCATCGCGGGCGACACCCGGACCGAAGGAATATCGCCGTTCATGGCTGCACAATACGAAGATCGCTACTGGACCAGCAGCGACGGGCTGAACCTGCATTACCGCAACTATCCCGGGCCCGAGGGCGGTTCGGCCTTGCCGGTGCTTTGCCTTCACGGGTTGACCCGCAATTCCCGCGATTTCGCCGGACTGGCGGATGATCTGGCTGCCCGTCATCGGGTGATCGTGCCCGAAATGCGCGGGCGCGGCCTTTCCGACTATGCGCCGGATTCGGACAGCTACAATCCGCTGGTCTATGTCGAGGATGTCGAGCGGTTGCTGGCCGAAGAGGGCATCACCCGCTTTATCGCGATCGGCACATCGATGGGCGGGCTGATGACGATGCTGTTGGCCCAGGCGAAGCCGGGGCGGATCGCGGCGGTGGTGATGAACGATATCGGCCCGGTGGTCGAGGCCGAGGGGCTGGGGCGCATATCCGGCTACGTCGGGCAGGGTCGCAGCTATCCTACTTGGGTGCATGCTGCACGCGGGCTGGAGGCGGTGCATTCCCCGGCCTTTCCCGATTACAATCTCGACCAATGGCTCGAAATGGCCAAGCGCACCATGGTGGTAAGCCAGAATGGCCGCATCGCCTTCGACTATGACATGGCGATCGCCGAACCTTTCGGAAAACCGGGCAATGCCGCGCCGCCCAACTTGTGGCTCGCCTTCGAGGCGCTGGCGGGCGTGCCGATGCTGCTGGTACGCGGCGAGCTTTCGGACTTGCTGACGGCCGAAACGGTCAAGCAGATGGGGGTCAGGAATCCGGCGATGCGATCGATCACCGTACCGCGGGTCGGCCACGCACCCACACTCGACGAACCCGAGGCGCGGGCAGCGATCCATGCGCTGCTGGACGGTATCGAATGAGCGTTAGTGGCGGAGCCGCATTGCGCGTGCTCCATTGCCATTCGACCTTCGCCGCCGGGGGCAAGGAAGTGCGCAGCGTGCGGCTGATGAATGCCTTCGGCGCGGCGATGGAGCACATCATCGTTTCCGCCGAACCGGATGCGACGGGCGCGCGCGCGCTGATCGCTCCGGGCATAAAGGTGCGGTTTCCCGCGAATTTTCCCGCGCTGAAGGGCCTTCCCACGCCGGGCCGGCTGGCCACGCTGGGAGAGGCGCTGAAGGGCTACGATCTGGTCTGCACCTATAACTGGGGCGCGATCGACGTGGCGATGGCGCATACCACTTTCGCGAAAAGTTTTCGCCTGCCGCCACTGGTGCATCACGAGGACGGCTTTAACGAGGACGAGGCGGGTGGTCTGAAAACCCGGCGCAACCTTTATCGCCGTGCGGCGCTGAGGGGTGCGGCGCGGGTGATCGTTCCCTCTACCGGCCTTGAACAGATCGCAACCGGCCCTTGGGCGCAGCCGCCGGAAAAGGTGCTGCGGATCGCCAACGGGATCGACACCGCCGCCTTCGCCGCGCCGCCCAATCCGGCTGCGCTGCGACTGATCAAGCGTGAGGGCGAGCGCTGGATCGGCACACTGGCGGGCCTGCGTCCGGTCAAGCAGTTGCCCTTGCTGGTCAAAGCCATGGCGGGCCTGCCGGAGGAATGGCACCTTGTGATCTGCGGCGAGGGGCCGGAGCGTGAGACGATCGCCGCCGCTGCCGACGCGCTGGAAGTCAGCCACAGGGTGCATCTGCCCGGCGCTGTGGCCGATCCGGCGCAGATCATCGGCCTGTTCGACATTTTCGCGCTGTCATCGGCCTCGGAGCAGTTTCCGCTCTCGGTGGTAGAGGCGATGGCGGCGGGGTTGCCGGTCGCCGCGCCCGATGTTGGCGACGTGCGGCAGATGGTGGCCGAACCGAACCGCGCCTATATCGCGGTGCCGAACGATGCACAGGCGCTGGGCACGATGCTGGCCGACCTCGCCGCCGACGCGGATTTGCGCAGCCGGATCGGCGCGGCCAACTGGGAGCGCGCGCGGGCGCAGTACGACGCGGCACAGATGGTGGCGCGGTACCGCGCGGTCTATGCAGCAGCGATCGGACGCGATTTCTGACCAGTCACGCTTCATCCGTGGTTCAAATCCGCTTGTCCACATGTCTTCGCATAGGGGCAGGAACGGGCGCGACCGGCATTGCGGAAGCGTCCGCACCTGCCTAAAGAGCGCGGCTGACCTGCTTGCCGCTGCGCAAGGCAATTCTTGCTACAAGGACACGAGAGCCGAATGGCGCGCACTCCGACCACCCCTTCTGTTCCTGCCGAGGCTCCGGCCGAGGACGATATCCTGATCCGCGAGATCGACGAGGCCGTGCGGCAGGACGATGCGCTGGAATTTCTGCGCAATCACGGAGCCAAGCTGCTGGGCGCGATTATCGTGCTGATCGGCGGGCTGGGCGGTTATCTGCTGTGGGACCATTTCCGCGAGAGCGAGCTTGAAGGGCAGTCGGAAGCGCTTGTTTCCGCGCTCGATTATGCCGGACAAAACGATTTCAAGACCGCTGACGAAAAGGTCGCCGCGCTGCTCGACGACGGTTCGCCCGGTGCCCGTACCGCCGCGCGCCTGCTGCAGGCGGGCGCGGCGCTTCAAGCGGGAGAGGTTGAAAAGGCCGCCGGGCTTTACCAGCAGGTTGCCGCCGATGAACAGGCGCCGCCCGCCCTGCGCGATCTGGCCCGCATCCGCGAAGTCGCCGCGCAGTACGATAGCATGAAGCCCGCCGATGTGATCGCCAAGATCGCGCCGCTGGCCGAGCCGGACAGCCCGTGGTTCGGCAGCGCCGCCGAGCTGCTGGCGATGGCGCATCTGGAAAACGGCAACAAGGCCGAGGCCGGCAAGCTGTTCGCGCAGATCGCCAAGGATGAGGAACAGCCCGAAACCCTGCGGTCGCGCGCGCGCCAGATGGCGGGCCTGCTGGGCGTGGATGCCATTGTTGATGTCGAAAAACTGCTGGAAGCCGAAGGGGTCGCGTCCGGGGGGAATGGCGGCGCAGCCGTCACCGAATGAGGATAAAGGTTTGAAACGGACGGGTATGAACAACTTCACGACTGCACGCGCCGCCTTGCTGGCGGGCATGATGGCGATGGCGCTGACGGGCTGCAAAGGCGGCCTGTTCGGCGGCGGCGACAAGGACAAGACCACGCCGACCGTGGGCAACCGCATGCCGATCCTGTCGCGCATCGAAAGCGGGGCGGAAGTCGATCCTGCGCTGGCTTCGATCAGCGTGGTACTGCCACCGGCGCGCGCCAATAGCGAATGGTCGCAGGTCGGCGGGTCGGCCAGCAAGTCCTATGGCCACCTCGCCCTGGCGGAAAACCCCGCCAAGGCATGGACCGCGCAGATTGCCGGATCAAGCAACCGCGAAAGGCTCGCTGCCGCGCCGGTGATCGGCGGCAACAAGCTGTTTGCCGAAGGCACCGATGGCACCATCCACGCCTTCGACAAGAAGACCGGCGCACGGCTTTGGAGCCGCACGGCCGGCGACGACATGACCAAGGACATGCGTCCTTCGGCCTTCGGCGGCGGGGTGAGCTTCGATAGTGGCAAGCTCTACGCCACCAATGGCGTTGGCGAGGTCAAGGCGCTCGATGCCGAAACCGGCGAGGTGCTGTGGAAGGTGACGCCCGCAGGCCCGCTGCGCGGTTCGCCCACCATCGCCTTCGGCCAGCTGTTCGTGATGACCCAGGACAACCAGATCATCGCGCTGAATATCGCCGATGGCTCCCTGGTGTGGGACGAGAGCGGCTCCACCACCCAGTCCGGCGTGTTCGGCGTGGCTGCGCCTGCCGCGGGGCAGGGCACCGTGATCGCCGGCTATTCCAGCGGCGAGCTTAGCGCCTACCGCTATGAAAACGGCCGCGTGCTGTGGTCGGACGCGCTGGCGCGCACCAATATTTCGACCACCGTGGGTTCGATCACCGATATCGACGCCGATCCGATCATCGATTCGGGCCGCGTCTATGCACTCGGGCAGGGCGGACGCATGGCGGCCTATGAACTGGTCACCGGCCAGCGCATCTGGGAACTGAACCTTGCCGGCATCTCGACCCCGGCAATCGCGGGCGAGTGGATCTTCACGCTGACGGACGATGCGCGCCTGCTTGCCATCGCCCGGTCGAGCGGGCGCGTGCGCTGGATCACCCAGTTGCAGCGCTATCGTGACGAAAAGGACAAGAAAGGCCCGATCTTCTGGACCGGTCCGGTCCTGGCCGGCGGACAGCTGTGGGTTGCCAGTTCGCGCGGCGAGGTGTGGAAAATCAGCGCAGGCGAGGGTTCGGCGCAATTTTTTGCCGACATCGGCGAAGCGGTCAGCCTGCCCCCGGTGGTGGCGGACGGCCATCTCTACATCCTCGACGACGGCGGCACGATCCACGCCTGGCGCTGATCCGCGCAGCAGACGGGAAGGGGTGTTAACCCTTTTGCGCTAGGGCGGGCGCGTGATGAGCGCGCTCTATTTGTCCGATAAGTCCACACGGCCCGCCCTGCCGCGCAGCGACGTGTCGGCGGGTGTGGGGATTGCCGGGCTGGCCGGACTCTTCGCGTGGATCGCCTTTTGCCGCTCCTATCCCGAAATCGCCGCGGCACTGGGCCTTGACGGCGTATTTGCTCCGGAGCGCGGCGTGTTGTCCGGGCCATATGCCGCACTCGCAGCAATGCTGTTTACCGCCGTACCGATGGTGCTTTGGTCGGTGCTGGTGGACAAGGTGCACCTGCGCCCGTCGACCGGGATCGACTGGAGCCAGCGGCGGCCTTTATCTGAAAGCCTACCGGTTTCGGTGGTCAAATTGTCGGGCCTATGGGCGACATGGGCGCTGCTCGCCGCGTTTTACGCTCTGGCGCGCTGGTATTGGAACGGCTCATACCTGTTCGCGATGGAGGTGCTGACTTTCGCCGCAGCGCCGCTGGTCGCGCTGTCGATTCCCTATGTCGTCTGGCTTGATCGCCACATGGTGAACCCGCGCGACGGAACATGGCATTTCGGCGCATTCCTGCTTGGACTGGGAGTGATCGGGCGCGAGACGTGGGACGGTGCGCAGATTGCGAAACACTGGCGTGCCTGGGCGATCAAGGGGTTCTTCGGCGCCTTCATGATCTCGATCCTGCCACCCGGCTTCGCACAGGTGGTAGAGGCCGATCCGGCGCAATTGCTGGGCAACCCGGTGCAATTCGTCATGCTGCTGGTGACGCTGCTGTTCGTTATCGACGTGCAGATCGGCACTGTGGGCTATCTGCTGACGCTGCGCCCGCTGGATTCGCACATCCGCTCGGGCAATCCCTTCCTCGCCGGCTGGGTGGCTGCGCTGCTGTGCTATCCGCCGTTCGTCTGGGGCCTCATCGGCCCGGACAACCAGATCCTGAGCTACGAATTCGGCACCCCCGGCTGGGCGCACTGGTTTGCGGGAAGCGAGGCGCTGCTGTGGGCATGGGGCGCTTTGCTGGTGATGCTCACCGGCATCTATGCCTGGGCGACGGTGGTATTCGGGATCCGCTTTTCCAACCTCACCTATCGCGGCGTGCTGACCCACGGGCCGTACCGTTTCACCCGCCACCCGGCCTACTTGTCGAAGAACCTGTTCTGGTGGGCTTCGGTGCTGCCGTTCCTCGTCACCTACGGCTCGCCTTTCGATGCGCTGCGCAACACGGTGTTCCTGCTGGTGGTGAACGCGATCTATTACTGGCGCGCGCGCACCGAAGAAGCGCACCTGCTGGCCGAGGATCCCAAATACCGCGAATATCACGCGTGGATGGCAGAGCATGGCCTCATCACCGCGCCGCTGGTGCGGATTGGGCGGATGATCACGGGAACGCCGCGTCCCGCCGCGCCGCAAAGCTACGCTCACCCGGCGGAATAGCCCGTCACATCACCGGCGCGCCGTCGTCGGCGTGATATTTGACCGCTTCGATCACCTTGAAATCCAGTTCCGCGATCGCAGCACCAAAGGCGGCCATGTGCGGCGTGGCGAAATGCGCGGCGAGCGCCGCTTCGTCCTGCCATTTCTCGACGATATGCAGCACCGATGGATCGAGCACATCCTGCGTAAAGGCATAGGCGATGCAGCCTGCTTCCGCGTTGGAGGCGGCGACCATGTCGGCAATCGCTGCGCGCGCGGCATCGATCGCGCCTTCGCCCAGTTTCGCCTTTGCCAGAACGATCAGCATGCCTTCGGTCTCCGTCAGAAGGATTGTTCGTAAACCCGCGAAATATCGCCGTTCCATTCGCCATGATAGGCGTCGAGCAGACGCTGGGCCGGAACCTTGCCGGTCGCCACGATCTCGTCGAGCGTATCGAGGAAGCCGGTCTCGTTATCACCGCTGGAATTGAGCCGGGCGCGCGCCGCCAGCCCGCGATGGGCGATTTTCAGCGCCTCGCGCCCGATGTCGCGCAGGGTGCCGCCGCCGGGGACGGGCGCATCAAGCGCCAGCTTGGGCGCGGCGCTGCGCAGCGCCTCGCGTTCTTCCATCGTCCAGTGCTTGACCAGATCCCACGCCGCATCGAGCGCGGTTTGATCATAGAGCAGCCCGACCCAGAAGGCAGGCAGGGCGCAAATCCGGCTCCACGGGCCGCCATCGGCACCGCGCATTTCGAGGAAGCTCTTCAATCGCACTTCGGGGAAGGCGGTGGACAGATGATCCCACCAGTCGCTCTGCGTAGGGCGCTCGCCGGGCAAGACGGACAGTTTCCCCTCAAGAAAATCGCGGAAGGAAAGGCCTGCCGCGTCGATATATTTCCCGTCACGGAAGACGAAATACATCGGCACGTCGAGCATGTATTCGGCCCAGCGGCCATAGCCGAAGCCGTCCTCGAACACGAAGGGCAGCATGCCCGTGCGTGCCGGATCGGTGTCCGACCAGATATGCGATCGGTAGGACAGGTAACCGTTGGGCTTGCCTTCGGTGAAGGGCGAATTGGCGAACAGCGCGGTCGCCAGCGGTTGCAGCGCAAGGCCGACGCGGAATTTCTGCACCATGTCGGCTTCGGAGGAATAGTCGAGATTGACCTGGATGGTGCAGGTCCGCAGCATCATGTCTAGGCCGAGATTGCCGACCCGCGGCATGTGCCGCAGCATGATGTCATAGCGGCCCTTGGGCATAATCGGCAGTTCTGCGCGCGTCTTGTCCGGCCACATGCCAAGCCCGAGATAGCCGACACCGCACTTTTCGCCGACCGCCTTGACCTGTTCCAGATGCCGCCCCGTCTCGGCGCAGGTCTGGTGCAGGTTTTCCAGCGGCGCGCCGGAAAGTTCGAGCTGGCCCGCCGGTTCGAGACTGATCGCCCCATCCGCGCCTTTGAGCGCGATGACCTTGCCGCCTTCCTCGACCGGCTGCCATCCGAACTGTTCGAGGCCTTTGAGCAGGTCGCGGATGCCGCAAGGTTCGTCATAGGACGGCGCGCGGTGATCGTCGCGCTTGTAGACGAGCTTTTCGTGTTCGGTGCCGATGCGCCAGTCGGCGGCAGGCTTTTCGCCCTTGATCATCGGTGCGACCAGCTGGTCGAAACTTTCGATGACGGGATCGTCGGCGGTGGATGCTTCGCGTGTGCTCATCGGGGAGGCCCTCTTTGATCGGTGGCCTTAGGAAACCGGATTGCCGGTGGGAAGCGCAAAACGCATCTGTGCGTGTCGCTACCAGTCGCCGGCGTTCGCCATCCAAACGGCAATTGCGGCAAGAGCGGCGGTCTCTCCCCGCAGGATGCGCGGGCCGAGGCTGATCGGGCGGGCCTGCGGGTGCGCGCGGATGGCGGCGCGCTCGGCTTCGTCGAACCCGCCTTCCGGGCCGGTCAGGATTGCCGCAGGGCCGGAATGGGCGGCAAAGGCGGCGGCGGCAGGTTCACCCCCCTGTTCTTTGGCATCCTCGTCCGCGAAAAACAGCGCACGGTCTTCGGGCCAGTCGGCCAGCAGCGTGCCGAGCTTCATCGGCTCATCCAGCGCGGGCAGGGCGGTTCGGGCGCATTGTTCGGCGGCTTCGGTGGTGATCGCGCGGGCGCGTTCGAGATTGAGCTTGTCCGCCACGCAGCGGCGCGTGACGATCGGCTGGATGCGCGCCACGCCCAACTCGGTCGCCTTTTCGAGCACGAGGTCGAAGCGGTCTTTCTTGAGCAGCGCGGGGCACAGCCACAGGTCGGGCACGGCCTCGCGTTCGCGCAGGCGTTCGGTTACCTCCAGCACCACATCGCGTTTTCCCGCATCGCTGACCCGCGCGGCCCATTCGCCGGTTTGGTCGTCGCAAAGAATCACGATGTCGCCCGCAGCCACGCGCATGACGCGGGCGAGGTAATGCGCGGGATTGCCTTCGATCCGCACGCTGGCGCCATCGGCAAGCACCTGCGAAACGAACAGGCGCGGTGCGCTTTTCGGAGGCCAGGCGGGCGTTGCGGGCATGGCTTTGCACTAAGCGCTTGCCCCGCTAGGGAGCAAGAGATGTCCGCGCGCACCGCACAATTCCTGATCGCTTTCGTATTTCTGGCGCTTGGCGGCTGGGCGCTGTTCGCGCCTGCCAGCGTGATCGAACTGGCGGTGACCGAAGCCTATCGGCAGGATACCTTTCTGGCCCGCTTCACCATAGCCTGCTTCGGCGCGCAGGCGGTGCTGTTCGGCCTGATGGCGTTGGCGGTGCGCTGGAGCGCGCGGGCGTTTCTGGTCTTCGCGGTGCTGCTACTGCCGTTCTTCGGCTTCAACTGGTATTTCCATTACGAAGTGCCTGTGCTGACGTCGATCGGGATGCTCGACTTCGCGGGGAACGTCACGATGCTGGTGCTCGCGATCATTGGCTGGCGCGCGGCACGGGGCGAGGAGGCACAGGCATGAGCGAACAGATCGTTCCCGACAGCGAACACCGCGGCCTTGTCGCGCGCCTGCCGCAGCTTCCGCGCGATCTTGCGCTGCTGGCACGGTTCGACCGGCCGATCGGCTGGTGGCTGCTGTTCTGGCCCTGCGTGTTCGGGGTGTGGCTGGCGGGCGCAGGCGCACAATGGGCGCTGCTCGGCTGGCTGCTTGTCGGCTCCATCGCCATGCGCGGGGCGGGGTGCGTCTATAACGATATCGTCGATGCCGATCTCGATGCGAAGGTCGCACGCACTGCGGCCCGTCCTGTCGCGAGCGGGCGGGTGTCGAAGAAGCTCGCCTGGGGCTGGTTGGTCGCGCTGTGCCTCGTCGGACTTCTTGTGCTGCTGCAACTGCGCTGGGAAGCGCAGCTGGTGGCGCTCGGCAGTCTGGCGCTGGTTGCCGCCTATCCCTTCATGAAGCGCATCACCTGGTGGCCGCAGGCATGGCTGGGGATGGTGTTCAACTGGGGGCTGCTGGTCGGCTGGGCCGAACTGCGGCTCGACAACTGGGATGCGCTGGCGGCGGTCTATGCCGGGTGCATCGCATGGGTGATCGGATACGACACGATCTACGCGCTGCAGGACCGCGAGGATGATGCGATGGTCGGCATCCGCTCTTCCGCGCTGGCGATGGGCGCGCGGGTACAGGCGGGGATTGCGGCGTTTTATGCCGCAGCCGTGGGCCTTTGGGCGCTGGGTTTCTGGCTCTACCGGCCCGATCCTGTTGCGCTCCTCGCGCTCATGCCGGTGGCGTGGCATCTGGCGTGGCAGGTGGTCACGCTCGATGCGGAGGATCCCGCCAACCCGCTCGACCGGTTCCGTTCCAACCGCTGGGCGGGGGCGTTGATGGCAGCGGCGTGCTTCGTGGTGGGCAACGCGGGGGCCTGAGGCAATGTGCAACCTTTACCGCATGACGAAGAACGCGACCGAGGTGGCCGCGTGGTTCGATGCGGTGGAGGGGGCGGGCGGTGCCAATTTCGGCGCGGAAGTCTATCCCGGCTATCCGGGGCTGGTGGTGGCCGAGGGGCAGGTGCGGACGATGACCTGGGGCTTTCCGCTGGTGCTGACGGGGAAGCAGGGCCAGAAGCTGAAGCCCAAGCCTGTCAACAATGCGCGAACCGACAAGCTCTCCACCTTTTTCTGGCGCCATTCCTTCGAAGAGCGGCGCTGCCTGATCCCGCTGACCGGCTGGGCCGAGGCGCAGGGGGCGAAGGGACGGATGACGCGCACATGGTTGAGCCTGCCCGATACGGCGCTGTTCGCCGCCGCCGGGGTGTGGCGGCCATCAGACGAGTGGGGCGCGTGCTATTCCATGGTGATGACCGACAGCGCCGGATCGGCGGCCGAGGGCGTGCATAGCCGGATGCCGGTACTGCTTGCGCTCCAAGACTACAGCGCATGGGTAGGCGGCACGCCGGAGGAGGCGCTGTCGCTGTGCCGTCCGTGGCAAGGGGACATCACCATCGACCGCACGCAGCAGCCATGGGCGAGGGGCGCGAGCGAGCAACCGGGTCTCCTTTAAGCGTAGCTGACCAGTTCGAATTCGATCCCGTCCCAGTCGAAGAAGTAGAACCGCCGCCCCGGTTCGTAATCGGCGTGGCTGAAGGGTTCGAGCCCGGCTTCGCGCACGATAGCCTCGGCGGCGTCGAGATCGTCGACCACTATTCCGACATGGTTGAGCGGCTGGCCCTTGGCAAAGCGATCGACCGGCGCACCATTCGTGTAGACGGCGATGTAATCGCGATCGCTACCGACATGGATGGTCTCTCCGCCCATTTGTGCAGGGCCGCGCCAGCGGATGTGCCAGCCCAGCAGCTTTTCAAGCAGCGCGGCGCTGCGTTCGATATCGCTGACGGTGATATTGACGTGTTCGAGATAGCCGTTGGCCATGGGAAGATCCTTTCTTGCGGGGTTGCGAATCAATCGGCTTGCCCAAGGTGCAATCTCAACCTAACTTGAGGTCAAGCTTATTCGGAGATGCCATGACGGCCCGCCTTAAACCCTCCGACCTTCTCTCCATCGGAGAAATCGCGCGCCGCACCGGCCTCAGCGTTTCGGCGATCCGGTTCTACGAGGACAAGCGCCTGATCGAACCGGTGCGCACCGGCGGCAACCAGCGGCGCTTCCTGCGTTCGGACATCCGGCGTTTGAGCTTTATCCTGATCGCCCAGCGGCTCGGCCTTTCGCTCGGCGAGATCGAGGCGCAGCTTGCAACGCTACCACAGGGCCGCACCCCCACGGCGCGTGACTGGCAGGCGATCAGTCAGGCGATCCGCGCGCATCTTGATGCCCGGATCGCCGAACTTACCCGTACCCGCGAAAGGCTCGACGGCTGTATCGGCTGCGGGTGCCTCAGCCTTGAACATTGCGCGATCTGGAATCCGGAAGATCGCCTTGCCGGAGAGGGGCCGGGGCCGCGAAAACTGGTCGGATAGGCGGCCCGATCAAGCCCGCTTGCAATTCCCGGTCATACCCTGTTCAAGAGCGCGCGTGCATGAGACCCGCGAAACGTTGCAGCTATGCAGCGATGCGCAAACGACCCGAGAGAGACTTTTCCTTATGACGACCCGCAATTTCGTTTCTGCCCTGTCCACCGTATCCGCCGCCGCACTGATGATCGGCCTTGGCGCCGTGCCGCAGGCCGCGCTGGCCCAGACCGCGCCCGCCGCGAGCCCTGCAATCCCCGAAGGCACGGGCTATTTCGCAGCCGACAGCACGCTGCCTTTCCTTGCGCCGGATTTCACCAAAATCACCGAGGATGATTACATCCCCGCCTTCGAACAGGGCATGGCGATCCAGAAGGCCGAAGTCGCCGCGATCATCGCCAACCCGGAAAGCCCGAGCTTCGACAACACCATCGTCGCGCTGGAAAAATCGGGCCGGATGCTCGGCCGCGTGGCGCGCGTTTTCTATGCGCTGACCGGTGCCAACACCACCGACCGGCTTGACGAGATCGACACCGAAATCAGCCCCAAGCTTTCGGCTCACCAGGATTCGATCACGCTCAACCCCGAACTCTTCGCGCGGGTGAAGGCGGTCTACGACGCGCGGGACACGCTCGGCCTGTCGCTGGAAGAATCGCGCCTGCTGGAAGAAACCTACAAGCGCATGGTCCACGCCGGCGCGCTGCTGACCGAGGCCGAGCGCGAGCAGGTGAAGGCGATCAACAGCGAATTGTCGACCCTCACCACCCAGTTCGGCCAGCAGGTGCGCGCTGCCACCAACGGCCAGCCGCTGATCGTCGACACCGCAGAAGAACTGGCCGGGCTTTCGGATGCCGATATCAAGGCCGCCGCCGATCTCGCCGCGGAAAAGGGCTTCCCGGGCAAGTATGCCATCGCGTTGCAGAACACCACGCAGCAGCCGCTACTGCCCACGCTGGAAAACCGCGCCACCCGCGAGGCGCTGTTCAAGCTCAGCTTTAACCGTGCCGACGGTGTGAAGGCCGATCACGACACCCGCACGCTGGTGGCCAAGATCGCCGCGCTGCGCGCCGACAAGGCCGCCTTGTTCGGCGAACCCGACTGGGCCAGCTACACCATGTATGATCGCATGGCGAAGAAGCCCGAAACCGCGTTGGGCTTCATGGAGCAGATGGTCCCGGCGCTCGCTGCCACGCAGCGCCGCGAGGCCGGGATGCTGAACGAGGTGATCGCGGCCGATGGCGGGAATTACGAGGTCAAACCGTGGGACTGGTACCGCTATGCCAACCGCATCAAGGCCGAACGTTACGACCTCGATGAAGATGCGGTGGCGCAGTATTTCCAGCTCGACAAGGTGCTGGAAGACGGCGTGTTCTATGCCGCGAACAAGCTCTACGGGCTCAGCTTCAAGCGTCGCACCGATCTGCCGACCTATCACCCCGATGTGTGGGTCTACACAGTCTATGACGCCGATGGATCGGAACTCGGCCTGTTCTACTTCGATCCGTTCCAGCGTCCGTCAAAGCGCGGCGGCGCGTGGATGAGCAACTTCGTCGACCAGAGCTATCTGTGGGGCACCAAGCCGGTGATCTACAATGTGCTCAACATCCCCAAGGCCGCCGAGGGCGAAGTGCAGCTCGTCAGCTTCGATGATGTCAGCACCACCTTCCACGAATTCGGCCATGCGCTGCACGGCCTGTTCGCCGACCAGAAGTTCGAAAGCCTCTCGGGCACGGCCACGGCGCGCGATTTCGTCGAATATCCGAGCCAGGTCAACGAGATGTGGGCGACCGATCCGGAAGTGCTGCAGAACTATGCCAAGCACTACAAGACCGGCGAAACCATTCCGATGGCGCTGGTCGAAAAGATCGATGCGGCGTCGAAGTTCAACCAGGGTTACGACTTCGGCGAGGTCGTGGCCGCCGCATTGCTCGACATGAAGTGGGCTGCGCTGACGCCGGAACAGGCCGCCGAAATCGATACGCCCGACAAGGTCGATGCCTTCGAACGCAAGTCGCTGGAGGAACTCGGGCTGGAGATCGATCTGGTGCCGCCGCGCTACCGTTCGACCTATTTCAACCACATCTTCAGCGATCCGGCGGGCTATTCGGCAGGCTATTACAGCTATCTTTGGACCGAAATGCTCGACCGCGACAGCCGCAAGTGGTTCCGCGACAATGGCGGGCTGACCCGTGCCAACGGCGATCACTACCGCAAGACCGTGCTGAGCCGCGGCGGGACGATGGACTATTTCGAAATGTTCCAGAATTTCGCCGGTCGCCAGCCCGACGTGCAGCCGATGCTGGAGGCCCGCGGTCTTGCCGGGGGCGAGGGCGAGTAAGACCCGCGAGCGCGGGGCCGGAGACTAGTTTTCCGGCCCCAGCTCGGGATCGAGATCGCGCGGCCGGGCGAAATGCACCAGCTCGGCGCAGTAACGCTTGAGCTGCGACCAGTGTTCGATATCGCATTCGAGCACGGCGTAGGCAGCGGTCGGAAACTTCACCACCGCCTCACGGAACAGGTCGTTTTCCTTCGACGGTGAAACCAGCTCCAGCAGCGTATCCTGCAGGCCCGGATTGTGTCCGACCACAAGGATCGCCTCGGCCTCGTCATCGCCGCTTCCCGCATGGGCCTCGATCGTTTCGGCGATGGTATCGTAACTGGCCAGATAAAGCTTCTGGTCAAACTCCGGCGCGACATCGGGCAGCGCGCCTTCGAGCGTCAGTTTCACGCGCACCGCGGGGCTGGCGATCACCTTGTCCCATTTTACCCCATGATCGCGGATGTGGCGGCCGATCAGCTCGGCACCCTTGCGCCCGCGCGCGTTCAGCCCGCGGTCGAAATCGCGCTGGTTCATGTCGTCCCAGTCGGATTTGGCATGGCGCAGGAGACCGAGGATCTTCATGGCTGCAAGGCTCCTTGGGGTGGCACGGACAGGGCGCCTCCAACACCAGCGGCGAGGCGTTGTAAAGCCTCATCAAGCGTCAGGCGCATGACAGGCGTGCCGGGCGGGAAGGCGGATAGCAGCCGCGAGGGAAAGGCGGGGGAAAGGACGATGAAATGTCCCGCGTCATCCTTGCTGCGGATCAGCCGTCCGAAGGCCTGCGCCAGCCGCGCGCGGATGATACGGTCGTCATAGGCCGAGCCTCCGCCTGCCAGCCTGCGGGCCTTGTGCAGGATATCGGGACGCGGCCAGGGCACCTGCTCCATCACCACGCAGCGCAAGGAATGGCCGGGAACGTCGACCCCGTCGCGCAGGGCGTCGGTACCGATCAGGCTGGCATGCGGATCGTCGCGGAAAATGTCCACCAGCGTGCCAGTATCGATCGGATCGACATGCTGGGCATAGACCGGCAGGCCGGCGCGCGCGAGCCGGTCGGCGATACGCCCGTGCACCGCGCGCAGCCGCCGGATAGCAGTGAACAGCCCGAGTACGCCGCCGCCCGATGCCTCGATGATCCGCGCATAGGCACCCGCCAGCGCGGGCAGATCGCCCTTGGCAACGTCGGTGACGATCAGCACTTCGGCGCGGGTCGCGTAGTCGAACGGGCTTGTCGCGGCGGATAGCAGCGGCGCCGCTTCGATATGCGCAGCGCCCGAACGCTGGATCGCGCTGGCCCAGGGATCGTCTTCGGTGGTGCGGTCGGTCAGTGTGGCGCTGGTCAGCAGCACCCCGTGCGCAGGTTCGAGCACGACGCGGGCAAAGGGCTTCATCGGATCAAGCCAGCGGCGGTGGATCGCAATGTCGAATTCGCGCGCCTCGGAACGGTCGACCGCGAGCCAATCGACGAATTCCGGATCGGCCGGTCCGCCGAGCCGGTCGAGCAGGGCTTCCCATGCAGTGATCAGATCGATCCGCCATGCCAGCGCAAAGCGTGCGCCTTCGATCCGCGCGCGCCCCTGCGCGTCAAGCCAGTCAGGCGGTTCGGCAAGGATTGCTTCCAGCCTGCCGCCCAGCCGGATCAGCGGCACGCGAATGGCGGCAAGCGCTTCGGCGGCGGCGCCCGCGGCCTCGATCACTTCGCCCGGCAAGCCCGAAGCCTCGGTCTCGATTCCGTATCCGGCATCGATCCCGCCGCTTTCGTCGCGCGCATAGGTTGCGGTGCGAACCGCAGCCAGCAACGCCTCCAGCGGGCCGAACGGACTGTTTTCGGACAGCCGTTGAAGCCAGCCGTCGGAGGGGAGCAATTGTCCCGCCTTACAGGCCGCGGCGATGGCTTCCGCGCCCGCCTCGTCATAGCTGGCGACGTCCGCCAGCCGCGCCGCAAGACCGCGTCTCCGCCCGCGTGCCTCACGCTCGGGGCCGATGATCCAGCGGCGCAGTTCGATCGCCTCCTGTCCGGAAAGCGTTGCGGCGAAGGTTGAATCCGCGGCGTCGAACACGTGATGGCCTTCATCGAAGATCAGGCGTGTCGGGCGCTGGTTCGGGTCTCTCGCCCCCCCTGAACCAGAACGCGCGGCGTTGACCATCACCAGCGCGTGATTGGCGATCACCAGATCGGCCTGCGCAGAATCGCGTGCGGCGCGTTCGATGAAGCACTTCCGGTAATGCGGGCACCCGGCATAGATGCACTCCCCGCGCTGGTCGGTGAGGGCGGCGATGCCGCGCTTGCGGAACAGCGTGCCGAGCCAGCCGGGCAGATCGCCGCCGATCATGTCCCCGTCGCGGGTATAGGCGCCCCAGCGCGCCACCAGCTGCGCCAGCACCGCCGGACGCCCCGCAAATCCGCCTTGAAGCGCGTCTTCCAGGTTGAGTAGGCAGAGGTAATTCTCGCGGCCCTTGCGCACCACCACCGGCGGGGTGCCGTCGGGGCGCTCGGCCGGCCAGGCGCGGCGGCTTTCGGCGCGCAGCTGCCGTTGCAGGTTCTTGGTGAAGGTCGAAACCCACACCGTCCCGCCGCTTTGCTCCGCCCAGAGCGAGGCCGGGGCGAGATAGCCCAGCGTCTTGCCGATCCCCGTTCCCGCCTGCGCCAGTGCCAGATGCGGGCGGCCCTCACGGGTGCGCGGTGCGAAGATGCGCGCCACGTCTTGCGCATAGGCGCGCTGGCCCTCGCGGCTTTCGGCCCCTTCGCCGGTCAGACGGGCAAGCTGCGCCTGCACCGCCTCTGCGGATAACTCCACCTGCCGCGGGGCAGGGCGTTCGCCCGCCTCCTCCCATTCGGGCAGACGCGCGAACAGCCAGCGCTCGGCGCGCTCCGGCTTGGCGATGTGGGGCTTCAACACCTGTGCCCACGGCCAGCGCAGGCGTTCGAGGCTTTGGAGGGCACTCCACGCGCCTTCGCGCTCGAACCATTCGGGATCAAGTACCGCGGCGATCAGCGCCCCTGCCGCCTGCTGGAGCAGTTCCGGCACAGCGGCATCGCCCGCCGGCACCGGCAAGCCGAGCGCCTCTGCCAGCCCGCGCGGAGTCGGCACGCAGAAGCGGGCAGGGTGGACGAAGGCGAAGGCTTCGAGCAGATCGAGCCCCGAAAGATCCGGATAGCCCAGCCGGCTTGCCACCAGCGGCGCGTTGAGCATCAGCACCGGCGTATCGGCCGCCGCCATGATCGCATCGCCCTTGGACACCGCGCTGGTGGTGCCCGTCGCCGGGCGCAGCCAGTGGCCGCCGTGGCTGGCGTGCAGCGCGGGCAGAGGCAGGGGCTGGGGCAGGGCTGCGGGGGCGGTCACGCGGCGCACGATGGGCGAGCGCGGCCGCATTGTAAACGATCCGCAGTCCCGCTTTCCCGAACGGCGTTGCTGGGTGTCAGGCCACCGTCTTGAGGACTTGCAGACCATTGGAGACGACCGATCCCACCACCCGGTCGCGCCCTTCGGCGGAAGGAGTGTGGATCAGCGCGATCAGCGCATACATCGCCGGAAATCAGCAGGAAGAGAGCGGCACTGTTGACCATCGCCGCTGTCCTACACGGCCTGCGGCAACCTATGACAGCGCATGATCAATGCCCTCAGGCCGGTTTTCGCGTCCGCACCCCGTGTCCGCCGTTTCGCATTTTCAGGTGCAAGTATATGAAAAATATATGAAAGTAATAAAATTACAAAGTATACACGGTGTCACCTTTGTATACTTTGCCTGCCCCATTGCCGCTTGCAAGCCGCCAGCGCATCCCTAATAGCCGCGAGTATCATGAAGATCACTCAAGACGCCCTTATCGCTGCAGCCCGCAATTCGAAGGCCTGGCCGTTCCAGGAGGCACAGCGCCTCGCCAAGCGGATGCCGCAAGGCAAGCCCGGCGGCGTGCTGTTCGAAACCGGTTACGGCCCCTCAGGGCTCCCGCATATCGGCACCTTTCAGGAAGTGCTGCGCACCACGCTTGTCCGCCGCGCCTATGAAGCGCTGACCGGCGGCGCGCCCACGCGGCTGGTGGCGTTCAGCGACGACATGGACGGCCTGCGCAAGGTGCCCGACAACGTGCCCAACAAGGCGTTGCTCGAAGCCAATCTGGGCAAGCCACTGTCGCGCATTCCCGATCCTTTCGGCAAGTTCGAAAGCTTCGCGGCACACAACAATGCAATGCTGCGCGATTTCCTCGACCGCTTCGGCTTCGACTATGAATTCGTCAGCTCTTCGGACTGCTACAATTCGGGCCGCTTCGACGAGGCACTGAAGGGCGTGCTCGCCAATTTCGGCGCGATCATGGACATCATGCTGCCGACTCTGGGCGAGGAACGCCGCCGCACCTATTCGCCCGTGATGCCGATCAGCCCGAGCACTGGCGCGGTGCTGCAGGTGCCGATCGAGGTCGTCGATGCCGATGCGGGGATCATCCGCTTCACCGACGAGGACGGCAGGCAAGTCGAACAATCGGCGCTGGGCGGCATGGCCAAGTGCCAGTGGAAGGTCGACTGGGCGATGCGCTGGGTGGCGCTGGGCGTCGATTACGAAATGTATGGCAAGGACCTGACCGACAGCGGCATCCAGTCGGGCAAGATCGCCCGCGTGCTGGGCGGCCACAAGCCCGAAGGGCTGATCTACGAGCTGTTCCTCGACGCCAAGGGCGAGAAGATTTCCAAGTCCAAGGGCAACGGCCTGTCGATCGAGCAGTGGCTCGAATATGGCAGCGAGGAGAGCCTCGGCTATTACATCTTCGCCAATCCCAAGAGCGCAAAGCAGCTCCATGTCGGCGTGATCCCCAAGGCGATCGACGATTACTGGCAGTTCCGCACGGCGCTTCCCACGCAGGATATCGACAAGCAGCTGGGCAACCCGGTGTGGCACCTGCTGCGCGCCAACGAACATCACGAAGGGGCCGAGGCGCCGGGCGCGGGCGATACGCTGCCGGTGCCCTTCAGCCTGCTGCTCAATCTGGTCGGCGTGCTGGGCGCGGGCGCGACGCGTGAGGCGGTATGGTCCTATCTCGGCAATTACGTCGAGGATGCCGATCCGGCAGCGCACCCGGCGCTGGATGTGTTGGTGATGAAGGCGCTTGCCTATAACCGCGATTTTGTCGCCCCTACGCTTGCCAAGCGGGCGCCGGTGGATGGCGAGGTGGCCGCGCTTTGGGCGCTGGATGCCGCGCTGGCCGAGGCTCCGGCGGACATGAGCGCCGAGGACTTGCAGACCATCGTCTACGAAATCGGCAAGCAGGAAGAGTTCGGGTTCGAATCCTTACGCGACTGGTTCAAGGCGCTTTACGAAACCCTGCTCGGCAGCGAGCAGGGGCCGCGCATGGGCAGCTTCATCGCGCTTTACGGCATTGCGCCCACCCGCCAGCTGATTGCCGAGGCGCTGGCCAAGGCGTAATGTCGGGGCCATGACCCGTCAAACCGATCCGCACAGGCTCGCGCGCGACTTGCTCGGCCGTGATTTCGACGATCTCGAGGCGGACGAACAGCGGGTGCTACGGCGCGTGGCGGCGGGCACCTTCACCGGGCGCGATGCCGACGAGTTGGCGCAGGCGCATGAGACATGGAAAGATCGTCTGGCCGACCGGGTTGCTGCCGTTGGCGGTAGCTGGGGCTTCATCCTGGGTTTCGGGATGGTGTTGCTGGTTTGGGTGGTACTCAACTCCGGGGCGCTGCAACTGCTGGGGATGGGGCCGTTCGATGCCTATCCGTTCATTTTCCTCAACCTGATGCTGTCGATGCTGGCGGCAGTTCAGGCGCCGGTGATCCTGATGAGCCAGAACCGTCAGGCGATGAAAGACCGCATCACCGCGCGCCACGATTACGAGGTGAACCTGCGCACTCAGCTCGAAATCCTGCGCCTTGCGCACCGGATCGATCGGCTAGCGAAGGAAGTGCGCGCGATCGGCCGTGAGGTCGAGGAAGAGGCGGAAGGGCAAGGCCCGGAAAAATAGGCTTCCGGGTCTTTCCTACCGCCACTGGCGGGTGCGATACCATTTGGTGATGACGTATTTCGCGCCTTTTACCACCGGAGTCCCTGCGTGCATCGTGCCTTCGTTGGGGCGACCGTCGGGCAGCGCGTTGTTCCATAAAAGCAAAACGCCGGGCTTGGGCCGGATTTTGATCCCGATTTCGGTGAAGTGGGTTTCCCCTCCTTCGGCGACATCGTTGAGATAGGCCATCGCCGTCCAGCTGCGCTGCCCGCCGCGGGCTTCTTCGAGCTGCCAGTATTTCTCGGAGGTGTAGAACCAGTCATTATGCGGCTGGAATTGCTGGCCGGGCAGATAACGCTGACCTTGGATTGCCTCTCCTATTGCAGGGTCCAGCCCGAGCAGGTCATCAATCCGGCGCGAGATGCTTTTCACGAAGCTGTCATAAGGGTCGAGATCGCCCGAATAAGAGGTTCTGAAACCGCTCGCATAATCGAGTTCGTGCAGCGAGGACGGGCGTGCGACCTCGTCGATCATGGTGCAAAGCTTCTCGCACTCTGTCGGGCTGAGGAAATCCCCGACTGCGAAAAGCTCGGCCAGGGGGTTTTCTACTTTGTAGATGCCGGGATCACCCGCCAGTCGTTCGCGCACGGTCGCGCCGACCCGGGCAAGGGCTTGCTGGTCAGGTACGAGGTCAGTGTCACTCATACCCGTCTGTTAGCAAGCAGGGCGCGCGGCGCAATCCTGCACCGCGCGCCTGCCGTCAGATCACCAGAAGAAGTCGTAAATCACGTCCACCACTTCGCCGGAGTAAATATCTACCAACAACACATCGTCGTAATAGCGCACCCAGCGATAGGGGCCGTAGACAGGCGGCAGGCGGTAATCCCACGGATCATTGATGAAGAACCGCGGCTGGAAGAACAGGCTGTCGAGGAAGAACCCGATTTGCAGCCTGTTATACCTGTGCGCGCGGAACGGCGCGTAATAGGGGCCGGGGTGGTAAATGAAGCGGTTCCCGCGACGGAAATCGGCCCAGTTGTACCTGCGGCTACCACGCCATCCGCGATCCCAGCGGCGGAAATCGCGATTGTCCCAGCCGGCCCAGCCGCGATAGTTCCAACGCCAATCGTCGCGCCGCCAGTTCCGCTGGTCGCGCCGGAAGTCGCGACGATCATCGCGCCAGTTGCGATCACGACGCCCGTCCCGCCAATTGCCGTCACGGCGCCCATCGCGCCAATTGCTGTCACGGCGACCATCACGCCACCCGTCGCGGCGGTCGATCCGGTCGGCGCGGCGATCACCACGCTGTTCTACGCGGATGCTCCGCTGATCACTGCGCCTCTCGATCTGTTCTGCGCGCTGTTCGCTACGACGCTCCACGCGCTGGGCGGCACGGTCGCGACCCTGCCATTCAAGCCGATCGGCGCGGCGGTCTCCCTGCCGTTCGACGCGTTCGGCACGCTGTTCGCTACGCCGGTCGATCCGGTCCGCGCGGCGTTCGCTGCGGCGGTCAACCTGTTCGGCCCGGCGCGCGGGACGGTCGCCGCGCAGCATCGAAACGGGACGCGCGTCGGGCTCGCCGGCGCGCTCCACACGGCGCGCGACACCGGAACCGAAACCGTCGCGTGCCGCAGCACGCTGGACGCGCTCGGGCCGCTCGGCACGACGCTCGCTGCGACGCTCGACGCGCTGCACCTGCCGTGTGCCGCGGCTTTCGCTGCGGGCCTGCTGACGTTCGGCGCGGATTTCTGCACGGCTCTGCGCCTCGGCCGCAACCGGCGTCACGGCAAGGGAAAGAACGAGGGCGAGAGCCGAAAGCGCACCGCCCCTGGTAATCAGGGTCTTGGTCATAGATGCCTCCAGTGTCGCCCGCCCACCACAAGCGGCAAGTTGATATTTGCCCTGATAGCGCCTGCCAACTGTCGCGGGGATGAACCAGCTCGTCGATATTCAGAAAAATATGACTTTGGATGAACAATCATGCGGCAACAGGAGTGCGGCTTGACGCGCGCGGTTTTGCCACCGAAGGCGCAAGGCGTGATGTTCGACACCCTCGATGAAATCCGCACCGACTGCGCCAACCGCCTGATCCGCGCTGCGCGAGACCGCAAATCGCCGATGCATACGCCGGTAATCGTCACCGCCGATGTCGATGCCCGGGTGATGGTGCTGCGGGCGTTTGATCCGGTCCATTGGACATTGCGTCTGCACACCGATAGCCGTGCCCCCAAGGCGCAGGCGATCGCCGCCGATCCCCGGATGGCGGCGGTGTTCTACGACAAGGGAGCGAAGATCCAGATCCGCGTGCGCGGCACCGGGCGGATCGAGGCGCAAGGGCCCGTGGCGGATGCAGCCTGGGCGGCAAGCTCCAATTTCGCGCGGCGCTGCTATCTTGGTGAAGGCCCGGGCGCTGGCTCGGACGGGCCGACTTCGGGCTTGCCGCCGGAATTCGAGGGTGTGGAGCCCGACGACGCGCAGCTTCTCCCCGCGCGCGAGAATTTCGCAGTGTTGCTGATCGATATTGCCGAAGTGGATTGGCTCTATCTTGCGCATACCGGCCATGTCCGCGCGCAGTTCTGCCGCGCAGGTGATGGCTGGCAAGAACGCTGGGTCGCGCCCTGATCGCGGCGGCTCAGGCGGCGTTTGTCGATGGCTCCGGAGCCGGCAGGTAGATTACTTCCTCGATCTCGCTGGCGGCGACGACATGGTCGCTCTCTGCCTTTTGTGCCGCGTCGAGCGCAGCCAGTGCCCGCCTCATAAGTGTGTCACCCATCTCGTCGGCCCGGCCAGCCGCGACGCCGAAGCTGGCTGTGAAAGCATTGTCCGATCCGAATTGCGGCAATCTGATTTGTGCCAGAGCGCGGCGCAGGCGGTCGGCAGCGCTTTTTGCAGCCCTCTCGTCGGCACCGGACATGACGATCGTGAACCCGTCACCTGCGACCCTCGCAAGGCGATCGTCGCGGCGGATGCTGGCCTTCATCACCGCTGCGACATGATCCAGCACCGCTTCGCGGGCCTCGGCATTCCTTCCGCTGCGAAGCATCGCAATCTGGTCGAGCCGGGCGTGGAGCACCGCTCGGGCCGAAGCCCGGTCGCCCGTGCGGCGTCTGGTGCTTTCGATTGCGGTTTCGAGGGTTTCCGGCGAGAAGAGGCCCGAAAGCGGGTCGGACAGGGATGTGTGCCGCGGGATTTTCCACGCGCGTCCGATGAACACGCCAAGCACCAGAGCCGCTAGCCACCCCGCGATCGCCGCTTCGAGCGGCACATCAATGCCCGTGACCATGCCGCTCTTGCCCCTTTGCGATCCCGTTGTCGCAGGCAAGAGTGACGAATTCTGCTTAAGGGAAGGTAAAGAAGCGGCGGGCGCTATCGAAAACGCCCGCCCTTTGATGCACTTAGCGGGTCAGCTTCTTGTAAGCCAATCGCGTTGGGCGGTCGGCGGCATCGCCCAGACGGCGGCGCTTGTCTTCCTCGTAGGCTTCGAAGTTGCCTTCGAACCATTCGACATGGCTGTTGCCTTCGAACGCGAGGATGTGGGTGGCGAGGCGGTCGAGGAAGAAGCGGTCGTGGCTGATGACCACGGCGCAGCCCGCGAAGTTCTCGATCGCGTCTTCCAATGCGGCCAGCGTTTCGACGTCGAGATCGTTGGTCGGCTCGTCCAGCAGCAGCACGTTGCCGCCCTGCTTCAGCATCTTGGCCATGTGGACGCGGTTGCGTTCACCGCCGGAAAGCTTGCCGACGTTCTTCTGCTGGTCCGCGCCCTTGAAGTTGAAGGCGCCGACATAGGCACGGGTGCTCATGTCCTGCCCGTTGACCTTCATGTAATCGAGCCCGTCGGAGATTTCCTCCCACACGTTCTTCTTCGGGTCGAGGTGGTCGCGGCTCTGGTCGACATAGCCGAGGCGCACGGTCGAGCCGATCTCGATCGTGCCGCTGTCGGGTTGTTCCTTGCCGGTGAGTATCTTAAACAGCGTCGACTTGCCCGCGCCGTTGGGGCCGATCACGCCGACGATGCCGCCCGGGGGGAGCATGAAGCTGAGGTTTTCGAACAACAGCTTGTCGCCATAGGCCTTCGTGATGTTCTTGGCCTCGATCACCTTGCCGCCGAGGCGCTCGGGCACCTGGATGACGATCTGGGCCTTGCCGACCTGGCGGCTGTCCTGGCTGTTCTGGAGTTCCTCGAACTTGCGGATACGCGCCTTGGACTTGGTCTGGCGGGCAGCGGGCGTCTGGCGGATCCATTCGAGCTCGCGCTGGAGCGCCTTCTGCTTGCCGCTTTCCTCGCGGCTTTCTTGCTCCATGCGCTTGGCCTTCTTCTCGAGATAGGTCGAGTAGTTGCCTTCGTAGGGGTAGTAGGAACCGCGATCGAGCTCGAGGATCCATTCCACCACGTTATCGAGGAAGTAGCGATCGTGGGTGATCATCAGCACTGCGCCGGCATATTCCTTGAGGTGGTTTTCCAGCCACTGCACCGACTCGGCATCGAGGTGGTTGGTCGGTTCGTCCAGCAGCAGGATCGAGGGCTTCTGGATTAGCAGGCGGGTGAGCGCGACGCGGCGCTTCTCGCCGCCCGACAGGTCCTTGACCGGCCAGTCGCCCGGCGGGCAGCGCAGGGCTTCCATCGCCACTTCGAGCTGGTTGTCGAGCGTCCAGCCATCGACCGCGTCGATCTTGTCCTGCAGCTCGCCCATTTCCGCGCCGAGGGCGTCGAAATCGGCATCAGGCTCGCACATCAGCGCGCTGACTTCGTTGAAGCGTGCAACCAGATCGGCGGTTTCCTTGGCGCCTTCGCGCACGTTTTCGAGCACGGTCTTGGTCGGATCGAGCTCGGGTTCCTGCTCAAGATAGCCGACGGTGATGTTCTCGCCTGGCCAAGCCTCGCCGGTGAAGTCCTTGTCGATCCCGGCCATGATCTTGATCAGCGTCGACTTGCCCGCGCCGTTGGGGCCAACGATGCCGATCTTCGCGCCCTGATAGAATTGCAGCGAGATATTGTTCAGCACCGGCTTCTGGGCGCCGGGGAAGGTTTTGGTCATGCCCTTCATGACATAGGCGTATTGCGCGGCCATCGGATGTGTCCTTCGAGGGATCGGAAAAAGGAGGTGGAAGCTTTGGCTGCGCAGATAGGGAAGGGGATGCCGTAGGGCAAGCGGCTAGACTTGCGCCCGCGTGCCCGATAGCACGCTGACCCATGACCAGACCCCTTATCGCGCTTGCCGCGCTTTCGCTCGCCATTCCCGCTTTCGCCGCACCGGCGCCGCTGACGCTGACGCTGGAGCAGCAGGCCGAGGCGGCACTTGATAAAGACGAGAATGCCTATGCCTTCGTCGAAGGGCTGACCACCGAGGTCGGCCCGCGTCAGGCCGGGACCGAGGCCGAGGCACGGGCGCGCGAATGGGCCGCGGCGTGGCTTCGGAACGCCGGTTTCGACAATGTCGCGATCGAGCCCTTCATGATGGATACTTGGGTGCCTGGCGATGTCGCCCGCGCGCGCGTCACCTCACCCTTCGCACAGGATCTGGCTGTGCTGCCGCTCGGCAATTCGGCCGCCACCCCGGCAGGCGGGATCGAAGCCGAGGTGGTGTTCTTCCGCACCGTCGATGATCTGCGTGCTGCCCCTGCGGGCAGCCTCAAGGGCAAGATCGCCTATATCAGCCACCAGATGCGCCCCGCGCAGGACGGCTCGCACTACGGCTTTGCCGGCCCGGCGCGCTGGGTGGGCGCGGGGATCGCCGCGAGCAAGGGCGCGGTCGCAACCGTCATCAAGTCGGTCGGCACCGATCACCACCGCAACCCGCACACCGGCGGCACCAGCTTCCCCGAAGGCGTGACCCCGATTCCCGCGGGCGCGCTGAGCCTGCCCGATGCCGAGAACCTCGAACGGATGTTCGCGCGTGCGGGTGGTCGTCCGGTCACGCTCAGGCTGGAAATGAACCCGCGCCAGATCGGCCAGACCGAAAGCGGCAATGTCGTCGGCGAGATCGTCGGGCGCAATCCCGCGCTCCCGCCGCTGCTGCTCGCCTGCCATATCGACAGCTGGTGGAATGCACCGGGCGCATTCGATGACGGGGCCGGATGCGGCATCATAATCGCCGCGGCCGGATATGCAGGTCAGCACCAGCCGCTGCGCACCATCCGGGTGCTGCTTGCCGGTGCAGAGGAAACCGGCCTTTGGGGTAGCAAGGCCTATAGCGACGCGCATATTGGCGAACGGATCGCGGTTGGACTCGAAAGCGATTTCGGCGCGGACCGCATCTGGCGGTTCGATAGCAATTTCCGCGAGACCAACCCCGCTCTGCACAAGAAGATCGCAGCCGCCGTCGCGCGCTTCGGCGTATCGAGCGGCAGCGATGCCGCAACCGGTGGGGCGGATCTCAACATCGTGCGTGACCAGAAGGGCGCGCTTGTCGATCTCCAGCAGGACGGCACCCGCTATTTCGACCTGCACCACACGCCCGACGACACGCTCGACAAGATCGACATCGTCCAGCTGCGCCAGAATGTCGCGGTGTGGACGCAGGTGGTCGGAATACTCGCGAACGAGGAAACGGCGATCCTAACCGGCGGACCGATCCCGGCGGCGCCTGCCATCATGCAAGGTCAGTAAAGATCGCGGGCTGAAACAAGGAACTGGTCGGGGAGACAGGACTTTATTCGGATCGGGCATAAGCTCAGAAAATCGTTGAATATTGGCACCTTGTAAGACCATTGACCCTCAAACGTGCCCCTTTTATGTGTCCCCTTCGGTTCTCTGGAGGGTCTTATGGGTAAGCACATCAAGCGTCGCAGACGGGGCTGGTTCTTCCAGCTCAATATCCCGGCCCACCTACGCCACCACTACGGGGGCGCGCAGCGGATCGAGAAGACCCTTTCGACCCGGGACGAGAACCTAGCGGAAGCCAAGGCCCGGCAGCTGGCAGGTGATTACAAGCTGGAGTTCATGGCGCTAGAGGGCAACGTGCAAGCCCGTGCGGCGCTGGCGAGGTCCGCCTATCGAGATCGCAGGGACAGCGTGGTCTCCGGTGCCTTGGACATTCCCGACAGCCCCGAAGGTGATCCTACGGGGTTCGGGGTCGAGATTGCCCTTGATCGGATCATTGATAAGCCGGGCCGCAAGCATGATCGGGACGGTGACCCCGTCCTTGATGCTGTCGAGCAAGCCGAGGCCGCTGGGTTGGCAGATGGCCTGCGGCTGGCGAGGGGCCAGAAGCCGCGCAACCGTGTCCAGTATGAGCCGCCCTTCTCGGAGGTTGCTGGCGCGTGGTTGGATAGCTGGTCCTCCAGCCGTGATCGCCGCCCCAGCAACACCGCTGCGCAGTATCGATCCGGCATCCGGGTCTTCGGGGACTTCTGGGGCGAGCGTCCCATCCGTGAGGTCACCGGGCGCGATGCTGCCCAGTTCGTGGAGCTGCTCAAGAAGCTGCCTGCGAACTATGGCCGGGGCAGGCTGGCAGGCTTGACCTTGCAGCAATCCATCGTGGCAGCGGAAGGTGAGCCTGCGGGCCTCGCGTCCTCTACCATCAAGCGGCACATGATTGTCTTGTCTCAGGTGTGGGACTGGGCCAAAAACCATGGCCACTGCGGGGGCGAGAACCCGTTCCGCATCAAGCTGCCGAAGGTGAAGAAGCAAGGCTATCTCCACTGGGAAATCCAAGACCTAGAAAAGCTCTTCAAGACGCTGCCTAAGCGCACTGATATCGTGGAAGTCTTCTACGCTTCGTTGCACACTGGGATGCGCCTTGGTGAGCTGTGCGAGATGCCATGGGGCAGGGTGCGGGAGGAGGATGGGGTTCCATTCTTCCTGATCGAGGACGCGAAGACGGCAGCGGGTTGGCGCAAGGTGCCAATCCACTCCAAGCTGCGCTGGATTTTGGACAAGGAGCGCGGTGCGGATGATGCCCTAGTCTGGCCGACGTTCACGCCCGAAGGTCCCCGGAAGGCTGGCACCGGCGATGCTTCGAAGCTCTTCGGGGCATGGAAGCGCGCTGCCGGGTTCACCAGCCGCCGCGTGAACTTCCACTCGGCACGGAAGAACTTTGTCTCCCAGCTCCAGAAGCGCGGCGTTGCCCAGTCCGACGCTGCCCTGCTGGTCGGGCACGAGGTCGGGTTCACGTTCGGCACCTATGGGACGGAACCGCCAACGCTGGAGCGGCTGCAAGGGCTGGTGGAGCTGGTGAGCTATCCCGACGCGGTGAGCGTAGATTGGCGGCGCTAAGTCAATCGGATTACTGTAGTCCCTAGGGCTCGCTCAGAGACTCGTGGGACGCCTCCACGCCAATCCGGCTGTCAGACAGCGGGCAAGGGCTGGGCGCGTTCCTGGGGCTTCTGGCGGGGCTGCAGGACCATGCCGAATAACCCTTACCCTTGGGAGAAAACATTCATGTTGAGCGCTGCAGTTTGCGCTGCTCATCGGCCCCATTCGATGGACCCGCGACGCCATGTCATCTTCGCCCGCCACTGAAAGCGCCCCCGCGCTCACATGGTCCCGGACACCGCTCTCTGAACGGGCCGCAATCGCAGCGAACGCGCTATGTGCAGAGTTGGCAGGAGGGGAGGTCCGGCAGCGAGCGCTTCGCCCGAACGACAAGCAGAGGCTCGACCAGACGGTCACAGCGTTTGCGTTGGAGCTGTATGTGGCGCGGCGCGACGGCGGTTCCGGCTTGCGTAGGTATAGCAGGGCGCAGGACACGTATCGAAAGCGCAACCGCTACGCCGCGTGGCCGGTGACCCACACGACGGTTTGCAAGGTGGCCGATTGGCTGATCGCTTCGGGCTACGCTGACGCGACGCTCGGCCATTATCGCCGATACCCGGAGTTTGGCGAGAACGCAGGGGTAGGGAAGCAGTCCCGCATTCGTGCCACCGAAAAACTCGTCAGCTTCTTCGAGGATCGGGGCGTCACGCCGGGCCACGTCGGCTTCGCTTCATGGGTCGAGAGCGTCGTGCTTCGAGAGGGTCGCGGGGGCGAGGAACGGGGCAAGCGCGATATCGATTACGCAGACACAGCCGACACGATTAGGATGCGAGCGAACCTGCAGCGGATAAACGCCTTCCTCGCCCAGTTCCGCATCAGTGTGAGCAGGGACAGCGGACCCGTCGTAGATCTGCCACCCTTCGTGCTCCGGCGGATATTCAGTCGAGGGTCGTTCGAGCGCGGTGGGCGCTTCTATGGCGGGCCATGGTTGGAGCTTCCCAGCGAGGACCGGCCCGCGCTCTTGATCAACGGGGAAGAGGTCGTCGAGTTGGACTTCTCCGGGCTCCACCCTCGGCTCATTTACCAACTGGAGGGCAGGCCTCTGCCAGCGGATGCCGACCCGTATGCCGTTCCCGGATGGATAGGCCAGGGGCGTCGAGCGTGGGTCAAGACAGCATTCCAGCAGCTCATCAACGCCGATAAAGATTCGAAGCTCCGCAAGCCGCCAGACGTGCCTGCAGCCAAGATTGGGAAGGGCGGTTGGGACAAGCTGAAACAGGCGATGTCAAAGCATCACGGTGAAATCGAAGGCTGGTTTCGCTCAGGCAGGGGCATCGAACTGCAGCGCATCGACAGCGACATCGCCGAGGCAACGCTGCTTGCGCTCGCCGATCAGGGCGTATGCTGCTTGCCGGTGCATGACAGCTTCATCGTCCCTCGTTCTCATGAAAACCAACTCCGTGATGCCATGATACAGGCGTATCGTGGCGTGCTATCTGAGCGGGGGCATGGCGGGACGGATCCCATCATCCACACGCGGTGATCCGTCCGTCCACCTTCAATTACTAGGGGCCGTAAGCCTGCAACTCAGCGCCCTGCCAAAAGCGCCCATGCTTTGAGCTGAACGGTCACAAGCCTTTCGAAAAATGCTCAGAAATCCGCAGCCCCATACACACGCTAACGACAGGCACGTTTCCCCCATGGGGCACTGGCATAGCCGCAGGGTCTGCCGCGCCCGGTCCGTTCCCCGTCAGATAATTGAGGGGCTGCGGGCATTGCGCTTCCCCGTGCCTTCAAGCCCGGGGCAGGTGATAAGCGAGAGTCCGCTTTCAGGGCTGTGGCGTGTATGTTGAAATGACCGACTCTGGGTGGGAAACGGACGCCGGCTATGAAAGCTCCTTTTGAGCCTCGGTGTAGTGGTGCATCAAGTTCAACGAGCATTTCAGGAACAACGCTAAACCCGTAACGGCAAGCCCAGCGATCAAGACGGGGCTGATCCCATGAAGATGAAAGATAATCGCGAGAGCACCAGAGTAGAGCGCGAGAGCGAGAAGCAACCAATCCCATTTGGCAAAGTGTTTAGAAACAGCGAGTTCCGCGCGTCTGGAGGATAGCCCCATTCGACCGGCATACCCGATCAAATTAAAGGTCGTCCCTTGCCTGTAGCCACGCTCAAAGAAGAACCCCATCCACAGTGAAGCAATGGGTGCGACAACCATCGCAGTCCAAAAATCCAACATACGACCGCCTTGGGTGATGCCTCGATTTCCCGAGGCTAGCAGGATGGTCGCAAAGTCCGCAACGGGGTCGATAGCGGAATAGCGGCTTTTTCCTGAGATGATGCCAGAGCTGACACTGGTATGGGAGGGCTTGTCCGGCTGGGGTATACCTGCAGCGGACACACTGTCCGGACACTTTTCCTGTCCGAATAGGGTTGACATGCGATTTTTCGGACAATAGATGGCGAGGCTCTAGACCCTAATCGGACAGGAGCCGGACATGACCCAGACCATCGGATACGCTCGCGTCAGCACCGAGGACCAAGACTGCAGCATCCAAGAGGAAGCCCTGCGCGCAGCAGGTGCCACCATCATCCGCAGCGAACGTAAGAGCGGCACCACCACGATGGACCGCACGGAGCTTGCCACCGTGCTGGACTTCCTGCGGGAAGGGGACACGCTGCTTGTCACACGCATCGACCGCCTAGCGCGGTCCCTCGGGGACCTTGAGGGGATCGTGGGACAGCTTCGGGCCAAGGGGGCGCACCTCAAGGCTACCGAGCAGCCCATCGACACGTCTACCCCTGCGGGCCGTGCCTTCCTGCAGATGCTGGGGGTCTTTGCCGAGTTCGAAACCGCCATCCGCCGGGAGCGGCAGTTGGAGGGGATCGCCAAGGCCAAGGCCAAGGGCGTCTACAAGGGCCGCAAGCCCACCGTCCCTGTCGACGAGGTCAAGCGCCTAAAGGCAGAGGGGCTGGGGGCAAGTGTGATCGCGAAGCAGCTGGGGATCGCCCGCAGCAGCGTCTACGAGGCACTGAAGGGGGCCTGAGGCCCGGCGCTTTTCCGGGTGTGTTATTGTGGCAATACACCTGCCTGCTGCCCTGCTTTTTTCACCTCTAACCGTCACCCGGAATATAACCGTAGACGCCCTTGCCGTCGTCAATTCGCCACTGGCGAATGGAGTTATCGGTGCCGAAGAGTTCGCTGCAGCGGGCCTGATCCGCTGCTGGGTTTGGGATGCGCGTGTATGTGACATCTTCCGTCTCGAAGAGCACCCGCACCTCGTAGTAGTTACATGGCTGCTCCAGCCCCTCCCCGGGCAAACTATCGGCCACAAGGTCTCTGTCGCTCCAGCTGCGGACTGTGAGCGTATCGGTTGAAGGCCAGCCAATATGCCCCGCCGACAATTCATCGACGCTCAGGAAGCTGCAGGTCATATCGCTCTTCCGGCACTTCATCTCGACCATATTGTTCACAGGGCGCTCGTCTTCACGGCGCTCATCTCCCACAATGCTGCCGCCAACCGATACATAGCCGTCCATGATCGACACAGTTTTACCCGGGAAGCGGGTTGGCTCAGAAGCGACCTTCTCCAAGAGGAAGAAGGCGGGGATCGCTACAATGGCCGCTCCCACCGCAAATCCAGTTTTGAACCCTGCCATTTGTTCGTCCCCCTGAGCAGGTCGCCCGCCAGTCGACCCGGAGTTTTCTATGAGCTAAGTGTCTGGCACAAATGGGGGTGCAGATGGAAGAGGTTGAGAAGATTGAACCTGCGCTCACCGGGGAAGATATCCGCCTCATTCATTCGCTATCAGATTTCCAGCAGGCGCTAAGCGCGATCACGTTCATCGATGAGCTGGAACCTGATCAAAAGATGACGAAGATAGAGCTTCGCCGGTATCGCTGCATCGAAGACGCAGCCGTGGTCGCTTACTGGAGGCCGTTCTCCAAATGCGACGGGCTGCCGAAGCTTAGCCTGAAGAAACTCGGCATCAATCCTTCCCCCGCTGAAGCTAAACTACACGAGGAATTGAGGGTTCACCGGAACAAGGTCGTCGCCCACACTGACATAGAGCGTATGACGTTCTCGTTCGCGGCGTGGAGGGTGTTTGATGATCCGGACATATTCATGCCGCACCTTGTCCGAGACGATAGCCTCGCGCTCTTCGACCGGCGTCACGAGTGGATGGGATGGGTCCGGAAGCTAAACCGCGCCGTTGGAAAGCTTGTGTTCGACCGTGCGCAGGTTCTCGGAGAGGCCGCATTTTTGTTCGTCCCCGATCCATAACAATGGACTCGGGCAGCTGGCCCACAGCGCCCGCTGAATGTGCCCCTTTTATGTGCCCCTCTTTTCCGTCACGTCTTACAGAAGTATCTGAAAACATGAGAAAAAGAGGAGTTGGTCGGGGAGACAGGATTCGAACCTGCGACATCTTGCTCCCAAAGCAAGCGCGCTACCAGACTGCGCCACTCCCCGACATTGTACTTCTCGCCCCTCCGGTGGGCCCGGCAGGATTCGAACCCGCGACCTAGCCGTTATGAGCGGCCAGCTCTAACCGCTGAGCTACAGGCCCTTGATTCAAGGGTCCGGAGACAGGGCGAGTGCCAGCCCCTACTCCGCTGCACGTTTCGAGACAAGCGGGGAAGGGCGACGTGCTGCTTCAGGCATTGTCCGACGTGGCAGAGATAATGTCGGCGACGGTGCAGCTGGAAATGCCGCGCCGGTCGAGATCGGCATAGATCCGCGCAAGCCACCCATACAGCGCTTCGACTCCGGCTTCGTCCGCTGCATAACGTGTAAAGCCTGCTGCGAGCGTCGGACTGTGAAACGAGAGCACCAGCACCGGCAACCCGCTGCCATGTGCGATGTCGATCCCGCGGATGGCTTCCTCGATCGACACGCCTTCGGGGGTGAGCGCGATCCGTTCAAGCAGGCTCAGGCGCGATAAGGCGCCCAGCGCGAGCGGTATTCTTGTCGACAGCCGCTGCAGCCCGGCACCAAGATTGCGCAGCAGCCCCCAGTGCACGCTGGTGATGGGCAGTTCGAGCAATTCGCGTTCCGCATCCGCCCAATAAGGCACCAGCGGATGGCGCGAGTAGTCCGGCCCACCTTTGGCGCTGTAATCGAACAGAGGCCGCACCGAGGTGTCGATCCGGATACCTGCAGCCTTCAGGAGTCCGGCTGTTCCGGGGCCAAGCCCGTATCGTCCTGCACGATAGATCAGCGGCGCTGTGCCGAATGCTTGCTCGATCCGGTCGCGCAGCATCGTGAATTTCGCCGCTTCCAGCGTGTGGGGCAGGTTGCCGGCGAAAGTGTTGGCGGTGGTGATCTCCTCCCCGAACGGCGGATTGACCCAGGGATGAAGCTGCACGCCGATATCGGCGGTTCCGCGACGCACAGCATCGCCGATGATCTCGACCGCGGCCGGATCGGTCGCGACGGGCCAGTCCACGAGATAGACCGGATGGGCCCCGATTTCCTCGCAGAAGTTCTGGAATCGCGGCAGGGCTTTGACGTGGCTGAGCCCATAGCCGTCGCGCCTGAAAGGTGCGCTCCAATCAAATTCCTCCTCGGTGTCGATCGTGAGCAGCACCCGCTGGCCGAAGTGAGGAGCGAACTGGGCTGTGGCGCTCGGCGCCGGAGGGTTCAGCATGGAAACTGGCGTCATGTGCCGGGCCACCGAACCCCGATCTAGCCCGCGATTCCGGACGTCATCTGTCCTTGCAGCCCTTCGGTGCCGGTCAGAAGCGGCAATGTCATCACCAGCCGGTCATCTTCGCGCTCCAGCGTGCCGCCAGCTGCGCGTGCCTCCGCCCGGGCCAGCCGGAAGGCGAAACCTGCGCCGAACAGCCCGGCATTGATTGCGCTGTCCTGGGGCTTTGTAGTGGCTGCGAAAACATTGGCTTCCCGTGCAAGGGCGGCGGGCAAGGTGCACGAGAGCCGGGCGAAGGCCCCTTTCGTGCCGATCACCGGGATAAGCTGTGCCTCCAACATCTCGTGGTCGCCGCAAATCGTCGCAAGACTCGCCAGAACCCGCCAAAGCAGGGCTTCTGCAGCATCGCTGTCGCAGACGGCGAGAAGATTGGCATCTGCCGCCATCCGGAGCGCGATCCCGGCGCCGCGCGGTTCGAGAACCGGCGCAAGCTGATCGAGAATGCGGCGAACAAGCTGCGCCAGATCGGCCTCTCCAGACTCGATGCCGAGGGCGCCGGTTTCCAGTCGCGCAAGCCGGTCAAGTTCCTCGAACCCGGCGAGAATGCGAGCAGCGTCCGCCGCTATTGCTGCGGCCAGCGCGCGATATTCATGAGGTGCCGGGCCGAAGAGTTGTTGCTGGATGACTTCGGCATATCCCTGCACCGCCGTTACGGGCGTGCGCAATTCGTGGAGCAGTTGACGGATGCGGTCGGCCTCTTGCCTCTCTGAACCGGAGGCTTCGCGGCTATCGGCAGGCGGTCGCCGGAACCGCCCGACATAGCCGGTAAAATGCCCCTCGACGCTGAAACCGGGTTGGGCATCGAGCAACCAGTCGCCTGCGATGGCAGAGGCGCCTCCCAGCGAGAACGGCACCGCATTTATCGGCTGACGGCGGGCAAAGGCCCGATCAATGATATTTGCCGAAGCTGTAATCTCTGCCGGCCGCCGGGCAGCGGCGATACGGGTGCCGATGATCATCGGCGCAATCTCGCCCGATGCCCATTCGATTCGGCCTGATACATCGGTGGCAAATCCGAAGCTGGCCACCGGCCGTTCGGGCATCTCCGACAATTCATCGAGCGGCAGGCGCGGGGCAATGTCGCTGTCATTCGCGCTTTCGCTGCGTTCCCGGCGGAACTGGGCGATCCGTTCGACCAGCGCGGAGATTTCGCTGCGTCCGGTCTCGTCGTGCTCGCGCGGGTGCGACACGGCGGGCCGTGTCCTGATTGACCGCCGCGGGGCGGGCTGCGCCACGACCGGCTCGGCCACCGCCTCCGCCTCGGGCTCGTTCACAGGGCTCGGCAATCCGCGATCATGCACGCCCAGCCTTGCCAGCAGGGCTTCGACATCAACTGGCAGATCGCGCCGCAACCGCAGGAATCCGCGCGCCCGCACCGGCAGATGCGGTATCAATGCGGTCCAGTCCTCGACTGTAAGGTCTGCCCGGGTCAGCCCGGCAGCGGCGACTTTTGGTTCCTGCTCGGCCAGATGGGCTGCCAGATCCGCACTGCGAAAGCGCCAGCCCGGTTCGCGGATGATCCGTGCCCGTTCGTCGGCCGGGATCGTATCGGCCAGTGCGTCCATACGTCGCCAGGCTGCCGCAATCAGGCTCTGTTCGCGCCGCCCGGGTCCGTGGGTCCGATCCTTGCCGAGCAGATCGAGCAATTGCCGGTACTGCGTCCGCAATCCCGCCTCGCCGGAAGCGCGTTGGCGCAGCACGGTGGCAAGGCGATCGTCGAAGAACAAGCAGGTACTCCCAAACCTCTGGGCCACCGCGTCCGAATCGGTGACTGGAAGCGCCGCACCAGGCAGTCGCTTCGCGCATCTATACGCAGATCTTCTATCAGCCAGATGGAATTGTCACAGTCTGACGCGCAAGGTGCGTTGCAAAGCGGGACAATTGCTGGCAGACCTAATAATATTAGCGAAGCGGGCCATCCGGCGCGCCTCTTCTTACCCTTTCGATGATAGGGCACGTGGCGTTGCCGTCTGGTGAACGGCACGGTGCCGGAGGAGTTTGAGCCGAGTGGCCAATCTGGATGAAATCGATCGTCGCCTGCTGGCAGAACTGCAGGCGGAAGGCCGCGTCACCAATGTCGAACTGGCGCAGCGCGTCGGCTTAACGGCACCACCCTGTCTGCGCCGCGTCCGGGGGCTGGAGGAAGACGGAGTAATCCGCGGCTATCACGCCGATCTCGATCCTTCGAAGCTCGGCTTTGCGATCACCGTGTTCGCGATGGTCAGTCTCAAGAGCCAGGCCGAAAGCGCGCTGCGCGAGTTCGAGGAGCACATGCGCGCGCTGCCCGAGGTGCGCGAGTGCCACATGCTCAATGGCGAGATCGATTTCATCCTGAAGATCGTGAGCAAGGACCTGCAAAGCTTTCAGGAATTCCTGACTGGCAAGCTGACCCCTGCGCCGAATGTCGAGAGCGTCAAGACCTCGCTGACGATCCGCACCGCAAAGCAGGAACCCGGCGTCCCGCTGTGAGCGGCAAGCCGTCAGTGGCGCCTTTGCCGGAGCCTGTCAGCGGGCACTGCTTGTGCGGCGCGGTAAATATTACCGTCGCAGCTATGCAGCCTGAGGTCGATATCTGTCACTGTGCGATGTGCCAGCGTTGGGGCGGCGCATTCTATGCCGGGGTGAAGGGAGAGACTTTCAGCATCTCTGGCGAGGATGCGGTCACGGTGTACCGCTCCAGCCCATGGGCCGAACGCGCTTTTTGCGGCACCTGCGGCAGCAATCTGTGGTTCCGCTTCCTTCCAACCGGCAACCGCTCGTTTCTTGCAGGCCTGTTCGATCTACCGGACGGTTTCGGGATCGAGCAGCAGATTTTCGTGGACGAAAAGCCGGACTGGTATGATATTCTTCAGGAAAGTCCGAAGCTGACCGGCGAGGAGATTATCGCGCAAGCGAAAGCGCCAGGCTTCAGTTTCGATTGATTACGTCGCAAGGAGGGGTGCCAGTGACGGAATTGCCGCCCCAGACTTCGGACCCTGCCCCTTTCGTAGCGGAAACCGAAGTACCAACCCACTTGCCCATGGAGCAGCGCGCCGACGGCACGCTGGTGATCGACCTGCTCCCGCTTGCCCCGCCGCCTCCCGGCGAGTGCGTTGCGGAGGAACCCGATCCGCTCAATCCGGAAATCGTCGTGTGCCGCAAGACTGCGCCTTCTCCGCGCATAGGCCCTGATATTCTGCCGGATGTCGACGATTTTGGCATTGGCATTCCGCGTGCACGTTTCCGCCTGTCGGACACGGCCGCAATCGAGCTTAACGGAACCAGCCCCGGCGTTGGCGGCTTCAACGCGCGGGGCGGCGAGGTGCGGCTCAAGATCGACTTCTAATGCAGCTTCAGGCGCGGCCGCACGATCCGGTTCACCCGCCCGATCAGCATCAGGAAGGTGCCTTTGATCCAGCCGTGAATGCCCCACAGGTGAAGGCGGTAGAGCGAGGTGTAGATGAACCGCGCCAACCGCCCTTCGATCGCGAGACTTCCGCCGACGAGATTGCCCATCAGGCTGCCCACGGTGGAGAACCGGCTCAGCGAGATCAGCGACCCCTTGTCGTGATAGACGAAATGCTTGAGCGGGCGGCCTTTCTGCATCCGGCAGATATTCTCGAACACGGTGTTGGCCATCTGGTGTGCGGCTTGCGCGCGCGGGGGGATCGGGCGCTCCTCCCCCGGCGGGATGTAACTGGCGCAATCGCCAAGGGCGAAGATGTTGTCGTCGGTGACGGTCTGCAGCGTGTCGCGTACCATGAACTGGTTGCGGCCATTGGTTTCAAGACCGAGGCCTGACAGGAACTCCGCGCCTTTCACCCCGGCGGCCCATACCATCAGGTCGGCCTCGATCGTCTGCCCGTCCTTGGTGACGAGCGCGCGCGGGAGGGCTTCAATGACTTGCGTGGCTTCCATTACCTGCACGCCAAGCTCGGTAAGTTCGTGTTGCGCTGCTTGCGACAGGCGTTCGGGCAGCAGCGGCAGGATGCGCGGGCCGGCTTCGATCAGCGTCACCTTGAGGCGGCTCTCGTCGAACACTTCGAGCCCGTAATGGCTCAACGCGGCCGCAGCATTGTAGAGCTCCGCTGCCAGTTCGACCCCGGTCGCACCCGCACCTACGATCGATACACGCACCAGTTCGTCGGCCTGCGGGTTCTTTATCATTGCCCGGCTGACCCGCAGGCAGTGATTGAGCAACCGTGTCCGGAAACGTTCTGCCTGGTCGCGCGAATCGAGGTAAAGGCAGTGCTCCTTTACGCCGGGCACGCCGAAATCATTGGAGATGGAGCCTACCGCCAGCACCAGAATGTCATAACGGATGGTGTGCTGGCCGATCAGCTCGCGCCCGTCCTCGTCATGCACGGGAGCAAGGCTTATGGTCTTTGCCTCGCGGTCGATCCCGTCGAGGCTGCCCTGGAAGAAGCGGTAGCCCCAGCGATAACAGTGTCCGCGATAGCCGACCTCGTCGAGGTTGGCGTCGAGCGATCCGGCCGCAACTTCGTGTAGCAATGGCTTCCAGATGTGGGAGAGGTTCTTGTCGACAAGGATGATGTCGTGCCGCTTGCGCCCGAACTTCGCGCCGAGCCTGCGCACCAGTTCCAGCCCACCGGCACCCCCGCCGACGACGACAATCTGGGTCTTGCGGTTCATCGAACACTCCTTGGCGCCCAAGCGGCGCAAGCGAATCCCGATGGGGAGGAGACTGCGGTCTTAGCCGCAGCCGCTTCCCGGTCCAAGTCCCGCCAGCAACGGTTATACAATTATTTGCTGCATTGCAGCATCAACTGCCTCAGCGCCCTAGACGTCAAGAGGTTCCCGCGTTTCGCGTGATCAGCCCTCGCGCTCCTCGAGCCAGTTTTCCAGCCACTTGATCGAATAGTCGCCGTTGAGGACATCTGTCTGGCGCAGCAGTTCTTGGTGCAGCGGGATGTTGGTCTTAACTCCCTCGACCACCATTTCCTCCAGCGCGCGGCGCAGACGCATGATGCAACCTTCGCGGGTGCGGCCGTAGACGATCAGCTTGGCGATCATGCTGTCGTAATAGGGCGGGATCTTGTAGCCTGCGTAAAGCCCTGAATCGACACGCACATGCATGCCGCCCGCCGCGTGATAATAGGTCACCAGACCGGGCGAGGGCGCGAAGGTGAAGGGGTCTTCCGCATTGATGCGGCATTCAATCGCGTGGCCGTGGAATTCAAGCTCTTCCTGCTTCACCGACAGCGGCTTACCCTCGGCGATGCGGATCTGCTCGCGCACCAGATCGACGCCGGTGATCGCTTCGGTCACCGGGTGTTCGACCTGCAGGCGGGTGTTCATTTCGATGAAATAGAACTTGCCGTTTTCCCACAGGAATTCGATCGTGCCCGCGCCGCGATAGCCCATGTCGCGCATCGCCTGCGCGCAGACTTCGCCCATCCGCATCCGCTCTTCGTGGCTGATGACGGGCGAGGGGGCTTCTTCCAGCACCTTCTGGTGGCGGCGTTGGAGCGAGCAATCCCGCTCGCCCAGATGGATGGCGTTGCCATTGCCGTCGCCGAACACCTGAAATTCGATATGGCGCGGATTGCCGAGATATTTCTCGATATAGACCGTCGCATCGCCGAAGGCGGCTTTCGCCTCGCTGCCGGCCTGCTGCATCAGGGTTTCGAGCTTTTCCTCGCTCTCGCACACTTTCATGCCGCGCCCGCCGCCACCGGAAGCGGCCTTGATGATGACCGGGTAGCCGATTTCCTTGGCGATCCGTCGTGCCTCGTCGAAATCTGAAACGGCACCATCCGAACCCGGCACCAGCGGCAGGCCGAGCTTGCCAGCAGTCCGCTTGGCTTCGACCTTGTCGCCCATAGTGCGGATATGTTCGGGCTTGGGGCCGATCCACGCAATGTCGTGCGCTTCGACAATGTCGGCGAACTTGGCGTTTTCCGAAAGGAAGCCATAGCCCGGGTGGATCGCATCGCACTGCGCGACTTCTGCGGCCGAGATTATGTTGGCGATGTTGAGGTAGGACTCGCCTGCCGGCGGCGGGCCGATGCACACAGCATGGTCGGCCAGCCGGACGTGCATCGCGTCGGCATCGGCGGTGGAGTGCACCGCAACCGTCTCGATTCCCATCTCGTGCGCCGCGCGGTGGATGCGCAGCGCGATCTCGCCGCGATTGGCGATCAGGATACGTTTGATTGCCATGATCTTAGGAGATCACCACCAGCGGCTGGTCGAACTCGACCGGCTGGGCGTTCTCGATCAGGATTGCGCTGACCGTGCCGGACTTCGGCGCGGTGATCGGGTTCATGACCTTCATCGCCTCGACGATCAGCAGCGTGTCGCCTTCCTTCACGCTTTTTCCGACCGCAATGAAGTTTGCCGCCCCGGGTTCCGGCGCGAGGTAGCAGGTGCCGACCATCGGGGATTTGACTGCATTGGTCATATCCGGGCCAGCGGTAGGTTCCGGCGCGGCAGGAGCAGCGGCTACAGGTGCCGGCGCAGCAGTGACCGGTGCAGGGGCGGGAGCCATCATCGGCGCGGCCATCGTCACACTGCCGCCGCGCGAGACGCGGATCTTGCGATCATCGTCCTCGACCTCGATCTCGGTGAGGCCGGTTTCGTTGAGCAGTTCGGCCAGCTCGCGCACCAGCGCGGTGTCGATGTTCATGCCCGACTTGCGCCCGTTTGCCTTGCCGGATTGGCCAGCGTCGTTTGCCATGTATGTCCCTTGTTTTGTAAAACGCCCGTATGACGCGCGGGACTATTGCCGCGAATTGCGGCTGGCAAGTGGCAAAGACTGCAAATTGTGAAAGTCTGGTGACGGATCAGACCTGACCGGACGCTACGGCTTCCAATGCGATGCGATAGGAATCCGCGCCGTGCCCCTCGACCGTCAGCGCCGCGGCCATGCCGACATAGGAGATATGACGGAAGCTCTCTCGCGTCTTGGGGTCGGACAGGTGCACCTCGATCACCGGCGTGCGGATCGCCTTCATCGCGTCGAGCAGGGCGATCGAGGTGTGAGTATAGGCTGCCGCATTGAGCAACACCGCCCGCGCGCCTTCAGCTTGGGCTTCATGCAGCCAGTCGACCAGCATTCCTTCGTGATTGGTCTGGCGCATCTCGATTTCGAGCCCGAGTTCGCGAGCCCGGTCTTCCAGCATCCCGGCGATGTCGTCGAGCGTGGTGGTGCCATAAATCTCCGGCTCGCGCGTGCCGAGGAGATTGAGGTTGGGGCCGTTGAGGACGTAGACGAGGTTGGTCATAGCGTGGGTGTTAGCGCGTGGAGGGCGCTGGAGGAAGCGCCTCAGGTCTGCTTCCACGCCGTATAGTGATCGACCGAGCAATCGGCGACAAACGTCTCCATGCCAGGCGGAATGTAGGCGTGGTTCCAGTGCTCTCCGGCAAAGCGCTTGATAGCAGCACTGTCCCGCCAGCGCGAGATCATCAAGTATTCGTCTGGGGCCCAGTGGGTAGGCTTCAGGATCTCGACGCCCAACGCGCCTTGCGCGGCTTGCACCGCACCGACAGAGATGGTTGCGAATTTGGCTTCAAATTCAGCGCGCAGCGCGGAGTGGATGCGTACTCTGAAGAGCCGGACGATTGTCATGGAACAGCCTCCCATCGCGCAAGTTGGCACTAAACGTGAATGCTAGAGGCAGGCGCCAGACTTGCAAATCCCCTTACCGGTCCACGCCCTTCACCTTCCCCCACTGCCGCGCTGCCGTGTAGCCGAGATAACCTGTGCCAAACAGCGCGTAGAGCGGCTCTGGCAGCCCCGCAAGATAGGCGTTCATCACCACCGCAATGTCCCTCGCGGCCATCGGGTGGAAGGCGCTCAGCACGCCCATCGGCAGCGACGCGAGCAGCAGGATATACATCACGTAGAGAAAGCTCGGGCGCGCGCGGCTGGTCCAGGGGTCGGCGGAATTGGCCTCGGCGACGATCGCCTGCAATTGCGCCTCGATCATTTTCATTTCCTGCGTGCCTTCGAGCGCGATCAGTTCGAGCTTGGCCTTGGCGCGGGCCTCCTTGTCGGGAATGATCTTGTCGATGATCGAGGAAATCGGGCCGATAAGCACGTCGAGTAGGGCCATGTTGCGCGCTCCTTGCTTGAGTCGCGTATAAAATGACCAAATCGGTTAATGTAGGAAAATGAATTAAACTATTTCTCGCCCGCCTCGGTCAGTAACCGCTGCGCCAGCGCCAGATGGGGCCGGTCTAGCATCGCGCCGTCGAGCGCCACCACGCCTGCGCCGGGGTGGTCGGCAAAGGCCTGCACAATGGCTCTCGCATGGGCGAGTTCCTCGGCGCTCGGGGTGAAGGCGGCGTTGATCGGATCGACCTGCGCTGGGTGGATCGCGAGCATTCCGCGGAACCCCTGCGCGCGCACCCGTCGAGCCCGCGCTGCAAGAGCGTCAAGGTCGCGGAATTCGGGCTGCACCGTCTCGATCGCCGCCACGCCCGCGGCCGACGCGCCGATCAGGCACAGGCTGCGCGCCATTTCATAGGTGTGCGAGTACTCGCCATCTGGCCCACGCTGTTCGCTTGCACCGAGCGCGGAGGACAGATCCTCCGCCCCCCAGCTCATTGCCACCAGTCGCTCGCGGCCGGGATAATCACCTGCATATTCGCCGGTGCGGAACATCGCCGCGGCGGTTTCGGTTACCAGCGCAGCGATCAGCGTGCGGCCTTGCGGAATGCCATTAGCGGCTTCGAGCGCTGTCAGGTAGTGATGCACCTGCGTGATGTCGGCTGCGCCTTCGGCCTTGGGCAGGAACACGCCGCCCGGGCGCGCCGGGATGATGGCGGCAAGATCGGCGATGCAATCATGTGTCGAAACCGGGTTGATCCGCACCCACAGCCGCCCGCGGTTGTCTGATGCCGCGATCTGTTCGGCCACCATCGCGCGGGCGGCAGGCTTGTTTTCGGGCGCGACCGAATCTTCAAGGTCGAGCAGCGCGATGTCGGCGGTGCCGGCGATGGCTTTGCCCATCTTCTTTTCGCTGTCGCCCGGTGCAAACAGCCACGAACGCATCCGGGGCAGGGCAGGGGTATCAGACATTGCTCAATCCTCTCCCGCCGCAGCAAGCCGTGCGGCATGTTCCTTTACCAGCGCGATCATGTTCGGCACACCCTGGGTGCGGTTGCTTGACAGCTGGTTCTTGAGATCGAACGGAGCGAGTGCGCCGGTCACGTCCATGGCGGCAACCTCTGCCGCTGGCTTGTCCTGCACTGCGGCAATCACCAGCGCGACGATGCCCTTGGTGATCGCGGCGTTGCTATCGGCGAGGAAATGCAGCCGGTCGCCGTCATGCCCGGCGGGATAGACCCACACCGCCGCCGAACATCCGCGCACCAGCGTGGCATCGGTTTTCAGCGCATCGGGCATCGGCTCAAGATCGCGGCCCAATTCGATCAAAAGGCCGTAACGTTCGTCGCCTTCGAGGAATTCATACTCTTCGAGAATATCGGTTAAGCTGCGCATCAGGCGCCCTTAAGCAGCCATGGCGCGAAACGCAAAGGGGTGAGTGCGTGCGGGCCTATCCCATCAACCCGCCGGGCCGGGTGAAGGCGTAATAGATCACATAGAACCAGCCGAAAAAGCCCTGGACGATCGCCCAGAAGATCGACTTGTTGACGCTCCAACTGATCGCGATAGCGAGCGCGCTGCCGAACCCGATACCGGCCTGCGCCGCAGCGGTGCTGCGCGGGCCGCTCACAGTTCGACCCCGCTGGCGATGGCTTCAAGCTTGCGGATACGTTCCTTGAGATCGGCCAGTTCGATCCGTGCGGTGCCGAACCCGGGGCCTTCCTCGGCGGCTTCGCTCGGTGCGGAGCGTTCAAGCTCCTGCCGTTTAAGCGCCAGCCATTCCTGCCAGCCGCGCAACAAGGCGGCGGCGATCACGATGACAGCGACAAGGCTCGACATCGCCGTGACGACGGTCGGATCGAGAAGGGACGTGGTCATTCGCTCTGCTCCTTCTTGCGTTCGTCGGGGAGCGTCCGCAGCGCCTCAATTTCGGCAGCGATGCGTGCCCGTTCGCTTGCGTCGGCCGAGTTGCTGTCGGTCGCAATCCGTTCCAGCACCTTCACCCGGTCCTTCAGGTCTGCGAGTTCGCGGCGGGCCGCTTCGAGTTCGGCGGCACTGCGACTATCATCGCGGGGGGCGATCTTTTCGTTCCCGTATTCATCTGTGACGATCCCGGCACGGGCTTTGGCGTAATTCACCACGCCCCACACGATGATCGCTATCATTGCGACGATGGCCCAGCTGCTCATCAGGCCTCGCCCTTGTCCTTGAGGCTGCTCAGTGCCCTGTCACGCAGGGCATCGATTTCCGCGCCGAGGTGGTAGCCGCCGTCGGTGACGATCCGCTCGACATTGGCGAGCCGGTCCTTCATCGATCCGAGTTCGGCGCGCAGTTCGGCGTTTTCCTGGGTCAGCAGGGTGACGCGATGCGCGGTTTCCTTGTCCGAACCCGGCTTCAGCGACTGGCCCCACATGCCTTCGAGCGGGTAGCCGTTCTTGATCTTCATCCGGGTGATCTGGAACGAGGTGAGGATGCCGCCTGCACCGAGCGTGAAGGCACCGGCAATGATCCAGCCGAGATAGGGCAGAAAAGCGTCGAAGTTTTCCATCACACGCGCTCCTTCATTTCGAGGCCGAGCGGGACGCCCGGTCCGTCATCGACGCGGCGCTGGTCGCGCAGTGCCTCGATCTGGGTGGCAATGTCGTAGCCGCGATCGGTGACGATCCGTTCGAGCACCTGCACCCGGTCTTCGAGGCGTTGGATGTGGCTGGCGTATTGCGCGGCCTTTTCCGCGGTCTGTTCGGCGGTGGCGCCCAGCTGCATCTCGGCGATCTTCTGCTGGTGCTTGGTCCAGATCGCGACGATCGGGATCATCAAGGCGATGATCGGGATCATCACACCCAAGGTTCCTGCGTCCATTTCTTGCGTCCCCTGTTGGTAGTGCTCAGCGCAGCCGTTCGATTTCGGCGGTCAGGCGCGGGTTGCTGCTGACATAGTGGGTTTCCACCGCAGCCAGGCGGCGATCGACGTCGCGAAAGGCGGCGCGGATTTCGCGCGCCGTGCGCTTCGGGTTCTGGCGCACGCCCTGCCAGTACTTCTGCTCGCTTTCGTCGCGGTAGAGATAGGGCGGTTTTTTGTTGAGCAGGAAGCCGGCGATCAGATAGGCGATTATCGATGGGCCGCCGGTGATGAAGATCGAGGCGATCGCTATCAGACGCACCCAGAAAACATTGATCCCGGTGTAGTCTGCGATGCCTGCGCAGACGCCCATCAACTTGCCGTTGTGCTTGTCGCGGTAAAGCGTGGTGCGGGGGCTGTTCATGAGCGGGTTCCTTTCTTCTCGGCGATCAGCTGTTCGAGTTCGCGCAGCTGCTGGTTGTCCTTCTCCTGATCGGCGATCAGCCGGCGGGCAGGCGTGAAGTCCGGGTCGTCGGTGGCGACCAGACGCTCGACCGTATCCATCCGCTCGTCGAGGCGCTTGGCGAGGTTATAGAGCTCTTCCAGCAGCACCTCGTCATCGGTGGTGATGGTCGCGGCGGTCTTCCACTTGGTCATGTAGTGAAGGATGACCCAGGGCAGCCCGATAAAGAGCATGCCGACGATGATGATCGGAAGAAAAACGTCTTCCATGGCTTAACCCTCCTTGCTGTCGTCGGCCTTGCCGAGCGCTTTCTTCATGGCAGCCAACTCGTCGTCGATCGCGTCCGAACCGGCGAGCGCGGCAATTTCATCGGCGAGCGACGGCGGGCTCTCTTCGGCGATACGCAGCGCGTCGGCCCGGCCTTCCGCATAGTCGACCCGGCGTTCAAGCTGGTCGAAGCGGGCGAGCGCTTCATCGGTACGCTCGGTGCTCATGAGGGTGCGCAGCTTGACGCGGTTTTCCGCGCTTTCGAGGCGCGCTGCGATCGCGGTCTGGCGGCTGCGGGCTTCGCGCAGGCGGTGCTGCAGCTTCTGGATGTCGTCCTCGTAGGCGCGCAGCGCATCGTCGAGCACGGCGATTTCGGCCTTGAGCTGGTCGGCCATGCCGCCGGCCTTCTTCTTCTCGACCAGAGCAGCGCGGGCGAGGTCTTCGCGATCCTTGCTCAGCGCAAGCTGCGCCTTTTCCGCCCAGTCGGCCTGAAGCTTGTCGAGCTTGACGCAGTGACGGTGCATTTCCTTCTGGTCGGCGATGGTGCGCGCCGCGCTGGCGCGGACTTCGACCAGGGTTTCCTCCATTTCGAGGATGATCATGCGGATCATCTTCGACGGATCATCCGCCTTGTCGAGCATATCGTTGAAGTTGGCGGCAATAATGTCGCGGGTGCGGCTGAAAATGCCCATGAAGGCTACTCCATCGAGAAACGAATTGACCCGGTCGAGGGGAGCGACTCGCTCCTCCTGTTCAGGGTTGGTGCGCCCGCGAGATTGCGTCGGGGTGGGGCTGCGACGCAAGGCTTCGATTTCCTCGTCGAGCCGCGACACCCGTCCAGACGACAGCAGGCGGGAAGGTTGGGCCGGAGCGTCGCTGCTCAGGTCGACGCGTTTGGGGCGTGCGTCACCGGCAGCATCTGCGGGGGGGACACTGCGCTCCGGCCCGAGGGGGTTGTTGGTATCGCCCATCTCAGGCGATTTCGATCATGGCGCCGGCTTCGGCGGCGGGGTGAGCGAGTGGAGCGGCATGGGCCGCACCCGGCTGAAGCTGCGAGGACAGAGCGATCATCATCACCATCGCGGCGATGCTGGCCATGGCGGCCTGTCCGAGCTTGGTGCTCCAGAAGCTGCCCTGTGCGGTGTTGGAGTTGATCATTTTGGCCTCCCAAAGTGAAAGTCGGTGGTGTTGCCAGATATTGTGCAATCAGCGTGCCAAACTCCACAAATGGCGGAAATCCGTGGCTTTTAAAGGTTTTTGAATTTCACGCGATGGTCTCTATTGCCAACCATTGGGGAATTTCACTATAGATTGGTTATGGAGCGGGAGAGTCAATTCATTGGCCAATCGGGCGCCTTTCTCGACGCGGTAGAGCGTGCGAGCCGCGCGGCCGCGATGAACCGCCCGGTACTGGTGATCGGCGAGCGTGGTACGGGCAAGGAACTGATCGCCGAACGTCTTCACCGCCTGTCGAGCCGCTGGGACGAGCCGCTCGTGACCATGAATTGCGCGGCGTTGCCTGAAACCCTGATCGAAGCCGAGTTGTTCGGCCACGAGGCCGGCGCCTTCACCGGAGCGACCAAGGCCCGCGCGGGCAGGTTTGAGGAAGCCGACCGCGGCACACTGTTTCTCGACGAGCTAGGCACCCTTAGCATGGGCGCGCAGGAGCGGCTGCTGCGCGCAGTCGAATATGGCGAGGTGACCCGCATCGGGGCCTCGCGTCCGATCCGGGTCGACGTGCGCATCGTCGCGGCGACCAATGACGATCTGCCCGCGCTCGCTGCCAGCGGTGAATTTCGCGCCGATCTGCTCGACCGGCTGAGTTTCGAGGTAATCACGCTGCCGCCGCTGCGGGTCCGCGAGGGCGATGTCGGTGTGCTGGCCGAATATTTCGGGCGACGCATGGCGGCCGAGCTCGATTGGCATGCCTGGCCGGGCTTTTCGCCGCACGTCATGAACCAGCTGGATAATTACGACTGGCCCGGCAATGTTCGAGAACTGCGAAACGTGATCGAGCGCGCGGTCTATCGCTGGGACGATCCCGAAAGCCCGATCGCCCACGCCCAGTTCGACCCCTTCGACAGCCCTTGGCGGCCGCGGCCTCCCGCGCACCGCAATGCTGCAACTTCGCAGGATAGGAATGCGCCCGCCGCGGTGGCGCCATCCGCGCCCGACGATTTCGACGGGGTAGAAGACCTGCGCGCTGCCGTTGATGCACATGAACGCGCGATCTTGGAGCACGCGCTGGGCAAGCATCGTTGGAACCAGCGCCAGACTGCGCGGGCACTGGGGCTGACCTACGACCAGTTGCGCCATGCAATCCGCAAGCACGGCTTGATGGAGGGGCAGGACAGCGCCACTTCCTAACCGAATGCTAAGAAATTCCGGATATTTTGTGGACTTACGGCACGTCGGATTCCGCCTGAGCCGTCCAGCTTTAGTCATTCAGGGGCCAGGCCATGCGCGCGCTTGTCGAGATTGTTGAAACCCTCACCAGCAGCATCCGCTTCGTCATCGGAATGTTCGTATTCGCAGTGATGGGCATTGGCTTCATGCTTACGGCTGGCGCTTCTTATGTCGCCCCCAAGGCTGCAGATTCGTTCGCCGAGCGCGCCGAACGGGTCGGGGAACGGGCGATCAAAGCAGCGCAACAGGAACGCCGTGCAAGAGAAATGGCCAAGGACGGCTGGGGCTATGAAGCGGCGACCGCTACGCCCGGCAAGTCTTCCGGCAAGGACGATGGCGGCTGGGGCAAGTAAGCGGCGTCGGTCAGTACCGCGGACACCGGTATTCTTCCCTAGCCCGGCTTTCTCGCGATTTTCATTGCGATCTCGCAGCATGCTACACCATGTCGCAGGTTGCTTTCCTGTCTGGATCGAAGCCGCCGCATCCCGTCGGGCGGCGCGGTGCGGCGCGGCTGCGTCTGGCAATACCGGTGCGCCTGATCACTACCCATTCAAACCTTACCTGCGTTCTGCTCGATCTCTCGCTTACGGGGGCACGGATCGGCCTTGCTGGCCCCCTGCAACCGGGCGATTGTGCATATCTCCGGATCAATCAGATCGAGGTTTTTGCCGAAGTGGTGCGTCGTTCCAGCGGCACCGGGGGCGGAGTAAACGGTCTCGTATTCGATGAGCCTTTGTCACAGGCAGAGGTGCTGGCGGTGCGTCATCACGCAGAAACTTTTGAACAACGCGAGCGCGAGGCGCTGCGCGATCAGGTGCGTCGCTGGGTCAGCGGGGATGTCCGCGCCTGACCGGGTTGGCTCGCGTTTGGCGCTTGCCAAATCGCCCGCGCTTGCCTAAGTGTCCAGCCATCCCGACATTGTCGTGACAAGGTTTGGATGCTGGCGCCTCCGGGGGCCGGCCCGAACCGCGTTGCCGTGATGTCACCCTCTGCAAGAGAGATAATGGCCGATATTGCTCGCCTGACTGCCCTGATCGAACCCGAGGCTGCTGCTTTGGGCTTCGAACTCGTGCGCGTCGCGATGCTGCCTTCCGAAGCGGGTGACGGCGGCATGGCGCTGCAGATCATGGCCGAGGATCCGGCCACCGGCCAGTTGGTGATCGATCAGTGTGCTGCTCTGTCGCGCCGCGTGTCCGACGTGATTGACGCGGTCGAGGAAGCGGGCGAAGTGCTGATCGAAGGCGCTTACCACCTCGAGGTAAGCTCGCCCGGCATCGATCGTCCGCTGACCCGCGAAAAGGATTTCGCCAATTGGGCTGGGCACGAGGCACGGGTCGTCATGGTCAAGGGATATGACGGTCAGCGCGTCAACAAGGGCATCCTGCACGGGCTGGCTGACGGATCGGTACACATAACCGACTCCAAGGCGGGCGATGTGCGTCTGCCGCTGGACCAGATTCATTCGGCCAGGCTCGTCCTCACCGACGCGCTGATCGCCGCTACCCGCCCGCTGGATACCACGGGCGCTGACGAACTTATCGAAATTGAAGACAACGCAGAAGAAAAGGCAGACGACTGATGGCCAGTGCCATTTCCGCCAACAAGGCTGAACTGCTCGCAATCGCGAACGCCGTTGCATCCGAGAAGATGATCGACAAGGGGATCGTCATCGAGGCGATGGAAGAAGCGATCCAAAAATCGGCGCGCAACCGTTACGGGGCCGAGAACGACATCCGTGCCAAGCTTGATCCGCTGACCGGCGATCTGACGCTGTGGCGCGTGGTTGAAGTGGTCGAGGAAGTCGAGGACTACTTCAAGCAGGTCGATCTGAAGCAGGGCGAAAAGCTCCAGCCCGGTGCCAAGGTGGGTGACTTCATCGTCGATCCGCTTCCGCCGGTCGATCTCGGCCGTATTGACGCGCAGTCGGCCAAGCAGGTGATCTTCCAGAAGGTCCGCGATGCCGAGCGCGAGCGCCAGTTCGAGGAATTCAAGGATCGCGCGGGCGAAATCATCACCGGTGTGATCAAGTCGGTCGAATTCGGACACGTGATCGTCAATCTCGGCCGGGCCGAAGGCGTTATCCGCCGCGATCAGCAGATCCCGCGTGAAGCTGCCCGCGTCGGCGAGCGCGTGCGCGCGCTCATCACCAAGGTGGAACGCAACAACCGGGGGCCGCAGATATTCCTCAGCCGCGCGCATCCCGATTTCATGAAGAAGCTGTTCGCGCAGGAAGTGCCTGAAATCTACGACGGCATCATCGAAATCAAGGCCGCCGCCCGCGATCCGGGCAGCCGCGCCAAGATCGGCGTGATCAGCCATGATTCCAGCATCGATCCGGTCGGCGCCTGCGTCGGCATGAAGGGCAGCCGCGTGCAGGCGGTGGTGCAGGAACTTCAGGGCGAAAAGATCGACATCATCCCCTGGTCGGAAGACACCGCGACTTTCGTCGTCAACGCGCTTCAGCCCGCGACGGTAAGCCGCGTGGTGCTCGACGAGGATGATGGCCGTATCGAAGTGGTCGTTCCCGATGAGCAGCTCAGCCTCGCGATCGGTCGCCGCGGCCAGAATGTTCGTCTGGCCAGCCAGCTGACCGGTCACCAGATCGACATCATGACCGAGGAAGAGGCTTCCGAGAAGCGCTCCAAGGAATTCGCCGAACGCTCCAAGATGTTCGAGGAAGAGCTCGACGTCGACGAAACGCTCTCGCAGCTGCTGGTCGCCGAAGGCTTCGCCGAGATGGAAGAAGTCGCCTATGTCGACCTTGCCGAACTCGCCAGCATCGAGGGCTTTGACGAGGAACTGGCCGAAGAGCTGCAGAGCCGTGCGCTCGAAGCGCTCGAGCGGCGCGATGCGGCTTTCCGCGAACAGCGGCGCGCGCTCGGGGTCGAGGATGCGCTAGCCGACATTCCGCACCTCACCGAGGAAATGATGGTCACGCTCGGGAAGGCTGGCATCAAGACGCTTGATGATCTGGCAGATCTCGCCACCGATGAACTGATCGCCAAGAAGCGTGAGGCACCGCGCCGCCGCGGCAATGCTGACGGTCCGCCGATGCGGCGTCCGCAGCGCGAGCAGGATAAGGGCGGCGTGCTGGGCGAATATGGTTTGAGTGAAGAGCAGGGCAACGAGATCATCATGGCTGCCCGCGCGCACTGGTTCGAAGACGAACAAACCGTCTCCGCACCCGACACCCAGGAGGCCGCCGATGCGGACTCCACCCAATGAGCGCCTGACGTCCGACATCGCTGAAGCCACGCTTCCGGCTACTTCCGGGAGCGAACGGCGCTGCATCCTGTCCGGAGATAACGCCCCGCGCGACATGCTCGTGCGGTTGGCGATCTCTCCTGACGGGCTGGTGCTGCCCGACGTGGCCGGAAAGGCACCCGGTCGCGGCGCATGGATCGGGATTAGCCGCGCGGCGCTTGAAACCGCTGTGACCGATGGCCATCTCAAACGGGCGCTGATGCGCGCTTTCAAGGGTGCGCATCTCACGATTCCAGAAGATCTGCCTGCCCGCATCGAAACGGCGCTGGCACGCCATCTGGGCGACCGGCTGGGCCTTGAATTGCGTAGTGGCAATATCGTGCTCGGCTCGGCCCGTATCGAAGAACAGGCCCGGGCCGGACGGCTCGCGGCACTGCTCCATGCCAGCGACAGCAGCGAGGACGGGCGGCGCAAGCTGGACCAGGCCTGGCGCGTCGGGCGCGAGGTCGAAGGGTCCGGCGAACGGGGGCAGGTCTTGCCTCTGGACCGCAACGCATTGTCTGTGGCATTGGGCCGCGACAACGTCGTCCATCTCGGTGTTGCCGGTCATTCCGGCGATATGCGCGCCGCAGCACGGGTGCTGCAGGCGGTTTCCCGGCTCTCGCGCTACGTCGCTGGCGGCATCTCGCCCGGCAGCGCGGCGGACATGATGGACAATTCCGGCCGGGATACGCCCGGCCACAGCGATCGGCCCCAGGCTGGCCGTTCGGCACAAGACGAATACGTGAAGGACTGACGAGCGATAATGAGCGACGACAACAACCAGCGCCCCCGCAAACCCCTTGGCCTCAAACGGTCGGTCGATGCGGGCGAGGTCAAGCAGACCTTCAGCCACGGCCGCACCAACAAGGTGGTGGTCGAGGTGAAGCGCCGCCGCGTGCTCAAGCCCGGTAGCGAAGCAGCCGCTCCGCCGCCTCCTCCCCCGCCGCCGCCGCCCGCACCTGCGGAAAAGCCGGCCCCTGCGCCGCGCCCGGCGCGTCCGGCCCCTGCGGGCGAGACTCCGCAGGAGCGCGTGAAGCGCCTCCAGCTCGAGGCTGAGGAAGAGCGTCTGCGGCTGGCCGAGGAAGCGCGCAAGCGCGAGGAAGCCGAAGCGCGCGAACGCGAGGAAGAAGAGCGTCGCCGCGCCGAGGAAAATCGCAAGGCCGAGGAAGAAGCAGAGAAGCAGCGCGCAGCTGAGGCTACCGCTGCGCCTGCGGAAGAAGCCGCCGTTCCGGCTGTCGAGGCAACCGCTGCCGAGCCTGCCGTTCCCGCGGAGAAGGCTGAAGCCGTGCCCGCGGCGCGCAAGTTCACGCCTGTCGAGCGGCCCGAGTCCAAGCGCCCGGAAAAGAAGAAGAAGGAAGACAAGCGCGCCGCTCCGATCGATGCGGGCAAGGATAATCGCCGTTCGGGCAAGCTGACCGTCACCCGCGCCCTCAACGAGGACGAAGGCCGCCGTGCCCGCAGCCTCGCCGCGCTCAAGCGTGCGCGCGAGAAGGAGCGCCGGATGCAGGGGGGCGGCTCGTCCAAGCCGCGTGACAAGCAGGTGCGCGATGTGGTCGTGCCCGAGGCGATCACCGTCGGCGAACTTGCCAACCGCATGGCCGAAAAGGGCGCCGATCTGGTGAAGGCGCTGTTCAACATGGGCATGATGGTCACCGTCAACCAGACGATCGATCAGGACACCGCCGAACTGCTGGTCGAGGAATTCGGCCACAACATCACCCGCGTGTCGGAAAGCGATGTCGATATCGACACCAGCGAGGATACCGATCCGGAAGAGACCCTGCGTCCGCGTCCGCCGGTCGTGACGATCATGGGGCACGTCGATCACGGCAAGACCAGCCTGCTCGATGCCCTGCGCGGCACCGACGTGGTGAAGGGCGAGGCCGGTGGCATCACCCAGCACATTGGTGCCTATCAGATCACCACCAAGGACAAGCAGAAGATCACGTTCCTCGACACCCCCGGTCACGCCGCCTTCACCGAGATGCGCGCGCGCGGGGCCAACGTCACGGATATCGTGATCCTGGTGGTTGCTGCAGACGACGGGATCATGCCGCAGACGATCGAGGCCATCAATCACACCAAGGCCGCCGGCGTCCCGATGATTGTGGCGATCAACAAGTGCGACAAGCCTGAAGCCAATCCGCAGAAGGTGCGCGAGCGTTTGCTCGAGCACGATGTCATCGTCGAGGCGATGAGCGGCGACGTGCAGGATGTGGAACTCTCGGCCAAGACTGGCGAGGGGCTCGACAAGCTGATCGAGGCAATCGGCCTGCAGGCCGAACTGCTCGAACTCAAGGCACGTCCTGACCGCGACGCCGAAGCTACCGTGATTGAAGCGCAGCTCGACAAGGGCCGCGGTCCGGTGGCGACTGTGCTGGTCACGCGCGGCACGCTCAAGCGCGGCGACAACTTCGTCGTAGGTACGCAGTCGGGCCGTGTCCGCGCGCTGGTGGACGACAAGGGCCAGCAGCTCAAGGAAGCCGGCCCTTCGATGCCGGTCGAGGTGCTCGGGCTCGGCGGCGTGCCTTCGGCTGGCGACAACCTGACGGTGGTCGACAGCGAACAGCGCGCCCGCGAGGTGGCCAAGTATCGTCAGGAAAAGGCGACGGAAAAGCGTACCGCGCTGGCTCCGACCAATTTCGACACGATGTTCAACAACCTCGCCTCCAACGTCATCGAATTTCCGGTGGTGGTGAAGGCCGACGTGCAGGGTTCCGTCGAAGCGATCGTCAACGCGCTCCACAACCTCTCGAACGACGAGATCAAGGTGCGCGTGTTGAACGCGGGCGTAGGCGCCATCACCGAAAGCGACGTGCTGCTGGCAGCCGCTTCGAAGGCACCGATCATCGGCTTCAACGTACGTCCCAACGCCAAGGCGCGCGACCTTGTGAAGCGCGACGGGGTGCGGATGATGTATTACGATGTCATCTATCACCTGACCGACGAAATCGCCAAGGAGATGGCGGGCGAACTCGGGCCGGAGCGGATTGAAACCGTTGTGGGCCGTGCCGAAGTCAAGCAGGTCTTCCCGGCTGGCAAGAAGGACAAGGCCGCTGGTCTGCTGGTGCTAGAAGGCGCGATCCGCAAGGGCCTGTTCGCGCGCCTTACCCGTCAGGACGTCATCGTTTCGGCCACCAAGATCGCATCGCTGCGGCGCTTCAAGGACGACGTGGACGAAGTCCGCGCTGGCCTCGAATGCGGTGTGGTGCTGGAAGACACCAACGACATCAAGCCGGGCGATAACCTCGAAGTCTTCTCGGTCGAGGAGCGTGAGCGGACGCTGTGAGTCAGGCGGGCTTTTACCCAGACGATGCCGGGCAGTCGCCACACACGGCGCTGCTCGGCTCTGAATTCATCGGCTGGGACGATGCGACCCAGACCGCAACCATGCGCTTTACCGTAAAGCGCGAAATGACCACCTGGCGCGGCGGCGTGCAGGGCGGGCTGGTTGCGGGCTATCTCGATGACGTGATGGGCTACGCCTTCGTCGCCGCCACCGGTGGCGAGCTGGCGCCACTCAATCTCGACATCTCGATGACGCTCATCCGCCTCATTCCCGAAGGCACCACCATTATCGGCAAGGGTCGGGTGGTGAAGGCGGGACGGCGTGTGGTGTTCCTTGAAGGCGAATTGCTGGCCGAGGACGGCACCATCTACGCCCGTTCGACTTCCACCGCGCTGCCGACCCCGCGTCCCACGCCGACCAGCACGGGGATGCGCGTCTGATGGCCAAACAGCCCTTCACCGCCGAACAGCAATCGGTCCGTGTCCTCAAGGTGGGCGAGCGGGTGCGCCATATCCTGTCCGAACTGCTCGCGCGCGGCGAGGTGCATGACGATGTGGTGAGCGCCTCGCACATTTCGGTTACCGAGGTGCGGATGACACCCGACCTGCGCCACGCGACGGCTTACGTGAAGCCATTGCTGGGCGCGGGCGACGACGAGGTGGTCCACGCGTTGCGCCAGAACACAGCGTTCCTCCAGCGCGAGGTTGCCCAGCGGCTCGGCCTGAAATTCGCGCCCAAGCTCAAGTTCCGCAAGGACGAAAGCTTCGCCGAGGCTGACCGGATCGAGGCATTGCTGCGCGATCCCAAGGTCGCCCGCGATCTGGAAGACGACGAAGAGGCCGAATAATCCCGCCTAGCGCGGCACCATCCGCGCCTTGAGCGTGATGTCGACCTTGTTTCCAACGATCAGCTGATAGCTTTTCATCCCGTATTGCCGGCGATCGATGGTCGTGGTGCCGGTAAAACTCACCGGTTTGCCGACCTGCATCAGCGGATCGGCGTTGAAGGTCACATCAAGCGTTGCCGGGCGGGAAACACCGCGCGCGGTCAGCTCTCCGCTTACTGTCCCGCGGGTCGGGCTGCTAAGTTCGAGCGAGCGTCCCACGAAACGGATCGAGGGATACTTCTCCACCCAGAAGAACTTCTCGCCGCGCAGGCGCTCCAAGGTGAGACTGTCGGGCGCCTCGATCGCGGTGGCATCGAAGGTAACGTCGATCACGGCCCGTTCGGGGGCACCCGGAACAATGGTGACAGCGCCCTGCATACGCGGGAAATTCGCCGTCTTGCTCGCCAGTCCGAAGAACGGGACCTTGGCCGAGACGTTGCTGGCGCTTGCATCCAGAGTGTAGCGTTGCGGCGTGCCAATATCTGCTCCTGCATTGGCCAGCGCGAACAGCGCCAGAAACGGAATGAGCAGCAGGCGGACAAGGGCGTTGCGATTTGGCATCACCTCATACTACGCATGAAAACGGCAAAAGGTTCAACCGCCCATCGCTTCGGGCGCGGCAAAGGGTTACGCAGACGCGATGGCTAAGCTCTATTTCTACTATGCCAGCATGAACGCCGGCAAATCCTCCAGTCTGTTGCAGGCGGATTTCAATTATCGCGAACGGGGCATGCGCACGATGCTGTGGACCGCAGCCCTCGATAGCCGTTCAGCGGGCCAGGTGAAAAGTCGCATCGGTTTGGCTACCGGCGCGCATCTTTACGATTCAACGACCGATCTGTGGGCCGCGGTATGCGCCTCCCACGCGGCTGAACCGATCGATTGCGTGCTAGTGGACGAGGCGCAGTTTCTGGTACCGGCGCAGGTCTGGCAACTTGCCAAACTGGCGGACGAGGGCGGCATTCCAGTGCTGTGTTACGGTCTCCGGACAGATTTTCAGGGCGAGCTCTTTCCCGGTTCGGCCGTCTTGCTGGGAATTGCCGATGCGCTGGTTGAACTGAAGGCCGTGTGTCACTGCGGGCGAAAGGCAACCATGAACTTGCGCGTCGACGAAAGCGGCGCGGCGGTCAGGCAGGGCGCGCAGACCGAAATCGGCGGCAATGATCGCTACGTCGCCCTGTGCCGCAAGCATTTCGCGCAGGCGCTGGTCGCATGATCCACCGCCGCGCCTATGGTTTTCGCGGCGCAGCCACCCTATCTGACGGTTAATGAGCCAGACCCTTTCCCTTGCGCTTGTGCTGATCCCTGCACTGGTGTTCGCAATCGTCTTCCACGAGGTGGCCCACGGCTACATGGCGCGATTGCTGGGCGACCCTACCGCTTCCGAGCGCGGGCGGCTGACGCTTAATCCGATTGCCCATGTCGATCCCGTCGGCACGCTGTTGGTGCCGGGTGCGCTGGCGCTGCTGGGCGGGCCCGTATTTGGCTGGGCCAAGCCGGTGCCGGTGAATAAGTGGCGGCTGAACAATCCGAGGCTTGGCATGATGGCTGTCGCGGCGGCGGGTCCGGCCAGCAATTTCGTGCTCGCCACGCTTGGCGCGGTGTTGCTCGGGCTGACGATGCCGACGGGGATCGGCTTTATCGGTGATGGCGATGCCGGAGCATCGTTGCTCGTTAATGATCAGGGTGAGCCGCTTTGGCTGGCGACGGGGCTGTTCTACTTCATCCTCGTCAATCTGTTCCTCGGACTGTTCAATCTTCTGCCGATCCCGCCCTTTGACGGTTCGCATATCGTCGGCGGGTTGCTTCCGGCGCGGATGCGGGCCGGGTGGGAGAAGCTGCAGGGCATAGGCATGGTGCTGCTGATCGGCCTGATCGCGGCAAGCTGGGTGTTCGGCACCAGCTGGCTCGGCAAGGTGCTGATGCCGCCGGTGCTCTACGCCCTGAGTTTCTATCTGGCGCTGGCTGACTCGATTGCCGCACTGATCGCCTGATCTTCGATCCGCACCCGATCGAACCAGTGGGCAAGGGCGGTTCGCTCGGCATCGGTCATGTGCAGCCCCAGTTTCGATCGGCGCCACAGCACGTCATCCGCGCTGCGGGCATATTCGTGCCGGATCAGGTAAATCACCTCCGCCGCCGTCAACCCCGCGCCGAAATCCTGACCGAGATCGGCAAGGCTGCGCGCATCACCCAGCACCTGATCGATCCGGGTGCCGTAGGCGCGGGCAAGGCGGCGCAGCATCGGTTCGGGCAGCCATGGTCGGATTGCCGCCTGCGCGGTGACGAACTTCTCGAAACCGAGCGCGGGAATATCGCCTCCCGGCAGCGCCGCGTCGGCCGTCCACGGCCGCCCGCCGACGCCCAGCTTTTCCAGCGCGTGCTCTGCCAGCTTGCGATAGGTGGTGATCTTGCCGCCGAAGATTGAAAGCAGCGCTTGCCCCTTGCCGTCCCATCCGCGGTCGAGCTCGAACACATAATCGCGGGTGACGGTCGAATTGCTGGCCGAATGATCGTCATACAAAGGGCGTACCCCGGCATAGGACCACACCGCCTGATCCGGCGACACATCCACGGCAAGATATTCGTTCACTGCTGCGCAGATGTAGTCGGCTTCCTCGGGGCTGATAGCGATGCCCGACGGATCGCCTTCAAAGGCGGCATCGGTGGTGCCGACCAGCGTGAATTCGCCTTCATAGGGGATCGCGAAAACGATCCGCCCGTCGCGGTTTTGGAAAATGTAGCAGTGATCGCCTTGGTAAAGGCGCGGGAACACCAGATGGCTGCCTTTGACCAGCCGCAAATGCGCGGCGTTACGTCCCGGCAGCGCGTCACCAAGCACCTTGTCCACCCATGGTCCGGCGGCGTTGACCACCATTGTTGCGGTGATGCTCTGCTCGCCGGTCGGGCCGACAAGGTGGGCTTCCCAACCTTGGCGACCGCGATGCAGCCCGACGCATTCGGTCCTGGTGCGAATATCCGCTCCGCGCTCCGCCGCATCCATCGCGTTGAGAACGACGAGGCGCGCGTCCTCGACCCAGCAGTCCGAATATTCGAACCCGCGGGTCAGCCGTTCCTCAAGCACACCGGCGTGGGGCGGGCGGGTAAGATCGACGTTGCGGGTGGCAGGCAACAGCTTGCGTCCGCCCATATGATCGTAGAGGAACAGGCCAAGCCGCAGCAGCCATTTCGGTCTCAGGCCTTTGTCGTGCGGCAGCACGAAGCGCAGCGGCCAGATGATGTGCGGCGCGATGGTCAGCAGCCGCTCGCGCTCGATCAGGCTCTCGCGCACCAGCCGGAATTCGTAATGTTCGAGATAGCGCAAACCGCCATGCACAAGCTTGGTCGAGGCCGACGATGTTGCGCCTGCCAGATCGCCTTGCTCGACGAGGCAGACCGAAAGGCCACGCCCCGCCGCATCGCGCGCAATCCCAGCGCCGTTGATGCCGCCGCCGATGACGAGCAGATCGAAATTTTGTGGCCCCGTAATGTCCATGTCATGCGAAACTTGGCGTTTTCGGTGCGGCTTGGCTAGGGGGGCTTGGTGAACGACCAATTGAAACCTGCATCCGGCGTGCCCCTGTCGGGTTGGCTGATCCTCGACAAGCCGCGCGGGATTGGAAGCACCCAGGGCGTAAGCGCCGTCAAGCGCGTGCTGCGCCAGAATGGCTACGCGAAAACCAAGGTCGGGCATGGTGGCACGCTTGATCCGCTGGCTGAAGGCGTGCTGCCAATCGCGTTGGGCGAGGCGACCAAGCTTGCGGGGCGGATGCTCGATGCCAGCAAGATCTACGAATTCACGATCCGCTTCGGCGAGGAAACATCGACGCTCGATACCGAGGGTGAGGTGGTGGCGCGATCCGACCGTTTTCCGCCACTGGCGGCGGTGGCAGCGGTGCTTGAACATTTTACCGGCCCAATCAGGCAGGTTCCCCCGGCCTATTCGGCGCTCAAGGTGGACGGACAGCGCGCCTATGATCGCGCGAGGGCAGGGGAGAAGGTCGAACTGGCTGAGCGGGCCGTCACGATCCATTCACTGGCGCTGTCGGGCGGGCGCAAGGACGCAGCATCGGTCGGTTCCGCGTTTCAGACTTCGTCAGGGCGGCCTGATCCCTATGACCCCTCGGCTCCGCTTGAACTGGCCGAGAGTGTCACCCTTGTCGCCCACGTGTCCAAGGGCACCTATATACGCAGCCTCGCACGCGACATTGCGCATGCGCTCGGTACGGTCGGCCACGTTACCTATTTGCGTCGCATCAAGGCGGGGCCGTTCACCGAGACCCAAGCGATTTCGCTGGACAAACTGGAGCAATCCGCTAAGGGCGCGAGCCTTGAACACCTTCTCCTGCCGCTGGAGGCGGGGCTGGACGACATCCCGGCCCTGAACCTCGACCAGACAAGCGCGCAGGCGGTCCGACAGGGCCGGGTGCTGTCTGGCATGCCCCAATCATCCGGGCTCTATCTGGCGAAGCTGGGCGCTGTCCCGGTCGCGCTGATGGAAATCACGGATGGGACGGCCACGGTCGTCAGGGGTTTCAACCTTCCCGATGTCGCTGAGTAGAAAGAGAATACACATGTCGGTGACCGCCGAAAAGAAGCAGGAAATCATTGCTGACAACGCCCGTGATCCCAAGGACACCGGCAGCCCCGAAGTGCAGGTTGCGATCCTCACGCAGCGCATCCGCAACCTGACCGAGCACTTCAAGGATCACCACAAGGACAACCATTCGCGTCGTGGCCTGCTGATGATGGTCAACAAGCGCCGCACGCTGCTGGCCTACCTCAAGAAGAAGGATGTGGAGCGTTATAACGCTCTGATCCAGAAGCTGGGCCTGCGTAAGTAAGAGTTTTGCGAAAGGGCGGCTCCAGTAGCCGCCTTTTCTGCATTTGGGGCTCGCAGACATCCGGTCTGCCGCGCCTTGGGGCCAAACCAGCGCCCCGCACCGGACCGGGACGGTTCTTTCCCCGGCACATGAGGCCCCGCCCGGCAATATGGCCGCGCGGGTCAGAAGGAAAACCAATGTTCGACACGAAAACCGTATCGCTGGAGTGGGGCGGAAAGACCCTCACTCTGGAAACCGGGCGTATTGCCCGTCAGGCCGATGGCGCCGTGCTGGCGACTTATGGCGAAACCGTGGTGCTGTGCGCCGTCACCGCCGCCAAGTCGGTGAAGGAAGGGCAGGATTTCTTCCCGCTCACCGTCCACTATCAGGAAAAGTTCTCTGCCGCTGGGCGCATCCCGGGCGGCTTCTTCAAGCGTGAACGCGGCGCGACCGAAAAGGAAACGCTCACCAGCCGCCTGATCGACCGTCCGATCCGCCCGCTGTTCCCCGAAGGGTTCTACAACGAAATCAACGTTATCTGTCAGGTTCTGTCGTTCGACGGCGAAACCGAAGCCGATATCGTCGCGATGATCGCTGCTTCGGCCGCGCTGACCATTTCGGGCGTGCCTTTCATGGGCCCGATCGGCGCCGCTCGCGTCGGCTACATCGATGGCGAATACGTCCTCAACCCGAAGCAGGACAAGGCGCTCGCCGAAGGTCGGCTCGATCTGGTCGTTGCCGCAACCGATGCGGCGGTGATGATGGTCGAATCCGAAGCCAAGGAGTTGACCGAGGACGAAATGCTTGGCGCGGTTATGTTCGCGCACAACGAAATCCGCACGGTAATCGGTGCGATCATTTCGCTGGCCGAGCAGGCCGCCAAGGATCCGTGGGATGTCGACACGAGCGACAACACCGCTGACATGAAGGCCAAGCTCAAGGACCTGATCGGTGCCGACATCGCCGCCGCCTACAAGCTGACCGACAAGTCGGCTCGCTCGAACGCGCTGAATGAAGCCCGGGCCAAGGCCAAGGCGGCGTTCGCAGACGAAGGCGGGCAGACCCAGATGGTCGCGGGCAAGCTGATGAAGAAGCTCGAAGCCGAAATCGTGCGCACCGCGATCCTCAAGGATGGTCAGCGCATTGACGGACGCAAGCTCGATCAGGTTCGCCCGATCGAAGCAATCGTCGGGTTCCTTCCGCGCACGCACGGTTCGTCGCTGTTCACCCGCGGCGAGACGCAGGCAATCTGCACCACCACGCTCGGCACCAAGGATTCCGAGCAGATGATCGACGGTCTGGAAGGCCTCAGCTATTCCAGCTTCATGCTGCACTACAACTTCCCGCCCTATTCGGTCGGTGAAGTGGGCCGCTTCGGTGCGCCGGGTCGCCGCGAAGTCGGTCACGGCAAGCTCGCCTGGCGCGCGCTCAACCCTGTGCTGCCGAGCAAGGAAGATTTCCCCTACACCATCCGCGTCCTGTCGGACATCACCGAGTCCAACGGCTCGTCCTCGATGGCGACGGTGTGCGGCGGCTGTCTGTCGATGATGGACGCGGGCGTGCCGGTGAAGGCGCCGGTTTCGGGCATCGCGATGGGTCTGATCCTCGAAGGTGACGAATTCGCCGTCCTCTCGGACATTCTGGGCGATGAAGATCACCTTGGCGACATGGACTTCAAGGTTGCCGGGACCGCCGAAGGTATCACCACGATGCAGATGGACATCAAGGTTGCCGGCATCACGCAGGAAATCATGGCCAAGGCGCTGGAGCAGGCAAAGGCCGGTCGTCAGCACATCCTCGGCGAGATGGCCAAGGCGCTGACCGGTGCCCGCACCGAAGTCAGCAAGCACGCTCCGCGCATCGAGACGATCCAGATCGACAAGTCGAAGATCCGTGACGTCATCGGCACCGGCGGCAAGGTGATCCGCGAGATCGTTGCCGAAACCGGTGCCAAGGTCGACATCGACGACGAAGGCGTGATCAAGATCTCGTCCTCGAACCTCGACGAGATCGAAGCCGCCAAGAAGTGGATCCTCGGCATCGTCGAGGAACCCGAAGTCGGCAAGATCTATAACGGCAAGGTCGTGAACATCGTCGATTTCGGCGCGTTCGTGAACTTCATGGGCGGCAAGGACGGCCTCGTCCACGTCTCGGAAATGAAGAACGAGCGGGTCGAGAAGCCGACCGATGTCGTCTCCGAAGGCATGGAAGTGAAGGTCAAGGTTCTCGAAATCGATCCGCGCGGCAAGGTTCGCCTGTCGATGCGCGTGGTTGATCAGGAAACCGGCGAAGAGCTCGAAGACACCCGTCCGCCGCGCGAACCGCGCGAGCCGCGCGGTGATCGGGGTGACCGTCGCGGCCCCAAGGGTGGCCGTGGCGGCGATCGTGGTGGGCGTGACCGTGGCGGCGACCGCGGCGGGCGTGATCGCGATAGCGGTCCGGCCGGTCTTCCCGACTTCCTCAAGGACTAAGCGTCCGCGCTTTGATTGGACAAAGGCCGCCCGGAGTTCATCCGGGCGGCCTTTATCATTCGGGCATCAGCTGTCAGTTGAGCTTCCCTCTTTAAGGTGCGTCTCAATCATCCGGCCGATCTCAATCGCCGAGGGCACATCTTTGTTGCCCATTGCGACGATCGTACGCCCGTCCGGGAGCAATCTGAACAGCGCTGTGACGCCCGGCGCTCCTCCCGCCAAACCTCCCGGAGCGACCCCTTCGCCAAATCTATCGCCGAGTATCTCGGCAAGGGAATCCCACCGGAGCAATTGCTCTGTCCGCAGCGAATGGGCGAGCCGCGCAAAATCGCCCACGGTCGAATAACCGCCACCTGCCGATGTTGCAGGGCCCGCGACGACCTGCGTGTTGGGAACCAGCTTTCGGCCGGCGAGATCGGCTTCGGATTCGGCAATCCCCTCAAGACCTTCAACCCGGTATCCAACCGCGATACCAGGTCTGACATCGACTGCTTCTGCCAGCATTGTCGAATCCATCCGCGCCGGTCGGAGGATATTTTCGTCGATATAGGAAAAATAGCTCTGCCCGCTTCTGACCTCGATGATCCGGCCCAGCAGAATGTAGCCTGCATTGCTGTATTCAAAGCCGGTGCCGGGGGCAAACGCGAGCGGATCATCCTGAAACAGAGGCAGATAATCGGAAAGCCTGTTAAGTTTCCCGGCTTTCAGCGCGCGGTCGTGTTCCGATCCCAGATAATCGCCCAGTCCCGAACGCATCTTCATCAGATGCCTAACAGTTGCGTCCTCTCGTATGGTTCTGTTCGGGTAATCTGGAAGATGTTTGCCGATCGGATCGTCGAGGCTGACCTTGCCATCCTCCACAAGTTGCATGATTGCGATTGCCGTGATCATCTTGGGCACGGATGCCAGCGCAAAGCGGGTTTTTACCGTGATCGGCTCGCCAGTTTCGCGATTCGCCAATCCCTGCACCGATGTAAAGATCAGTTCCCCTTCGCTTGCGACGGCAGCGACGCCGGAAAAGCCGGTTGCCGCAATTCGCGCCTCGAGTTCGCTTGCTTTGTGAATTGTCCGTTGGTGATCGACCGGCGTCGCCCGCGCGGCATCAGCCATCGGCACAGCCGGTGCGCATCCGCACATTGTGCCAGCCAGTGCCGCAACGAAAAACCTGAATGTCATACCTGCAATCCCTCCTCAATATGGTGGAGGGCAGGCTATTCGTGATAGCTACTATGAATGAAAGATGATTCGCTGAGTAGCACGCCTCGCCTGTCCCGCGGGGCCGCGCGCCTCCTCATTTCTCGGCGCACGCTGTTGATTCTCGAGAGCACAACGCAAGAGGCGCGAACCGCCAAGCAGATTGCTGCAGATCTGGGGCAAAGCGTTGAGCGTACTTGGCACCATTTGCGCGCCATGATCGCGGCTGGATTGCTGATTGAAGCGGGAGAGCGCCAACGGGCAGGGCGCCCGCAGAAACTGTATCGCGTTGCGTCGGAAAGGTTTTTTGTCCAAGCTGAACTCCGCAAAGGCACTGTCGGCGCGCAATTGTCCAAAATGCTCAGGGTTGCTCTCGAACATGAAGACCAGTCCACGGGCGAGCTATTCTATTTCGACGGCAATCGCTGGCGCGTCGAGAAGGCTTACGATCCGCTCGCAAGCGTCGAAGACCGCCAGCACGACCTGTGGGCTTTCATCCGGTTGAGCGCAACTCAGCGCAGGGAACTGGCAACGGAAATGGAGGCCCTGCTTGAAAAATATACGAGCAACCAATCGCTGACTGCGCCGCGTTCGCTTGTACGCTTTGCAAGTGTCTCGCTGCCGCCCGAATTCGATTGAACGCAGGCCAACAGTTTCGCATGCTGGCGCAAGGGATCATCGAAGGGTAGGCCGTCGCAATGCTAAGACGCGAACTTCTGGACACTGCAGATGTCCATGATGGCGAAACGCTCGAACTCTTCAGCCACGGGCGCGACTTCATGATCGTGCTCGGACGCAACGAGCTGATGAGTACGCGTATGCGCTTTTCCGAGGAACAGCTCGCCGATCTCACCATCGCGCGGCTGGGCAAGGACAATGCGCGCATCCTGATCGGCGGCTACGGCATGGGCTTCACCTACCGCGCCGCCGCGGCAAAGCTGGGCGCGAAAGCGCAGATCGTCGTTGCGGAGATTTCCGACAAGATCATCGAATGGGCCAAGGGGCCGATGGCTGAGTTGACCGGCGATGCCCTGTCCGATCCGCGGCTCGATCTCAGGATCTGCGATGTCGCCGCCCTGATCGACGATGCCAATGACGGCACGTCGCCCAAGTTTGATGCGATCCTGCTCGATGTCGATAATGGCCCCGACGGCCTCGTGCGCGATGCAAACAACCGGCTCTATTCGCGCACCGGCCTCGCCAAAGCGCGCGATGCACTGATGCCGGGCGGCATTCTTGCCGTATGGTCAGCCGCGCCCGATCCGGCCTTCCGCAAGCGGCTGCACGACACCGGTCTTGAGGTGGTGGAATGGAACGTCCGCTCGCGCCCGAACAACAAGGGCGCGCATCACATCATCTGGTTTGCTCAGAAATCGTAGATCAGCGTCACCCGGCTCAGCGTATCGGTCTGAACCGCGCCGGGCGGCGGGTTGCTGTCATATTCGATGGCGTAGGAAAAACGCGCCGACAGACTGCTGTTGATCTTGGCATTGAGGCCGGTGACGAGATCGATGGTGGTGTTGTTCGAATCGATGATGGCGACCGCCGATCCGCCCGTTTCTGCAACGGCATTGGTATCCTGCGTCAGCTTCAGTCGGTCGGTGATGGTCCAGTCGAAATCGAGCCCGACCAGTCCCGCAATGCGGCTTTCGCTGCGACCATCGATGAACTCGGTCACCCGGTAGGCCGGACCTGCCTTGACCGAAAGCTGGATGTCGTCTTTGCTCAGCGCCTGATAGCCGATCCCGCCCGATACTGCATAACGACCTGAAAAACCTTGAAAACGATCGCGTTCGTATTGCGCGAGCGTATAGACATAGAAATTGTCGGAGATGTTGATGTTGGGCTCGTACCGCGCGAGGAACTGCTCGCGCGTGGTGACGCCGTTGGCGCGCTGGTAATCGACCCGCCCGGTCAGCTTGTGCCGCCACTTGATCCCTTCGCGCTGCGCGGTGAGACCTGCGGTAATACCGGTGTTCGAGGAGTTGCCGGTGGCGCGGAAAGCGCCGAATTCGCCCTTGCCTGACCAGTTTTCGAAAAGCCCGGCGGTGCGGATACGTTCGACTTTCGCCGCCGCTTCGGCAGCCTTGGCTTCAGCAATCTGGGTTTCGAAGCTGGTGAGGAGCAGATCGATTTCGGCAACGTCATCGGGGTTCGTCTGCTTGGCAAGATCGACCACTGTGCGAACCTTGCTCTCGTCGCCGGTGGCAATGGCCGCGTCGATCATCGCACGTACCGGTTCGGGCAAGGCGGCGAGCGCAGGAAATGGCGTTGCCAGCGCGCAGCCAAACGCAAGCCACCCAGTCGCCAGAAGCAATTGTTTCATCGCGGATCCCCGGAGTTTGTGCGGGGGCATAGGGGGCAGGGGGAGAGCTTCGCAACCCCTGCAACCCGGTTTCAGCCAGTCAGACGGATCAGCGCACCCGCGGGCCGCCAAAAGGTAGCGGCGGCGGCGGACGGCGAACGCCGCGCGGGAGCTGCGCCTGGTAGGCGCGACCGCAATGCTCGACGCAATAGGGGAAGCCCGGGTTCACCTGCTCCCCGCAGAAATGGAAATCGGGTTCGCCCGGATGGCCCATCGGCCAGCGGCAAACCTTGTCCGACAGATCGAGGAGACTGGTCTTGTCGGCAATCTCGGGGCTCGGCTTGGCCGGAACCAGACGCCGCGGCGGGGCAGGCGGGATCGGTGCCTGCTGATCGCCCGGACCCTGACGCAGGAAGCCGCCCGGGCCGACTGAGACGATCTTGGGAAGATCGGACGAAGGATTGGGCAGCGGCTGCGACGGAGAGGCTGTTGCGCCCGAATCGTCGCCGGTGTTGCGCGCAGGCGCGGGAGGAGTGCGCGCAGCCACACGCTCGGCAGCGGGCGCGGCGGCGCGCTCGACCGGCTCGGTGCGCGGTTCGGCTGCGGGCTTGGGCGTCGGTGCCGCCGGCTTCTTGGGCGCTGCGGCCTTTTTCTTGTCGTTGGCCTTGACCGGAGACGGACGCGCCTTGAGCCCGAGGCGGTGTGCCTTGCCGATCACGGCATTACGGCTCACTCCGCCAAGTTCGGTGGCGATTTCGCTGGCGGTGGCGCCGCCTTCCCACATTTTCCTGAGCGTCGCGATACGCTCGTCAGTCCAGCTCATATGATCTACCTGTTCCTGTATCCGGTGACCGGGCCTGCCGGTGATGCTTGTCAGCGAGCCCGCTGCGGCCTAGGCACCCTTGCCATGGCCGAACCTGCTCCTGCACAATCTTCATCTTCGCGCAATGCTGCTCCCGTGACTGAAAACACCGGAGATGACAAGACCGGCGGGAGCGCCCGGTTCTCCCCGCGCGGCGTCCCGGTGATTACCGGGGTTAATCGCGTGGGCCTGCATGCCCTCTATATGAAGGAGGTGCGCCGGTTTCTCAAGGTGCAGACGCAGACGATCTGGGCGCCGGCCTTCACGACGCTGCTGTTTCTGGTGATCTTCACCGTTGCGCTGGGGCGGGGCGGGCGCGAGGTTCTTGGAGTGCCCTTCGCCAGTTTCGTCGCGCCGGGGCTGATCGTGATGGGCATGATGCAGAACGCGTTCGCCAATTCCTCCTTCTCGCTGCTCTCCGGCAAGATGCAGGGGACGATCATCGATCTTCTGATGCCGCCGTTGTCGCCGGGCGAGCTGATGACTGGTATTCTCGCGGCGGCGGTGACGCGGGCTATCGCGGTGGGTTGCACGGTGGCCTTGGCGATGGCGTTGTGGCCGGGTGTGTCTCTGGCGGTCGCCCATATCTGGGCGGTGATCTGGTTCGGGCTGATGGGGTCGCTGATGCTGGCGACACTGGGCCTTGCGACGTCGATCTGGGCCGAAAAGTTCGATCACAACGCAGCCATCACCAATTTCATCATCGCTCCGCTCTCTCTGCTGTCGGGCACCTTCTACGTGATCGAGAACCTTCACGGCGTGTTTCAGGCAGTCAGCCGCGCCAATCCCTTTTTCTACGTGATTTCCGGCTTCCGTTACGGTTTCCTCGGCGCGAGCGATATCGGTGGCACTCAGGCGGTACTGGTCGCGGCTGCGGGACTGCTGGTGCTCAATATCGCTCTTGGTGCAGCAGTTTACGCGCTGCTGCGTTCAGGGTGGAAGCTTAAGAGCTGATCCCGGGCAGGGTTATAAGCCGGACTACGGCCGATAGGGGGGAAAGGACGACCCGCTGGCCCGAGCCTTGGTGAGGAACAGCAAGCTGGCAGCTTGCCGCCAACGTCAGTGGGTTAGCGATCGCCGCATCCGGTAGCGCCCGTCCTTGAAGCTGTCGAACAATTGCCGCACGGTGGGATGGTCGACCGGGCCGCCTTCTGGGTCGGCCAGCAGGTTTCCCTGACTGACATAGGCGACGTAAGACGAATCCTCGTTCTCGGCCAGCAGGTGGTAGAACGGCTGGTCGCGTCGGGGACGAATATCTTCGGGAATAGACTGGTACCATTCCTCGCTGTTCGCAAACACCGGATCAATGTCGAAAACGACGCCACGGAAGGCGAACAGGCGGTGGCGAACCACATCGCCGATCCCGAACCGGGCACGGGTCTGACGCGGGGCGATGATAGTGCGACCCGCCTGACTCGAGAAGAACTCTGCGCGTTCCATGACACGCAATATGGACCTTTACCGATGCAAAACAAGCAGGGGCGTGCTGCACCTGCGAGATATGCCCGCATTTTGTGGTGCGTCGGGACTTGGCAAGGGCGAGGGCTTGGGCTAACGGGCGCGCTCCCTGTCGCTTGCCGCATCGACCACGCGGCCTTGCCAAATGCGCGACAGGCCTCGCGGAGAGGTGGCAGAGTGGTCGAATGCGCCGCACTCGAAATGCGGTATACGGGTAACCGTATCGAGGGTTCGAATCCCTCCCTCTCCGCCAACATCCAGACAACGCATCGCTTGTGACGGCAGTTGCGCGTATTAAGGCAGCGTGAGCCATGTTGGTGCGAGAGTGGCTTACGCGTTCCAAACAGCAAGCCGACTAGCCTTGGTGGCGGATGGTTCAGCGTTACGTTCGGGCAGCACGGTAAGAAACTGTAAAACGCTGCCGGCCGGGAATGGCTGTGCTCGGCCCCGGGCTATACGACACTATCGGCGTTCACCATCAAACTGGATTGGCTTGGAGCTGGGCCGGATACCAATTATCCGCCTTTATTACAAGTTAAATGATAATCGATCTTCAAACATCATTTATTGGTGCGAATTTATCGTAACTTATATTTCGAAATTTTCGAATTTTAACATCCTTAAATTCAAAAAAGTTCAAATTTAATATAAAAGCAATCAATAATTGTTCAGGAAAGGGATTGGTTTAATCGCTAAGTAAAATATGGTTTACGAGTGATTTACCAAAACCCGTAAATCTGTATTAAAAATAAAAAGCCTATTTCACGCCGATGCGTGCGTGGAAACCTTCTTTCGGCCCGTTGGCAGGGTTTGCTGCCGGTCTGGCTTTGGCTTCGTCTGGAGCGTCTCCCGCTCTGGCGTATTCCTACGTGCCCTCCGCGGCAGTCGGTGCGGTTTTCGGGTGTGCAGACCAGCCTGCGATGGCGGCTCCTGCGACAGTCACGGGGATTGGGGCGGATAAGGCTTCAGCCATCCTTGGCGGGCAGCCCAGTGCGCTTGAACTCATCAGTATGCAGCAGGCAGATATTCTTCAGCCTGCAGGTAGCGCTGAATTAAGCGCGTTCAGTGACGTAGAGCAGGCACCGCAAGCTCTGAATGCAACGAATTTGATGTGTCCCTGGGGCAGCCTCGCTCCGGTAACGGTGCGGGAAGAGCTATCCGATGGGCGAGATCCTGCTTCGGACGATTTCCTGGGCAGTTCGCGAGTCTATATCGGCTTCACACCTCTTGATGATGAATGGCGCCGCGTTTCCGAAAAGAGTTCTGCCAGATCAGTTCGCGGGCTTGTTGCTAGGCATGCGCAGGAGTCCGATTTTGACCATCTGGCGAGGGTCAATGCCTGGGTTAATCGCAAGATCGAATTTGTTGAGGACCAAACCCTCTACGGCATGTCCGAATATTGGGCGACTGCTGCGGAGACACTTCGACTTTCGAAAGGCGATTGCGAGGATTTTGCGATCCTGAAGTATCAAATCCTCGTGGATTCCGGGGTTGATCCGGGTTCGATTTATCTCACCCTCGTATGGGATGCGATCCGCCGTCGTGATCATGCAGTGCTGATCGTTCGGCTTGAAGACGCATATTACATGCTCGATAGTGACTCTGATCGGGTTCTTCCGGCCGATACTTCGTACGAATATGCCGCCAGGATGAGCTTCAGCCAGCGGTCGGCATGGGTTCATGGGTACACCACCAAGCCCGATGAAGGCCGAGGGGCAACAACGAAGCGTCTTGCCTATTTCTCCGACAGCGCAGTGTCGAACGCTTTTGCGACAGGCTTCAACAAATAAGACAAAATGCTCTTTGACCCGGTGATGATTTCCACCTCAGTCATCATACCCGGAACGATAGCGAATTTTTGTCCGTTCTTTTCGATGAAGCTCCGATCTGTTTCGATTATGACCCGGTAATAACTTTCACGCTCTACCTCATCGTAAATACTGTCTGCTGAAACTTCTACGACTTTACCAATTAGGCCTCCATAAGTGGAGAAGTCGTAGGCGGTTATTTTGACATTCGCCGGGTCATTGACTGACACGAAGCCTATGTCCCGAGGGCTTACACGTGCTTCAACTAGTAAGCGGTCGCCGACAGGAACGATCTGCATGATTGTTTCGCCTGCATTTACGAAACCGCCTTTGGTCGTAATCTGGAGATTGTTCACGATACCTGTCGCCGGCGAACGCAATTCGTTTCGGTTGCGGCGAGCCGATGCCCCTCGAATGCTTTCCTCGTTTACCGCGATCCGGGTTTCTACTTCACTGCGTTCATTCAAAGCCTGCTGCTGAAAATCGAGGCGGGCTGACTGGAAGTCGGCCTGGGCTTCGCGAATGGCGGCTGATGCTCGGCCGGCTGACTGCTGGGCCGCGGCAAGCCTGCCTCGTACATCGACCAGTTCTCTTTGAGCAGTGAGCAATTCCGTTTGGGGTACAATACCTTGTGCGGCAAGTGGCTCGAGCATTCGGACCTGCTCTTGTGCCAGCCTAGCGCTTTGCTGGAGTGAGGCGACAGTCGCTTCCGCTTCACGAAGATCGCGGCGGCGCTGGTCAATTGCAGCCGAAAGCGAGGCCTCCCGGCTGCGAGCGGCGGCCAATCGTGCACGTTGAAGTTTCTGCTCCTCGGCACACACCGAGCCAGGCTCGCACCCCATCAGGGAACCGCCTGCTTCGCCCTCCAACCGCGCAGCCCGCGCCGCTAATCTTTCATTCTCGGTCTGAAGCTGGCCTAGTTCGGACGCTGCCATGCTGTCGTCAAGACGGACTAGCAGTTGGCCTTGTTTGACTTGTTCACCGCTTCTCACAAGTATGTCGGCAACGACGGCGGGTTCGGCTGGTTGAACCAATTGAGCCTGACTGGATGGAATGACCTTGCCCATTCCCCGAGTTACTTCGTCAACCTGAGCAATGCTGCCCCATAGGACAAGCAGCAAAAGGGCCGCCGAAGAGACAAAGATCAGTTTGCGGTTTGCATCCAGTTCTTCGAAGCGTTGCTTCAAGTTCATGGCAGTCGAGTTCCCAAGGCGGCGACTTCAAGTGGTTCTGCAGCTTTCCCCTGCTGTTGCTCAAGAGTGAACTGCAGTGATTTGCTAGCCGCGACCGGATCGGGAACTGAAAGCCGCCAACCTGACGCGGGGTCCATGCGGCCGCCGATATCATTGTCGGCGCGTCGTTCGGTCGGAATGCGCTGCAGATGGGCAGGCAAAGACTGAGCCAATTGTTCCTGCGGCTGTTCGTCGAGAGTTTCAAATCGTCGCGGGTCGAACGCCGGATAATGTTCATTTGCATTCCAGCGTGCTGAAAACGCTATCGAGTTACCAGCTCGTCCCGGAAAACGATAGAAGATGTGCCGCCCTTCGGCATACACCTTTTCCAGCCGGTAGGCCCAGTACGGCAACACGTAGTCGGCGTGATAATGGGTGGCGGTTCCTACCGCATCTTCGACATGTCCGCGCAGCGCTGCGTTGGCAACCTCTCCGGACTCGCGCCAAAGCCGTTCGACCGGGCGACGCGCAAGCGAGCCGTCGCAGGTATAGCTGAACTGGCACACGGGTTCGCTCCAGCCTTGATAGACGACGCCGCAGATCGATGAAGGATAGGCAGGGTGGGCGACCCGATTGAGAATGACCTGCGCTACTGCCCGCTTGCCTGCCTTACTTTCGTTTGCAGCCTCGTAATAAATCGCCTCGGTCAGGCAATGGAGTGCTGTCTTGTAACTGGAGGTGCCTGCCGCGCCTGCGTGGAACGGCCTCACATGCCCTCTGGGAGCATTAACGAAGGGGATCCGGGTATTGCGTTCCTGAGGGCTGGAATCACCGGTGTCGAGAAGCGCCGGGGACTGGACCGTTAACTTGTCGAGCTGGCCGGCCAATCCGACAGGCAAAGCCGCGAGCGCTTCATTTGCCATCATCGTCCGATCGGAAGATGTCGGAAAAGTGGGTGCGGCGAGCACCACGATGGCAGCAATGCCCCCGACTAGCCTTAGCGGCATCGAGCGAGACGCTTTCGACATCGTTTGTGATCGTGCCGACATCACGCATCCACCTTGGTGCGGAGATTTTTCAGAATGTCGAGCTTTGGTCCGTCTGCAACTATCCTGCCCTCATTAAGCACGATGATACGGTCGCAGATATCGAACATCGCTGGGCGATGTGTCGCCACGATCAGTGTCTGGGTTTTTGAGAGCGCGGATCTCAGTTTCTCGACCAGCAAAGCCTCGGTATGCGAATCCATGGCTCCGGTCGGCTCATCAAGATAGAGGAGTTCGAAAGGGCTCATAAAGGCCCGCGACAGTGCCAGAAACGCCCGCTGTCCGCCGGAGAGCGTTCGTCCCTGCTCTCCCACTTCGCGATCAAATCCCGCAGCGTCGCGGGTCAAGTACCCATCCGCCCCAGTTTTGACGAGTGCCGCGATGATTTCCGAATCCGATGCGCCGGGTGCGCCAAGGGCGATGTTGTCACGGATGCTGCCGGTGAAAAGGTTCGCGTCCTGACCGACGAAACGAAAGCTGCTGCGCAGCTCGGCCGGGTAAAACTGGCGGCTGTCGATCCCTTCAATTCTGATAGCCCCGTCGGTTGGGGGATAGAGCCCACAAATGAGGCGCCCCAGTGTGGACTTGCCGGAGGCGATCCGGCCGACAATCGCGATGCGTTCGCCGGGCTCGATCTTGAGATTGATGTCGCTGAGACTGGCAAGCTCACTGCCGGGGTAGGCAAAGGATACGTTCTCCAGATTGACGCGGTAACCTTCCCGCTGCGACGGGGGCAAGCTAATGCTGCCCTGTCGTCTTTCGTCTTCGGTCGCAAAGAGGGCCTCGATCGAAGCCAGAGCCTCGCGCGCCTGGCGCCCGCGGGTCAATAGGAATGCAATCTGGCCGGCAGGGGCAAGCGATCGGGCCGACAGCATGACGATCGCAATGATTGCGCCCATGGTGATCTGGCCTGAGGCGAACAGGTAATAGCCACCCACCACAAGCGAAACGCTGGAAATCTGCTGAAATGAGCTCGCAAGGGCGACTGCAGTTGACGAAATCTGCCGAAGACGCAGTTGGGACTGACTGCCGATCCGGGCGAGAGACTGCCATTTGCCCAGCAGCCGGCGTTCTCCCGCAATGCTCTTGAGGGTTTCCATCCCGGCAACCGCTTCAACAAGAACAGTCTGCTGAAGCCCTGCATCGGCTTGCGCGTCCCTAGCAGCATCAATCACTTTTCGTTGCAGTATCATTCCTGCGATTGCCATCAGGCTCAGCGTCAACAGCGGGACGAGTGCGAGCCAGCCGGCGATGTAGGCAATGACGGCTATAAAAAGGATCAGAAAAGCTAGATCGACAATTAGAACAACGGTCGTGGAAGCAAAGAATTCGCGGACCAGAGCGTATTCGCCGACCCTCGCTGCAAGTGCGCCGGTACTGCCTCGCCGTCCGCTCATCGGGGTCGACAATACTCTTGAGAAAAGCTTTTGAGAAAGCCGGAGGTCCAGCCTGCGTCCGATGTCGTCGACGACGTTGGTCCGCGCGGTCCGGAGCGCAAATTCCAGCAAAAAGGCGAGCAGAACGCCCGATGCCAGGATCCATAGAGAGGCTTCTGCGCGGTTCGGTATGACCCGATCATAGACGTTCATCGAGAATAAAGGGAGAGACAGCGCCAACGTGTTAATCAGCACGGAGGCAAGCAGCACGGCTCGAAATGCCTTGCGTTCTTTGCGCAACTCGGACCAGAACCAATGGCTGCGTCCCTTTGCATGCCACGGCGCGTCCTTGGCTCGCAAAGCGTCCGGGTTTGCTACCACACTGATGAATTCGCCCGCGAAATCGGCATCGAAGTCGGATAGCGAAATCCAGACTGGATCGTCTGCTCCTTCGTTAAAGCTAAGGACGTCCGTTCCCGACAATTCGAGCAGCGCAATCGCAACGCCATCCTTCATGCGCGCGATCAGCGGGTAGGCCTCGGGACGTCTTGGCAACCTCTTTGCCGTCGACGTCTCGTGATTAAATCCGGCAATATCAAGTGCCGCGTCTGCTTGATGAAACGGCAGGAGTCCTGCTTCATCGCGCGGGAGGGCGTTGAACAGCACTTTGGGATCCGGCGTGCCGAAGTAAATCGCTACCCGACTGATAGCCAGAATAAGAGGATCCCTTCCGGGCCCCGCTCTGCTAGCTTGAAAGTCCTCCACTCTGATACTCCGGAACGGTCGCCACTATTCCGGGTAGCGACGTCTCTGCAATTCCGCCGGAACAGAGGGGCCATAATCAAATCGCTCGCGTTCTGCCGTGCCGGCCCCGGTGCCGGGCGCGACATTAAGTGCATTCAAGAAATTATTGGTTGCTGCGAGTACTTGATATTGTGCAAACAACTCGGAGAACCGTGCTGTTTCCCGGCGCACTTGGGTATTGAACCGGGTGTTCTGCGCATCGAGCACATCAAGCAGTGACCGGCGCCCGATATTAAACTGGCTGCGGTACGAAAGGAGCAAGTCATCGCTGACTTGTGATTGCCGCTCAAGCGCCGTGAAGACCGTTTTCTGGGTCATCATGGCTGTCCACGCGTTGCGCACATCCTCTTCTGCTTCGCGCACGCGGTCATGAAGACGAAACCGCGCCTCGCTCGCTCTGCGTGTCATTTCCTGGACCTGCGCTGCGCGCCGACCGCCATCGAATAATTGCCAGCGGATATAGACACGGCCCTGAACATCGTTGGTTTCGCCCTGGAAGCCGTCGATATCCTCGCCAATACGGCCTGTAAGATCGACCCCGATCCTGGGGGCAAGTTCCCCTTTTGCCGAGATGACCATCGCATTGGCTGCGTCGACGTCTGCCTGGGCCTCCCGAACGAGCGGATTGGCCGTGCGCGCCTGGCCGATCGCCATCTCCTCGGACGCCGGAAGGCTCTGCGCGAGCATCGGGGGCACATTGGCCCGCGTGATGTCGAGTCCAGTCAGCCGCTGCAGCGAGGTTCGGGCGTTAGTGAGATCCTCCTCAGCCTCGGACTTGAGGACGAGCGCTGCCTGCAGGCGTTCTTCGGCTTGCTGCAGGTCAGCGACGCTGATCGAGCCTTGGGAGACGCCTTCCGACAAGCTGCCCGTCATTTGCTGATGGAACAGCACATTGTCCGTCGCCGCGGCAACAATCCGCTCTTGAAGCAGAATGTTCAGATATTGCCTCGCCACCTGCAAAGCGATGAATTCCGATCGCTCAAGCACTCTCAGCGATGCGCCATCCACCCTTGCGGCCTGCCGAAGCAGTTCCCCACGGCGTCTGCCGAAATCGAGAATGGTCCAATCCCCCCGGACCTGCGCTTCAAGCGGGTTGAGCCAGTTGTCTGCAATGCCGAGCACCCTGCGCGTCTGGTTCTCCAGCCTGCGAACACCCGCCGATGCTTCGACATCGATCGTGGGGAAGTAGAGCGACTGCGCCTGCTCCCTTTCGAACTGGATGGCTTCGGTATTCATTTGCGCCTGGGCAATCTCGGGATTGGAGACGATCGCGGTTTCGATCGCCTCTCGCAGAGAAACCGGCCCTGCTTCGTTCTGAGCCATGACCATGGAGGAACAACTCGCCAACGCGAGGGCGATGACCAATTTGCCTGTGCTTTTCATCTTCAGCCTCCCCGCAATCACTTAACTGTTATTTCGACACGGCGGTTTTCCGGACTGCGCGTCCCGTCCGCCAACGGCACACGCGGGTTTGACTCGCCTTTCGCATCAACACTGATCTGAGTGCTTGCCGGCACCTTCGCGCGCAACGCTTCCGCCACAACCCGCGCACGTTCTTGGGACAGCCCCAAATTATATTGGTCGCTGCCGGCCTGGTCGGTGTGGCCCACCACGGATATGGCGCCCCAGCCACAAGTTCTGCTTTGCTGTGCCACCGTATCCAGAATCGTCATCGCATCGGTCTCGATTTCAGTCGAATCGAACTCGAAGAATACGGTGACAAGGCCTGCATCGGTGCAGAAATCCGGTCGCCGCGGCGGTGGGGGCGGCGGCGGCACAACTTGGGGTGCGGGAGGACGCGGCGTCCGGCTCATCAGGTCGTAAGCGCGCGCGCACTTGCGGATACTTGGTTCGTCACGGGTCGACGACTTCATGTATCCCAAGGCTATCGCGCATTGCACTTTGGCTTCAAGCGCCCATAGATGCCGACTATCGTTCGCCGACGTTACGCTGTCGTCCAGCGATACAGCCAAAGCGCTCTCATAGCGCCTTGAGAGTTCGTCCACGAGAGCATCGTTACCAAGCGCTTCAAGTTCCGAAGCGTCAGTCACTTGCGCGCTGACAGGAACCCCGACGAAGACACTGCAGGCAATTCCAGATGTTAGAGCCAGTTTCGCGAGTCTCATGTGAACACCCTCCCCTTGTTCCTGTCCGTTATCCATGCATCAGAGCGACTTGCGCTGCGTCGTCCACCGCAGGCGCATCGATTGGCATTACCGACGCCATCGCCGCCCCGGATAGGTCGACGGACAACAGGTCAATGAGTTGATCGGAGCTTGCCACCTCGGACGCGAAGCTGGCGCTTTCAGAACTTCCGACAAACTGATCGATCACCTGGTCGACAATGTCTCCCGCAAGAGCATCCGCAATCGTTTGGCTAGTAAAATCGCCTGTCAGCAACTCTAAGGGAGCAGGCATCGACCCATTTTGGTCGCTCAACATGAGAAGCGCCTCCATAGCGACCAACGCTGCCATATCTGGAGCAGCGTAGGCAGGCGTCTCCGGATCTAGCGTATGCTCAAAGCCCGATGCTTCGATACTCGGCATGCCTTGTGCTAAATCGACACCGTCGAACGGATTGCTGAAGTATTCCAGTATAGGTTCGCTCGACGAAGAATAAGTTTCCGGCTGGGCCCACGCCATGGACGTGTCCGTGTCCAGATGGGCCGAGCTTTCAAAAATTTCGAAACTACGGATCTCGGCCGTCATCAGACATTGTCCAGATGGCGAGAGCGATACATCCAGTCCAGCCATATCAATTGATGCCCAGCCCAGATTGTTATGATTGGTAGACACCAGCGGGAGCACGGCAAGGAAACCTGCAATTGCCGAAGAACCGACAATTCCGTCCCAAATTCGCTGTTCGATCCTCGTGGAAATCCCGCTGTCATTAGCAACAACCGTGTCGCCAAGCATGAACGCCGCGTCGACAAGCACGCCGGTAGCGCCCTCAATGGTAAAGCTGCCGGTGCCGTAGACCGTGACTTCGCCGTTCGCCGCGGTGTAGCCTTGGCCATCGCTGATCAGGTCGATCGCGGTAATGCCCGCGTTGGCCAGCGAGGTGAACTCACCCGCATCGACCACGCCGTTGCTGTTCGCATCCTGCCACACGCCGAAGCTGTCGAATGCCTTGTCCGCGGCTGTGAACTGGCCATCGCCGTTGCTGTCGTATGCCTTGGCCAAGCCATCAAGATCGGTGGTGGCGCCCGCCGCATCGTCGGTGAAGACGATGTCAACGCCGCCATCCTCGGTCTGACGGGCCAGAAGGCCGTCCTCCGGTGCCACCCAGGCGGTCTGCGTAGCAACACCGTCGCCGTCGTAATCATAGGCAACGCCGGCTTCCAAACCCAGAAAAGACACCTGGCCATCGCCATTTAGATCAAGCGCGATGGGGGGCATTGGAGCGTCGGCAGCTGGCAATACAGTTATGTCGATCGCATCAGTGATGAGGACGGTGTCACCGTCGCCGTCGGTTATTTGAAGGTCAAGCTGCAGATTAACCGGATTACCGGCGTTGGTTTGCTCGATCTGCAATTCGCTGATCGAGAATTTGCCGTCCGTACCCACCGGATTGCCAACGTTATCGATGGTGATGCGGTCGTAACCGTCAGCGGTAAAGGTCTCGACCTTGTAGTCCGTGAGAAGGTTGGAAACGAGGACCGATCCGCCCGTTATAGCCCCGAAAGTAATACCACCAATTGATAGGCTGCCGGAGCCGGAAGCTATCGGCAAACCATCGGCATCGATTGCCGTGACTGGAACTCCCGGGATTGTCCAGCCGAACGTGATGGTGTGGAGCAAGTTACCTGCCGCGTCATAGACCTTGACGCTCGTGATCTGCTCTTGTGAATAGGCACCCTCGTTTGGCAATGATTGTTGCACAATACCGCTGGGGTCACCTGTGTATTCATAAGCTTTGAGCTGGACATCGACCGTAGACCCGTTCGAGATCTGGTCAATGGTGAACCGGAAGCCGTTAATGTCACCCGCGCTAACCTGGTCGTAGCGATCATCGGACGTGCCGCCTCCATTAGCGAAATAGCTGAAATCGCCAAATTCGATGCTGACGCCGAAGTTAAGATCGATGAACTGACCATTGACTCCGAGATCGTCCGAGTCACTGTTGATGCTGCCATTGAGATCTGCATTTCCAGCTTCCCGTGGAGTGAAAAGCAGCTCGATGTCAGCACCAGTCGTTGCAGAGCTCACCAGTTTGAATGGCGGGTTACCAGCTACGCCTCCAGACAAGTCGTTGAAAGTAGCCCCAGAACCATTGTCGATCGTACGGATCAGTTCGACGGTATAGTCGCTAGTGCTCTGGTTAATGGTGGCTGTGAACACATCCTGCAGCGTTGCACCGACCAGCGCCCTTCCGGTCAGGATCGTGCCGGTCGGGTCAAGGTACAGCAGAATAGGCTGGCCGTCGTGGAACAGGCCGCTATTTGTCACCCCGCTTACGATGTTGGCAAAGGTGATGGATCCAGGGCCGTCTGCACCGAAGTTATTGAATACGTTGCCGTCCGCGTCGAGTGATATAGTCGTCGTGTCGCCAATGATATTGAACAAAGCGTCAGGCGACGTTTTGTCATTCGGCACCGGATCAGGATCGATCGCACTCGGTGCGTCGTCGTTGAAGGTGATCTGGTCGGCAACATTGACGCTGTCGCTGGCAATATCGTTGTCACCATCCTTGACCGTTACTGTGATGCTCAAGTCCGCACCGGTGAGTGTAACCGGCTCGTTGGCCAACAGCGGGTTGGTGTGGAAGAGCGAGACATACTGCTCAAGCGTCACCGAACCATCACTGTTGAGCTGCAACGCGAAGGCCGCGAAATTGCTTGCTCCGATCTGGCCAACTACGACGGTATCGCTCACCTTTACCAGAGTAATCGGTGTACCAACCGTGGTGGTGACGTTCGGAATTACGTCGGCGCCCAGCGCAAAGGCATATATCAACTCACCCGTGGTCGCCTCGCCATCCGCACCATAATTAGCCGTCGCAGTGACCAGTTTGTCAGCCGAGGTGGCACGCACCACCGTTGCCGAAAGAGCAACGTCGGTGTCGATAGCTTGGATGAAGCTGCCAAGTGCGATCTGTGCCACACCGACCGCGAGGCTTGTCTCATCGACTGATGCCGTTTGCCCGGAAGACTCAACAATCACGCTCGGCACATCATCGATGATCTGCACGTCGAGGCTGGCGGTGGCGTTTGATCCGTCGCTGTCGTCGGCGGTCACGGCAAGCATGCGCACGACATCGTCCTGGCCGGGCAGGGCATGCTCCAGCGTGTTGTCGAGCAGGCTGGCGCTGTAGCTGAAGGTGGCGCTGATCACGGTCACGCCGTCGGCGGCGAAGACCGGGGTCCAGCCGGTGATCGAGACCGCGTAGATGCCGTCATTGGCGACCTCGACCGCGCCGACGAAGACGCCGTCGACGACCACGTCGACACCATTGACCTGAACATCGTCCAGACCGTCGGGCGCGGTGACGCCGAAGCTGCCGGTCGCGGTGGTCGGATCGCTCTGGTCCGAGCCCTGATCATCGCCGGGGTTGGCCAGATCGTCTTCGTCGAGCACCACCTCGGGCGCATTGCCGTCCAGACCATTGATGGTCACGCCGTCGTCGGTGCCGTTGAGCGTGATGGTCAGCGTGGCCGGCGAGGTATCGCCGTCGCCGTCGATCAGCACATAGTCGAACACCTCGGTGAAGAACTCGCCGTCACCCAGCGTCGAGAGCTGCGAGACGCCGAACGCGCTCAGCGTGTAGGTGTAGCTGCCGTCGGCCCCCAGCACGAGCGTGCCATAGGTGCCGTCGAACGAACCCGGGGTCTCCACCGCCGCACCATCGGCACCGGTGACATCGGCGCCGTTGTCGCCATTGGCCTCGGCATCGGTGATCACGTTGCCGCTGGCCGACACCGCACCGCCTTCGGTCAGGCTGTCCGTATCATCCGCCGCGCTCGGCACATCATCGATGATCTGCACGTCGAGGCTGGCGGTGGCGTTTGATCCGTCGCTGTCGTCGGCGGTCACGGCAAGCATGCGCACGACATCGTCCTGGCCGGGCAGGGCATGCTCCAGCGTGTTGTCGAGCAGGCTGGCGCTGTAGCTGAAGGTGGCGCTGATCACGGTCACGCCGTCGGCGGCGAAGACCGGGGTCCAGCCGGTGATCGAGACCGCGTAGATGCCGTCATTGGCGACCTCGACCGCGCCGACGAAGACGCCGTCGACGACCACGTCGACACCATTGACCTGCACATCGTCCAGACCGTCGGGCGCGGTGACGCCGAAGCTGCCGGTCGCGGTGGTCGGATCGCTCTGGTCCGAGCCCTGATCATCGCCGGGGTTGGCCAGATCGTCTTCGTCGAGCACCACCT
>NZ_JAQQXQ010000006.1 GCF_028595285.1 Erythrobacter fulvus | reverse complement strand
AAACGGCGACGCCGCCATGGCTGCCCTCCGGTTCCGCTACGCTCCACCTCCGGACAGCCATGGCGCCGGAGACAATCTTGAACTAACAATCAATACGGACCACTCAGTGGGGGCCGGTCAGCTTGCGAGGCAATCACCGCGGCAATCATGGCTGAATGGGATTGCGCGAGGTGATTGTTGTCGGTGAAAAGCGGTCGGCCTTCCACTACGCCACGACAAGTCAGCTGATCACAGAATGGTCCCAGCAATGATATGCGCCGAACGCTAGGTTGCTGGTCAAATGCTGCGATGACGGTAGCGAAAGTCTCGCGGTGCTCGGCAAGCGGTGTAGCGACTGACCAATTTCGACCATAGGCCAAATTGCCTGCGAGAGTGTTTGGTACAGCCCGCGGAGCCGCAAAGAGCGGCTCCACTATCGTGACCTTTTTTCCAGCGGCTTGGAAAACTGAGACCGTCTCTGCAAGTTGTGATTGAAAGACAGAGGGCACCTCCGTTTCAGGAACCCAGCGACCAAGGAAGGGCTTGCCGCCCGTCGGAAGAGCTTGTCGCCAGATGGAAACTAGGATCACTTCCCTGACCGAAGGGGTTTCCTTCGCTACCCGAACGGCACTGCGGATCGCCTTCTCACAATCTGGCCGGCCAGCACCTAGAACCGGCATGCAGCCACTGTGAAAAGCTAAGGCGCCGCCCCTGCGAGAGTTCGCCAGCCAGATGTCGAATGCGCCTGCAAGCGCCTGTGCATGGCTATCCCCAATGATCACGACTTCTATTAAGGCAGTATCATCACCGAGCCGGCACAGTTCATTCACCGTAGATACTAGGCGCTCACAATCGGAAAACTTGATCGGTTTATCGTCCCTAACCGCGAGGAGCGCCTGTTCCTGCGAGGAGAACCTCGCCGGCACCCCCTCGGTGGCCATGATCACAATGGAAATGGCGATCAGTCCGACAGTCGAGCCGGAAATTGCTGTAAGATATGACTTCTCCCCTCGAATAACCTTGCCTTGCCTGATCGGCTGCTCGACAAAGTAATAGATAACTGCTGCCGCCAGGAAGGAACCCAAGAATCCGAAAATCCTGAAATTAAATGCAAAATCTTCAGCGTGCTCTTTTATGAAAATGAGGATCGGCCAGTGCACAAGATACAAAGGATACGACAGCTTTCCGATCCACACCATTGGACTGCTTGCCATTAGCCGGGTTACCGAGGCATTTTCTGAATAACCGCCGAGTATCAGGGCTACTGCACCCAGTGTAGGCAGCAAACTGAAATAGCCCGGAACTTGTGTCATTGGTCCGTATATCCAAACTGACACAGCAATCATTACGAGGCCGCTCGGCCCCATAAAAGAGAGCCACCTGCCAGTAGGCTTGCGACCATAGACAGCTAGGGCAAGCATCGACCCCAGCAGGAGCTCCCACGCGCGCGTTGGAAGGAGATAGAAAGCAAACTCAGGCTTCAGCGGGGCGATCGATATCGCCAGAGAAAATGATGCTGCTGCCCCTATAATTATCAGAGGTGCGAGAAGCTTTCTCTGTAAACGCCAGATTATTGCACAGACGATAGGAAATACGAAGTAGAACTGCTCTTCGATTGCAAGCGACCAGATGTGTAAGAGTGGTACATCGCCAGCCTGCAAACCAAAATAGTTGATTTTTTGCCAAAAATAAAAATTCACTACATACAAAAGTGAAAGAAGTGTTTGCGTAGCAAGCTCTTCGAAACGGTAAGGAAATAAAAGAACAGAGCCAGCCGAAAGGGTAAAAACAAGCGTCGCCAATAGAGCGGGGTAGAGCCTACGGACGCGACGATATAAGAAATCTCTGATTCGGAATTGATCGAGATCGAGGGCTCTTCGAATGATTGTCGTGATCAGGAACCCTGAGATGACGAAAAAAATGTCAACACCGATAAAGCCGGCTTTACCGATTGCCAGCAGATCGAAATGGAATACCAGCACCAAAAGAACGGCTAAGGTGCGAAGCCCATCGATATCGGGACGATACGTCATTCGGTGCCCAACTGGAGCAGTACCATTGCCTGTGGTCAAATCGACCGCTGTATCGCCTCCAGAGACTGGTAGTGATGCCAAACGCCCCTCACTCGATTTCGAAATGTGCCTGTAAAATTCCTGTGCTTGGGCGACCCTACAACCACATTGCTATTCCAGCCACCGACAGTCTGAGACATTGATTAGGTACACATGTACCTTTTGACCCAACCAGACTGAGATGCAACCCTTTGAAAATATGGTGCCGCTTACGTGACTCGAACACGTGACCCCATCATTACGAATGATGTGCTCTACCAACTGAGCTAAAGCGGCATCCCGATCCCCGCGACCTAGGCCGACCGCCTGGACCGCGCAATCGCAAAAGGTGGAGGCCCGAGCCGGAATCGAACCGGCGTGCAAGGATTTGCAGTCCTCTGCGTAACCACTCCGCCATCGGGCCGAGCCTTCCGGAGGCAAAGCCCCGGACGGAAGCGGCGCACTAGCGATTCGGCGGACCAAAGGCAATGCGTCTTTGCTTGCCCGCTTTCCCTAACGTCAGTCTGGACCGCGCCCGCACGACGCGGCAAAGCGCATGCCCATGACTATTGCCAGCCTGCTCGAACCCGTCACCGGCCAGCCCGGACCCGCCCGCCTCGCCCATGCCGGCGAATGGATGCAGGGGCGCACGCTGTATGGCGGGGCCTCGGCGCTGCTTGCCTATACCATGGCGGTGCGCGCCTTTCCCGGCCTGCCGCCTTTGCGCGCGGGGCAGATCGCCTTCGTCGCACCGGTGGGCGAGGAATTCGAACTCGATGCCGAAATCGTCCGCCAGGGCCGCAACGTCACCCAGGTGCGCAGCGAGATCCGCAGCGGCGGCAAGGTTGCGCTGACCGCGTTCTGGCTGTTCGGCGAGGGACGCGAGCCCAACGCGCTCCATCCGGCCGCCCCGCCCGAAAACTGGCCGGGCGCACCGGAAGACAACGACGTGGTGAGCCACAGCTTCGCGCCGAGTTTCATCCAGAACAATTTCGATCTGCGCTACGGGCAGGCCAAGGGGGTCGATCACGGCGCGACAGTGCGGCGCTGGGCACGGTTGACCGAGGCGCATGATCTCGATCCGGTATCGCGGCTGGTGCTGATGGGCGACGTCATGCCGCCGGGCGCAATGCGGGCGATGCAGCGGGTCGGCCCGATCAGCTCGATCAACTGGTCGTTCAACGTGCTCGATCCGGAAAGCCGGTCGCGCGACGGGTGGTATCTGGCCGAGAATGCCAGCCAGCACGCCGATCTGGGCTATTCCTCCGAACGGCTGCGGATGTGGGATGCGGACGGGCGGCAGGTGCTCGACGGAATCCAGTGCGTCGCCGTTTTCGGCTGAGCCAGTCAGCCGGGGCGGCGCTTTGCCAGCCGGCACGCAACAAAATTACAAAGTATACAAAGGTGACACCGTGTCACCTTTGCGAGATACCATTTTTTCGCTGTAATTCCGAGAATTACGGCAACTCTCGCGATGCGGGCGGACAGGTGGTGCGCGGGCGTTTTCGCGCCTGAGGACACGCTGCGGGGTTCATGACAATGCGAAAGAGTCGACCCGCAGCGTAACGCCGGGACGCGTTGTAGGAAATGCGGGCGGCGCGCGGTCGGGCAGCGGGACGAAAGGCAGCGCCCCCCGGTTTTCGCCCCGAAGCGGACGTTCGGCCAACGCTCCCGAAGGCGCCTTTTGTCCGGGCTGAACTTGTCACACGGTTGAGATTTTTGCATCGTGGCCGGATGAAGTATTCGATTGCAACATTGTCGCTCGCCACAGCTTCGCTACTTGTCGCCGCGCCCGCTCTCGCACTTCCGGCTGACCCAGCTGAGCTGAATTCGGTCATACAGACGAGATACAGCGACGATCCTGCGGCTTACGTGGCCGACAACAAGGGCGAATTCCGGAAGATCGGCTGTCAGGGTCGCATCGACCTGATGCAGCAGCTTTTTGACCGCGGGCTCGATCTCGACGCGGTCGAACCCGATTCCCGTAGCGACATGTTCGTCTGCGCAATCTACAAGAAGGAGGCCGCCTTTCTGAAGGTCTTCCTGACCCCGCGATGGCTTGCGGAAGTCGACGAAAAATATGCCGGACGCAGCCCGATTTCCCCGCTGATGTTCGCCGTCGACGCGAATGATTATGACCTTGCTGCGGCGATCCTCGCCAATCGGCCCGGCTATTACTTCTGGCGCGGCGGCGGCAACGAGAACATCACAAGGGAAGGCCAGCTCCTGCTTGGTGCCTACCGCGCCCGGCGGCAGAAGAAGGAGCGGGCGCTCCAGGCGTTCGTCGAAGCCCTGCCCGCCGACCTGATCGCGGATTCCCGCAACGACGCCTTTATCGACCGGCTGCAAGACGCCGCGAAGGGTCGCGATTCCGCCGGAAGCGGAGGCGGCGACAGCGGCGGCGGAGGCGGAGGCGGCCTTTTCCGCTCCATTCTGGGCGGCGTGGCGGGCGCGGCGCTGGGCGGGACTACGGGTGCGGCGATCGGCTTTCTCGGGGTGGCAGGCGGCGATTCCGACGAAGAGCAGGCGGATGGCAGGCAGAGTGCGGGCGCGGCGAATTCGGACGCATCGGCCCGCACCTTTTCACCCGAGCAAAAGCGCCTTGCCACCTACCTCTACAATGTTTCCTACACGCCTGATGACCGCATCGCTCGGGCGTCTCTCGGCGCGGGCGTGAGCCCCACCTTGCCGCCACAGCGCGGGCTGCTGGTCCGTCAGGTTCAGGCGGGCAGTCCGGCTGCGAAGGCCGGGCTTCGGGAAGGCGATGTCATCCTTTCAATTGCAGGGAAACAGACCGAACATTTTGTCGCCCTTTACGACGCACTCGAAGAGGCTGCGCAGGCCGATCAGTTCGAGGTGAGGTTGAGGCGCGGGGAGCAGGAGACTGGCATCACGCTGGCGACCGAGATCGCCCCCGCGCGCGGCACGGCTGCGTCCAAGGTCGCAGCAACGCCCGCGGGCGAAGCCGCATCCGCCAATCGCGCCGCATCCATTGCTACCGGCGCGGCAGCTTCGAAGACGACGAGCTCCACCCTCGAAGAACTGGAGAAGCTTGGCGACCTGCGGGATCGCGGGATCCTGTCTGATGAAGAATTCGAGACCATGAAGGCGCGCATTCTGGAGCGTTCGGATAGTCCGGCACAACAGGCCCCGGCGACAGGCCCGGCGATTGCGCCCGATACTCCCACTGCCGACGCTGCGTCGGCGTTCGGAATCCGGATGGGCCAGCCCTTGTCCAGCCTTACGGTGCTCAAGGAGTTGCAAAGTGCCTATGTGGTGACTCCACCGGTCCCCGATCCCGAGATCGACTACCTGGGCGTGATGGCAACCCCAGAGACCGGTGTGTGCAGCGTGCTGTTTTATGGCCGCGATCACAAAAAGGACTTCCGCGGCACATCGGTTCTGCCTGTCTACGAACGATACAAGCGGATGCTGGAAGAGCAGTTCGGCCCGGGAGAAGAAGTGGACACGCTGAAACCCGGCTCGAAATACACCAAGCCCAGCTATTACGCAGTCTCCTTCTGGCATGGTGACCGTCGCAGGCTCACCTTATGGAACCTCGGCGGGAAGGGGGGATATTCCTCGATAAAACTGGAGATCCAGACAGCCCAGCCGCCCGACCTTTATGTTCATATCGATTACGAATTTGCCAATTACGACAAGTGCGAAGCGATCATCAACGCCGGGGGCAACGGGTCGAATTGAGCGAATTTGATCGGAAGGCAGGCCCTACACGTCCTCGAAATTCGGCTTGCGGTGCTCCATTTCGGCCATCACGGCCTCGATCTGGTTGCGGCTGCGCATGATCGCGTGCTGTTCGATGCTCTCTTCCAGCAGGATCGCGTTGGTATCGCGTTCGTACATCCCCGCGTGCAGCCGCTTGGCGGCGCGGATTGCGTGCGGGTTCTTGAGCGCAATGGTGCGGGCGATCGCCAGCGCCCGTTCGCGCGGGTTCTCGTCAACATAGGTCGCAAGGCCGAGCGACTGCGCCTCTGCCCCCGAAAATTCGCGGTTTGTGTAGACCAGTTCGCGCAGCACGTCGTCGCGCACCATCCCGCGCCAGAGGGCATAGCCGCCCATGTCGGGCACCAGGCCCCATTTCATCTCCATGATCGCCATGCGGGTATCGGGATGGACGATGCGGATATCCGCGCCGCTGGCGATCTGCAGTCCGCCGCCGAAGCACACGCCGTGCACCGCCGCGATCACCGGCACGGGCAGCTTGCGCCACTGCATCGCCACCTGCTGCGGGCGGTTGGAATTGCCATGGGTCCGCTCGGTCAGGCCGGGCTCGTCTTCGGCCGGCGGCCTCGAGAAATTGGACAGGTCGAGCCCGGCGCAGAACGCCCGTCCCTCGCCCGAAAGGACGACGACGCGCACGCCCTTCATCCGTTGCAGCGCGCTGCCGGCCTCGATGATGCGGTTGAACATCTCGGGATCGAGCGCGTTCATCTTGTCGGCGCGGGTCAGGCGCACTTCGGCAACGCCGTCTTCGCCCAGTTCGATCGCGACCCGGTCGTTGGTGGTCATGGCGGTGGCGGCTGACATGGCGCTGTTCGGTTCCCTTGCAATCCGGTGATAGAAAGATGCCAGACTGACCCATCGCCGGCATCAAGTCCAGTGGCCACGCACCGTCAGGCGTCGACCCGGCTGCTTATTCGGAAGCCGCCCGGACCGGCGGGCGTGTCGAGGAAATAGCCCCCGTCGGGATGGGTGGCGAGTATGCGGGCAAGGCCGAAGGGTTCAAGCTTGGCCCGCACCCGTGCGACATGCACCGCCACGCTGTTGGTTTCGGGATCGAAGGTGATCCGCCAGACATCGGCCAGCAACTGGCGCCGGGTCATGCGTTCTCCCGGCTGTTCGGCCAGCCGCCACAGCAACTCGAATTCGCGCGGATGCAGGCCCAGCCAGCGGTCCTCGACCCGCCCGTCGCGGTGAAACAGATCGAGCGTCACGTCGCCCGCCTCGCGAAAGCGCGGGATCAGCGTGTCGCTGTCGGGAAACAGCCCGTTGATGGAAACCGGGTTCACAGCAATCCCCCTGCGCGCATGGAATACACCGCCTCCCGTGTGAAGATCAGGTGATCGATCAGTTCGATTTCGAGCGCCCGCGCCACTTCGGCCAGTCGGCGGGTCGCGGCGATATCGGACCGGCTCGGATGGCAATGGCCCGACGGGTGGTTGTGGGCGAGGATAATGCCGCGCGCGTTCAGCCGCAGCGCTTCGCCGAACAGCTCGCGCATTCGCAGGGAAAGGGCGTTGAGATTGCCCATGCCGATGCCGGCATCGCCCAGAAGCGAGCGGTTCTCGTCGACGAACAGGACATGACCGCGTTCGTGCGCGACACCGGGTGCGAGCACCACATTGCGCAGATAGGCGACCAGCAGGGGAAGGCGATCCTGACGGGGCGGGCTTGTTGCTGGACGGGTGGAAAGCGCCGCAATCACCACGAGGTGCCACCGCTGGCAGGACAAACGGGCTTACGCGGCATGGGCGACCTCCTCCTGCGGCATGGTCAAGTCTGGAACAGGGCAATGCGGTCGCGGGTGATCCGCCAGTCGCGGTAGGGGCCGAAGCGCCGCTCGCGCCGGAGATGGCGCAGGAAGCCGGCGAAAATCAGCAGCAGCTGGCAATAGGACGGGCCGATCGAAAGCAGCAGATAGGCAAAGGTGGACACCGCATCGACCAGACCGCGGACCGCATGCGCCCCGATTGCCACCAACTGGAATGCGGCAATCCATAAGGGGTAGTTGCGGTTCGCATTGAGCGCCACCGCCACGAAGGCGAGCATGGCCACAATATCCAGCACAACCCAAATCCAGGCGAAACGCCCGAAGTTGAGATTACCAAGCCCGAGCAAATCGTAGACGTAAATCGGCACCACCATGGTGCCGACGAATAATCCGATCAGCCAACGTTCGGGGCTCGCGCCCCAGCGCCATATCGCCATCGCAAGCAGAATGCTGGCAATATGCTGCGCCGGGGCGCGATATTCGTTGAACAGTTCTACGATCATGTGGCGATATTTCAGGCGCTTTGCGTTTCCATGACCTGAGGCTGGCCCGGCGCAGCGAGGGCACTCGCGGGAAACTCAGTCGGGACTCCGCCATCGCCACCGGCATGAACGCGGGCGACCTTCGACAGCTCGTCATGGACGCGCAGCAGGTTGGTGGACATGGAAAGCGCCTGCGCTTCGGCCTCTGTCAGGCGCATCAGGGCACGCTGGCCGGTGTGCACTTCGATTTCAGGGTTTTGCCGGGCGCTCAGCATCGCCTGTTTCAGCCGGGCCATGGCGATAATGGATTCGTCGGCCAGTGCTTCGGCCTCACGGACCAGCTTCTTCAGGTTGTAGGCATCGCTCAGGATACGATCGGTCATCGGGGGTTCTTTCGTCCGGTCCCGGTGCTCACCCGGCGACTTGCACATTGTCCACGGAGACGGTCGCCTTGCCTTCTGTCGCTTCGCTGAGTGTGACGGCCGCAACGACAGTCAGCACCACAGCAGCCAGGATTCCCGATGCAATCCCAACGATCGCCCCGAGCCGGAACAGAACGGCATGCTCACCATCGAGCACTCCGGGGACGACCCGCGGTTCCCCCGGCCTAAGCCAGGGCGCCTGATCGATCAGCGGCATCGCGTCGCTCATCACCAGTCGGCCAGGATCGTCCCGGCCCGACAAAAAGACCGGATCGAAGGCCGGGTTAATCTGCTTTTTGTTGTATGCAACTTCGCTGAAGGGGCCGAAAACCTCGGCGGCGGACAGGCCGGTCGCTTCCGCCGATGCCTGCGCGTCGGCATCGGACGGCGCGATCGTCGCCCGGTAATTCTCGACCAGTTCGCCAAGGCTCCCGGCTTCGTAGATGTCCTTGAGCGCGCGGATATGCTGGTTGATCCGGGTCTCGGATACGCCGAGTTCCTGCGCGATAACCTTGATAGGGACGCGCCGGTCAATGCGTTCCATCACGGCTTGCTGCCTGTCGGTCAGCCGCCGTGCGGCTCCGGACGACATGGGGATCTCCTTCAGCTGCGATCGCGGGTTAGCATACTAGCGTAACCCAATCGAACGCGGATTGCACCGGGTTTGGAGCAGTTTACGCCGATTAGGCCGCCGAGCTGTTGACCCCGAGCGACTGGAGGTAGCGTTTGACGTTGCGCGCTGCCTGCCGCAGCCGCTGCTCGTTCTCGACCATGGCGATCCGGACGTAGCCTTCGCCATTCTCGCCATAGCCCACGCCCGGCGCAACCGCGACCTGGGCCTGGGTGAGCAGCTGCTTGGAAAATTCAAGGCTGCCCATCTCCTTGAGCGCAGGCGGCAGTGGTGCCCATGCGAACATCGAAGCGGGCGGCGGCGGGATATCCCACCCCGCGCGACCGAATGCCTCGACCATCACGTCGCGGCGCTTGTGATAGAGCTGGCGGTTCGATTCGACGATGTCCTGCGGGCCGTTCAATGCCACGCAGGCCGCCGCCTGCACCGGCGTGAAGGCGCCGTAATCGAGATAGGACTTCACCCGGGTTAGCGCCGCGATCAGCTGGCGGTTGCCGACGGCAAAACCCATGCGCCAGCCGGCCATCGAATAGGTCTTGGACATTGACGTGAATTCGATCGCGATATCCTTCGCCCCTTCGACCTGCATGATCGAAGGCGTGGGCTTGCCGTCGTAATAAAGCTCGGAATAGGCGAGATCGCTGATCACCCAGACCTGATTTTCGCGCGCCCATGCCACCAGCCTTTCGTAGAAGGCGAGATCAACCACCTCCGCCGTCGGGTTGGAGGGGTAGCTCACCACCAGCACGCTGGGGCGCGGCACGGTGAAGTTCATCGCCCGCTCGAGCGACAGCCAATATTCCTCGTCGGGCGTCGTCGGCACCGAACGGATGGTGGCCCCGGCGATGATGAAACCGAAGGTATGGATCGGGTAGGACGGGTTGGGCGCCAGCACCACATCACCCGGCGCAATGATCGCAGTGGCGAGGCTGGAGAGGCCCTCTTTCGAGCCCATCGTCACCACCACTTCGCTTTCGGGATCAAGATCGACGCCGAAGCGGCGTGCATAATAGCCTGCCTGCGCACGGCGCAGACCGGGAATGCCCTTTGACTGCGAATAGCCGTGGGCATCGGGCTTGGCCGCAACTTCGCACAGCTTGTCGATGACATGCTGCGGCGGCGGTTGATCGGGATTGCCCATGCCCAGATCGATGATGTCCTGCCCCGCCAGCCGCGCGGCATGCCGCATCGCGTTGACCTCCGCGATCACATACGGGGGCATCCGCTTCATGCGGTAGAATTGGTCATTCATCGTCGGTCGTCTTCCTGTTTCGCGCCGGTCACTTCGCGCCGCCGCGATATTTATCATCCTAGGCCAATAGCGGTCGCAGTGGGAAGGCGTTTTCGCTAGAGTGCCGCTCGCACGCGGATACGGCAGCCGCGATCATGGTGCCGGTCGCACACGGGATATGGGAACGGGTTTGGTAATGGCAAACGACACGGATTCGGCAACCGGCGACATGATGGGCGCGGCCGCGGACAGCATTCGCGGCTTCTTCGACATGCAGGGCGAGGCAATGCGCGAACTGTTCTCCGGCGCGCTCGGCGGGTCAGGTGGCGGCGCAATGACGCCCGAAGCGATGAAGGCGCTGATGCCGCAGGGTGTCGATGTCGGCGAACTGGGCGAATGGGCCAACGCAAGCGCGCAGTTGCAGCAGCTCTGGATCGACTTCGCCGCGCATCAGGCACAGGCCGCGGCGCAAAAGGCGACCAAGGGCACCAACCCCCTCGATCCGGCGCAGTGGCTGGTGATCTCGCAGTCGATGCTCGGCCAGATGCCCAAGGATCTGTTCGCCGCGCAGGCCAAGCTGGCGCAGGATTCGCTGCAATTGTGGCAGGGCGTGGCCCAGCAATTCCTCGCCGGAGCGGCGACCGGCGGTGCCAGCGCCGCCCCCGATCCGGCCGCTTTGCCCAAGAATGATCGCCGCTTTGCCGATCCGGCATGGCGCGAACATCCCGCGTTCCTGCTGCTGCACCAGACCTATCTGATGCTGGCGGAATATTTCCGCAACGCGGTGAAATGCATGGACGGCCTCGATGCGGTCAAACGCCAGCAGCTCGAATTCGCGGTCGGCGCGCTGGCCGAGGCGATGAGCCCCGACAATTTCCTGCTCACCAATCCGGTCGTGTTGAAGCGCACAGTCGAGACCCGCGGCCAGAACCTTGTGCGCGGGATGCAGCACCTCATCAACGATCTGAAGCGCGGGCAGCTGACCCATACCGATCCAAACGCCTTCACGCTGGGCGAAAATCTGGCGGCAAGTCCGGGCAGGGTGGTGCACGAAACCCCGCTCTACCAGCTGATCCAGTACACGCCTTCGACCGAAAACGTGCTGGAAGTGCCGCTGGTGATCTTCCCGCCGTGGATCAACCGTTTCTACATCCTCGACCTGACGCCGAAGAAGAGCTTCATCAAGTGGGCGGTGGATCAGGGCATCTCGGTCTTCGTGGTCAGCTGGAAATCGGCCGACGAAACCATGGCTGATGTCGTGTGGGACGATTACATCCGCGCCCAGATTGAAGCGATTGACCATGTTCGCACGCGCCTTGATGTGCCGGACGTCCATACCATCGGCTACTGCGTCGCAGGGACCACGCTGGCCGCGACGCTGGCGGTGCTGGCGCGGCGGGGAGAGGCCGACAAGGTCAAGAGCGCCACCTTCTTCACCGCACAGGTCGATTTCGAGAAGGGCGGCGATCTGAAGCATTTCATCGACGACGGGCAGCTGGAGATGATCGGGCAGCTGTCGCCGCAGGGCTATCTCGACGGGCGCTATCTCGCGGCGACCTTCAATGCGCTGCGCGGCAAGGATCTGATCTGGAACTACGTCGTCAACAATTACCTGCTGGGCGAGGATTACCCGGCCTTCGACCTGCTGCACTGGAACGGCGACGTCACTAACCTTCCGGCCAGGTGGCACGACGCCTACCTGCGCGACCTCTATCGCGACAACAAGCTGGTGGTGCCCGACGCGCTTAGCGCCGACGGCACGCCGATCGATCTGACCCGCGTTGCCACCCCCGCCTTCGTGCAGGCCGGGCGCGAGGATCACATCGCTCCGGCCGAAAGCGTGTGGCGCATCACCGAACACTTCAAGGGCCCGATGGAGTTCCTGCTGGCCGGATCGGGCCATATCGCAGGCGTCGTCAATCCGCCTGCCGCCAACAAGTACCAGTACTGGCTGGGCGACAGCGCCGCACCGTCCCTGAAGGCTTTCGTCGAAAGCGCCGAGGAGCATCCCGGCAGCTGGTGGCCGCACTGGCTCGAATGGCTGCACAAGCAATCCGACGCGCGGGTTCCGGCCAAGGGCAAGCGCGTGCCGGGCGGCAAGGGCGACAGCGTGATCGAGGATGCGCCGGGACGCTATGTGAAGACGCGTTAGGCACATACCGCTGATTTTAGGGATATTTCGCGCTTTTTGTGCACTGCACAAAAAGACTTGACTTCGCATCTGCAATCGCTATTTTGTGCAGTGCAACATGAAGCGAGGTCATCATGTCCGAAGTTGAAACCACTGCTGCCGCCAAGGCTCCCGTCGCCAAGATCGATGCGGCTGCCGAGAAGGCCTATGCCGAAGCCGCCGCCAAGACCGTTGCGGCGCCGAAGGCCGAAGCGGCGCCTGCCGTGAAGAAGCCGGCCGCTCCCAAGGCTGTCGCCAAGAAGCCTGCCGCGAAGAAGGTCGTGGCCAAGAAGCCTGCGGCCAAGAAGCCTGCCGCGCCGAAGAAGCCGGTTGCCGCGAAGAAGGCCGCCCCCAAGGCGACCAAGCCCGCCGCGGCTCCCAAGACCAACCCCGTTATCAAGATCAAGGATACCATCATGGCCACTGCCAAGAACACCGACATCACCGCCACCGCCAAGGATATGCTGGCTGACGTCCAGACCCGTGCCAAGACCGCCTACGCCAAGACCGCTGAACTGGCGGGCGAAGCCGGTGAATTCGGCAAGGCCAACGTCGAAGCCGTCGTCGAAAGCGGCAAGATCTTCTTCGCCGGTGCGCAGAACATCGTGAAGAGCGACCTCGAAACCGGCAAGGCCGTGCTCGAAACCGTTACCGAAGATGCCAAGAAGGTTGCCGCGATCAAGTCGCCGACCGAACTGATGCAGCTGCAGGGCGAAATCGCCCGTCGCAACTTCGACGCGATGGTTGCCTTCGGTTCGAAGCGCACCGAAACCCTGATGAAGCTCTACAACGACGCCTTCGCCCCGATTTCGAACCGCGTCAGCGTCGCCGCCGAGAAGATCTCGAAGGCCGCGTAAGCGACAAGTTCCTGGACCGGGCCTCTCTCCTCTCTCTCCCAACCCGGTTCACGAGAGCGCGCCGAAAGGCGCTGGCCGGCCAGACCCCGTGTCTGGCCGGCCTTTTCTTTTGGCCGCTCCGGCGCAGCAACCGCTTGCACTGGCGCCTACGAATCCCATAATGGAGGCTCATGCCATTCCCGCCCCTGCCCGATCTCGCCGAATGTGCCGAGCTGCCGCTCGTCGCTGCGCCGCGTGCGGGCGACGAAGATGGCGGCAAGGATGACAGCGGCGACGGGGCCGGTCAGGTCGGCATCGCCACCAAGACCCGCGCCAAGCCGAAGAAGCCGAGCCAGTACAAAGTGCTGATGCTGAACGACGATTACACCCCGATGGAATTCGTGGTGCTGGTGCTCAAGCGCTTTTTCGGGATGGATCTGGAACAGGCCACCCGCGTGATGCTCCACGTTCACCAGCGCGGCGTCGGCGTGTGCGGGATCTTCACCTACGAAGTGGCCGAAACCAAAGTCAATCAGGTGATGGACTTCGCCCGCCAGAACCAGCACCCGCTGCAATGCACGCTTGAGAAGGCGTGAGGCAAGCCCACCACCCCGATCCCGATCCCGTGTTGCCGGGACAGGAAAGCGTGTGGGACTACCCCCGCCCCGCCATCGCCGAACCGACCCCGCGTCATATCCGGATCGTCCATCGCGGCATCGTGCTGGCCGATAGCCGGGCTGCATGGCGCACGCTCGAAACCTCGCACCCGCCGACCTATTATCTCCCGCAAAACGACATCGCGATGGAATATCTGCGCCCCAATCCGGCGCGCTCTCTGTGCGAATGGAAGGGACAGGCCGGATATTGGGACCTCGTCATCGACGGGGAGACCATAGCGGGTGCGGGCTGGTCTTACCCCTCGCCCACGCCGCCCTTTGCGGGGATTGCCGGGCATATCGCCTTCTACGCCGCGCCATTCGACGAAGTGCTGGTGGACGGCGAGCAGGTAAGGCCGCAGCCGGGCGGGTTCTACGGCGGCTGGATCACATCGCGCGAGGCAGGGCCGTTCAAGGGTGTTCCCGGCAGCCGGTTCTGGTAAATGCGGCGCTCACCCTGGCAACAGGATAGGCCAATTGGGGCATGACGCAGGCGGCTTTGGTCGCTAGGGCACCCCAAGGGACGCGGATCAGGCGGGACTACAGGTGCTCAAACTTCTGCCCAGCATCGATCGCTACATCTTCCGGCTGGTGATCATGCCGATGCTGGGAGTGTTTGCGCTCGCCGCATCGCTGCTGATGCTCGACAAGATGCTACGCCTGTTCGATTTCGTCGCGGTCGAAGGCGGGCCGGTGGCGGTGGTGTTCAAGATGCTGGGCGCGCTGATCCCGGAATATGCCAGCCTCGCGATTCCGCTGGGACTGCTGCTCGGCGTCTTGCTCGCCTTTCGCAAACTAGCGACCTCCAGCGAACTCGATACGATGCGCGCGGTGGGGCTGTCCTATAACCGGCTGCTGCGCATTCCCTATTTGATCACGCTGGTGCTGGTGGCGGTCAATGTCGCGCTGGTGTTCTATATCCAGCCGGTCAGCCGCTATTATTACGAGCAGATGGAATACGAACTGCGCTCGGGCGCGCTCGGTGCGTCGATCAAGGTCGGCGAATTCACCACCCTGGCCGATCGCATGGCGCTGCGGATCGAGGGGAGCGAGGACGAAGGCCGGCGCCTGATCGGCATTTTCGCGCGGGTTTCCAACAGCAAGGGGCAGGTGCTTTCGATCAGCGCGCGCGAGGGTGCGTTCCTTGCCACACGCGACAATCCCGACACCATCATTCTGCGGCTGACCGAAGGCACGATCATTCAGGACACCGGCAGCAACACCCCGCGCGTGCTCAGCTTCAGCCGCCACGATCTGCCGATCGATCTGCCCGCGATCGAGGAATTTCGCGCCCGCGGCGATGCGACGCGCGAATATATCCTGCCCGAACTCCTCAGCATCGGCTGGAACGACAAGAGCGCCCCGCGCGAACGCGATGCCAGTGTCGCCAGCTTCAATTTCCGGCTGGTGGAAATCGTGATGATGTTCCTGATGCCGCTGCTGGCGGTGGCGCTGGCAATTCCGCCGAAACGATCGACCAGCGCGCTGGGCGTGTTCGTGTCGATCGTGATGGTGGTCGCCTATCACAAGGTCAACCAGTACGGAGAGGATGTCGCGTCGCTCGGCCGGATCGACCCGATCCTCGCCTTCTGGGTGCCGTTCGTGCTGTTCGCCGCGCTGATCCTGTGGATGTATTACCGCGTCGCCTATGTGCCAGGCGGGCAGGCAATCGGTGCGCTGGAAACCGCCTTTGCGAAGCTGTCGAAGCGGGTGGCAAAGCTGTTCAAACGGCGCCGTCCGCGCGGACATCCGGCGGCTTCCGATCTGGCACCTGCGGAATAGGCAGACAATGCAGCTCGATTTCTTTCCTTCGCGCACGCTGACGCTTTACCTTGCGAAGATGTTCGTGGTGCGCATCCTTTCGGTGCTCGTCATGCTGGTGCTGGTGCTGCTAGCGCTCGACCTGCTCGCCGAAACCGGCGACATCCTCGCAGCTCCCGGTAACGGACAGGCCGAAATCCTACGCTATGCAAGCTTGCGCGCGCCGCAGCTGGCCTCGCGCTTCCTGCCCTATTCAGTGTTGCTGGCGACGCTGATCACGCTGGTGACACTGAACCAGAACAGCGAAGTGGTGGCGATGAAAGCGGCCGGGCTGTCCGCGCATCAGGTGCTGGCACCGCTGCTGCTGACGGCAGCGCTGGTGTCGCTGGCCAGCTTCGGTTTCAACGAAAGGATCGTCACCCGCGCCAACGCCACCCTGAAGGCATGGGAGGCGGCGGAATACGGCCCCATTCCCGAGGCACAGGCAGGCACCGGCCAGGTCCGATCGAACGTCTATCTCACCGACGGGCGCAGCATCCTTTCGGCGGCGACGCTGAGCGGCCGGGGCGAAAACATCGTGCTTACCAATGTTAGCTGGTACGAACGTGCGCCGTCGGGGATCATCCGCGAACAGATCCGCAGCCCCCGCGCAACCTATGCCGCGCCCGGCTGGCGAATGGAAAATCCGGTGCTCTTCGACGTAGCCGGCGCCACCACCGAACGGCTCGACACGATGGTTGTGGGCAAGGAGCTGAGCCCCGCGCAGATCGACTTGCAGGCGATCGATCCGGATTCGCAGAGCTTCTGGGAATTGTCCGATACGATTGCCGCCTTCGAGGCCGCGGGCCGCCGGACCGAGGAAATGCGGGCCAAGTGGTGGCACCGGCTGTCCGGCCCGCTTTCGGCGCTGCTAATGCCGCTACTGGGCTCGATCGCCGCCTTCGGTCTGGCACGTTCGGGCCAGCTTTTCGTGCGCGCGATCATCGGCATGGCGCTGGGCTTTGCCTATTTCGTGGTCGATAATGCCGCGCTGGCGATGGGCAGTTTCGGCGGATACCCGCCCTTCCTCGCCGCCTGGGCGCCGTTCCTGCTGTTCCTGCTGCTGGGCGAGACCGTGCTGATCCGGACCGAGGAATGAGCGGCCGCGACTGGTCGTTGCGACTGGCGCGCCCGGAGGATGCCCAGGCCATGCCGGAGATCGAACGGGCCGCTGCCGTCGCCTTTGCAGGCCAACCGGGGCTGGAGCGACTGGATTTTACCCGCACCCGCTCACCGGCAGACTTCGTGCGCCTGATCCGCAAGGGGCATTGCCTTGCCGCGCATGTCGGGGAGACAATGGCGGGATTTCTGGTGGCAGAACGCTTCAGCCGCGAACTCCATATCTGGGAAATGGACGTCGCCCCCGCCTTCCAGCGGCGCGGCATCGGGGCCGGACTGGTGCGCGCCGCGCAGATCGACGCGCGCAATTCCGGCATCGCCGCGCTCACCCTCACCACCTTCCGCGAGGTGGCGTGGAACGCGCCCTTCTATGCCCGCCTCGGCTTCGAGGAAGTCACAGCCTTGGATGCCCACCCGCGGCTAGCGGGCGAGTTGGCGAACGAGGTCGATGACGGCCTGCCCGCCGACCGGCGCTGCGCGATGATCTGTTTTCTGGATTAAGAAGGTCGGGGCTTAGGCCCGCTTTCCCATCGTGCTTTTCGCGATCCGCGCCACCAGCACCAGCATGCCGGGATGGTTCGCGCCTTCATAGGTCGAACCCGTACCCAGCTCGCGCGCCAGACGACGGTGCGCCTCGGGCAGGTCGTGATAGGGCATCGAGGGCATCAGGTGGTGCAGCGCGTGATAACGCAGGCCGACCGGCGCCCAGATTTCCGCGGCGATACCCGGTGGAGGCACGTTCACGCTGTCGAGGAACTGCGCCGTCACCGTCATCGCCTCGCCCTCGTTCTCCCACAGGTGCGCCACCAGTGTGCGCAGCTGGTTGAGCAGGGCGGTCAGAGAAAGCACGCCCATCGCGATGGCAAGCGGTTGCCAGCCGATCACGAAGCTGCTGCCAATCAGCGCCCACGACCACACGAACACCCCCGCCTCCTGCCAGCGCACCCGCTTGGCAAAGTCGCCCTCGGGCGGACGGCGGCGGAAATCGGGGTTGATCGAGAGCGCCGAAAACCGCTCCCACGTGAAGCGGCGCACCGCCGGGATCAGCGCGCCGAGCGGCACCAGCACCGCCGCGCGCACCACCAGCGCCACCGGCGCGAGGATCGCGACGATCACGAACAGCGGCAGGCTCCACGGCTTCATCAGGGCCAAAGGCAGATATTCCGGGTCTTCCGGCGTGCCGTATTGCGTGCGCTTGTGATGGATCGTGTGCACGCCTTCGTACATGAAGCTGGGCATCAGCAAGGGGATGCCGACGAGCAGGTTCCACCACGTGCGGAAGCCGGGCAGCGCATCGCGATGGATATGGGTCAGCTCGTGAATGAACATCAGCGCGCGGTAGAGCGCCAGCGCCGCCACCAGTCCGGCGACGATCTGCACTGCAAGATCGGAAGAGAGGATCGTCACCGCGATGCCGGCATAGCCGATGACCGCCGACAGCAGCATGTCGGGCCAGTAGATACCGGGCTTTGCCTCGCCCAGCCCCTTTGTCAGGTCGCGCGCCGCGCGCAGCATGTCCTTGTCGTCCGCTTCCATGAACTGGACGCGGGTCGCCCGGGCGGGAGCGGCAGCGGCGGGATCAATGGTCTGATGCATGGTCATTTCTGGCTTAATCCGGTAAGGCCGCCCTACCCCAAATCGCGGGCTGCGCCAAACTTGTCCTGTCGGTGAGTGTAATCGATTGGCTTGCGTCAATGGCGCGGGCGAGACACAGACACCTTGATCGAAAGCAAATACGGGGCAGCACGCGTGTCAGATGCAATCACCACCCGATCAGAAATAAGCATCGAACCTGTTACCGACAAGCGCGGGCGGGCGGCCTTTGTCGATTGCGGGCGGGCCTTTTCGGCACGGCTCGAAAACTTCGTGCCGCAGATCAGGTCCGAACAGATCGAGCTGGTCGATCCGAACAAGAACCCGTTCTTCGGTCACGGGCGGGCACAGCTGTTCATCGCGCATCGCGGCGGGCGCGCGGTGGGGCGGATTTCGGCACATATCGACGAGCTGGCGCTGACCATGCCTGCCGATCAGGGCTTCGGCCCCGGCACCGGCTTCTTCGGCTATTTCGATGCAGAGGACGAAGGCGTCGCCCATGCGCTTCTCGCGACGGCCGAGGCGTGGCTTGCGGGCGAGGGGATGATGCGCGTGCTTGGCCCGATCTCGCTGTCGATCTGGGAGGAGCCTGGCCTGCTCGTGCGCGGGCAGGACCATCCGCCGATGATCATGATGGGCCACCATCCGGCACATTACGCGGGCTGGATCGAAGCGGCAGGCTATGCCCGTGCAAAGACGCTTTATACCTATGATCTCGACATCTCCCGTGAATTTCCGCCGCTGGTGCAGCGGATCGTGCAGTCGGGCCACAAGAACGCGCGCATCAATGTCCGGCGGGTGGACAAGAGCCGCTGGGATTCGGAAGTCCAGATCGTGCTCGGGATCCTCAACGATGCCTGGTCGGACAATTGGGGCTTTGTCCCCTTTACGCCGGAAGAGGTCGCCTATGCAGGCAAGAAGCTGCGCCCGATCATCAAGGAAGAACTGAACATGATCGCCGAGCTCGACGGGCGGCCGGTGGCTTTCATGCTGACCTTCCCCGACGTGAACGACGCGCTGGCGAAGATCGGGGGCAAGCTGTTCCCGTTCGGCTGGATCCACATGCTGCGCTGGCTGCGCTACCCCAAAGGCGCCGGGATGCGGGTGCCGCTGATGGGGGTGCTGAAAGAACTGCACAACAGCCGGATAGCCAGCCAGCTCGCCTTCATGATGATCGAGGCGATCCGGCAGGAAGCCAACGGAAAATTCCGGTCGTCCCGCGGCGAGCTGGGCTGGGTGCTGGAAGACAATCAGGGCATGCTCGCCATCGCCGACACCATCCAGAGCAAGATCAACCGCGAATACGCGATTTACGAAAAGAAGCTGGGGTAAGAAAAAAGCCCTCCGCTCGGGAGAGCGGAGGGCTTTCGGGATCGTATCACCAGCCGCTTGGACGGGAGGGGGGTCTCGGCGGTGACAAGCTCTAAATGAGCAAACTTGCGGTCGGTTCCCGCCCTGCAAAAAATTTTTTCATCACTTGTTGCGCGGGCCGGAACCGTCTTTGCGCGCCCGGTTTTGCAACAGGCGACGCGAAGCGCGGGAACCGCTATCCATCGCGAATCGCTTAGCCAATTACAGCACCATGCTGTCATCTCCAGCGGAGCCGACCAATGTCCCTCGCCAACCAGATCGCCGCGCACCTGCCCTATCTCCGCCGCTATGCCCGCGCGCTTACCGGTTCGCAAAACGCGGGCGATGCCTTCGTGCGGGCCATGCTCGAGGCGGCGATGGCGGATACAGCGCTGATGGGCGCGCTCGAAGGCGGGCGCGTCCCGCTCTATCGGGCCTTCACCAAGGTCTGGGAGAGCGCGCAGTCGGATAATGTGTTCGCAGGCGACAGCACCAGCGAGCACGAGGCGGGCGCACAGCACCGGCTCGGCACGATCACGCCGCCCGCGCGTCAGGCGCTGCTGCTGACCACGCTGGAGGATTTCACCATCCCCGAGGCCGCAGCAATCCTCGAACGCGACGTGCCCGAGGTTGAAGCGCTGGTGGCCGAGGCGGTGGCGGGGATCGACCGCGAACAGAAAACCTCGGTATTGATCATCGAGGACGAACCGCTGATCGCGATGCAGCTGGAAGATCTGGTCGGCGGGCTGGGCCACAAGATCTGCGGCACCGCGGCCACGCGCACGCAGGCGCGCGAAGTGGTGACGGAAGCCATGCCCGGGCTGGTGCTGGCCGACATCCAACTGGCCGACGGGTCATCGGGACTTGATGCAGTCGACGATATTCTCTCGCTCGGCAGCGTGCCGGTGATCTTCATCACCGCCTACCCCGAACGCCTGCTGACCGGCGACCGGCCCGAACCGACCTACCTCGTCACCAAGCCGTTCCAGGAAGCCACGGTTCGTGCGGCGATCAGCCAGGCGCTATTCTTCCGGTCCAGCAAGCCCTTGGGTTAGGAGCGGCAGACCCTAACCACCTTCTCTGATACGGAAATCCGCAGGACGGCGGATCGGCACGCGCATCACGCAAACCACGCCTTCGGGCCGGAAATCGAGCGCGACCGGCTGGCGCAATTCGTGGGCGACGATCTTCTCGATCAGCTCGGTGCCGAAGCCGCGGCGGCGCTCGCCCGCCACCGGCGGGCCGCCGCTCTCGCGCCATTCGACTTCGGCCAGATGTTCGCCCGCCATTTGCCAGCTTATCGTCACCTGCCCTTCGGCAACGCTCAAAGCCCCGTACTTGGCGGCGTTGGTGGCCAGTTCGTGCACCGCCAGCCCGAAGGACAGCGCGTCGTTGGGTGCCAGCTCCAGCGGCGGCCCGTCGAGCAGGATCGCATCGTCGATGGCAAGGCGGAAATGCTGCAGCTCCGCCTCGATCACGGACCGGATCGGAGTGGTGCCCCAATCGGTAACGGTAAGCAGATCGTGGGTTGCGGACAGCGCGCGGATGCGCCCTTCGAGACTGTCGGCAAATTCGTCGAGATCGCGCGTGCGCCGCCGGGTCAACGACAGGATCGACAACACATTGGCAAGCGTGTTCTTGACCCGGTGATTGAGCTCGCGGGTCAGCGAATTGCGGATCGAATGCTGTTCCTCGAAAAAGGCGAGGCGCGACTGGTCTTCATAGGCCTGCTGGGTCAGCAATCGTGCCAGCAACATCAGCAGGCTCGCCAGCGCGAGGCCGAACAGCAACGTCACCATCGATAGCGGCGCCAGCATCCGTGCATTGGCGGATTCGACCACCAGCAACAGCTTGCGGTTGGCGATCGTCACCTGCTCCTCAACCCGCTCGCTCGCGGCATCATTGATCGAATGGGTCACCAGCAGGTGTCCGGTGCTGGCCTCGCCGTCATACAGGCGCACGCCGAAATCCTCGGGCGCCTTGCCGATTATCGCGGCGTCGAGAAATTCGCGCGCCCGGAACGGAGTGTAAACGAAGCCGATCAGCCGCCGGTCACCCTCGCCGAAAGTGCGGAACACAGGCATGTAGATCGCGAAAGCGGGGAGATTGCCCGATTGTTCCTGCTCCAGCACGATCCGGCCCGACGCGGTCGGGCGGCGAGCCAGTTCGGCCTCGGCCATGGCGGCGGCACGGGCCGGGTCGGAATACATGTCATAACCCAGCGCGCGGCGGTTACGGGGATTTTCGGGGGCGAACATCGTCACCGGCGCAATCCGCCCCGTGGTGGCGACCGGTGTGGGATAGATGTCGGGAAAACCGGGCTGGCGCGCGCGCACCTTGGCCATGAAGGCGGGCACGTCGGGCGTTTCCAGCACCGGCAGCCAGCCAATCCCTTCCGCGCCGGGGTAATCCATGTCGAGCCGCAGCGCGCGCACGAAATTGTCGAATGTCTCGGGGCTCACGTCCGCGCTGCTGGCGAACAGCGCCGCACCGGCACGCAGATAGGAGGAAAAACTGTTGCTGCTGCGATCAAGCCCGGCAGCGACGCTTTGCGCATATTCGCGCATCAGCGCGCGTTCGCGGGCGCGGGCATTGCTTTCGATCGCAAACACGCTCAGCGCCGTGATCGCCGCGATGGCAAGGAAGATCGCCAGCGGGATCGCACGCGGATAAAGCACCAGCCAGCGCCTTGCGCGGCTGCCAGCCGGGGCCGCCGGAGCATCGTGTTCGGGAATGGGATCGAGGCTCTGGATGGGTCGTGGTCCTGCTGCGCCGGGTCTTGCGGGCGGAACCAAACATATGGCGCATCGTTCCCGAACAGTCCAAGCGCGTTTGCGTTACGGCAATCGCGGCGGCTTGTGCTATGGCATCCCGAGCACGCGCGCCGCACAAGCGGCGCTGTGCGCCCCAAGGGATCAGGGATAACGACAAGCATCATGACCTCAGACCGAAAACCGCCCCCTCCACGCTCCGGCCAGCCGGAGCGCGCGCCGGAATGGGCCGATGGTCTGAAGCAGCTTTATGATTCGGTCGTCGAGGAAGACCTGCCCGACAGTTTCAAGGATCTGCTGGCCAAGCTCGACGAGATCGATCCCAAGCGTGCAGCGGCACAAGGCGGCAATCCTTCGCAATCCCCGGATGACCGGGGAGCGCGTCGATGAGCGACAGCGACCCTGCCAGCGCGAGCTCGCGCACGGCCTCGGAAAAGGCCGATTTCAAACGTGAACTGACCGAAGTCGTGCCGCACCTGCGCGCCTTCGCCCGCGGATTGTGCGGCCGTCCCGATATGGCCGATGATCTGGTGCAGGAAACGCTGCTGAAGGCCTGGGCCGCGCAGGAACGGTTCGAACCCGGCACCTCGATGCGCGCCTGGACCTTCGTGATCCTGCGCAATGCCTATCTCACCGACATGCGCCGCAACCGCTTCCGCGGCGAATATGACGAGGGCGTGGCCGAACGCATCCTGACCGCGCCCGCCGGACAGGAGGAACCGATCCACCTGTCAGACCTGCACCGCGCGCTGCTGACGCTTCAGCCCGAACGGCGCGAGGCGCTGCTGCTGGTGGGTGCGGGCGGTTTTTCCTACGAGGAAGCCGCCGAGATCTGCGGCTGTGCGGTCGGCACGATCAAGAGCCGCGTGGGCCGCGCCCGTGCGACGCTGACCGAAATGCTCGCCAACGGCAACATCCCGCGCCGTTCCACCGATGACGACGCGGCCCACCGCGCGATTCTGGAAGAACTGGACGAGGTCGCCGCCGGCAACCTGTCGAGCGCCAAGCCCTGACAGCAAAAAGGCCCGCCGCATTTCTGCGGGCGGGCCTCTGCGTTAATCCGAAACCGGACGGACGGCTCAGGCGTAGGTCCACACCGTGCCGCGCGCGAGGTTTTCGGACGCGAAGGCAAGGTTCAGCTTCCCTTCGACCACCGCATCGAGATAGCTCGGACGCTTGTTCTGGTGATCGAGGTAATAGGCGTGCTCCCACACGTCGAGCACCAGCAGCGGGTTGAAGCCGCTATCGGCCAGCGTATCGGCATCGTGGGTTTCCTCGATCGACAGCTTGCCGCCCTTTTCGGCCAGCCACACCCAGCCGGACGCGAAGTGGCCCGCGCCGCGATCCTTGAGCTGCTGCTTCAGCGCGTCGAGCGAGCCGAAAGCCTCGTCGATCTTGGCGGCAAGATCAGCCGAAGGCGCGGTGCTCGAAGGGGCCATGGAGTGCCAGTAGAAGGCGTGGTTCCAGGTCTGCGCCGAATTGTTGAACAGACCCTGGTTGGTCCCGCGCGAGGCGGCGATGATCGCTTCGAGCGAAGCGTCGGCATGGGCCGTGCCTTCGATCGCGGCGTTCATCTTGTCGACATAGGTCTGGTGGTGCTTGCCGTGGTGGAACGACAGCGTCTCGGCCGAAATCGCCGGAGCCAGCGCGTCGGCGGCATAAGGAAGCGGGGAGAGTTGGAAAGCCATGGGTTTCTCCGTGTTGGGATGAAAAACGAGGGTTATGTATCAACAACGCCCGTGAGGGCGAAGGGTTGCAGCATTACGACGAGCCACTAGCGGCGCGCGACGAGCGGTCAACTGCGCTTGTGACAGCAACGTTCATCGTCACATTGCCGAGCGTGCGCATCAGATCGGGCAGCATCTCGACCGCGACCAGCAGCGCCAGCGGTTCCACCGGCACGCCCATCGCCAGCGCGATCGGTCCGATCGAGACGACGAAGCTGATCGAACCGGGCAGGCTGACCGCCGACAGGCTGATCAGCGCAGCGATCAGGATACCGGCGACTGCGATGGCGGGCGGCACTTCGATCCCGGCAAGCGCGGCAATGTAATAGACCACCGCAAGGTTCATCGCCGCGCTGGTGGCGCGGAAAATCACCACCGCCAGCGGCAGCACGAATTCGGCGGTCGATGCGCGCAGGTTCAGGCGGCTTGCGGAATCGAGCATCGCTGGCAAGCTGGCGAGCGAGCTTTGCGTGGACAGCGCGACCGCCTGCGCAGGCAGAACCGCCGCCGCGAAGCGGAGGAACCCCGTGCGCCCGATGGCAACCGCGATGGCATAGGCCAGCACGAGGATGAAGGTGCCCATCGCGGTCACGGTCAGCACGTAATGACCGAGCGCGGCGAAGGCGCCCCCGCCGCTCTGCACGCCCACGCCGTAAGCCAGTGCGAACACGCCCACGGGTGCCACAGCCAGCACCCAGCCGATGATCAGCAGCATGACATTGCCGAGCGCGTGGAAGAAGCCGAGCAACCTTTCGCTCTGATCCTCCGGCAGGCGGGTGATCGCGACGGCGAACATCACGAAGAAGATCGTTAGCGGCAGCATCGCGGTCTCGGCGGCGGCGGCGACGATGTTGGGAGAGACCAGCGAACGGAAGAAATCCAGCACCTGCGGAACCTCGCCCACGTCGGTCGGCGCCTGCGCCAGAAACGCGCCTGCGCCTTGCGGCACGGGAAAAATGTCCAGCAAAGCCGGCATGGCCAGCGATGCAAAGGCGCCGCCTGCCAGCTGCACCGCCACCATCAGCAGCAGCATCGCCCGCGCCACCGTGCCGACCCGCGCGGCCATGATCATCTGCACCAGCCCCAGCACCAGCAGCGCGGCGACCAGCGGGATGATCGTCATCTGCAGCGCGCGCAGCCACAATCCGCCGACCAGATCGGCGGTTTCGGCGATACCCGCAGGTGCCTCCAGCGCGGCGCCTGCGATCCCGGCCAGCAGACCGCCGATCAGAGCTGCGAATGTCAGCGCAACCGGCAGGCGGATCGGCACCAGTGCGAATTTCCCGCCCGCACCGCCACCGGCGCCGGCGTTGTCACCTTCAAGCAATTTCGTTTCCTTCCGCGGGCGGCTTGCCCTTCCCTTTGCGCGATAACCGCGCCAGAAGCGCGAGACAATCTTGACCGAGGGACGGGGTAGGCGAATTCATGGCACGCAAGCTGTTCGGAACCGACGGCATCAGGGGCCGCACCAATGACGGCGTTATGACCGCGGCGACTGCGATGAAGGTCGGACAGGCGGCCGGACGCCACTTCGTGCGCGGCGGACACCGGCACCGGGTGGTGATCGGCAAGGACACCCGCCTGTCGGGCTACATGATGGAAAGCGCGCTGGTGGCGGGCTTCACCTCGGTCGGGATCGACGTGATCATGACCGGGCCTTTGCCGACCCCGGCGATCGCCCTGCTCACCCGCGAAATGCGCGCCGATCTCGGCGTGATGATCTCTGCCAGCCACAATCCTTTCCCCGACAACGGCATCAAGCTGTTCGGCCCTGACGGCTTCAAGCTGTCGGACGAGGCCGAGGCCGAAATCGAACGGCTGATGGAAACCGACATCCCGCTTGCCCCGGCGGAAAAGATCGGCCGCGCGCGCCGGATCGAGGATGCGCGCGGGCGCTATATCCATGCGGTCAAGCAGTCGGTAGCGGCGGAAATCCGCTTCGATGGCCTCAAGGTGGTGGTCGATTGCGCCAATGGTGCGGCCTATCAGGTTGCACCCAGCGCGATCTGGGAGCTGGGCGCGGATGTGATCGCAGTGGGGGTTACCCCCAACGGCACCAATATCAACGACGGCGTCGGCTCCACCGCAATTGCCGCCTTGCAGGCAAAGGTGGTCGAGGAAGGTGCGGATATCGGCATTGCGCTCGACGGCGATGCCGACCGGCTGATCGTGGTCGACGAGAAAGGCCGCGCGGTCGATGGCGACCAGATCATGGCGCTGATCGCCACCCGTATGCAGGAACGCGGAAGCCTTCGCGGCGGCGGGATCGTGGCGACGGTAATGAGCAATCTCGGGCTCGAACGCTACCTTGCCGGGATCGGCCTGACGCTGGAGCGCACCAAGGTGGGCGACCGCTACGTGCTCGAACGGATGAAGGAAGGCGGGTTCAATGTGGGCGGCGAGCAGTCGGGCCACATGATCCTGCTTGATCACGCCACCACCGGCGACGGGACGGTCGCGGCGCTTCGGGTGCTGGCCAGCCTCGTCCGGTCGGGCAAGCCTGCCAGCGAGCTGCTGCACGTGTTCGATCCCGTCCCGCAGCTGCTCAAGAACGTGCGCTACGAAGGCGGGAAACCGCTGGAAAACCCGCAGGTGCAGGCGGTGATCGCCGAGGCGGAAGCCGCGCTGGCGGGCAAGGGCCGCCTTGTGATCCGCCCTTCGGGCACAGAACCCGTCATCCGCGTGATGGCCGAAGGCGACGATCAGGCACAGGTCGAACAGGTGGTCGACGCCATTTGCGAAGCCGTGCGGGCGGCGGTGTAGGAGAACTGGCAATGCTCGAAATGCGCCCCGATTGCGAAACCTGCGGCAATGATCTTCCGGCAGAGGCGCCCGGCGCCTTCATCTGCTCGTTCGAATGCACCTTCTGCGCCGAATGCGCCGAGGATCTGGACGATCGCTGTCCCAATTGCGGGGGCGAGCTGATGGACCGGCCCACGCGCGCCAAGGCGCTTCATGCGAAGTATCCGCCCTCGACCCAGCGCAGGTTCAAGGGCTGAACGGGATCGGCCGCGTCCGCTTTGCCGCGATCCGGACCAAAAGCAGACATTCGGCTTGCGAGCCCAAAGCCGCCACTCGAACATGTGAAGGAAAAATCGGGGTTCTTGAGCGGGACGCGCGACAGAGATCAATCGCGGTGGGTAGCTGACCCGAGCGGCATGGGTCGCCCGTGATGGGCGGCTACCCTGGTGGCCTTGACCTAAATACTAAGCTATTTGCTCACTGATTGCGGCGTGTTTGGGGGGAGATGCAGATGAGAAATTTGGTGGCGGTCATCGCGGCCTTTTGTGCCGTTACTACCGTTTCAGCGTCCGCTCAGGAAGTCGGTGCGAAGGGACATCACCTGTTCGTCTGGGCGGGCGACCGTGCCAAGACAGACAAGAACTTCATCGCGGTGATTGATGCAGATCCCGCCTCGCCTACCTACGGCCAACTGCTCGCCAGTGCGGCAACCGACCAGACCAGCAACAACCCGCATCATACTGAATACGTCATGCCCGCGAGCGCCAAGCTGTTCGCCAATGATCATGACGCGGGCCGCACGGTCGTGATGGATCTTACCGAACCGCTTCGTCCGAAGGAGATCGCGGTCTTTGGTAATCTGGCAGGCTATGCCATGCCACACAGCTTCTTGCGCCTTCCTAATGGCAACGTGCTGGCAAGCTTCCAATATGCGGCTCACGGTGATCATGCGGGGCATGATGTCATGGCGATGAGCGGCACGAGCGGAGGGATCGTCGAGATTACTGAGGCTGGGACTGCGGTGCGCGCCGCGAGCAATGTCGACCCGGCGTTCGGCAACGAGGGCCTCTTGCCCTACAGCCTTGCCGTGCTTCCCGGGATCGACCGGGTGCTGGTTACTAACTCGCCAATGGGCGATGATTATCTGCTGACCAGCAACACGTATCAAATCTTCCGCTTATCCGACCTGAAGCTGCTTGGAACCCACCGGCTCGATCCGGGGCCGAGCCTCAGCGGACATATCTCCCCGGAGGAGGCACGCGTTGCGGCCGATGGATCGGTCTATATCCAGACGTTGTCTTGCGGGGTGCAGCGGGTAACCGGGTTGGACACGCCGCAGCCAGTTGCACGGCTGGTGCACCAGTTCACCGGCAGTTGGTGCGGCGTGCCGACGATTGTCGGAAATTACCTTATCCAATCTGTGCCGGCGATCCACGGCTTCGTTGTGCTCGACATCAGCGACGGCGAGAAGGTGCGGGAAGTTGCCCAGCTCGTCATCGACGACAAGTATGCATCGCATTGGACCGGCTGGGACCCCAAAGCGAAGCGGCTGGTCGTCACGTCGGGCCGCGAAGGCGATCGCACTTACCTGCTCAAGCTTGACGAGGCCACGGGCGAGCTTTCGATCGACGAGGCATTCCGGGACGTGGACGGCAAGGTTGGCTTCAGCTTCGATGCCCGGGCTTGGCCGCACGGTTTCACAGGCTCGGCCAAGCCGCACGGCGCGGTCTTCACACGGTAGCGGGACATGAGCAGCCGGTGCGCGGCGGAACCCGCACATGCCTTGCGGCACCGCCTATTGAAGAAATGCGCTATCCGCTTCCCACCCATCACCGGTCATGACGCAAGGCATCGGGCATTCCTGAAAGCCGCCCTCCGGCGCAATTCCTGCAAAAACCATCCCCGCGAATGCGCAGGCTTGCTATGGCGCGGGGCATGACCAGCCCCTCCCCTACCCGCCCCCTTCCGCGCATCCTCAGCATTGCCGGCTCCGATTCGTCGGGAGGTGCCGGCATCCAGGCCGACCTCAAGACCATCGCGATGCTCGGCGGATACGGCATGACCGCGATCACCGCCGTCACCGCGCAGAATTCTGTCGGGGTGCAGGCGATTGCGCCGATGGCGGGCGACATGGTGGCCGAACAGATCGCCTCCTGCATCACCGACATCGGCGTGGACGCCGTCAAGATCGGGATGCTGCATGATGCCGACATTATCGCCCACGTCGCCCGCGCGCTGGAGGGCGTGAAGGCGCCGATCGTGCTCGATCCGGTGATGATCGCCACCAGCGGCGCGGCGCTGATCGATCCCGAGGCGATCGCGGCCCTGCGCGAACTGCTGTTCCCGCGCGCGGCGTTGATCACGCCCAACCTGCCCGAACTCGGCCACCTGCTCGGCCGCAGCCTCTCCACCAGCGAACAGATGGTCGAAGCCGCCGAGGAATTGTCGCAGATGACAGGCGCAGCGGTGCTGGCCAAAGGCGGGCATACCTCGGACGCGCGGATTATCGACGTGCTCTACATGCCCGGTTCGGTGGCGGGCGAGGCGCGGGCGCTGCATTTCGAGCATGCCCGGATCAATACGCCGCACACCCATGGCACCGGCTGCACGCTGTCATCGGCGATTGCGACGCTGCTGGGCCACGGCCAACCCTTGGAACACGCGGTCAGGCTCGGCCGCCACTTCGTGATACGCGCGATCGAGGCCGCGCCCGGTTTCGGCGCGGGGAACGGCCCGCTCGGGCATCACGCGGTGCGGCGGCTGGATTGACGGGAAGTAGGAGCGCGCCGGACGCAAGGCCTATGCCCGCGCCTGCCAATCCTCCCGCGACAGGGCGAAATAGACCGAATCGCACCACTGGCCGGCGATGCACCATGTCCGCTCGGCTCGGTGGGTTTCGGCAAACCCGAGCTTTTCCAGTAGCCGTATCGAGCCCGCATTGCGCGGATCGACATCCGCGACCAGGCGCGCCTGTCCGTAGAGCGTAAAGGCGCGCGCGATGATCGGCACCAGCGCCTCGCTGGCGATGCCTTGTCCCCACATCGCCGGATCGATGATGTAACCGACATCGGGAAAGCGAAAGAAACCCGCCTTACCGATGGCGCGCCCCTGATATTCGATGATGAAATCGTCGCACTCGTCTGGCCCTGTCGCAGCCATTGCCGCCAGCCAGTCGCGGGTCTGCGCCCCGGTCTCGTGCGGCGGGGTTGACCAGAAGGCCATGGCCTGCGGATTGCTCAGGATCGCGTGCATGGCCGCGAAATCCGCTTCCGGCCGCACCCGGCGCAGCACCAGCCGCGCGGTGCAGATAACCGGATCAGTCTTCGGACAGCTCATAGAAGCCGGCGATGCTGGCCCATGCCTCTTCGGCGGTTTCGCACCATGTGAACAGATCAAGATCGGCCTTGGAGATCGTGCCTTCCTCGGCCAGCGCCTCGAAATCGATCACCCGCGTCCAGAAATCCTTGCCGAACAGGATGATCGGGATCGGCTTCATCTTGCCGGTCTGGATCAGGGTCAGCAGCTCGAAGAATTCGTCGAACGTCCCGAACCCGCCCGGGAACACCGCCACCGCCCGCGCGCGCAGCAGGAAGTGCATCTTGCGCAGCGCGAAGTAGTGGAACTGGAAGCTGAGATAGGGCGTCACATAGGGATTGGGCGCCTGTTCGTGCGGCAACACGATGTTGAGCCCGATCGATTCGCTGCCCGCGTCCGACGCGCCGCGATTGCCGGCCTCCATGATCGACGGCCCGCCGCCGGTGGTGACGACGAACTGGCGCTTGCCGTCCTCGATGATCGCCTTTTCGCTGACCATCCGCGCCAGCTTGTAGGCCTCGTCGTAATACTTCGCCTTCTCGGCGAGGCGCTGCGCCACCTTGCGATCATATTCGCTGCCCTGCTGCGCCGCTTCCAGACGCGCTTCGGCCTGCGCCGGCGACGGAATGCGGGCGGAGCCGTACATCACCATGGTCGAGCCGACCCGCGCCTCGTCGAGCAGCATCTCGGTCTTGAGCAATTCCAGCTGGAAGCGCACCGGCCGCAGCTCGTCGCGCAGCAGGAAATCGGTATCGCGGAACGCCAGCTTGTAGGCCGGATGCGCGGTCTGCGGGGTGCGCTCGGGCACGCCCTCGGCAAAACGGGTTTCCTCGCCCGCACGGTAGAACTTGCGGTTCGTCAGGTCTTTGTCGGTCATGTCCAGACCCCTAGTAGTCCCCCGTCAGACCCGCAATAGGCGACGCTCGCGCGGTGTTTCACGTGGAACACGCGGGGGCTGGCGGGCAATGGTGTGATGGTGTTGCTGGATGCCCCGCAAGGATTCGAACCTTGATTGACGGAGTCAGAGTCCGCTCTCTTACCATTAGAGGACGGGGCATTGGCATTCCGGCGGACGGGGCCCGACGGGGTCAGCGAGGGCGCTCCCTAGTTTTATGCGCGGCCAAGGTCAAGGCCATGCTGCATCGCGCCCGCTTGCCCTGCCCGTGCGCTTGGGTTAGCTTGGCTTCAGGTGCTCTGTGCGCACATGCGCGCAGCGGTGATGAGAAAGTACAAGGATCATGGCGGACACTCTGCCGCCGGACAGGAATGCCAGGGCTGGCAAGAAACGGGGCTCGAAGTCCGGCAAGGTAGCCGATTTTCGCTACAAACGCGCCCCCCAGCCCGAACCGCGCAGGAACGGCCGTGATGGCCGTGCCAATGGTGCAACGGCATCAGGCAATCGACGCGCGGAACATGATCTTTCCGCGATCGGAACTTTGCGCCCGGGCCACCACGGCGAGGCCTATGCCGCGCTGGATCTCGGCACCAACAACTGCCGCTTGCTGATCGCGCGCCCATCGGGCCGGGATTTCACCGTGATCGATGCCTTCAGCCGGGTGGTGAAGCTGGGCGAAGGCCTCGCCACCAGCGGACGCCTGTCGGACAAGGCGATGGATCGCACAATGTCCGCACTGACGATCTGCGCCGAGAAGCTGCAACGCCGCAATGTCCGGCTTGCCCGCTCGGTCGCGACCGAGGCCTGCCGCCGGGCCGCGAACGGCCCCGATTTCATCGAGCGCGTGCGCCGCGAGACCGGCATCGCGCTCGACATCATCAGCGCCGAGGAAGAGGCGCGCCTAGCAGTGCTGGGTTGCCACATCCTGCTGGAAGCGGGCGATGGTCCCGCGATGATCTTCGACATCGGCGGCGGGTCGACCGAGCTGGTACTGGTCGAGGCGGGTGGACCGGAAGCCAGCCGGGTGCCGCGCATCCTCGACTGGCAGAGCGTGCCATGGGGCGTCGTCTCGCTGACCGACACGGTCGGACGCAGCGAAGAGGGCGAGAGCGCGCGGCTGGCCCGCTATGCCGAAATGCGCCGTCTGGTGGCCGAAAGCTTTGCGCCCTTTGCCGCGCGGGTGGCTGGTGCCGCCCGGCATCGCGACATCCGCCTGCTGGGCACCAGCGGCACTGTGACGACGCTTGCCAGCCTCTATCTCGAACTGCCGAGCTATGATCGGAAGGCGGTGGACGGACTGATCGTGCCGGCGACGGAAATGCGCGAGATCAGCGCAAGACTCAGCGTTATGACCCCTTATGAACGCAGCACCCTGCCCTGTATCGGGCAGGATCGCGCCGATCTGGTGGTCGCGGGCTGCGCGATTCTCGAATCGATTCTCGACCTGTGGCCGGCGCGGCGGCTCGGCGTCGCCGATCGCGGCATCCGCGAAGGCATCCTGAGGAGCCTGATGGCAGCCGAACGCCGATCCGAACGCAGCTTGCGCGCGCTCCACCAGCAACGCTCCGGGCAGTCTGTAAGATGAGCCGCGCGGGCAAGACACCCGACAAGCGGGTGAAGACCGCGCGCGGGCGCACCGCCAGCCAGGTGCGGTGGCTCGAACGCCAGCTTAACGATCCCTACGTTCGTCAGGCCAAGGCTGACGGCTATCGCAGCCGCGCCGCCTACAAGCTGATCGAGCTGGACGAGAAATTCGCGCTGCTCAAAGGCGCGGCCCGCGTGGTCGATCTCGGCATCGCGCCCGGCGGCTGGACGCAGGTGGTGCGCCAGAAAGCGCCGAAAGCCGAAGTGGTGGGGATCGATCTTCTGCCCGTGGAGCCGATCGAAGGCGTCACCATCTTCCAGATGGATTTCATGGCAGACGAGGCCCCGGCCGCCCTTGCCGAAGCGCTCGGCGGACCGCCCGATCTGGTGCTGTCGGACATGGCGGCCAACACCGTCGGCCACAAACAAACCGATCACCTGCGCACCATGGGGCTGGTCGAGGCGGCGGCGTGGTTTGCGGTGGAAAATCTCGCGCAAGGCGGCGCGTTCGTCGCCAAGGTGCTGGCCGGCGGCACCGACAGCGAGCTGCTGGCGCTGCTGAAAAAGCATTTTGCCAGCGTCAAGCACGCCAAACCCCCGGCGAGCCGCAAGGGCTCGTCGGAATGGTATGTCGTCGCACAGAAGTTCAAGGGGCGCGGCTAGACGCGCCCCGGCGCCGGTCTTATTCGACCGCGGCTTCGGGATCGGTACCCGCTTCGGCCTCTGCCACAGCTTCGGCCTCGGCCTCCAGATCGCCTTCGACCGCCGGAGCCTCGGGCGTATAAGCCGGGAGCGGGAGGTTCGAGCCGAGCGTGTTAAGATAGGCGGAAATCGCTGCGCGATCCTCGACCTTGGACAGACCGGCGAAGCTCATCTTGGTGCCCGCGACCATACCCTTGGGGTTCTTGAGCCAGGCATCCATCTTTTCCCAGTCCCACTGGCCGCCCAGCGCCTTCAGCTCGCCGCTATAGGCGAAACCGGGGTGGTTCGCGACATTGGCGCCCATCACGCCGTAGAGGTTCGGGCCGACGCCATTGGCACCGCCCTGCGTCACGGTGTGGCAGCTCTGGCACTTGGCGAAGGCCTTCTCGCCCGCAGCGACCAGATCGGCGACCGGCATCGCGTTCAACGCCTCGGCAACGGAGACTTCCTTCGGGCCGGCAGTCTCCTCGACCGCGCCTTCGATCACATAGCCGAGCTGCTCGGGCCGTTCGGGCTTGCTGCCATGGAAAAAGCCTCCCGAAAGGATCGAAAGGCCGAGGCCGAGGCCCGCAGCGCCCAGCACCCAGCCGGCGGCAGTGTTGAACAGATCGCCGCCACCATTCTGGCTTGCGGCATCAGCTTGCGAAGAAGTGTCCTGTGTCATCCCGCCAGCCCCATAGTGTTGCCCTCGCGCCCGCGCAAGACGGTTCGTGGCACGATTTCTTGCACCTTTTGCAAGCAGGCTTGCCGCGTCGGCCCGGGCGCTCTAGCAGCCATGATCACTATGCGATCCTTTCCTGGCCCTGCTCTCGAAATCGTCGACCGGATGCGCGCCGCCGCTTCGGCCGATCCCTCGCGGGCAATCGCCTTTCAGGGTTCGCCCGGCGCCAATTCGCACCGCGCCGCGACTGAGGCCCGCCCGGATTTGCTGCCGCTGCCCTGTTTCAGCTTCGAAGACGCGCTCGAAGCGGTGAAGGACGGGCGCGCGGGCCACGCCATCATCCCGATCGAGAATTCGCAGCACGGGCGGGTGGCGGACATCCATTTTCTGCTGCCCGAAAGCGGGCTGTACATCGTCGGCGAATATTTCATGCCGATCCACCATGCGCTGATGGCGCTGGGCAATGGCCCGTTCGAAGCGGCCTACAGCCACCCGCAGGCGCTGGGCCAATCACGCCGCTACCTGCGCGAGAGAGGGATCGTGCCGCTGAGCCATGCCGACACGGCGGGCGCGGCGGCTTTCGTGGCCGAGCGCGGCGATCCGAATGTCGCGGCAATCGCGCCTGCCATCGCCGCCGACCTCTATGGCCTGAAGATCATTGAAGAGAACGTCGAGGACAGCCCCGACAACATGACCCGCTTCGTGGTTCTGGCGCGGCAACCGCTCGGGGCCGACGCGCTGGCGGGCAAGCCGGTGATGACGACCTTCGTGTTCGAGGTGAAGAATATCCCTGCGGCGCTCTACAAGGCGCTCGGCGGCTTCGCCACCAACGGGGTCAACATGACCAAGCTCGAAAGCTACCAGATCGGCGCGAGCTTTTCGGCGACCATGTTCTATGCCGACATCATCGGCGCGCCGGGCGATCCGGCGGTCGACCGGGCGATGGAGGAATGCGCGTTCCATTCCAAGGAATTGCGCATTCTGGGCACCTACGAACAGGCCCGCGCGCGAGGTTAGATTGGCGCGCAAGCCGCGGCAGGCGGTTTCGCGGTTGCGCCTGCGCGGGCACCATGCCACCACCTGCAAGGCATGACCGTAGCGGCGCAAACCCTCCCGGCAGAATCATCCCCGAAATCAGGTGCATCATCTGCCCCTGATGCGTCCGCATGGGATCGCTTGCGGGGATCGGACGACCTGCAATTTGCACCCGTCGAGATACCGGAAATCAAACCGCCCGAGCCGAGCTGGTTCGAAAAGGCGCTGTCGGAAGTGTTCCGGTTTCTGGCGGAGCTCTTCGCCCCGCTCGGTCAAACGCTGGGCGCATCCTGGTGGTGGCTGCAATGGGTGTTGCTGACGGGTGTCGTGCTGTTCGTTCTGGTGCTGCTGTGGCGCGCCTTCGGCAACGCTGCCGGGGGGCGCGGCGGTGCCTCTGCCGGCGTGACAGACGAATGGCAGCCAGAACGTGCGGCCAGCCTTGCGCTGCTGGAGGATGCCGACCGGCTTGCCGCCGAGGGTCGTTTCGACGAGGCGACCCACCTGTTGCTTCAGCGCAGCGTCGGCCAGATTGCCGCCGCCCGGCCCGGCTGGGTCGAACCGTCCAGCACCGCACGTGAACTTGCCGCGCTGCCCGCCCTGCCCGAGGCCGCGCGCAATGCCTTCAGGATCATCGCCGAACGCGTGGAGCGCAGCCTGTTCGCCCTGCGCGCGCTCGAGAAAGCCGACTGGGAAGCCGCACGCGCGGCCTATGCCGATTTCGCGCTCGCCCGCCTCACCGGGCAGGAGCGCGCCGCATGAGCGGGCAGGTCGCCTTCTCGCGCGGCGGCACGCTGGCGCTGGTGGCGGTAGGCTTTGCCCTGTTCCTTGCCCTGATCTGGCTGATCGCGTCGGGCGAGGACTTCGGAGGGGGCGGCAATAACGGGCAGGCCCACGCCGCGAGCAAGGGCCTCAACGGCTATGCCGGACTGGCGCGGCTGCTGGAGGCCGATGGTTTCGGCGTCACCCGATCGCGCAGCCCTTCGGGCCTCGAAACCGAAGGTCTGCTGGTGCTCACCCCGCCGCCCGGCGCCGATCCGAAGGAGATGGGAAAGATCCTGCGCAACCGCGAGATGACAGGCCCGACGCTTGTGATCCTGCCGAAATGGAATGCGCTGCGCCCGCCGCAAACATTGCCGCGCGAGGTGCGCTCGAAGTTCAAGCCGGGGTGGGTGATGCTGTTCGATGCCCAGCCCGCCGAATGGACCGCCGACTTGCCCTCGCCCTATGGCTTCACCCATCAGGTCGAAACGCTGGAGAAGGACGAGGAGCCGGGCTGGGACGGCTTTGCCCAGAGCGGTAATCTTCCGACCCGCACCATCCTCTATGCGGACGAAAGCGATCTTCACGAACCCCTGATCACCGATTCGGCGGGCCACTGGCTGGCGCTGCGGGTGCTGGGGGAGCAAGGCAGCGACTATTACGAGGACGCGCATTGGACGATATTCGTCGCCGAGCCCGATCTGCTGAACAATTACGGGTTGGCCGACAGAACCCGCGCGGCAGCCGCGCTCGCTCTGCTGCGCGAGGCAGCCTATGACGGTGATATTGACGAGATCACCTTCGATCTGACCCTCAACGGCTTCGGCGCATCGGAAAATCTGCTTACCCTGGCCTTCCGCCCGCCCTTCCTCGCTGCAACGCTGTGCCTGTTGCTGGCGCTGTTGATCGTTGGCTGGCGCGCGTTCCAGCGGTTCGGCCCGCCCGCAGCCGCAAACGGACCCGCCATCGCATTCGGCAAGGAGCGGTTGATCGCCAATGGTGCGGGGCTGATCCTGCGGGCGCGGCGGTTCGGCCTGCTGGCCGCGCCCTATGCCGCACTTTCGGCGCGCGAGATAGCGCAGCGGCTCGGCCTTGCGCGTCCCGATCCGGAGGCGATCGATGCCGCGCTTGCGCGCCGGCTGCCGTCCGAAGAGCCCTTCTCGCGCCGCATCGCGCGGCTCGAAGCCGCCCATCGGCCCGCCGACATTCTCGACGCCGCACGGGCGCTCGACGATCTGAACCACAAGCTGTGACAGGGATACGCAACACATGACCATGAGCCTCATCGACGTGCGCGCGCTTGCCGACGCGATCCGGGCCGAAATCGCCAAGGCGATCGTCGGACAGGACGACATGGTGGACATGCTGCTGGTGGCGCTGCTGTCCGAAGGCCATGTGCTGATGGAGGGCCCGCCGGGCACCGCGAAGACCTTCCTAGCGCAAAGCTTCGCGACGGCGCTGGGCCTCGATTTCGGGCGGATCCAATTCACGCCGGACCTGCTGCCGGGCGACATTCTCGGCTCCAACCTGTTCAACTTCCAGACCAGCCAGTTCACCCTCACCCGCGGTCCGATCTTCTGCGATCTGCTGCTGGCGGATGAAATCAATCGCACCCCGCCCAAGACCCAGGCCGCGCTGCTCGAAGCGATGCAGGAACGCCGCGTGACGCTCGACGGGGAAACGCACCAGCTGGCCGAACGCTTCATGGTGGTGGCGACCCAGAACCCGATCGAGAACCAGGGTGTCTATCCCCTCCCCGAAGCCCAGCTTGACCGCTTTCTGTTCAAGCTGCTGGTGCCCTATCCGGCGGAGGAGGAAGAAACGCGGATCGTGGCGACCTATGGCCAGCGCTCCGGCCCGCAGCGACCGGCCGATCTGGGCGTGCAGGCGGTCACCAATGCGGCCGGCATCGGCGCTGCGGCGGCGGCGCTGTCGCAGGTCACCGTGGCCGAAGAGATCACGGCTTACGTCGTGCGGCTGGTGCGCGCCACCCGCGATCATGCCGAACTCACCGTCGGCGCATCCCCGCGCGCGGCCGTGCTGCTGGCCGGTGCCGCCCGCGCCCGCGCCGCGCTGGAGGGACGCGATTACGTGATCCCCGACGATGTGAAAGCGCTCGCCGTGCCGGTGTTGCGCCACCGCCTGACCTTGTCTCCCGCCGCCGAGATCGAGGGCCGCGACATGGAGGCTCTGGTCGCCGAACTGGTCGAAAGCACCGAGGCACCTCGCTAGGCCGATGGCTGAGCCATACCGCCTGCTTGTGACGATACTCACGCCGCTAGGACGGCTGCTGGTCATCGCCCCGACCGAGCGGGCGGCGTGGACGATGGCCGCGCTCGCTCCGGTCGCGCTGGTGATCGCCGCCACCGCACCGGGGGCGTGGATCGCCGCGCCGGTGCTCGGCGGCGTGCTGCTGGCGCTGGTGGTGCTGGACGCGCTGCTGTCGGGCCGCAACACCGGCTGGGACATCCACGCGCCTGCCGATACCGAAGTCGGGCAGCCGGCAAGCATCAGCATTGCCGCGCGCTTTGCCGGCGGGCGGCAACGGGCGGTCAGCGCCGCGCTCGCCTGCGACCCACGCATGGCGGAAGGCGGCCGCGTGCTCGTCACGCTCACCCCCGATCCCGACACACCGGGCTGGCGCGGGGAGACCACCGTCACCCCCGTCCGGCGCGGCACCGCAGAAGTCAGCCGTGCGTGGCTGCGCTGGGAAGGCCCACTCGGCCTCGGCGCGCGGCAGGTCAGCTATCCGCTCGAACAGGCGGTGCGGATCTGGCCGGACTTGTCGCCGGTGCGATCGAAGGACTTGCAGACCTTCCTGCGCAACGCCCAGACCGGCCTCATCGCCCGGCGTATCCGCGGCGAGGGGACGCAGTTCGAGGCCTTGAGCGAATACGAACCCGGCATGGACCGGCGCCGGATCGACTGGAAGGCGAGCGCACGCCACACCCGCCTCTACGCCCGCGAGAACGAAAGTGAACGCAACAACCAGATCGTGTTCGCCTTCGATTGCGGGCAGGCCATGTGCGAGCCGGTGGACGGGCTGCCGCGCATCGACCGTGCAGTGTCCGCCGCGCTGACCTGCGCCTATGTCGCATTGAAGGGCGGCGACAAATGCGCACTGTTCGGTTTTGCCCGCCGTCCGCAGCTGTTCACCCCCTTCATCGGCGATGCCCGCGCCTTCCACCGTCTGCAAAGCGCCGCAGCGGGGTTGGATTACGAAGCGGCGGAACCCAATTTCACGCTTGCGCTGGCGACCCTGACGACGCGGCTCAAACGCCGTTCGCTGGTGGTGGTGTTTTCCGACTTCACCGATCCGACCAGCGCGGAACTGATGGTGGAAAGCCTCGGACGGCTGGCGAACAAGCATCTGGTGCTGTTCGTCACCATGGCCGACGCCGAGATCGAACGCGTTATCGCCGCTCCGCCTGCCGACATCGCGACACTGGCCCGATCGGTGACCGCCGACACACTGTCGCAGCAGCGCAAACTGGTGCTCGGCCGCCTGAAGCGCATGGGGATCGACGTGATCGAGGCGCCGTGGGAGAAAATCGGCCCGCAGCTGATCGACCGCTACTTCCTGATCAAGAACAGCGAGGCGATCGGATGAAGGCTCCGATCCTCTCGTCATGGTTCGGTCGCGGGGCGGTTGCCGCGCCGCCCGATATCGAAAGCGCAAGCCTGCGCTCCGACCGCTTCCGGCTGGAACGCGAAGGCGAATGGCGGCGGCTCGAAGCTATCGTCGCGCGGATGGAGCGCGGCGGGCTCAAACGCATTTCCGACGAAGATCTGCTGGCACTGCCCGCGCTTTACCGCACTGCTGCCTCCAGCCTTGCGGTGGCGCGTGAAACCAGCCTCGATGCGGCCACTCTCGGCTATCTCGAAGCGCTGGTGCAGCGCGCATGGTTTCAGGTTTACGGCCCGCCGAAAGGCTTTGCCGCGTGGCTGCGCGACTTCCTGTTCGGCGGCTGGAGCCGCGCGGTGCGCGCGCTCTGGCTCGACATCTGCATCGCGCTGGCGGTGATGGTCGCGGGCAGCGTGGTCGGCTGGTTGCTCGTCGCCCGCGACGAGGCCTGGTATTATCGCCTCGTGCCCGGCCGGATGTCCGACACCCGCGTGCCGGGGGCGAGCCGCGAGGAATTGCTGGCGACGCTGGCGACCGAAGAGAATGCGGCCGGCCTGTCTACCTTCGCCGCGCAGCTGTTCAGCAACAATTCTGCCGTGTGCATTCTCGCCTTTGCGCTCGGTTTTGCCTTCGGCATCCCCTCGCTGCTGCTGCTGGTGCACAACATGGCCTTGCTCGGCGCGCTGCTGTGGCTGTTCGACGGGCAGGGGCTGCTGGTGGAACTCGCCGCATGGCTGAGCGTGCACGGCACGACCGAGATCTTCGGCATCCTCCTTTCGGGTGCAGCGGGGCTCCATATCGGGCGCGCGATGGCCTTTCCCGGAACGCGGCCCGTGCTCGCCGCTGCTGCCGAAGCGGGGCAGCGCAGCGCGGTGGTGATGGTCGGCGTCGTCATCATGATGGTGGTCGCCGCACTGCTCGAAGCCTTCCCGCGCCAGCTGGTTGACGGCACGGGCCCGCGCTTCCTGATCGGCGGGATGATGCTGGCCTTCTGGCTCGCCTATTTCTTCCTCTATCGCCCGCGTCCGATGACGGAGGACGGGGCATGAGCGCCGCCGCCACCCGCACGCCCCCGCGCCTGCGCCCCCGGCTGCGCGCGGGGAATGGTCGCCGGCGGGAGATGATCACCCCCGAAGGCCTGTCGCTACCAGTCACCCTCGCTTCGCGCGGGAGCCGGGCGGGCGCGCTGATGCTCGACGTGCTGATCATCGTCTTCGGGCTCATCGCCGTTCACATGTTGTTGTTCTGGATTGCAGGCGGGCTGCTTGAGGGGACAAGCTTCGATCCCACTGATGCCCCGCGCGGCGCGCAGGAATTCCTGCAGATCCTGCTGGTGATCTTCGTTTTCGTGACGTGGTACGGATATTTCCTCGTGCAGGAACTCGGGCCGCGCGGGGCAACGCTGGGCAAGCGGATTGTCGGCATCCGGGTGGCCGCACGCAGCGGCGGCCGGCTGGCACCCGAAGCGGTGATCGCGCGCAACCTGCTGCGCGATATCGAGGTGTTCTATCCGCTTGTGTTCATCGTCACACTGCTGCTCATGAGCAGCAACAGCGAGGATGTCGGCCCGCTGGCCTTGGCGGCGACGGCATGGTTTGCGCTGTTCCTGTTGCTGCCTTTCTTCAATCGTGATGCCCTGCGTGCGGGGGATATCGTCGCCGGGACATGGGTGGTGGAAATGCCGCGCACCAAGCTGGCGGAAACGCTGTCGACGCAGGGCGCGGCGGCGCTGGGCGCGAGCGAGGTTACCGGCGCGCGCTATGATTTCGGCGAGGCCGAACTGTCGGTTTACGGCGAGAAGGAATTGCAGACGCTCGAACGCATGCTGCGCGAATCCTCGCCCGAAGCACTCGCCGCGGTGCATGAAACAATCTGCCGCAAGATTGGCTGGGAACCGGGCGCGGGTGACGAGCGGGCTTTCCTTGAAGCCTTCTATGCGCAATTGCGGGCCAAGCTCGAAGGCGATCTCAGGTTCGGCAAGCGCAAGGTAGACAAGTTCTCATGATCATAGACCGACGCTATTTCCTCGGCGGCACGCTGGCACTGGGTGCGGCGGCCTGCGTTCCACCCGATCAGGCGCCGGCGGCCCGGCTCGCCGCCGAACTGCGGCGGATCGAGGGCGAGGCGGACGGCACGCTTGGCGTCGAACTGTTCGATACCGCCACGGGCCTGTCAGTCGGCATCAACCGCGACCGGCGCTTCGGCCATGCTTCTTCTTTCAAGCTTTCGCTGGCTGCGATGTTGCTCCAGCGCGATGCGGCGGGTCTGATCGATGCTGACAAGCTCGTGAAGTGGACAGAGGCGGACATGCTGTCCCACGCGCCCTTCACCCGCGAACGCATGGCAACCGGTGCCAGCCTGCGCGAATTGGCGCGGGCAACGCAGGTCACGTCGGACAATCCGGCGGCCAATATCCTGCTGCGCGCACTGGGCGGCCCGGCCGCGCTGACGGCTTTCTGGCGCTCCATCGGCGACAAGATCAGCCGGGTGGACCGGCTGGAGCCGGAAATGAATATCGTCCCCACAGCCGAATTCCGCGACACCACCACGCCTGCCGCCATGGCGCGAACGGTTGCAAGGATCATTTACGGCGACGTTCTACCCGAAGCCGAGCGGGCCGAGTTGAAGGGCTGGATGGTGGAAACCGAAACCGGCCTGCGGCGCGTACGCGCAGGACTGCCCGAAGGCTGGATCGCGGGTGACAAGACCGGCACCAGCGGGCTGATCAGCGGGGCAGAATATAATTATATCGACATCGGCTTTGCCGAGCCGCCAGAGGGCGCGCCGATCACCTTCGCCTGCTATTTCCGCGCACGCCAGAGCGAGGACGAAATGCTCGCGCGCGGCGAACAGACGCTGGCGCGGGTGGGCGGCCTGATCAAGGAATTCGCCGAGCCGGAGAGCGGGTTGCCGATGGTGGGCAAGCTTTACTGATCAACATCCGTTCGTGTCGAGCGAAGTCGAGACTCCTTTGACGGGCCTCTCGACGACGCTCGAGGCGAACGGGGTTGAGATCAGTGATCGGGCGTGCTCGAAGCCTTCTCCTCGCCGCCGAAGATCGCCACTTCGCGCACCCCTGCACTGGTCGCGCGGCCGCGATACATGCCAGTGGTGTTGAAGCTGAACAGCGCCTCGCCTTCGGGCGTAACAAGGATCACCCCGCCGTCGCCGCCGAGCGAAGCCACGTCGGCCATGACATCGTCGGCCACTTGCTGCGCCGCCGCACCCGCTGCACGCAGCCGCGCACAAATCTCGTGCGCCACGCCGACGCGGATGAAATACTCGCCCCATCCCGTCGCCGAGACCGCGCAGCTCCGGTTATCCGCATAGGTCCCTGCGCCGATCACTGGCGCATCGCCCACGCGGCCCCAGCGCTTGCCGGTCATCCCGCCGGTGGAGGTGCCCGCCGCAAGGTTGCCGCTCTGGTCGAGCGCGACCGCGCCGACCGTGCCGAACTTGTGATCGACATCCAGCGCCGAAAGCTTTTCCGCCTTCAAGCGTTCGAGCGAGCGGCGGCGCGCTTCGGTAGCGAAATAATCGGGCGGGGTGACGGCAAAGCCCTTGTCCACCGCAAAGGCCTCTGCACCCGTACCCATCAGGAACACGTGTTCGCTGTCGGTGCGCACCTTGTCGGCGAGCAGGATCGGGTTCTTCACCGTCTTCACCCCGGCCACCGCGCCCGCACTGCGGTCGCGCCCATCCATGATCGAGGCGTCGAGTTCATTCGTGCCATCCCAGGTGAACACCGCACCCTTGCCGGCGTTGAACAGCGGCGAATCCTCCATCGGCATGATCGCCGCCTTGACCGCATCCATCGCGCTGCCGCCCTCGGCCAGCACCGCCGCCCCCGCATCCAGCGCCTTCTGCAAGGCCGCCTCGTATTCGGCGCGGCGTTCGGGCGTCATCTGTGCGGGATCGAGTGTGCCTGCGCCGCCATGGATCGCGATGGACCACTTGGGCGCATCATCGGCAAGTGCGGGTTGGGTCATGAGGGCGAGAGCAACCAGTGCGATGAGTTTCTTCATGGGCCGACGGCATAACGCGCCCCTGCGGCTTTCGCCAGCTTAACAGCATGCTTCCTCCACGCTAGGGCGATGCGCATGATTGACCGGCCCGCCACTCTTGCCGATGCTCCCGCGCTCGCCGTGCTCGGGGCTGAAACCTTCGTCGCCGCCTTCGGCCACCTTTACACCCCGGCCGACCTCGAAGCCTTCCTTGCCGAGGTTCACGATCCGCAAGCGGTGGCTGCGGAAATCGCGGGCGACAGCTGCACCCATCGCCTTGTCGAGGATGAAGGCAAGCTGGTCGCGTTCTGCAAGCTGCGCTACCCCAGCCATTACACGCACCATTCCAACGCGCGCGATCCGATCGAGCTGGGCCAGCTTTATGCCCTGCCCGGTTATACCGGCCATGGTATCGGCGCGCGGCTGATGGACTGGGCGTTGGGCGTGGCGCGAGAAAGGGGCCATGATGCGGTGCTGCTGTCGGTCTATTCCGAGAATTACGGCGCGCAGCGGTTCTACCAGCGTTACGGTTTCGGCAAGATCGCCGACATCACCTTCCGGGTGGGCGATCATCTCGATCCGGAGTATCTCTACGAACTGATATTATAACCACGGGAGACGGACATGGGCGGATTCGGCTGGAGCAGCAGCACCGACGAGGTGCTGGCGGGCAAGGACCTTTCGGGCACGAGCGTGTTCATCACCGGGGCCAATTCCGGGCTGGGGCAGGAAACCGCCCGGGCCATGGCGGCCAAGGGTGCGCATATTATCATGGCAGGGCGCGATCAGGCGAAGCTCGATGAAGCCGTGGCCGCGATCCTGGGCACCGTGTCCAAGGCGCAGCTCGATACCATCACGCTCGACCTCGGCTCGCTCGAAAGCATCCGCGCGGCAACATCGCGTGCCCGCCAGCGGTTCGACAAGATCGACCTGCTGATCAACAACGCCGGCGTGATGGCCTGCCCGTTCATGCATACCGCCGACGGGTTCGAAATGCAGTTCGGCACCAACCACCTTGGCCATTTCGCGCTGACGGCCGAACTGATGCCGCTGATCGAGCGCGGCCATGCCAAGCGCATCGTCAACCTTTCGAGCCGCGGGCACCACTTCGCCGCCGTGGATTTCGACGATCCAAACTTCGAACACCGTCCCTATGATCCGTGGGTCAGCTATGGCCAGTCGAAGACCGCCAACGTGCTGTTCACCGTGGGGCTGGAACAGCGCTTCGCGGTGCTGGGTATCCACGCTTATGCAGTCCACCCTGGCGGCATCCAGACCAATCTCGGCCGCCATATGACCGAAGAAATGGTCGCCGCGCTGATGGAGCGCGTGACCAGCAGCGACAGCGGGTTCGAATGGAAAACCATTCCTCAGGGCGCGGCGACAAGCTGCTGGGCCGCGACCGCGCCCGAGCTGGAAGGCAAGGGCGGGGTCTATTGTGAGGATTGCCACGTCGCCGGAGTGGACGATGTGTCCTCCAGCGGAGGCGTGCGGTCCTACGCGGTCAATTCAAGCTATGCTGACCAGCTGTGGAAGCTCAGCGAGGAGCTGACCGGCGCGAAATTCCCCAGCTAGGCGGACAGGAATTCGCTCAGCAGGCGCAGCACGTCCTTCGCTTCGCGCGTGGGGGTGATCGCCATGAACACATGCGGCGCGGCTTCGTATTCATAAAGCTTCGCGTCCACCCCGGCAGCGCGCAGCTTGCCCACGAAGGTGCGCGAATCGATGATGAACAGGTCGTGCCGTCCGGTCCAGATGCGAGTCGGCGGCAGCTTCGCGAGCTCGTCTGTTGGCGTGTAGAGCGGACTCACCTCGGCACCGGCCGGGTCCCGCGTCCCCGCCACCATCTCTCCGCAGGCGCGCAGCGTGCCAATCTTGAGCATCAGGTCATTGGGCTCGACCGCCGCGATCGCGGGGTCGGCCAGCGTCAGATCGAGCCACGGCGCGAACAGCGCAAGCTTGCCCGGCATCGGGCCGCAGGCCTTGGCAAGCCGCAGTGCCAGCGCCAGCGCAATATGCCCGCCCGCACTGTCGCCGTTGAGGATGATCTTCGCCGGATCGTGATGCTCGGCCAGCGTCGCCCATGCGCTGTCAGCGACCGCGTCCTGTTCCGCGTGGGGGCTTTCGGGCACCACCGGATAGAGCAGCACGGAGACGCTGATCCCGCAATGCTTCACCATCGCCGCCACCAGCGGCCAGTGCACCTTGAACATCGGCTGCACGAAACCGCCACCGTGGAAATAGAGCATATGCCATTCGCCGGGGCCGCTCTTGGGATGGATCGTCACCACCCGATGCCCTTCCGCCTCCCATTCGCCGACCAGAAAATCGCGCCTGAAGCTGACGGGCATCGGCGCGTCGACAGGTAACTGGCGCCCGGTCATGCGGCGGTGGAAGCCTTCGGCGTCATGGGGAAAGACAGGTTCGGCGCGGGCCATTACCCATTTGACGGCGCGCATCAGCAGACTCGGCGCAGGGCTGCGCAGTTCGATCGGGTTGTCGGTCAGCATTGTCTCTCCTCGCACTGGCCGCCAGACTGAAGCCACCCGCGCCCAAGTCAAGGCTGTCCGCACGTGGCGAAACCGGCATTTTTTTGGCAGGATGTAACCGCTCGGGGCCCTGCGCACGAAACCACGGGTGAAACCGCCGCGCCGCCGCGCGCAGGAAAAGGAATGCCCCATGCCCGTTTCGCGGAACGCGAAAGCAAGCTGAATGCTCGCCGACGAGGCCACCTTCGCCCGTCTGATGGCTGCGATGCAGGCAGGCGACCGCGCGGCGGCGAACGTCCTGCTGACCGAGGCGGGCGTCTGGCTGGAACGCTATTTCCGCCGCCGTCTGCCGCCGGGCCAGGTCGATGATCTGGTGCAGGAGGTGCTGATCGCGCTCCATGCCAAACGCGCCACGTGGGACCCGGCGCGCCCGTTCCTGCCGTGGCTCGCGGCGATTGCGCGTTATCGTTGGGTCGATCATTTGCGCCGCGTCTATCGCGACGCGAGTGAGGAACTGGAGGAAGAAAGCGGCGCGCAAAGCAGCGAGGAGGACGTCGTGATTGCCCGCGTCAGCCTTGATCGGCTGTTCGCGCATCTCCCGGTCAAGCAGGCCGAAGCGATCGAACTGGTCAAGATCGAAGGCCTGTCAATCGAGGAAGCCTCGGCCCGCAGCGGTCAGAGCGCCAGCCTTGTCAAAGTCAACATCCACCGCGGCCTGAAGAAACTGGCCGCGCTCGTCGAGAAAGCCGATTAAGATGAACTCTCCCCGCAACCGCTCCGATCTGATCGCCGCGCTGGCAGACACTGCCGAGCCGGTACGCCGGGTCCGTGCATGGCAAGGCGCATGTCTTATCGCCGCCGCGACGCTGGCCGCCGCGATCGGCACCAGCACGCTGTTTTCCTTCTGGGACGGTATCCTGACGGGCGAGGCATCGCCCTATTTCTGGATCGGCAATGGTCTGCTGCTGATGCTGGGTGCGGCAAGCAGCGCTGCGCTGGTGGCCGGTGCGCTGCCGCAGGTTGGCCCGCGCGCCAATGCGCCGGTCTGGGCGTTCGCCACACTGTGCCTGTTGCCGCTCGCCGCGCTGATCCAGCTGGTATGGGCGTCCGGTCACCATGCACATGACGGCCTTGCCGATCCGGCTGCGTGGCATTGCCTGACGTCGGCGCTTGCAGCGGGGCTGGTCGTCGCGGTGGCTGCAGTGCTGTTCCTGCGCCGTGCGGCACCCGTGGCGCTGGCACGGCAAGCGTGGCTGACGGGGCTTGCAGCCGGCGCGCTGGGCGCGCTTGCCTTCGGCATCACCTGCCCGCTCGACGGGATCGCGCATCTCGGCATCTGGCACGTCCTGCCCGTACCGATCGCGGCGCTGGCAGCGCGGGTGATCGTGCCGCCGCTGATCCGCTGGTAAGCCGCGCGTTCCAGTCATTGCCCCGCCACAAGCGCGCGGCTATATGGCTCGTCATGTCCAGTATTCGCCCGTGGCGCACGATCGAGCGGCGCAAATCGCGCCAGATCATGGTGGGGAATGTCCCCGTTGGCGGTGATGCACCCATCACCGTGCAGACCATGACCAACACCCCGACAGAGGACGTGAAGGCGACGATCGACCAGATCCGCCGCTGCGAGGAAGTCGGGGCCGACATCATCCGCGTGTCCTGCCCGACCGAGGAATCCACGCGCGACTTCAAGCAGATCACCCGCGCCGCGCGCATCCCGATCGTCGCGGACATCCATTTCCACTACAAACGCGCGCTCGAAGCGGCGGACGCGGGCGCGGCTTGCCTGCGCATCAATCCCGGCAATATCGGTTCGGCCGACCGGGTCGCCGAAGTCGTGCGCGCGGCCAAGGCCAATGGCTGCGCGATCCGTATCGGCGTGAACGCGGGCAGTCTGGAAAAAGACCTGCTCGAAAAATATGGCGAGCCCTGCCCGGAAGCGCTGATCGAAAGCGCGCTGGATCACATCAAGCTGCTGCAGGATCACGATTTCCACGAATACAAGGTGGCGGTGAAGGCCTCCGACGTGTTCCTTGCGGTCGCGGCCTATCACGGACTCGCCGAAACGGTCGATTGCCCGCTGCACCTCGGCATCACCGAGGCGGGCGGGCTGATCGGCGGCACCGTGAAATCCAGCATCGGCATCGGCAGCCTGCTGTGGGCCGGCATCGGCGACACCATCCGCGTCAGCCTGTCGGCAGAGCCCGAGCAGGAAATCAAGGTCGGCTTCGAGATGCTCAAGGCATTGGGCCTGCGCACCCGCGGCGTCCGCATCGTCTCGTGCCCCTCGTGCTCGCGCCAGGGTTTCGACGTGATCCGCACCGTTGAAGCGCTCGAACAGCGGCTCGAACATATCAAGACGCCGATGAGCCTTTCGATCCTCGGCTGTGTGGTGAACGGCCCGGGCGAAGCGCGCGAGACCGATATCGGCCTCACCGGCGGCGGCGCGGGCAAGCACATGGTCTATCTGCGCGGGGTGACCGACCACACCGTGCAGAACGAGGACATGCTCGATCACATCGTGCGCCTGGTCGAGGAAAAGGCCGCCGAAATCGAAGCGGGCGAGGCCACGGCCTTCGATCCCCACGCGCCCCAGCCCGCCGAAGCCGCAGAGTGATACGCGCGCTGATTGCCGGGAGTGCGGCGCTGGCGCTGGCTGCCTGCGCGACGACACCGCCCGCCCCGACACATCCCGAGGCAAAGTCTTACGCGGTCACCCCCGATGCCATGGGCGATGTCGACGCCGCGCTCGCCCGCGCCGCCGGGAATGGCAAGCGGGTGCTGCTGGTGATGGGCGCCAACTGGTGCCACGACAGCCGCGCACTGGCCGGATGGCTGGAAACCGAACGCTTCGCCGCGCTGGTGGCGGAGGAATACGAGCTGGTCTTCGTCAATGTCGGCCTGCCGCAGACGGGCGACGGCCACAACCTCGCCATTGCGCAGCGATTTGGCCTTGCCGACTTCCCTGGCACGCCCGCGCTGCTGGTGCTGACCGCCGAAGGCGCGTTGGTGAACCCCGACACCGCGCAAAGTTGGCGCAACGCCGCAAGCCGCAGCGAAGAGGCGATCTACGCCGAACTCGCAAGCCTCGCCGATGCGCCGGTGCCTGAAGCTGGGCCTGCACCTGCACCTGCCCCCTCGCCCGAGCCTGACAGCACGTAACAGGCCGCCGCCGTGTTCGAAGCCGTTTTCCTCGCGCTGGCGCTTGCCATGGACGCCTTTGCCGTTGCCATGACGCAGGGTGCGCGGTTCCGGCCCGGCTGGGGCGGCGCTATCGCCATCGCACTGACGTTCGGCATCTTTCAGGCGGTGATGCCGCTCGCCGGCTGGGGGATAGGTGCCGTCGCTTTCGAATATATCGAAACAGTCGATCACTGGGTAGCATTCGGCCTGCTCGGCTTTCTCGGGGTGCGGATGCTGGGCGGACACGTGGGCGAAGAGGAAGCCGCGCGCGCGCTCACGGGCACCGCGCTGCTGGTCGCAGGTGTGGCGACCAGTGTCGATGCGCTTGCCGCAGGTATCACCCTGCCGACCCTCGACGTCGCGCCGTTTACGGCGGTGGCGCTAATCGGCGGGGTGACTGCGGCCCTGAGCGCCGCAGGCGTCATTCTGGGGCGGATCGCCGGCGAGAACTGGGGCGAATGGGCCGAGCGCGCCGGAGGCGTGATCCTGATCGGGCTGGGGTGCAAGATCCTCGCGGAACATACGGGCTGGCTGCCGGGTTGAGCGAATAATGCTCCACGTCGTTCACCATGCCGACTACATGGCCCCGCGCCCGGAGCGGGGGTCTTTCCGGTTCGACAAATATTACCTCGTGATGGAAGAACTGCGCGCGAGCGGAGCCCCGGTCACCGAGCACGCGCCCGAACCCATGCCGCGCGAATGGCTGGAAGCGGTGCATTGCCCCGACTACGTCGATCAGGTGTTCCGCGCCGAAGTCCCGCGCGAGAAGGAACGCCGCATCGGCTTTCCGGTGACGCCGCACATTGCCAGCCGCGTGCGCCACACCAATGGCGGAACATGGCTCGCCGCGCGCCTTGCCATGCGCCACGGCTATGCCGCCAACTCGGCGGCGGGCAGTCATCACGCGCTGCATGATACGGGCGCAGGTTACTGCGTGTTCAATGATCTTGCGGTCGCAGCCAACCGGCTGATCGCCGAAGGAGACGCGCGGCGCATCCTGATCGTCGATTGCGACGTGCATCAGGGCGACGGCACCGCCAGCCTCACCGCAGGCCGCGCCGACATCTTCACCCTCTCGCTTCATGCCGAAAAGAACTTTCCGGTGCGAAAGGCACGCTCCAGCCGCGACGTCGGCCTGCCCGACGGGGTGGACGATGATGGCTACATGGAAGTCCTCACCCGGCACCTTCCCGAGGTGTTCGCGGACTTCGCGCCTGACTTCGTGCTCTATCAGGCCGGCGTCGATCCGCATGCCGAGGACAAGCTCGGACGGCTGGCGCTGAGCGATGTGGGACTTGCCGCGCGCGACCGCTTTGTGGTCGGCGAAGCGCGCCGTCGCGGGCTCGCGATCGCTTCGGCGCTCGGCGGGGGCTATGGCGACGATCCGCGTATCGTTGCCGCACGCCATGCCGCCTCAATGCTGGCCATGGCCGACGAGAATGCCCGCACCCTTCCCTCCGATTTATGTTAGGGCATGCGGAGTGCATCTTGGGGGGATAGATGATGAACGATTTTGCCACCGATTATCTCGTGGTTGGCGCCGGCGCGGTTGGCATGGCTTTTGTCGATACCTTGCTGGACGAGGATCCCGATTGCCACATCACCATCGTTGATCGGCACGCCCGGCCCGGTGGGCACTGGAACGATGCCTATCCCTTCGTCGCCCTGCACCAGCCGAGCGCGACCTACGGGGTCAATTCGCTGGAACTGTGCCCAGACCGGATCGACACCCACGGTCATAATACGGGCATGTATCCGCTGGCACGCCACGCCGATCTTCTCGCCTATTACGACCGGCTGATGAACGAACGCCTGCTGCCGAGCGGGCGCGTGGCCTACCACCCGCTCACCGATTATGCCGGGGGCGAGGCCGGGCTTCATCATATCCGGCCGATCCTGTCAGGCGATGAACGCGCTATCACCGTGCGCCGCAAGCTGGTCGATGCGACATGGTTTCAGACCTCGGTACCGTCGACTCACACGCCGTCCTTCGCGATTGCTGAAGGCGCACGGCTGGCGATCCCCGGCGATCTGCCCGGATTGTGGAAGCAGCGCGGCAATATGCCCGATCACTACATCATCCTCGGCGGCGGCAAGACTGCGATGGATACCGCGGTATGGCTGATCGAGGCCGGAGTGGACCCCGACCGGATCGGCTGGGTGCGCCCGCGCGATTCGTGGATGTTCAACCGCCGATTTCTTCAGCCCGCCCATGCGCGGATCGAAGGCCTGCTGGAATTCCAGCTTGCGCTGGTAGAATGCGCGGCAGCGTCCGACAGCGGCAGCGAAATGTGCGAAAAGCTGGAAGCGCGCGGCGTGATGCTGCGGATTGACCCGCAGGTTGCCCCCACCATGATGCACTATGCCGTGATCTCGGAAGGCGAGATTGATCTGCTGTCACGGATTAAGGCCGTCTACAGGCAGGGCCATGTCACGGCCATCGCACCGGGCCGGATGATGTTCGTCGATGATTCCGTCACGGTGCCTGACAACACCTTGTTCATCGATTGCACCGCCAGCGCCGTGCCGAAGACCGTGGGCGACACGGTCCGCCCTATCTTCGCCGCCGACCGGATCACGCTGCAATTGGCGCAGACCCCCCTCGTGCCCTACAGCGCGGCGCTCTGCGCCTTCCTCGAAGCCAATTTCGACACGGATGACGAACGCAACATCCTGTGCCCGCCCGCGCCCCTGACCGATACCCCCGACACCTATCCCTTCGCAGTGATGGCCAACCTGATGAGCGCCGGGCGGCTCGGCCAGAATGCAAAGACCAATGCCTTCAACGCCCGCAGCCGATTGCATCCCACCGGCCCGGCAGTCGCGGCGATGATGGCGGCTGGCGATCCGCGGCTGGCAAAGCTCGCCAAGGTGGGCGAGGCGATCAATGCCAACATGCCCGGCGTGATCATGCTGGGCATGAAGGCGAAGGCGATCCACGAGGCCAATCCGGGTTGGGGTCGCCCTTCAGACGCAACAGCGCGGCACGAAGCGGTCTGAAGCTGCGACGAGTTGCCCAGCTTTCATCATTTGCGTTATAGGGAACGCAAGGCTTGCGGTTTACGTTAGGACAGGATGAAGCGGCGCGACCTTCTCAAGGGCAGTCTGATTGCCGGAGCGGCATTGGCCGCGCCCGCGCGCCTGCTCGCCGCGACTGTAGCGCCCGGCACCCCGCGCGACCGCACGCTGTTCGCCCTCGCCAAGCGCGAGCTTGACCGGGCGGGCGATGCGATCTGGAAGCGCGACATCGTGGGCATCGCCGATTTCGGCCTGCATTCGGCCAAGCCCCGCTTCCACTTCGTCAATCTCGACCGGGGCGAGGTGCAGTCCTATCACGTCAGCCACGGCAGCGGCTCGGATCCGCAGCACGACGGCTGGCTCAAGCAGTTCTCCAACACCGAAGGCTCCAACGCGACCAGCCGCGGGGCCTATGTGACCTGGGAATGGTACAAGGGCCGCTACGGCACCTCGGTGCGCCTCGGCGGGCTGGACGAGACCAACAATGCCGCGCTGCAACGCTATATCGTGATGCACCGCGCTGATTATGCCGAGCCTTCGCATATCGAACGCTGGGGCCGCCTCGGGCGCTCCACCGGGTGCTTCGCGATGGGCGAGGAACAGTTCCGTATCGCGCTGATGCACCTGTCCGGCGGGCGCCTGCTCTATGCCGACAGCCTGGGGCTGGAAGAGGACGGGAGCATCCAGCCGGTGCCCGAACTGGCAAGGATCGAACGCCAGCCGCTCGACCTGCTGCAGCGCCCCGCGACCTCCGCTTTTTAACCGTCCTGCAGATCGTCCTCGATGACGATCACCTCGTCGTCGATCACGTTGCTGCGGTTACGCACCCGCGGCTTGTCGAGGCTGGCGAGCACCGGCGCGTCGCGGTTGTAGATGTCCTTGAAGGTCGCCATCTCGCCGTTGATGTCCGAAGCCATGGTGAAATAGGTGATGTAGGCGGGAAACTGCTTTTCCAGCATCACCTTGGTATATTTGCGCGAGGTCGAGATCGCTACCGCCTCGTCCTTGGTCGCGCCCTTGCCCAAGATCGCCATCGTAATCGCCAGTTCCAGCGCGCGTTCGGTCCGCACGCAGCCGTGCGAAAGCGCGCGCTGGTCGTTGGCGAACAGGTGGCGCGAGGGCGTATCGTGGAAGAAGATCGCGTGCGGATTGGGCATTTCCAGCTTCATCATGCCCAGTGAATTGCCCGGGCCCGGCTGCTGCACGACGCTGACGTAACCATTCGCGCCCTTGGTGGCGACATAGCCGTTGCGCTTGGCCCAGGCGGGGTTGGCTAGCGCGCGTGCGCCCAGTCCTTCGCCCTTCACGATCGACTGCGGCACCGTCCACGTGGGGTTGAACACCACGCCTTCGACCATCTCGGCGAGCTGCGGAGTGGCAGTGCGCCCCGGCTTGCCGACGATCGTGCGATAGGTGCTGATGATCTTGTCCTTGACCGTCAGGCGCAGCTGGAATTCGGGGACATTGGTGATCAGGTATTGCGTGCCGAGATCGCGCGCCAGCCAGCGCCAGCGGTCCATGTTGGCGCGGATCAGCTTGCGCTTTGCCGCATCGCTTTCGGGCGTTTTCGCCAGCGCCTCGCGCAGGCGGGCGTAATCGGGATGAGTGGGGTTGAGCGTGGCCAGCGTACCAGCGATGTCGCCGCTCGTTAGCGCCTGCTCCAGCATGTCGCCGGTGCGGAACAATTCGCGGTCCGGATCCTCGACGAACCACTGCTCGCGCGCATCCATCGGGGTGCGACCGTCGCGCAGGTCCTCCACCAGCCACGCAAAGCTTTGCGAGGCCAGCGCGTCCAGCTCGTCCGACGGGCCGGAGGCGAGCGCCACCTTGAGCGGTTCGAGATCATAATCTTTCGGGTCGAGCCCCTCGGCGCCGATTCCCTCGATCACGGCGACCAGCTTGGTGGCATTGGCAATGGTCCACGGCTGCACTAGCGGCGCGGGCATCTCCATTCCGCCCTGCACCACCGGTTCGGATACCATGCGCGGGAAGGCCTGATCGAAGGCGCTGCCTGTGGTCGGGGAAGGCGTCGGAGTCGGAGCCGGAGCCGGACGCGAGGCCGGCATCTCCACCCGTGCCGGCCCGCCCTGCTGCTGGCCGCCGGAAACCATGTCCTCGCGGCTGACCTGCGACTGGGCAATGGCCGAGCCTGCCAGCAGCGCCGCCACTGCGACACCGGATGCGAATTTGCCCGGAAACCTCTTCATAAAATGCTTTCCAACCCCGTTGCGCCGCACAGCGCGGCCCAAAACCGTCAGCGGGCATCATACCCGCGACGACCCTCAGCTATCAACTGCCTTCGCTTGCGCTGCGGTGAATGGACAACACCGGCGTGACGCGCGCCCGACTTGGCACTATGCGCGCATGCGTCATGTCCATCCGCGCCCATCGCCTGCTGCCCTTTGCCGCCGCTTTTGCCGGGGTCGGTTTCCTGTCGCTCATGGACGCCTTCATGAAGGAAGCGGCGCTGCTGATCGGCGCCTACACCGCCACCGTGCTGCGGGCATTGATCGGCGCAGGCATCATCGCGCCGTTCTGGCTCGCCCGCGGCGGTGCGTGGCCTTCGCGCAGCGTCATGAAGCTGCATCTCGAACGCGGACTGGTTTCTGCCTTCATGGCGCTGTCGTTCTTCTTTGCGCTGACCCGCCTGCCGCTGGCCGAAGCCATTGCGCTCAGCTTCATCGCGCCGCTGCTGGCGCTTTATCTTGCGCGGGTATTGCTGGGCGAGACGATCGCAAAAAAGGCGGTGCTGGCGAGCGTGCTGGGCTTTGCCGGGACACTGGTGATCGTCGGCGGACGCATCGGTTCGGGCCAGTTCGATGCCGACGCTGCCGTTGGCATCGCGGCGATGATGTTTTCGGCCGTGCTCTACGCCTATAATTTCATCGTCATCCGCAAACAATCGCAGGTGGCCGGCCCGGTCGAGATCGCGACCTTTCACAGCGGCATCGGCGGGCTGGTGCTGTTGACCGCCGCGCCGTTCCTGTGGTCACCGCCCACCATGCCCGCACTTGTGCCGCTGGCCGCAGCAGGCGCGCTGACCGTGGCCGGATCAATGGCGATCGCCTGGGCCTATGCCCGCGAAGAAGCGCAGGCGCTGGTCCCGATCGAATATTCGGGTTTTGTCTGGGCCAGCGCCTTCGGGTGGCTGTTCTTCCGCGAAAACGTCAGCATGACTACGCTGGCGGGGACCGTCCTGATCATTGCGGGCTGCTGGCTGGTTGCCCGGCGCGATCCGCAAGCCGAAATACAGCCCGCCTAAGACCATTTACCCAGCGGCACCCCCCTTGACCTCGCGCGCATGACAGCGCAGGTGCTGCCGCGAAAACCGCGCCTTTTTGGATCGGGGCGCGGGGACAACCTAGAAGGATGGAAACCCTCCCATGACCGACATCGGCAAGGATACGCTCGCAACCCGTCAGACCCTCTCGGTGAACGGGAAGGATTATGCCTATTACTCGCTCGCCAAGGCGGCCGAGCAGCTGGGCGACATTTCGAAGCTGCCGATTTCGATGAAGGTGCTGCTAGAAAACCTGCTGCGCTTCGAGGACGGCGGCTTTACCGTGGGCCGCGAGCACATCCAGGCGATCGTCGACTGGCAGAACAACCCCGTCACCGGTGCGGAAATCCAGTACCGTCCGGCGCGTGTGCTGCTGCAGGACTTCACCGGCGTGCCCTGCGTGGTCGATCTGGCGGCGATGCGCGACGCGATCAAGAAGCTCGGCGGCGATACCGCCAAGATCAACCCGCTGGTGCCGGTCAACCTCGTGATCGACCACTCGGTGATGGTCGACGAATTCGGCCACCCCAAGGCGATGGAAGCCAACATGGCGCTCGAATACGAGCGCAATGCCGAGCGTTACGACTTCCTCAAATGGGGCTCCAAGAGCTTCAAGAACTTATCCGCCGTGCCCCCGGGCACCGGCATTTGCCACCAGGTGAACCTTGAACACATCGCCCAGGCGGTGTGGTCGAGCGAAGGGCCGGACGGCATGATGGTCGCCTATCCCGACACCTGCGTGGGTACCGACAGCCACACCACCATGATCAACGGTCTGGGCGTGCTGGGCTGGGGCGTAGGCGGGATCGAGGCCGAAGCCGCGATGCTCGGCCAGCCCGTTTCGATGCTGATCCCCGAAGTGGTCGGCTTCTATCTCGAAGGCGCAATGGCCGAAGGCGTGACCGCGACCGACCTCGTGCTGACCTGCGTGCAGATGCTGCGTGAAGTCGGCGTGGTGGGGCGCTTCGTCGAATTCTACGGTCCGGGCGTTGCCAACCTCACCCTTGCCGACCGTGCGACCATCGCCAACATGGCGCCCGAATACGGCGCGACCTGCGGCTTCTTCGGCATCGACGACAAGACCATCGAATATCTGCGCCTGACCGGCCGCAGCGAGGAAAACATCGCGCTGGTCGAAGCCTATGCCAAGGCGCAGGGCATGTGGTTCGATCCCGCCAACGTCCCGGTCTTCACCAAGACCCTGTCGCTCGACATGGCCGCCGTCGTCCCCAGCCTCGCCGGCCCCAAGCGCCCGCAGGACAAGGTCATCCTCCCCGAGGTGGACGAGCTGTTCAACGGCGATCTGTCGAAGGTTTACGGCAAGTCCGGCCCGGCGCGCGTGAGCGTCGAGGGCAAGGATCACGACATCGGCGACGGCGACGTGGTGATTGCCGCCATCACCTCCTGCACCAACACCTCCAACCCCGACGTGCTGATCGCCGCGGGTCTGGTTGCCAAGAAGGCCAACGAGAAGGGTCTGAAGCCCAAGCCGTGGGTCAAGACCTCGCTGGCGCCGGGATCGCAGGTCGTCACTGATTACCTCGTGAAGTCGGGCCTGCAGGCGCATCTCGACGCGATCGGCTTCGATCTGGTCGGCTATGGCTGCACAACCTGCATCGGCAATTCCGGCCCGCTCGCCCCGCCGATTTCGGCTGCGATCAACGGCAACGACATCGTCGCGGCATCCGTGCTGTCGGGCAACCGCAACTTCGAAGGCCGCGTCTCGCCCGACGTGCGCGCCAATTTCCTCGCCTCGCCGCCGCTGGTTGTCGCCTATGCGCTGAAGGGCACCGTCACCGAGGACATCACCACCACCCCGATCGGTCAGGACCAGGACGGCAATGACGTGATGCTCGCCGACCTGTGGCCGACCAACGCGGAAATCGCAGAAAACCGCGCCGCCAATATCGACCGTTCGATGTTCGTCAGCCGCTACGCCAACGTCTATGACGGCGACGAGCACTGGCAGGCGATCACGGTCGAGCCGTCCGACACCTACCAGTGGCGCGCCGGTTCGACCTATGTCGCCAACCCGCCTTACTTCGACGGCATGACCATGACCCCGGCACCGGTCACCGACATCGTCGATGCCAAGCCGCTGGCGATCCTCGGCGATTCGGTCACCACCGACCACATCTCGCCGGCCGGCTCGATCAAGGAAGACAGCCCGGCGGGCACCTACCTCAAGTCGAACCAGGTCGCGAAGAAGGACTTCAACTCCTACGGCTCGCGCCGCGGCAACCACGAAGTGATGATGCGTGGCACCTTCGCCAACATCCGCATCAAGAACGAGATGGTGCCGGGCGTGGAGGGCGGCTTCTCGACCTATAATGGCGAGACCATGCCGATCTACGACGCGGCGATGAAGCACAAGGAAGACGGCACGCCGCTGGTGGTCATCGGCGGCAAGGAATACGGCACCGGCTCCAGCCGCGACTGGGCGGCCAAGGGCACGATCCTGCTTGGCGTGCGCATGGTGATCGTCGAGAGCTTCGAGCGCATCCACCGTTCCAACCTCGTCGGGATGGGTGTGCTGCCGCTCCAGTTCAAGGACGGCGACACCCGCGAGACGCTGGGTCTGACTGCGGACGATAGCTTCTCGGTGCGCGGTCTGGCCGATCTCCAGCCGGGTCAGGATGTCGAAATCGAGGTCACCCGCGCCGACAGCACCAGCTTCACCTTCACCGCGCTGTGTCGCATAGATACCGCAAATGAAATGGAATATTACCGCCACGGCGGCATTCTCCATTACGTTCTGCGCAAACTTGCGGCATAAGGAGAGGGATGAACGCGTCCCGCACCACCCTTCTGGCTGCATCGGCCCTGCTGGCACTGGTTGCCTGTAGCGGCGGATCGCGCTCTGACGGAAAGCGGGACGCGCCCTCCGCACCGCTCGGTTTCGAGCTGGCCTTTGCGGGCGCGGGCGCTCCGGCAACGGATGACGACGCGGTTCCTGTTCCGGAAGCGCGGGCTCCGCTGCCGATGATTGACCTGACCCCCGAACAGCTGGCTGCGCGGCTGGCGGCGGGCAATGTCCGGCTGATCGACCTGCGCACCGACGAGGAAGTGGCCGAAGGCATGATCCCGGGGGCCGAGCATATCCCGCTCGACCGTTTCGATCCCGCCAAGCTCGGCCCCTCGGATGGGCGTGAGGTCGTTCTCTACTGCCGTTCGGGCCGACGTTCGAGCATGGCGGGGGCCAAACTTTCGGCCGCCACGGGCGAACCGGTGGAACATCTCGCGGGCGGCATTCTGGCCTGGGAAGAAGCCGGGCAGCCGCTCGAACAGCGCTGACGCTGCGTTAACCGCTGCCTGCTAAGGCAGGCGCATGACCGATCAGGCGCTCGCATCCTTCGACCCCATGGCCGATCCGCGCAAGCTTGCGTGGTTCGGCGAGATCGTGCGCCGCCGCCTGGTCGCGCATCCGGCGGTCGAGCAGATCGCTGTCGAAGGCGCGGAGATCTTCCGTATCGAAGGCTTTCTCAAACGCCGCGACTGCCGCGAGATCGTGCGCGTGATCAATGAACGCGCCGCACCCTCGACCCTTTATCAGGGCACCGAGCGAGCGGGCTTCCGCACCAGCCATACGCATCATTTCGGCAGCGAGGACCCGCTGACGCGCAGCTGCGAACTCTATATCTCCGACGTTCTCGGTATCGACGACAATTACGGCGAGACGATGCAAGGCCAACGCTATCAGGCCGGGCAGGAGTTCAAGCACCACTTCGACTACCTGCATGTCGGCGCGGGCTACTGGCAGGGCGAGGCTCCGCGGGGCGGGCAGCGCACGTGGACGGCGATGATCTGGCTCAACGAACCACGCGAAGGCGGGGAGACCGATTTCCCCAAGCTCGGCCTCAGCTTCCGTCCGCAGACAGGCACGCTGCTGGTCTGGAACAACATGACCCCTGAAGGTCACCCCAATACCCGTACGCTCCACGCCGGGATGCCGGTGAAGCGCGGTATCAAGCACGTGATTACGCGGTGGTATCGCCAGGAACCCTGGCGACTGCTCAATCACACCTGAGGCGTGCGGATCAACCTTCGTCCGGTTGCCGCCGCCGTCTCAGGATCGCCGCTGCCGCGAGGCCGAACAGCACCACCATCGGCGGCGCGGGCACTTCATGCCCGCCGCTCGAACTGCTTGACGAGGACGACGAGCTACTGCTCGACGAAGAACTCGACGAGGACGAGGAACTGCTTCCCGAGGAGCTGCTCGATCCGGTCGATGTCCCGGTCGACGACGAACCCGAAGACGAGGATGAACTGCTCGACGACGAAGACGAGCTGCTGGTGCTGCTGGTCATATCGCCGGACGTGCTACCGCCGCTGGTCGCTCCGCCAGATGAGGACGAAGACGAGGACGACGAGCTGCTGCTCGACGACGAGGAGGAGCCACCGCCCGACGACGTGGTGGTACCGGGATGACCGCTCGACCCACCGCTTCCACCCGAGGAACTAGAGGAGGAAGAACTGGACGAAGAGGACGACGAGCTACTCGACGAACTCGAAGTCGTGGTGCTCGAGACGTTGCCCGACGTAGACGTCGTTGAGGTCGAGGAGACGTTCCCCGAAGTCGACGTGGTCGATGACACATTGCCGGATGTCGAGGTGGTCGACGACACATTGCCTGAAGTCGACGACGTACTCGAAACGTTGCCGGAGGTCGTCGTGGTCGTCGTGGTCGTCGTAGTCGAACCACCGCTGCTTCCGCTGGAACTGGGTGGCGGAGGCGGCGGAGGACCGGGCGGCGGACCGGGAGGAGGACCGGGCGGCGGGCCAGGAGGAGGTCCCGGCGGCGGACCCGGAGGCGGTCCCGGAGGCGGTCCCGGAGGCGGCGCCGGCGGCGGTGCGGGATCACCCGAAGTCGTACCGCTGGTGCCGCCCGAGGTCGAAGTGGTGGTCGAAACCGACACGTCGCCCGAAGACGAACCGCCGCCGCCGAAGAAGCCGCCAAAGAAACCGCCGCCAAAGCCCAAGCCGCCGCCAAAGCCGCCACCGCCGCCCCAGCCGCCGCCGAAACCGCCACCGCCCTGAATCGGGGGAAGCGGGGGAAGCGGCGCGGGCATATAGGCAACCTGCGCGATCGGCGGGCATTCATTGGGGTCGATATATGCCTGCACCGCACCGGCAGGCATCGAAGGCGCTCCGGCTGCCCCGGGCACAACCGGCTGGCATTCGATGGTGCGCTCGACGATCCGGCGACGACGCTGCTCGGGCATCGGGATCTCGCGCTGGCGGGTCTTGATGTAGCGCGCGCCGGTTTCGGGATCGACTGCGATCAGCTTGCCGTCGATATTGGTGCTGAAGTCCGGCGTGTCGGTGTTCATCGGCTCGGCCACACGCACCGCGCCGCCCTGCAACAACGCCACCCCCGCGGCAGCGGCGGAAAGCTTCGCGATGGCCATCTTGAGCGACATAGTCGATAACCCTGTTTGCTTGCGGCGGCGAATGCGGACGATCCGCGTGCGTCACCTGAACCAGCCTTCATTTGATGTAATTAAGGCAGGAGGGGCAATCGGCTTAACTATCCCGTGCCGCGTTGGAGCACTGGAATCTCTTGGAAATCGCAGGATTTGCAGGGTGCTGTCCCGATCTGGCACCGAAAAAGGGGGGTGGGTTAGCCCGAAAGTTAACTATCTTCGTCAAACAGGCCGGTCTGACGCGCAAGAGAATCGCCGGCAGAATCGCGCAGCCGATCCTGCGGTGGCGACATTTCGAGATGCTCCCAGCCGGCATCGTTGAGCACCCGCCCGCGCGCGGTGCGGGCCACCAGACCGAGCTGGATAAGGTAGGGTTCGACCACATCCTCGATCGTGTCGCGCGGTTCGGCAAGGCCCGCCGCCAGCGTCTCGATCCCGACCGGCCCGCCCTTATAGGTGGTGGCGATCATCGCGAGATAACGCCGGTCCATGATATCCAGGCCGAGCCGGTCGATCTCCAGCCGGGTAAGCGCATCATCCGCCACCTTGCGGGTAACCGAAGGGCTGCCTGCGACGTCGGCGAAGTCGCGCACACGCCGAAGCAGGCGTCCGGCGACACGCGGGGTTCCGCGGCTGCGGCGAGCAATCTCGCGTGCACCTTCGGGTTCGATGGCAAGACCCATGAGGCCCGCAGCACGGGTGACCACGCGATCAAGCTCGTCATGGGTGTAGAAATTCAGACGCACCGGAATGCCGAAGCGGTCGCGCAAGGGCGTGGTCAGCAGGCCCTGCCGTGTGGTGGCACCGATAAGGGTGAAGGGCGGCAGGTCGATCCGCACCGAGCGTGCCGAGGGCCCCTCGCCGATAATGAGATCGAGCGCGCGGTCCTCCATCGCCGGATAGAGCACTTCTTCGACCACGGGCGACAGGCGGTGGATCTCGTCGATGAACAGCACGTCATGCGGTTCGAGATTGGTTAGCAGCGCGGCGAGATCGCCCGCCTTGGCGATCACCGGGCCGGAGGTGGCGCGAAAGCCCACGCCAAGCTCGCCCGCGATGATCTGCGCCAGTGTGGTCTTGCCGAGGCCGGGAGGGCCGAAGAACAGGGTATGGTCCATTGCCTCGCCGCGCGCGCGCGCCGCCGCGATGAAGACGGCAAGGTTCCCCTTGGCCGCCTCCTGCCCGACAAATTCGGCCAGCCGCCGCGGACGCAGCGCCGCGTCGGGATCACCCGGCTGGCGGTCGGGGGTGTGCAAGGGGACCGGCTCGCTCAAAACGGGTTCACCGTGTAGCCGTTCTGCTGCAGCAGCGCGTGGGCCGTCATCGCCGAAAGCGCCATTTCGACGCCGGGGATCAGCTTGTCCGGCGTGATGCCGTAGACTGCGGCGCTCTGGCCGCACAGGATGAAGCGCACGTCATGTTCGAGTAGTGCCTCGACCAGTGCGCGCGAGGGGTTTTCGGCACCTTCCGTGGCGGGCTTTTCTGCATAGGCGGCATCGGTCAGCAGTTCGAGCGAGGCCTTGCCGTGCACCACCACCGCGATACGGATGTTCTCCTCCTTCACGCCGTGGGCGACCTGCATGTTGAGGAACCGCGCCGCGCTTTCGAACCCGCGATTGGCCTTGCCTTCCTCGGCCGGGGTGGAGACGTCGAAAGCGACCGCGAATTCGGTGCCTTCGGGCAATTGCCCGATGCCTGGCACGGGCGCGTGGGGGCCGAATTCGGTCAGCACCGGGCCGGTCTCGAAAGCGCTACGATCCTGCGCGGCGAGCGGGACGGCGGCGAGCGCCAGAGCGATGGTGATGATGGTGCGCATGGTAAGTCCTCCTGCCCTCTTCTAACCCGCCGCCTTCTTCAGCGCCACGCGGATCAGGTCACCCTCGCTCGCGCCCTCGCCTAGCTCCTCGAGCGCGCGGGCGACCGCCTGTGCGGCGATGGCGGGTTTGAAGCCGAGATTCTCAAGTGCGCTCGCCGCGTCCGCGCCCGCGCCGCCAACCGGCGCTGCCGCCGAACCCGGCACGAACCCGGCGCTGCCGCCGGGCATCGCGCCCGCCTTGTCCTTCAGCTCGTTGACGATCCGGCCCGCCAGTTTCGGCCCGACGCCCTGCGCACGGGCGACCATCGCCGCGTCACCCTTGCCGCAGGCGTCGCGCAGCTCTCCGGTCGAGAGCGCGGAAAGGATCGCGAGGCCGACCTTGCTCCCCACGCCCTGCACGCCCGTCAGCAGGCGGAACCAGTCGCGCTCGGCCTGCTCGGCGAAGCCCAGGAGGCGCATGTCGTTCTCGCTCACCTGCAATTCGGTGTGGACGGTGCAGGCCTCCCCTACCTCGCCCAGCGCGGCGAGCGTGCGGCTGGAACAGTGGACGAGGTAGCCCACCCCGCCGACGTCGACGATCGCCCAGTCCTCGCCGGTCGCATCGAGCCTGCCTGAGAGTTTGGCAATCATGAGTCTTCGCCGTGCTACCGCTTCGCTACTTGAGCACAAAGTTCCTGACGCAATCCCGCTGGCTTGGCTAGTGTTCTACCGCACAAATCCCCGTTCGCATCGAGCGAAGTCGAGATGCATCAATCAAGGTGTCTCGACTGCGCTCGACACGAACGGGACTTTAGGTAATGGAAGACCCATGAGCTGGAACACCTTTGGGCGCGTGCTGCGCTTTACTACCTGGGGAGAGAGCCACGGGGCCGCACTGGGCGCGGTTGTCGACGGGTGCCCGCCGGGGCTCGCGATTTCGGAAGAGTTCATCCAGCCCTTCATGGACGCGCGCAAGCCGGGCACCAGCCGTTTCACCACCCAGCGGCGCGAGGATGATCTGGTGCGGATCCTGTCGGGGGTGTTCGAGGGCACGACGACCGGCACGCCGATCAGCCTGATGATCGAGAACACCGATCAGCGCAGCAAGGACTACAGCGCCATCGCCCAGCAATATCGCCCGGGCCATGCCGACTACGCCTATGACGCCAAATACGGCATCCGCGACTATCGCGGCGGCGGACGTTCAAGCGCGCGCGAGACGGCAGCGCGGGTGGCGGCGGGCGCGGTGGCGCGGCTGGTGATCCCCGAAGTCACCATCACCGCCTATGTCTGCGAGCTGGGCGGCGACCGGATCGACCCGGCAAACATCGACTATTCCGAAATCGCCAACAATCCGTTCTTCTGCCCCGATGCGGCAGCGGCCAAACGCTGGGAAGAAAAGGTCGATGCCGCGCGCAAGGCCGGATCGTCCCTCGGCGCGATTGTCGAATGCGTCGCCACCGGCGTCCCCGCAGGCTGGGGCGCGCCGATCTATGCCAAGCTCGACAGCGACCTTGCCGCCGCGATGATGAGCATCAACGCGGTAAAGGGCGTGGAAATCGGCGACGGCTTCGAAGCCGCGCGGCTGACCGGCGAGGAGAATGCTGACAGGATGCGCCCCGGTGAAGACGGCAAGCCGATCTACCTTGCCAACCACGCGGGCGGGACGGCGGGGGGCATTTCCACCGGACAGCCGGTGGTGTGCCGGGTGGCGTTCAAGCCGACTTCCTCGATCCTTACCCCGGTGGAATCGATCAACTCTGCGGGCGAGGCGGTGGAGGTGGTCACCAAGGGCCGCCACGACCCCTGCGTCGGCATCCGCGGCACGCCGGTGGTGGAGGCGATGATGGCGCTGGTGCTGGCCGATCACAAACTGCTGCACCGGGGGCAAATGGGGTAAGCGGTAGCGCGGCCGACTTTTCTCGCGGGCTATTTCTTCGCGCCCGTCGCCTGTGTCCAGCGGGTCGGCGAGACGCCGTGGCTGCGCCTGAATGCCCTAACGAAAGCGGTCACATCGCCATAACCCAGTCGCAGGGCGATATCCTTTACCGGAGCACGCCCTTCGACAAGCAAATCGCGGGCTATCGCCATGCGGGTGTCGTTGACGAGATCACGATAGGATAATCCCGCCATGGCCATCGCCCTTGCAAAGCTGCGCGAGGACATTCCCAGACGCGCGGCAATTTCGGCCAGCTGTGGCGCGCGCCCGACTTCGGCCAGTGCATTGCGCAGCATCGGCATCACCTCTGCGATATTGCGGGGCATCGCGGCAGCAGGATCGACGGCTTGCTCCTGCGGGGAAAGGCGGTGCCATGAATCCGGATCGAATTCGGGATTGGCAGCCTCCAGCACATCGGCTTCGATCAGCAACTCCGATAGCTTGCCGGCGCTCCGGCTGACTTCGCAATCGAGCAACGGCTTGAGGAGTGCAGCCGCATGCACCGATCGGATAGCGATCCGGTCGAGCGCGTTGGCAGTGCTTGGCCTGAAGCCGAGAAACCCCCGCGCCACGCGAAAAATCACCACCCATACCACTGCTTCCAACAGCGGCCGGAATGGCCCCAGCCTGTCATCGCTTCTAAGCGTCAGGCACCCCTTCCGCGCATCGCGGTGGTAAGCCAGAGTTACGAGGGCATTGCGGTGAGTAATTGCGCCCGCAAGATACTCCAGCGCCGCCCCCAGATCGGGTGCCGCCAAGGACTCGGTCTGGGCGGGAAAGCGTGGCCATTCGAGCATCAACTCAACCAACCGCTGCTCCCCTGCATGACCGATCAGGTTGGCGATGATCTGCAAATCGTCGATCAGCTCAATCATCCGGGGAAGCGCCTGACCCGCGGGAATATCGGTGCCGTGGGTCAGCCAGTCGGGATAGTCGAAATTGCTCGCCCAGAATCCGGTAACCCCAGTGGGCACGATAGTGGTGGCCAATTCGGGCTCTTCCCGCCGGAGTCGCGCCAGACAGTGCGCAAATCGCAGACTGAAGTCCTGTCCCATCCCCACCCTACCGGCCGACCCCCGGTGCCCGCTGGTGACAATTAGTACCATTCTGGCGGAAAATGTCAATTTTTGGCCAAAAGTATCCATAGGTCATAGGCATATCTCAAGCTAGGTTGACAACCGCACCCGCCATTCGCGGCAGCACCTGGGCCTGTTCGGCGGTCGTAGCGAAGCAATCACCATGGCGCGATTGGCGCTCCGGTCGGGATCGGCCAGTGATTTTGGGAGAGAAACATGAAGAATCGTCTGACCCGCAGCCTGCTCGCAGCCTCGGTTTGCGGAACGCTTGCTGCGACGCCTGTGCTCGCTGAAAAGGCCAGCAGCCTCACCTGGATCAACGGCATGGATGCCGCCAGCGCCGAACGGGAACTCAGGAACCGCGGTTTCAAGAGTATTTCCAGCCACCGCAGTTCCGGCGGCTTCGTCAACAGCTACTGGTGGCACGGCGGCAACGACAACTGCGTGGTCGTCGAATCCATGAGCGGCAAGGTCATGACCGTCAGTGACGCCACAGATCAGGATTGCGGCCATCACAAGGGTGACGGCGCTGCCGCAGCGGTCGGCGTGGTCGCCGGGGCGGCGATCCTCGGCGCGCTGCTCGGCGGCAAGTCGCACCACAAGGAAGGCCGCGACTATGACCGCGAACAGACCGCCGAGTTCGACCGCGGCTACACCGACGGGCTCCACGGCGCGACCTACCACAATTACAGCCGCTCGGATGCCTATTCGCATGGTTACGAGAAGGGCGTCGACGAGCGCGAGGCCAACCTCGGCCATCACCAGCGCCGCGGCGGCTATGTCCAGACCGCCCGGATCGACGACCTCCGGGGCGCACGTGCGGCCGGTGGCATGAGCGAATTGGAACGGCGCGGCTTTACCCAGGTCGACAATTTCACCAGCGGCAACAGCCGCTATTCGATCCAGTGGAAGCGCGATAGCCGCCAGTGCGTGCAAGTAATCATCGACGACGGCAAGTTCTACGACATCCGCGATATCGGTCAGCACCCGAACTGCCGCTGAGCGGGACGGGTAAACCGGTTACCAATGGCGGGGCCGGATCATGCCGGCACCGAGGCACACCGCCGGCACGAAACTGCCCCGCCATACTTTCCTGTCTTGTGATGACAGTGGAGCATGACATGATTTCTCGCCTGACGATTGCATCGAGTCTCGCACTGGTTCTCGCCGCCTGTGGTGGAACCCCGGCCGAAGACAGCGCGGCCGAGCCTGCCGCCGGATCGGCTGCGGTGGACATTCCCGAAAGTCTTGCCCCGTTCGGCGACGGCTACCCCGGCCCCGGCGCGCCCTGCCGACGTCTGGGCGAAAGCCCGGCTACCTCGAACTACCTCGACGACAGCGCGGTTCTGGTCGGCTGCCCCGACGAAGCCTCGGCAGAGGCTCTTGGCGGGACGATCGTGAGCAATGTCGAGGGTGTGCGACTGGTGAGCATTCCGATGGGCGATGCGAATGTCGGCATGGGCGAGAACGGCCCGGCGCAAGCCGCACCGGCGCAGCAGAAACCGGCCAAGGCCGCCGCAGCGAAGATCCGCGGCCCGGGATCGCTTGAGGAAAAATGCCTTGCGCGGGTCAATGACGTGACCGGCGGCGGCGGGATCGGCACCAATCGCATCGAGCAATCCGAAGCTGCGGTCGAAATCTACATCAATGTCGCCGGTGCCGAAGCGCCGTGGCGCTGCCTTGCCTATCGCGACGGTACCATCGGCGAGGTAATGTATACCGGCAGCGAGGGCGCGCTGTAAGGCGCTGCGCTTCGATCGAAGGGGAAAGACCATGACGATCATGAACACGCGTCTGCTTTGGACCACACTGCTGGTGGCGAGCCTCGCTGCTTGCGGCGGCACGGGGGACGACACCTCTGACAGTGCCGCTGCGGGCGGTCCCGAAGCGATGGCGGCAGCCGAAACCAATGGCCCGCCTCCGCCGCCCGAAGCCGCCGAGGACGCGCTGGTGCCCGGCACCGATTACAACGCCACGACCATCATCTCCTGCGGCTTCGACGGTGCCCCGCCGACGCAGAAATGCGATGCCGGGATCAAGCGCAACTGGGGCGATGCGCCCGGCGAACATCTGGTCGAGGTGACCAAGCCCGACGGCATGAAGCGCGCGATCTTCTTCCGCGGCACCGAGCCCTATGGCGCCGACAGCGTCCAGGCCGATGGTTCGGCAGGATGGGACCTGAAATGGACCCGCAGCGGCGACCAGACAACCATCACCTTCGGCCCGGAGACCTATGTCGTCGTCGATGCGATGATCACCGGCGGCTGATCCGGCCCGTCACTCCGCTTCGGGCACGACCCTGCCCGGAGGATCAACGCCGCCACAGCCAGTAAAGGATGGCGGCGTTGATCGCCGGAGCGAGCATTGCCAGCCACGGGCCCGCCAGTCCGGCGCGGTCGCCGATCAGGTTCCAGGGCAGTCCCAGCGGAATCAGGAATATGCCCGAAAGGGGATCGCGCTCCTGCCCGAACAGGCCGAAGGTGCCGATCGCCAGCAGCGCCAAGGCGATCGCGTAGAAAAGGGCAAACCCGATAAATATCCACTTCCACATGCGCCGCATCCTTTCCTTCGTCGCGCCCCTGATTGTTGCCCTGTCCGTAGCCGGACTTTCCCTCTTCGGCCCGGCTGCGGCACACGACGAAAACAATTCTGCCAAACAATGGGATTTCATGGCCTTCGAGGTCAAGAGCTGGGGCGAACCTGTTACCCGCTGGCGGCTGACCGGCCTTGGCGGGGGCAGCTGGACCGAAACGCGCAAGGAACGCTTCAAACCGCTCGGCACCTACCCGCTCGTCTGGCACGAAATCGCCGATGATCCGCACCGCGCCGCCAGTCTTGCTGCAATCCTCGCGCGCCTGCCGGACGAGGCGCCCGATCCGGCAAATTGCGTCAATCGAATGTCCGATCTGCCCTACGGAACGATCCGCCTGACTCGCGGCGCGACGACGATAGAGATCGCATGGAATTCAGGCTGCATGGACGAAAGCCATCAGGCCTTCATGGCCGTACTCAAGGAAGCCGACGCACTGGTCGCCGCGGCCGGACGGGCAGCCCCGGTGCTGCGCGAGGAGCGGTTTGCCGGCGGGCAGACAAGCAACTGATCCCCTGCCGCGTCCCGGCGGCCAACGGGAACCAATCCGATCATTGCTGCGTATCGACGATTGATAAATCCGATTTTCGCAATCGCACAAATCAACTTTTGTGCAGCGCGAAAATCCCTATCTGGGCAGCATCGAATTTCCGCCCTCTCTCAACCACCCCAACACAAGGGAAAATTCCACATGGGTATCATCGGTTCGACCATCCAGCCGTTCAAGGCGACCGCGTTCCAGGCTGGCAAGGACTTCTTCGACGTCACCAACGAAGACCTCGCTGGCAAGTGGTCGGTGTTCTTCTTCTACCCGGCCGACTTCACCTTCGTCTGCCCGACCGAGCTCGAGGACATGGGCGAAAAGTACGAAATGCTGCAGTCGATGGGCGTCGAAGTCTACGCCGTCTCGACCGACACGCACTTCAGCCACAAGGCCTGGCACGACACCTCGGACAAGATCGGCAAGCTCAAGTTCCCGTTCCTGGGCGACCAGAACCACGTGCTGTCCAACCAGTTCGGCGTGCTGCGCGAAGGCGTGGGCCTGGCTGACCGTGCGACCTTCGTGGTCGATCCGGACGGCGTGATCCAGATCATGGAAATCACCTGCGAAGGCGTGGGCCGCAATGCCAACGAACTGACCCGCAAGATCAAGGCTGCGCAGTATGTGCGCGCCAACCCCGGCCAGGTCTGCCCGGCGGCGTGGGAAGAAGGCGCGGAAACCCTCGCCCCCTCGCTCGACCTCGTCGGCAAGATCTAAGACGTGACCTGACAGACCGGCCGGCGCGCCGCATCCCCCCCTCCCCCAAGAGGCGCGCCGACCGTAAAATCCCGAGAGCCGTTTCGAGCCCTCGGGTCGTAGCCGGGACCGGATGTTCCCGCCCCTCCCCCCCTTTGACGGGCGGATGGCATCCGGTCCCGTGTTACCCGCCACGGATCATCCCAGATTTTCGCGCGCCCGACGCGCCCCGGAGGACACCATGCTCGACGCCGCAATGCAGGCCCAGCTGAAGCAATATCTCGGCAATCTTCGCGAAGGGATCGAACTGGTCGCCTCGCTCGACGATAGCGAGAAGTCGCGCCAGACCCGCCAGTTGATCGAACAGATCGCGTCGCTGCACGACCTCGTCACCGCGCGCTTCGACGGCACCGATGATCGCAAGCCCAGCTTCGTCATCCGCCGCGCCAGCGATGCGGAAAAGTGGGTGCGCTTTGCCGGCCTGCCGATGGGTCACGAATTCACTTCGCTCGTTCTCGCGCTGCTGTGGGCCGGGGGTCACCCGCCCAAGGTCGATGCCGACCTGATCGAACAGGTCCGCGCGCTCGAGGGCGATTTCCATTTCGAGATGTTCTTCTCGCTGTCGTGCCACAACTGCCCCGACGTGGTGCAGGCGCTGACGCTGATGGCGCTGGAAAACCCCCGCATCACCGCCACTCTTATCGAAGGCGGCACCTTCCAGGACGAAGTCGAGCGCCGCGACATCATGGCGGTGCCCGCGACCTTCCTCAACGGAGAGCCGTTTTACAACGGCAAGATGGAACTGGCCGAAATCCTGTCGAAGCTGGACAAGAACGCCGACGCGAAGCAGGCCGAAAAGCTCGCCGCCAAGGCTCCGTTCGAGGTGCTGGTGGTTGGCGGCGGCCCTGCGGGTGCCGCAGCGGCGGTCTATACCGCGCGCAAGGGTTTCCGCACCGGTATTGCCGCCGAACGTTTCGGCGGGCAGCTGATGGATACGCTCGGGATCGAGAACCTGCCCGGCACCACCTATACCGAAGGCCCCAAGCTGACCGACAGCCTCAAGGCGCATGTCGGCGAATATGATATCGACCTGATCGACCTCGCCCGCGCGGTCGAACTCAAGCCCGCCAAGGACGTTGGCGGCTATCACGAAGTCGTGATGGCAAACGGCGCGAGCCTAATGGCGCGTTCGCTGATCCTCTCCACCGGCGCGCGCTGGCGCAATCTCGGCGTGCCGGGCGAGGCGGAGTATCGCAACAAGGGCGTGGCCTATTGCCCGCACTGCGACGGCCCGCTGTTCAAGGGCAAGCGCATCGCGGTGATCGGCGGCGGCAATTCTGGCGTCGAAGCGGCGATCGACCTTGCCGGGATCGTAGGCCACGTGACGCTGATCGAGTTCGACACCAAGCTGCGCGCCGACGAGGTGCTCCAGCGCAAGCTGCGCTCGATGCCGAACGTGGAAATCATCACCAACGGCCAGACCACCGAAGTGCTGGGCGACGGCAGCCGCGTGAACGGCCTCGTGCTCAAGAACCGCGCCAACGGCGAGGAGCGCCGTATCGCGCTCGAAGGCGTGTTCGTACAGATCGGACTTGTGCCCAATACCGAATGGCTGCGCGAGACGGGCCTTGAGCTGTCGAAGTTCGGCGAGATCGTGATCGACGATCACGGCGCAACCAACCTGCCCGGCATCTACGCCGCGGGCGATTGCACCACCGTGCCGCACAAGCAGATCGTGGTGGCGATGGGCGAAGGCGCCAAGGCCGGCCTCGGCGCATTCGACTTCCTGATCCGCAACGAACCCGCCGAGGACGTGGCCGAGGCCGCTTGATGGCATCGCGCCCTAGGGCGCGGGCAAAGGAATCAAGCCGAGCACAAGGCTCATGGTCTGCAGGACAAAATCATTGGCCTGATTTTCGTTTGATACGATAACGAAGGCCCATCCTTCGTCCGGCAGCATCGCCGACGAGCCGGTGAAGCCTTCGTTGTTTCCGCCATGCGCAAAGACGCGCCCGATCGGCAATTCATAGACGGCATAACCGAGAGCCTGATCGGCAAGACCGATGGCACGCTCTGGATCGTCTTCCGGTATCGGCACGCCTTGGGGTGCGAAGAAGATCGCGCGCTCATCTTCATCGAGGGTTGAGCCATCCATGATGCCGATCATAAACCGGGCATAATCAGACGCAGTCGAATGGATCGAATAGGCGGCTCCAAAGCCGTCATTGGCGTAGTCGATATCGCCTGAGAACGGTTTGCCCTTTGCATAGCCGGTTGCCTTGCGCCGCACGCGATCGGCATCCTGCACGAAATGGGTATCGAATGCTCCCGAGGGTTTCGCAAAACGCTGGCGAAAGATCGCGTCGAGACCGCGATCATCGGTGCCGAGTATATGCATGAGAACGTCGGCCAGATATTCATACCCCTCGCCAGAATACCGCCGACCGGTTCCGGGTTCGAAAGCGATATCCAGTTTTCCATCAGGGCTGTCGGTCCGCCAGTTGGGAAGTCCGCTCTGATGGGTGAGCACTTGGCGGGCGGTGATTTTCGCCGCGCGGGGATCAGCACCAAGGTCGGGATGCGGGTAGTATTCGGCGAGCGGCCGATCGAGATCTATGATACCGTCGGAGGCCAGATCGACCACCAACGCACCAAAGGCAGGTTTGGACATCGAAGCGAATTCGAACAGTGTCGTTTTGGAAACGGCGACCTGTGTTTCCCGGTCAGCGACACCAAGGCTCCTCCGGTAGACGATTTGGTTGCCGTTCACCAAGGCAACCGAAAATCCGGAAACTGATTGACTGGCGGCCGCTGCTTCAAGTGCCTGATCAAGATATGCAGCGTCAACCTGAGCTCCCGAGGCCAGTTCCACTGTTGCGGAATCTTGCTGGGCCATAGCCGGGAAGGCGACATTGGCCATGACAGCAAGCGCGAAAGCGAGAAGGATACGCATTGCCGAATTTCCATTCCCATGTTTGACAGATCAGACACCTACACCGGTAGACCCACTTACTGTATTAGTCCAGTAACACATTTCCGGTTGCTGGTCGCATGGCTCGGTCGGTGCGCAAGAGATCGATCCGCAAACAGACTCAATCGATAATATAAATCAATAAGCGCGTTTTAATCGATTGGACGCCTTAAGGCTCGAAGCGCATCCTGTCGTCATAAAGCTTGGATAAAGTCCGAGTCCCAAAACGAGAGGAGAAGTCTGACATGGATGCCAAGACCGGAGAAATGAGCGGCGGCTGTCCGTTCCACGGCAGCAGCGAAATGCGCAGCCTGCTGGGCCGCACCAATCGCGACTGGTGGCCCGAAGCCCTGCAACTCGACATTCTCACCGAAGGCGGGCGCAGCGCCAATCCCTATGGCGAGGACTTCGACTATGCCGAAGCCTTCAACGCGCTCGATTACAATGCCCTCAAGGCCGATCTCACCGCGTTGATGACCGACAGCCAGCCATGGTGGCCGGCGGACTATGGCCATTACGGCCCGTTTTTCATCCGCATGGCGTGGCACGCGGCGGGCACCTATCGCACCGGTGACGGGCGCGGCGGTGCGGGCAGCGGCCAGCAGCGGTTCGCTCCGCTCAATTCCTGGCCCGACAACGGCAACCTCGACAAGGCACGCCGCCTGCTCTGGCCGATCAAGCAGAAATACGGGAAGAACATCAGCTGGGCCGACCTGTTCATCCTCGCGGGCAATGTCGCGATTGAATCGATGGGCGGGCCGGTGTTCGGCTTCGGCGGCGGCCGCGCGGACGTCTATGAACCCGAAAGCGTCTACTGGGGCACCGAGGAGCAGTGGGTCAACGAAGGCGTCGCCACCCGCATCCAGCCAAAGGAAGGCCGCGCGCTGGAAAACCCGCTGGCCGCGATCCAGATGGGCCTCATCTACGTCAATCCCGAAGGGCCGCAGGGCAACCCGCATGATCCGGAAGGCATGGCCCGCGACATGCGCGAAACCTTCGCCCGCATGGCGATGAACGACGAGGAGACCGTCGCGCTCACCGCAGGCGGCCACGCCTTCGGCAAGGCCCACGGGGCGCATCCTTCCGACACCTTCGGCGGCGCGCCGGAAAGCGAGGTACTCGAACTGCAGGGCTTCGGCTGGCTCAATGACGAGGCCGAAATCGCGGCCGGGAACATCACCACCTCGGGGATCGAGGGTAGCTGGTCGAACAACCCGACCCAGTGGGGCGGCGACTATTTCCGCCTGCTGTTCAAGTATGACTACGAGCTGGTGAAGTCGCCCGCGGGCGCGTTCCAGTGGACGCCGATCAACCCCGATCCGGAAGACCTCGCCCCCGACGCGCGCGATCCGAACAAGCGCGTGCCGACGATGATGACCACCGCCGACATGGCGCTCAAGAACGATCCGGACTATCGCAAAATCTCGGAGAAGTTCCTGAACGATCAGGCCGCGCTCGACGATGCTTTCGCGCGTGCGTGGTTCAAGCTGTGCCACCGCGACATGGGGCCCAAGATCCGTTACATGGGCCCGGAAGTCCCCGCCGAAGACCTGATCTGGCAGGATCCGGTGCCCTCCGGAACCATGCCGTCCGACGCAGAAGTCGCGCGCTTCAAGGACGCGATCCTCGGCTCTGGCCTCAGCGTCAGCGAGTTGGTCAAGGCGGCATGGGCTTCGGCCTCGACCTACCGCAATTCGGACCACCGCGGCGGTGCCAACGGCGCGCGGGTGCGGCTTGCCCCGCAAAAGGGCTGGGCGGCGAATGATCCGGACGAGCTCGCCAAGGTGCTCGGTGTGATCGAACAGCATCGCGGTTCGCTGAGCATGGCCGACGCGATCGTGCTGGCGGGCTCTGCCGCGGTCGAAAAGGCGGCGCGCGATGCGGGTTTCGACGTGACCGTGCCCTTCACCGGCGGGCGCGGCGATGCGGGCGCGGAGCATACCGACGCGGCCAGCTTCGAACCTCTCGAGCCTTTCGCCGACGGATTCCGCAATTACCTGCGCACCAAGTCGATCGTCCGGACCGAGGAAATGCTGATCGACAAGGCGCATTTACTCGGCCTCTCGATCCCGGAAATGACCGCGCTGGTCGGCGGGATGCGCGTGCTTGGCGCCAATAGCGGCAACCGCAAGCACGGCGTGTTTACCGACAAGGTCGGCGTGCTGACCCCCGACTTCTTCCGCAACCTGCTCGACATGGGCACCAAGTGGAAGCCGGTCGAAGGTTCGGGCGACGAGGAATATGTCGGCACCGACCGCGCCACCGGAGCGGAGAAATACCGCGCCACCCGCGCCGATCTGGTGTTCGGATCGAACTCGATGCTGCGCGCCCAGGCCGAGGTCTATGCCGAGGCCGGAGCCGAGGGCAAGTTCGTGTGCGACTTCATCTCCGCCTGGAACAAGGTGATGAACGCCGACCGCTTCGATCTCAGCTACGCCAAGTACCACTGAGCTATTGCGCGTGCTTGCGCGCATCGGCTTGACCCGATCACCCCCCGATCAGGGTCGCAAGGGGGCCCCCGGCAGCAATGCCGGGGGCCTTTTTCGTTTGTGCAGGCAGATCAGATCCAGCGCGCGTCGCGCAGCTCCGCAACTTTGGCGCGGGCGACCGGCGCCGCCGTCTGCTGACCTGGTTTTAGCCGGTTGAGACGCCGCTGGAGAACGCTGGCGGAAGAGCAGGCGAAAGGGCCAAGGCGGCATTAACCGATAGCGCTTGACCCCTGACCCATTTGATATAAATACGATATCATAATTATATCGCTTGGAGATTCGTCATGTCCTCTACTGATTCCCCCGCTCTCAACCGCAGCCGCGAGGTTCCGGCCGCCACCCAGAGCGGTTACGTGATGCTGCTGGTCTCGCTGTTGCTGGTGGCGGTTGCCGCGTGGATGTTCTTCGCCGCCGTCGCCCCTGCGCAGACTAACGGGTGGATGGTGCTTGGCGCGATCATCACCGGGGTGCTGGGACTGCTGGTCCTCACCGGGTTCTACATGATCAACCCGAACGAGGCCGCCGCGATCCAGCTTTTCGGCGAATACAAGGGCACCGACCGCAACGAAGGGCTGCGCTGGGTGCTGCCGTGGCTGACCCGCGCCAAGATCGCCGTTCGCGCCAACAACGTCATTTCGGACAAGATCAAGGTCAACGACGCGCGCGGCAACCCGATCGAGATGGCCGCGCAGGTTGTGTGGCGGGTGACCGACACGGCGCAGGCGCTGTTCGACGTCGACGACTACCGCGAATTTGTGACCGCTCAGATGGAAGCAGCGGTGCGCTCGATCGGCTCGCGCTATCCCTATGACGATATCGAGCATCTCGAGATCACCCTGCGCGGCAATCACGAGGAAGTCGGCGCGGAGCTGCGTATCGCGCTGATCGAACGGCTGGCGGTGGCGGGGATCACGGTTGACGAATGCGGCCTCACCCACCTCGCCTATGCGCCCGAAATCGCCAGTGCGATGCTGCGCCGCCAGCAGGCCGAAGCGGTGATTGCAGCACGCGCCAAACTGGTCGAAGGGGCGGTATCGATGGTCGAGATGGCGCTCACCCAGCTTAGCGAGAAGGACGTCGTCCACCTCGATGACGAACGCCGCGCGGCGATGGTGTCCAACCTGATGGTGGTGCTGTGCGCCGAGCAGGAAGCGCAGCCGGTGGTCAATGCAGGATCGCTCTACTGATCCGTCATGTCCGCCAAAAAGGCCTTTCCCCTGCGCCTCGATCCGGCGCTCCACGATGCGGTACAGCGGCTCGCCGATGCCGAATTGCGCAGCGTGAACGCCGAGATCGAGGTGCTGCTGCGCGAGGCGCTTGGGCGGCGGGGTGTGAAGGTTCCGGTGAGCAAGGGCGCAAAGCGTGGACGCCCACCCGGCCCATCAGGCGAAAGAAATGATGATGCGTGACGAAGACAAGCCGTTCGTGATGTATCGGCGCGGGCCGTGGAATTTCACGATCACGCCGCGCGGGACGAAGGGATGGACCCAGTTCGGGGTGTGGATGGCACTGTTTGCGGTGCCGACCATTGCCTTTGCCGTCTTTGCCGAACGCCTTGAAGGCCGACCGGAATTCTGGGGCGCACTCGCGCTGTATCTGGTGACGGTGCTGGTGTGGAGCCTCGCCAGCATCCGCTGGATGAAGGCCCGCGCCGAAGTGATCGATGTCGACAAGCTTCTCCGCCAGAAACGCGAACAGGATCGCAAGAACGGGCGCTAGTCGCGGGTTATGCGATAGGCGCGCGACGCTTCGCAGGGTGCATCGGGCTCGATCATCCGGCACACGCAATCATCCGCCACCAGCTGCCGGTAAAGCCGGGTAAACACCGCAGCATACCATGCGAACATGCTGTCGGGGGGCATCATCGGATCGTCGGCGGCGCTGCGATCGATAGTGAAGCACCACGCGCCCTGCGGCGCGAACCGGCCCGCCCCCACGAAAGTCCAGGCATGCTTGCGGATCGCCGCCATCAGCAGTGGCGCGGCGAGCATGGCGGGCAGATGGCGCAGCAACCAGACGGCAGCGCGCGGTATGCGGTTGGCGATGATGTAGTCGGCCGTGCGCGCGCCCGCTTGCTCGGCAATGCCGAAGCAGGCCATCGGTTCGTGCATGGCCAGCCAACGATGCAATCGCAGCGCATGCACCTCGGGGATCATGTGCGTGCCGCACGGCTTGGCATGGATCTGCGCGTCGAGCAGGATCGCCCGCGTTTCGGCAGGCCCGAGCTGTTCTTCCATCACCGCCACCGTCTGAAGCACGGCATTCGGACCGATCAGCGCACCCGGTCGGCGACGACCGAGTATCCGCGCGTCAGCCGACATCGATCCGGTCCCGGCGGCGGTCTTCGCCTTTGCGTTCTTTGGCGCGCTCCTTCATCTGCGCGCGCACCGCCTCGCGCCGTTCCTGCGCCTGCGCGGCGCGGTCGGCGGCGGTTTCCCAGTCGCTCGCCGCATCGATCGCGGCAGCGCGGCTTTCGTCGAAATGGAATTCGACCTTCTTCGCCGTCTGCGGCCCCCAGTACCCGGCTTTGCCGAGATCGTAGAAGGTGCGCTTGAAGCCCGCCCGCAGGAAGGCATAGAGGCACCCCAGCAGATAGCGTCGCCGGAACCCCGTGCCGCGCCACGGATAGTGGAACAGCGCCTTTTGCATGTAGAACCGGCGGTAATTTTTCATCACGCCGTTGAGCAGCTCCCCGCGCTCCATCGCGGCGGGTTTCATGATCGGGGTGACGAAATTGTATTTCGAGAAGTCGTGAACCTCGACCTGATCCTTCAGCGTTTCGAACAGCGGGGTATAGGGCCAGGGCGTATACATCGCCCAATTGGCAAGATCGGGCTGCCAGTCCCACGCCATGCGGTAGGTTTCCTCGAGCGTCTCGGGCGTTTCGTTGTCGAGCCCGACGATGAACTGCGCTTCCACGAAGATATCGGCATCGCGCAGCAGCTTGATCGCCTGCTTGTTCTCCTCGACCTTGGTTTCCTTGTTGAACCGGTCGAGCTTCATCTGCGCCGCGGCTTCCGTGCCGAGGCTGACATGGACAAGCCCCGCCTTGCGGTAGAAGGGCAGCAATTCCTTGTCGCGGTAGATATCGGTGACGCGGGTGTTGATCCCCCATTTCACCTTGTCCGGCAGGCCGCGGTCGATCAGCTCCTGACAGAACTCGATGAATTTCTTGCGGTTGATCGTGGGTTCCTCGTCAGCGAGGATGAAGAAGCCGACGCCGTGCTTTTCGTGCAGTTCCTGAATTTCGTCGACCACGTCCTTCGGATCGCGCACGCGGTAGTCGCGCCAGAACTTCCATTGCGAGCAGAAGGAACAGGTGAAGGGGCAGCCGCGCGCGAGGTTGGGGATGGCGACGCGGGTGCCCAGCGGGATGTAGGTGTACTGGTTCCAGTCGAGGATGTCCCAGTCGGGCCTGATCGATCCCATGTCCTTGATCGTGTCGGCGGCTTCGGTGGCGACCACCTTTTCGCCCTCACGGAAGGCCAGCCCCTTGATGGCGCGCGCATCGGTGGGGAAGCGGCCTTCCTTGATTGCCGTGAACAGCTCGACCGCGATTTCCTCGCCCTCGCCGCGCACGATCACATCGATATGCGGGGCTTCGGCGAGCACCTGTGCATACATGAAGGTCGCATGGATGCCGCCCAGCACCCGCACTGCATCCGGCACGGTCAGCGCGGCGACTTCCAGCACGCGTTCGGCGGCATAGATGCTGGGCGTGATCGCGGTGGTGCCGACCAGATCGGGCTGGAGCTCGCGCATCCGCGCTGCCAGCTCCTCATCCGACAGGCCCTCGGTCATCGCGTCGATGAAGGTGATGTCGTCAAACCCTGCGCGCTTCAGCGGCCCGGTCAGATAGGCGACCCATGCCGGGGGCCATGTCCCGGCGATCTCGGCCCCGCCGGAACGGTAATTGGGATGAACGAACAGAATGCGCATGGGCCGAATCCCCCCTCTTGAGTTGGCTCAAGGTGGGGGAGTCGGCCCAGATAAGCTTTGCGTCAGATCAAAAAGGGAAGAGTCACCCCTTGGCCGCGTGCTCCGCGCGCGCAATCTCGTGCAGCCAGTCGGCGTGGCGCGGGGCCTTCTTCGTCTGGCTCCACTCCTCCAGCATCACCGGCGCGACGCGGGCGAGTTCTTCATACTGCTCCGAAGTGCCGATATCGGCGGCCAATTCGACGCGGTGGCCGTTGGGATCGAAGAAATAGATCGACTTGAAGATGCCATGATGCGTCGGGCCGAGCACATCGATGCCTTGCGCCTCGATATGCGCCTTGGCCGCCAGCAACGCCTCTTCCGAGGGCACTTTCAGCGCCAGATGCTGCACCCATTCAGGCGTGTTCGGGTCCTTGCCCATCTCCGGCTGGTTGGGCAGTTCGAAGAAGGCGAGGATGTTGCCGTTCCCGGCATCGAGGAAGACGTGCATGTAGGGATCATATTCCCCGGTGGAGGGCACGTGATCCTCGGCAAAGGCAGTGGTGTAGGTCATGCCAAGCACGCGGGCATACCACTCCACGGTCTCACGCGCGTCCTTGCAGCGGTACGCGGCGTGGTGAATGCCGGAAAGATTGACGGGATGCGTCATTCGGCAGGCTCCTCGACGCTCAGCACGCCGCGCTGGATCTGGTCGCGCTCCATGCTTTCGAACAGGGCCTTGAAGTTGCCCTCGCCGAAGCCTTCGTCGCCCTTGCGCTGGATGAATTCGAAGAACACCGGCCCGACCTGCGCCTGCGCGAAGATCTGGAGCAGCAGGCGGGGGCTGCCGCCTTCCGTAGTGCCGTCGAGCAGGATGCCGCGCATCTTCAATGCGTCCACATCCTCGCCGTGGCCGGGCAGGCGTTCGCCCAGCATTTCGTAATAGGTCGCGGGCGGTGCGGTCATGAAGGGGACGCCCAGAGCCTTCAGACGATCCCAGCAGGCCACAAGATCATCGCAGATCAGCGCGATATGCTGGATCCCCTCGCCGTTGAAGGCGCGCAGGAATTCCTCGATCTGGCCCTTGCCGCCCTCGCCCTCTTCATTGAGCGGGATGCGGATCTTGCCGTCGGGGGCGGTCAAGGCCTTGGAGGTGAGGCCGGTATATTCGCCCTTGATGTCGAAGAAGCGGATCTCGCGGAAGTTGAACAGGGTCTCGTAATAGTCGGCCCAGTACTTCATGCGCCCGGTGTAGACGTTGTGGGTCAGGTGATCGATGGTGTGGAAACCCGCGCCGACGGGGTGCTTGTCGACGCCCGGCAGATATTCGAAATCGATGTCATAGATGGTCAGGCCGTTGCCGTTATCCGCGCCCTCGTAGCGATCGACCAGATAGAGGATCGCCCCGCCGATGCCGCGGATCGCGGGGATGCGCAGTTCCATTACCCCGGTCTGCACCGCCACCGGCTCGGCACCCTTGGCGATCAGGTGGTCATAGGCCTTGGCGGCATCGCGCACGCGGAAGGCCATGCCGCAGGCCGAAGGGCCATGCTCGCGGGCGAAATACCATGCGGCGCTGCGCGGTTCGTAATTGGCGATCAGATTGATGCCGCCCTGCCGCCACAGGTGCACGTCCTTCGAACGATGCTGCGCGACGCGGGTAAAGCCCATCGCTTCGAACACCGGTTCCAGCACACCCTTTTCCGGCGCGCAGAATTCGACGAATTCGAACCCGTCGAGGCCGGCGGGGTTATCGAACAGGTCTTTGGTGGGGGCGTTCATGGCGTCATTCTCTCCGCTGCGCAAAACTAGTTTCAAGTGAAACCATCTACCCGAAAGCGACGATTCGCGCAAGCAATTGCCAGCCGCGCGCGATCAGGGCAGGTTCCGTTTCCGAGGGAGAAACGCGATGATCAGAACAAAGGGCATCAACCACATCGCTCTGGTGTGCCGCGACATGGCGGAAACCACGCAGTTCTATACGCAAGTGCTGCAAATGCCGCTGTTCAAGACGGTGCAGCTGCCTGACGGCGGCCAGCATTTCTTCTTCGATGCCGGCGGCGGCAATGCGGTGGCATTCTTCTGGTGGGAGGACGCCCCGCCCGCCGCCCCCGGGATCGCTTCGGTGAAGAAGTTCCCCTTCGACGCCAAGACGGCGGTGGGATCGATGAACCACCTCGCCTTCGACATGGAGGAGGCCGAGCTTGAGGCGGCGCTGGAGCGGCTGGAGGAAGCCGGCGTGCCGCACACCCACATGGTGTTCAACCACGACGATAGCCCTTCGGGCTACGCGCGCGAGATGCATGAGGGGGTGTTTGTGCGCTCGGTCTATTTCACCGATCCCAATGGTATCATGCTCGAATTCGCGGCCACCACCCGCAGCTTCGGGCCGGAAGATGTGCGCCACGCCCCGGCGACTCTGGCGGAGGACGCCTGATGCCGCGCCTGAGGGAAGTCCCCCGCGCCGAGGCCGATGCGAAGGTCGCCCAGCCGCTCTACGCCCAATTGTTCGGGACGCGCGATCCGGTCGCAGAGCCCGGAACCGCCACCGGCACACGCGGCGATTGGTGGACGGTGTTCGCCAATTCGCCCGACACACTGCGTCACGCTGCGCAGGGCTTTGCCTATTATCGCTCGCCGGAACGCAAGCTCGACCCTGTCCTGCGCGAGCTTGGCCAGACCTGGGCCGGATGGGCCACGGGAAGCCAGTTCGTGTTCTCGCAGCACTGCAAGAGCCTGCGCGGCCTGGGGGTGAGCGAGGACAAGATTGCCGCCCTGCCGGTGTGGCAGACAGCAGACGTGTTCGAGCCGAAAGAGCGCCTCGTCCTCGCCTATGCCGACCGGCTGGTATGCCACGGCGGGCGCGTGCCCGACGCGCTGTTCGAAGCTGTGAAGGCGGTGTTCAGCGACGAGGAGATCCTCGAGCTCACCTACATCACCTGCCTCTACCACATGCACGCCATCATGAGCCGCGCGCTGCGCACCGAGTTCGATGACCGCGACGATCCCATCACCGAAGTGCCCGCGCCCGAAGGCTTCGACGCGCTCGACTTTCTGGGCGGGACTAGGCGGTAACCCGCCCCAGCGTCCGCCCGCGTTCGTCCTGCGTCAGGGCGAGGCGCTTTCCGAACGGCTCGCCGCTTTCGAAGGCCTCGGCCGTAGCTGCATCGGTGAGGTCGGCATTGCCCACCACCCGCTCGCCGGTGTCGGAGCGACCGATGAAGATCGCCTCGGCGCCCTTGGGGCCGCGGTTGATGGTGTAGGTTTCAATCGTCGCTGCATCCACCGGCCCTTTGGCGAACGGCACCTTGTCGGTGGCCTTGGGCAGCTTGGCAAAGCGGTCATTCGCACTCCAGTCGGCAGGCTCGGTCGAATAGATGCCGGTGGCATATTTGCTCATCCAGCCGCCATTCGCGCCGACCAGTGCGAAGGAACCGCGATCCGCCCGCACCCGCTGCACGGCTTCCGCGATGGCGTGAGCCGAGTAGTTGTTCCCCGCCCCGCCGAAGAAGGGCAGACCCCCCGTCAGCGTCAGCCCGCGCGGGTCGTCCACCGACAGGCCGAAGTGGTCGCACTGGTTGAACACGGGGATCGCAAAGCACGAATAAAAGTCGATGTAGCGCATGTCGCCGATCGACTTGCCCGCCCGCTCCAGCGCCGCATCGACGCTGGCAAGCGAGGCCGGGTTGGCCGACAGGTCGGGACGTTGTGACAGCTTCAACTCGGTCGCGGCAGTGACGGCGTGGATGTGCACCCACTGCTCTTCAGGCACGCCCAGCTCGCGCGCCAATCCGGCGCTGGCGACGATCACAGCCGCCGCCTGATTTACCTGATCGCGCGCCACGGTCATGCGCGGATAGGGCTCGGCGACGATGCGGTTGCGGTCAGTGACGGTGGCGAGCTCTTCCGCGCTGCGTTCGACCGGCGCGGCGGAGTGGGGATTGGCAGCTGCCACCTTGGTGAAGGGCGCGAACAGCTTGCCGATTTCCAGCCGGTATTCCTCCAGCCCCATCCCCAGCTTGTGACGCCGCGCGTTCTCGGCCAGCGCATAAAGCGGGATCGCCCCGCTTGCCCCATGGGCGAACAGCACCGGCTCCATCAGTTCCTCGACACCGAAACCCTGATCCTCGAAGTCGCCGCCGACTTCTTCCGACCAGTCGGGGATTTCGCCCTTGGCCGACAGCGCCAACACGGTCGAAATCGCTTCGCTGCCGACAATCACCGCGCACCGGCTGTCGCCTGTCGCAATTGCCGAAGCGAATTCGCCCACCAGCTGCTGATTGGTTTGCCCGCCGGTGGTCGTCAGGATCGCGCGTGTGGGATTGGCCCCCACCCGCTTGGCAATAGCCCGCGGCACATTGTCCGCCGCGCCGAAAGGAGGCTTCCTGTCCGGGCGCGACATTTCGAAAGCGCGGATAGCGGCGAGCGTGTCGATCGCGTCCGCCACATCACCATGCGCCCCGCTGTCGGCTATCGCCGCCGCCAGCGCCCGTCCCGCAAGGTCCATATAGGAGAGGGCGGCATAGCCGGGCTCGCCGACCCTCTCGGAATATTGCCCCACGCCGATGATGACGGGGGTGTTATCGGGCACCTTAGTCAACGAAATCGTCCACCCGCTCAACAATGATAGCCGGGGCCATGCCGCCTGCTGCGCACATGGTGACAAGGCCGTAACGCCCGCCGCGGCGTTCGAGTTCGTCGACGATGGTGCCGATCAGGATCGAGCCCGTGGCACCGATAGGGTGACCCAATGCGATCGAGCCGCCGTTGACGTTGACCTTGTCCCAGTCGAGCTCGAGATCGCGCACGAACTTTGCCGCGACCACGGCGAAAGCCTCGTTGATCTCGTAAAGGTCGATGTCGTCCTTGGTCAGGCCCGCCTTGGCCAGCACCTTCTTCGCCGCAGGCACCGGCGCGTTGAGCATCAGCGTCGGATCATCGCCCATGTTGGCGGTGGCAACGATGCGGGCGCGTGGGCGCAGGCCGTGCTTTTGCGCATAATCCTTGCTGGTGATCAGGACGGCGGCCGCGCCATCCACCACGCCCGAGGAATTGCCCGCATGGTGGAAATGCTTGATCTCCAAATCGGGATACTTCTTGTTGATCAGCTTGCGGAAGGTCGTGCCCGCCTCGTTGAGCGGCACGTCGGCGATCTTGGGGAAGGCCGGTTCGAGCTTGGCAAGGTCCTCGCGGGTGGTCTGCGGGCGCGGATATTCCTCGCGGTCGAGGATAACCGAGCCGTCATCGGCCACCACCGGCACCACCGACTTGGCAAAGCGCCCTTCGGCAATCGCTTCCGCCGCGCGCTGCTGCGAGCGGTAGCCAACCTCGTCCAGCTCCTCACGGGTGAAGCCTTCCTTGGACGCAATCGCGTCGCCGCAAATGCCCTGGTGCGACTGCGGGTGGACCGCCTGCAGGCGCTCGTTATAGCTGCCCATCATCGGCGGCTTGATCCCGGCGCGCATCTTCTCCTGGCTCATCGCGGCGGTGAGGCTCATCATCTCGGTGCCCCCGGCGACGACGCAGTCTTCCATCCCGCTCATCACCTGCGCGGCGGCCAGCGCGACGCTGGTGATGCCGCCGCCGCAGAAGCGATCAAGCGTGGTGCCGGACGAGGTGATGTCATAGCCTGCATCGAGCGCGGCCATGCGGCCCATGTCGCCCGCCTGCATCCCGTCCTGCGTGCTGACCGACCAGATCACGTCATCGACCGTGCCGGTGTCGAGGTGGTTGCGATCCTTGATCGCCTTCAGAACCGTCGCGGCCAGATGCTGCGGATGGCATGCGGCGAGCGCGCCCTTACCCTGCTTGCCGATCCCGCGCGGAGTGCGCACTGCGTCGATAATATAAGCCTCGGCCATGATGTTCCTCTCCCGATGTAGCGAAAATGCGGTTGACGCGTCCGTAAACCCACTGCACCACTCGCACAAGAATTGCGTTTCAAATCGCAATCACATTTTCGATAGGGAGAGAACCGTGAGCGATACCGCTGCACCTGAAGTTTTGACCGAAGTCGAGGACGGCGTCCTCATCGTCACCATCAACCGCCCCGAAGCGAAAAACGCCATGACCAAGGCCGCGGCCGAGGGGATTGCGGCAGCGATGGACCGGCTCGACGCCGAAGACGATCTGCGGGTCGGCATCCTGACCGGCGCAGGCGGGACGTTCTGTTCAGGCATGGACCTCAAGGGCTTCCTGCGCGGCGAATCCCCGAGCGTGGAAGGTCGCGGCTTCGGCGGCGTCGTGCAGGCTCCGCCCAAGAAGCCGCTGATCGCCGCGGTCGAGGGCTATGCGCTGGCCGGCGGGCTCGAACTGATGATCGCCTGCGATCTGGTGGTTGCCCACGCGGGCGCGAAGTTCGGCATTCCCGAAGTGAAGCGCGGCCTTGTGGCGGCAGCAGGCGGCGTGATGATGCTGCCCGACCAGATTCCCGAGCGGATCGCGATGGAGCTGGCGCTGACCGGCGATTTCATCGGTGCGGAGCGTGCCTACCAGCTCGGCCTGATCAATGAAGTGACCGAAGGTTCTGCGCTGGAGGGTGCCAAGGCACTGGCCGCGCGGATTGCCGCCAATGGTCCGCTCGCGGTGCGCGTGTCGAAGCAGGTGATGAAGGAATCGCGCGGCTGGCCGATGGCCGATCGCTACGCGAACCAGGGCAAGCTGATCGGCCCGGTGTTCGTCAGCCACGACGCCCGCGAAGGCGCGGCCGCCTTTGCCGAAAAGCGCAAGCCCAACTGGACGGGGAAGTAAGACAATGTCGGTTCTCAACGTGCCTCAGCCCGCCTTCATGGAAGACGAGGAAATCGCCATTTTCGCCGACGCAGTCGGCAAGTTCTACCAGCAGCACGCCCCCCAGAAGCGCGTCGAGAAATGGCGCGAAGACGGCCAGGTCGAACGCGAATTCTGGCGCGAGGCGGGCGAAGCTGGCCTGCTCGGCGTCTCGGTGCCGAGCGAATATGGCGGCCACGGCGGCGATTTCCGGCATGATCTGGTGGTAATCGACCAGCAGTCGAAGCACGGCGTGGACGGCTTTGCCGCCTCGCTCCACAACACCGTGATCCTGCCCTACCTCGTGCGCCACGGGACCGAGGAGCAGAAGCAGAAATACCTGCCGCGCCTCGTCTCGGGCGATCTCGTCAGCGCGATCGCCATGACCGAGCCGGGCGTCGGCTCCGACTTGCAGTCGATCACCACGACCGCTGTGAAGGACGGCAACGGCTACCGCATCAGCGGCTCGAAGACCTATATCTCGAGCGGCCAGATCGCCGACTTCATCATCGTCGTCGCCAAGACCGATCCGAACGAGCGGGCAAAGGGCATTTCGCTGATGCTGCTCGAGACCGAAGGGGCCGAAGGCTTCCAGCGCGGGCGCAAGCTCGACAAGATCGGGCTCGACGCGGCGGACACATCGGAGCTGTTCTTCGACAATGTCTTCGTGCCGGCTGAAAACGTGCTTGGCGGGGTCGAAGGTCGCGGTTTCTACCAGCTCATGGGCGAGCTGCCGCAGGAACGCCTGATCATCGCCGTGGGCGCGATCAACGGGATCGAGAAGGCGCTCGAAACGACGATGGACTACGTCAAGAACCGCAAGGCCTTCGGCCAGACGATCTGGGATTTCCAGAACACCCAGTTCGTGATGGCCGACCTGAAGGCCCGCAGCACCGCGGCGCGGATCTTCGTCAATGACTGCATCGCCCGCCACCTGAAGGGCGAGCTCGACGTCGCCACTGCCTGCATGGCGAAATACTGGGTGACCGAGCTTCAGGGTGAAGTCGTCGACAAGTGCCTGCAGTTCCACGGCGGGGCCGGGTTCATCAACGACTACCCGATCGCCCGCATGTACCGGGACAGCCGCATCACCCGCATCTTCGGCGGCTCGAACGAGGTCATGAAGATGGTGATCGCGAGAGGTATGTAAGTTCGTTTGCGTGTCTGCCGCGGCAGGCACGCAATACAAAAAAAGGGCGGCTCTTTCGAGCCGCCCTTTTTCTTTGGCCGGAGCCCTTCGCGCTTAGAACTTGGCGCGCAGGGTCACGCCGTACTGGCGCGGCGGCAGGGTGAAGGCCGAACGCGAGTTGGCCGCACCCGAACCGCGCAGCGTGGTGTTGAAGGTCACCCCGCGCACCACTTCGTCGGTCAGGTTGTTGACCCAGCCTTCGAGCGAATATTTGCCGTCGGCGAAGCGCAGGCCGGCACGCAGGTTCACGAAGGCCTTGCCGTCCTGAATGTCCGCGATGATCAGCGGCTGCGCAGCAACCGCAGCATCAACGCCGACCGCAGCGATCTGTGCGGCGCTCGGCGGCACGATGGCCTGGGTCGAGGTACGCTGGTCGCTCTCCATCCGGACCTGGCCCGAGACGAAGAATTCGGTCGAATCGTTGATCGGCTTTTCCCAAAGCGCGCCCAGCAAAGCGACAACCTGCGGCGCGTTGGTGAGATCATTGCCGCACAACGAGACCACCTGCGGAGCGGTCTGCGTGCCCGCACAATCATCGGGATAGCTGGCTTCGAGGATGGTCGCCCCGAAGTTGATAGTCAGCTCGTTGTTCGGACGGATCAGGCCTTCGATTTCCACGCCCTGCGTTTCCGCGACGGGGACGTTGAAGGTCTGGAACGCGGTTCCGGTGAATTCGAGCACCTGGAAGTTGGTGAACTCTTCATAGAACGCCGCGATGTTCAGCGTCACCGCATCGTCGATCAGCCGCGCCTTGAGGCCCACTTCATAGGCATCGACCTCTTCCGAAAGGAAGGTCGGGTCGGCACCCGCCACCGCGGCGGTGGTATCGAGGTTGATACCGCCCGCCTTGTAGCCATGGGTGAAGCTGGCATAGGCATTGACCGCCGGGCTGAATTCATAACCCAGCTTGACGGTGTAGATCAGTTCCTCGTCGTCGAAGTTCGACTGGAAGGTTCGCACCAGCGGCAGGACGGCCGACTGCGGCAGATCCGCAGGCGCGGTGAAGCCGAAGCAACCCAACCCGATGAAGGAGGGTGCCAGCGCCGCCGGGATCGCCCCGAGCGCGCCGAGCGTGGCCGGACAGATCTGGTTGTTCACCGCAGTCTGGGTGAAGCCGCCCGATTTATCTTCCCACGAATAACGTGCGCCCAGCGTCAGTTCGAGCCCGTCGGTGAGCTCGAAGCTGTTATGGGTGAAGATCGCGTAGCTCTTGGCGCTCTGCTGGAAGCGGTTGGTATTGGTGGTGCCCGCCGGATCGACCCCGGTGAACAGCGTCAGCGGATTGGCGCCCAGTGCACCGCCAGTGGGTACGAACAGCAGCGCGCCGACGTTTTCGCCATAATCCTGGCCAAGCGCGAAGCTCACCGACTGGTCGATGCTTTCGTCGGAGTAGAAGCCGCCGAACATGTAGTTCAGCTTGCCGTCCATTCCTTCGCCCTGCAGCCGCAATTCGGCAGTCCAGGTTTCAAGGTCGAGGTTGAGCGCATCGACGTTGAAGATATCGAGCCCGGTGAAATCGGAGTCGTAGGCTTCGAAGCTTTCATACTTGCGCCACGAACCGATGAAGATCAGGTCGGCGCTGTCCGAGATCGGGAATTCGAGCTCGCCGGTCACGCCGTAGTTGTCGACATCGGCGCGCGGAGCGAAGTTGAGCGAGACGGTGCGGTTGTCCATCGCGCGCTCGAAGCCGGCTTGGTCGAACGCCGAGGTCGCGACCGAAGGCTGGCCGTTGCCGCCATTGAGACCGAGCCCGACCGCAGCATAGGCGCCCGCCGTCACCAGCGGCGACTGGTACAGCTCGATCGCGCCGCAGCAGCTCGAATTGCTCTTCGAATAGTCGACGATGATGCGACCACGCATGCCGGAATCGGTATCCCAGCCCAGCTGGCCACGGACCAGCCACTGGTCCACGTCGTTTGTGTCGCCGATATTGGTGCCGTTACGGTCAACCACGTCGAGGAAGCCGTCGCGCTTGCGATAGGCACCGGTGACGCGCATCGCCAGCGTGTCCTGTACCAGCGGCACGTTAACCGCACCCTGCAGGCTGATTTCGTCGAAATTGCCGTATTCCGCGTTCACGAAGCCGCCGAATTCGGTCACGTCCGGACGGACGTTGGTGATGTTGAGCGCACCCGCCGAGGTGTTACGGCCGAACAGCGTGCCCTGCGGACCGCGCAGCACTTCGACCCGCTCGACATCGACGAATTCACTCAGCGCCACGCCGGGGCGCGACTGGTAGGCACCGTCGATGAAGATGCCGACGGCGCTTTCGAAGCCGATGTTGTTGGAAGTGGTGCCGATGCCGCGCACGCGCAGCACGACCGAACCCGATGCGAGCTGGGCCTGGCTGGCGGTGAAGCTGGGTGCCAGTGCCGAGATCTGCTGGATGTTGACGACGCGCTGCGCTTCAAGCTGCTGCGGCGCGATGGCGGTCACCGCCAGCGGAATGTCCTGCACGTCCTGCGCACGGCGGGTCGCCGTCACGATGATGACGTTGTCGTCCCGTACCGCGGGAGCTTCGCTCTCGGTGTCCTGGGCAAAGGCGGGGGTGGTAAGCGCGCTGCAGGCCATCAGGCCGCCAGCGAAGGCTGCGAACTTGCGTGTCATATTATCCCTCTCTCCACAATCCTGCCGGCTTGGCGCCGATCTCGGGTTTGCGAATTGAAACCTATCAGGGTCGCGCGCCCTAACAAGAGTCACAGGCAAGTTCTGCCGGACAGTAGCATAAATGCAACATATTGTGCTGCAACGCAGCATCAGTCTGTCGTTATGATGTATTCGCGTAACTTTATTACGTGCTTGCCGAAAACGTCTTCCAGTCTTCAGAAACCGTAGCGCAGTCCCAGCCAGAAAGTGCGCGGCACGCCGAGATCGATTGACCCGCCCTGATTGCGGGTGACGATCTCCTCGCCGGTCAGGTTTTCGCCCCGCAGCACGAGCGACAGCTTGCCCGCCAAAGGCGCGGCAAGGAAGGCGTCGAGCGTTGTCGCAGGGGCAAGGCGGTCGGTTTCCAGATCATCCTCGAACTGTGTCGACACGTGCCGCAGGGTGCCCGCGACCCGCCAGCCCGCGGCCGGCTGCCAGCCGAGGGTGAGTGTCGCGGAAAATTCCGGTGTTTGCGGCGGCCTGTTGCCGTCCAGCGCCAGCGAGGTGCCCTCGCCGCGCACCGTCGCATCGGTCCAGGCCAGCGCGCCGTCGAGACTGACAGTGCCCAGCTTGGCGGCCAACCCTGCCTCGATCCCCTGCGCCTCGATCGCGGGCAGGTTCTGCCGCTGGCGCAGGTTGGGGGCGATGGTGACATTGGCGATGGCGTTTTCCACCTTGTTGTCGAAGGCGGTGAGCGACAGCACCAGCGCATTGACCGGCTGCCAGTCGAGCCCGATCTCGAAGCCTTCGAGCCGTTCGTTTTCCAGCGCCGCATTGGCCTCGGTCACCACCGGGAACACCACGAAGGGACGGTAGAGTTCATTGAGGGTCGGCAGGCGCAGCCCGGTATAGGCCGCTGCCCGCAGATCGAGCCGCCGCGTGGCATAGAAGGACGCACCCGCGCGCCAGCTCAGCGCCCAGTCGCTGCGGTCGGGTGCGATGAGCTCGCTGACCAGCGCACCTGCTGGCGTGACCGCGCGATAGAACCCGCCGGTGATGCTGGTGCGGTCGGCCCGCAGGCCGCCGTTGATGATCACCGGGCCGATCTGCCAGTCGTCCTCCACGAAGATGCCGAGATTGGCGGTCGCCCCGCCCGCGCGGCGGCGTTCGGTGATATTGCCGGAAAAGGCGCTGATCGCGTCTTCCTGCAATTCGCCGTCGGCGCGTCGGTAATCGGCGCCGATGCGGATATCGTGCCCCTCGGCAATCGGCGGGCGCAGCTCGAACTTCCCGCCGATGCCGGTCGACGGCGTGCGCCGCTGGTCAAGCACGGGGGTGAAGCGGGTAGAACTGATGACGATGTTGGCGAAATCGCGCGCCTGGACATAGGCCAGCGCATCGAATTGCCACGCCCCGCGCCCGACGATGCGCAAGGAGGCTTCCTGCCCCTCGCTCAGCGAATCCGCACCCTCGAAACGCAAAGTGCGGGTATCGCGAAAAGCGGCCACGCGGGCCTGCACCTCAACCTCGTCCGTCAACGGAGCGACACCGCGCAAGGCGGCATTCCAGCTGTCGAACGCCGCGCGGGCGGTGGCGGGCACGCGCTGGTCCTGCGGCGTGGTGTAGAACCCCTGCCCCCGGTCCCAGCGTCCGCTGGCAACCGCGAATCCGCGCCCGAGGCGCTGGGTCAGCACCCCGCTCGCCTCGGTCTCGGCGCGCGAATTGATCGCGGCATTGCCGAGGAACGGCCCGCTGGCGGAGGGATTGGCGCTTTCCAGCTCGATCGTCCCGGCGAGCGCCCCTGCCCCGAACGGCCCGGAGCCGCCGCCGCGCGTGACCCGGATCTGGCCAAGCGTTTCGGGCGCAATTGCGGATAGCGGGATATAACCGAAGAAAGGATCGGCCAGCGGCACCCCGTCGAGCAGCACCAGCGCGCGGCTGGTGGCATTGCCGCCCAGCGCCCGCAGCGTCACCCCTTGCGCGCTAGGGTTCGACGAACGGCTGTCTGAACGGCGGAATTGTTGGAAGCCCGCAACGCCCCTCAGAACATCCTCGATCCGGCCCGAAGGCGCGGCGACGATCTGTTCGCGTTCCACCGTGGTGGTGGCATAGATTCCGCTCGACAGCGCGGGATCGAGCCCGCGACCGGTGACGATGATTTCGTCCTGCGGCACCTCCTCGTCCTGCGCCATCAGCGGCGCAGCAAGGGCAAGGACACACAGCGGAACGGACAGGCGCAACGTCTTTCTCATAGCCGCGGCACCTAACCGCTCACCGCGCCCGCGTCACCCAAAAGTCAGTTGCAGATTGCCATTCAAGACTCGCTTTTGCTCGGCACGTGTGGTTACATCCCCGTCAACAAGGGAGAGAGAGGGCCCGTCATGCTTGCCACACCGCCAGATTTCGACGTGCTGATCGTCGGTGCCGGAATTTCCGGCATCGGGATGGCAGCGCACATGGAGATGAAGGCACCGCACCACAGCTATGCCATCGTCGAGCGTCGCGACAATCTTGGCGGGACGTGGGATCTGTTCCGCTATCCCGGCATCCGTTCGGACAGCGACATGCATACGCTGGGCTTCGATTTCGAACCGTGGCGGCATGAAAAGAGCATCGCCGACGCGCCTGCGATCCTCGAATATCTCGACCGGATCGTGGATGAACGCGGCATCCGCCAGCACATCCGCTTCGGCCACAAGGTCATCAGCGCCGATTTCCGCCACGACGAGGCGCGCTGGCACGTCGAAATGGAGCTGAAGGACGGATCGCGCACGCATGTCACCGCGAATTTCCTCTATCTCGGCTCGGGCTATTACGATTACGACGAGCCCTATGATGCGGGCTTCGATTTCGGCGAATTCGAAGGCCAGGTGATCCACCCGCAATTCTGGCCCGAGGATCTCGATTACGCGGGCAAGAACGTGGTGGTGATCGGCTCCGGCGCGACGGCGGTGACGATCGTGCCGTCGATGGCGAAGGATGCCGGGCACGTGACGATGCTCCAGCGCACGCCGACGTGGATGTTCACCCGCCCGGCGAAGGACTGGATCGCCAACACCCTGCGCAAATTCCTGCCAGAAAGCCTCGCCTACCGGATCACCCGGTTCAAAAACATCAAGATGCAGGATTTCAGCTTCAAACTGGCGCGCGACAATCCGCAGAAGGTGAAGGACGCGCTCTACAAGAAGATCGAGAAGGCGCTGGGCCCGGATTACGACAAGGACACCTTCACCCCGCCCTATAATCCGTGGGAACAGCGCCTGTGTCTGGTACCCGACGAAGACCTGTTCAAGGCGATGAAGGCCGGCAAGGCCAGCGTCGTGACGGGCCATATCGCCAAGTTCGAAAAGGGCGGCGTGCGGCTTGCCGACGGGCAGTTCCTGCCTGCCGATATCGTGGTGACCGCGACGGGCCTGAAACTGGCGGTGGCAGGCAAGATCGCCATCAGCGTCGACGGCGAGCCGGTCGCGTTCAACGAACGCTTTTATTACAAGGGCTGCATGTTCTCGAACCTGCCCAACCTTGCGGTGGTGTTCGGTTATCTCAATGCCAGCTGGACGCTGCGGGCGGACATCAATTCCGATTACGTCTGCCGCGTGCTCGAACACATGCGTAAGACCGGCGCATCCATCGCCACCCCGGTGCTGACGCCGGAAGAAGAAGCGAAGATCGTCGAGGACGACGTGTTCGATTTCTCGTCCGGCTATATCCAGCGCGGCAAGCACATCATGCCGCGCAACTCGATCAGCTATCCCTGGCGCCTGAATCAGGAATACGTGGTCGATCGCAAGCGCATGAAGGACGATCCGCTGACAGACGGTTTCCTGACCTTCACCAAGCCGGGCGCCAACGCGCAGCGCGGCGAGGAGCAGCTGGAGGCGGCTGAATGATGTGCGCAGCCCCTCCGGGCGGCGATATCCTCGCTCACGCGACCTGAAGGTCGCATCGCTGCGGGCGGCCGGTCGGCCTTGCGGTTGCTGACGCAACCGGTTCTTGTGCCACCGGCTGCTGTACGCGCTTGAGACGATCAGACGAAGCGCCTAATCCCCTCTCATGACCTCTCCCGAAAAAATCTGGACCGCCGGGCTCATCGTCATCGGCGACGAAATCCTCTCCGGCCGCACGCAGGACAAGAACATCGCACAGGTGGCGAGCTGGCTACAGGTGCAGGGCATCCGCCTGGCCGAGGTGCGGGTTGTGCCGGACGTAGAGAGCCGCATCGTCGAAGCGGTCAACGCGCTGCGAGCAGCCTACGATTACCTGTTCACCACCGGCGGGATCGGCCCGACCCATGATGACATCACCGTGGACGCGGTCGCCGCGGCGCTGGGCGTGCCGGTCGTCATCCACCCCGAAGCGCGGGCGCTGCTCGAACGCTATTACGCCAGCAAGGGCGGGCTCAACGAAGGTCGCCTAAGGATGGCGCGGGTGCCCGAAGGCTCGGAGCTCATCCCCAACCGCATGTCGGGGGCGCCGGGCATCCGCCGCGGCAACCTGTTCCTGATGGCGGGCGTGCCGCACATCACCGCCGGCATGCTCGACGCGCTCACCGGCCAGCTCGAAGGCGGCGCGCCGCTGCTGTCCGAAACGATCGGCTGCTGGGTCGCCGAAAGCGAGGTTGCCGATCTGCTGCGACAGGTCGAAGCCGAGCACGAAACCTGCCAGATCGGCTCCTATCCGTTCTTCCGCGAAGGCCGGGTGGGGGCGAATTTCGTGGTTCGCTCGACCAGCGCGGAAGACCTGAAAAGCTGTTGCGACGCCCTTAGCGACGGGCTTTCCACCCACGGACACGACTGCACGCCAGGCGGCATCTGACGCGTTTCGGCGCAAAAAGATACATCATCACGGGCTCTTAACCCTTTGCCTTTAAGGTATTGGGCGTGATGACCCGTGTATTCCTCACCATCGACACCGAGTATTCCTCGGGGCTCTATACCGGGCCGGGGTCGGCCGACCGGGCAGAAAACTATACCCGCTCGATCGCGTGCCTCACACCCGAAGGTCCGGCGGGCATCCCCCACAAGCTCGAATTGCTGGCCCGCCACGGGCAGAAAGCCGTGTTTTTCGTCGATCCGATGCCCGCGCTTGTCTGGGGCGTCGCGGCGATAGAGGACGTGGTCGGCCCGATCGTCGCTGCCGGGCAGGACGTGCAGTTGCATTGCCACACCGAATGGCTCGAACTTGCCGGTGCCGCCAATCCGCTGCGATCCCGGCGGACGGGCAAGAACATCGCCGATTTCCCGTTCGAGGATCAGTGCGCAATTCTCGAATATGCCCGACGCACTCTGGTGGCGGCGGGCGCACCGGTCCCGGTCGCCTTTCGCGCGGGCAATTACGGTGCCGACGATGCAACGCTGCGGGCGCTGGCGCATATCGGCATCACCTATGATGCGAGCCATTGCCCGGCCTTGACCGACGGCGTGTGCCGGATCAGCCTGGGCCCGAACGATCGTGATCCGGTGCTGCACGAGGGCGTGATCGAGGTTCCGGCCGGCACAATCGGCACCATCAGCGGCGGCCAGCGCCACGCCCAGATCACCGCGCTGACGCTTGCCGAAATGCTCGCCGCGATCCGCCATGCGCGCGATAGCGGGCGGGAAAGCTTCACGCTGGTGAGCCACTCCTTCGAACTCATCAACCGTCGCAAGCTTGCGGTGAACCGCATCGTGCGCCGCCGCTTCGCCGGACTGGTGCGCAGCCTGGCAACCATGCGCAGGATCGAGACCGGGAACTTCCGCGACAATCCGCCTCCGCTGGCCACGCCCGGCAACCCGAGCGAGCCGCTGCCCGCCAGCACGATCCGCACCGGGATGCGGCTGGCCGAGCAGTTTGTCTCGAACACGCTCTACGGCGCGCTTTAGGGGCCGCATGATGGCCGCAGCGCAGCGCGTTCCGATCGATTTCACCATCGGCGCCCGCCGTCTGCTGGCGGTGCCGCGCACAATTGCGACATGGAGCTTCGGGCTTGAACAGGTGCTGGCAAGCGACCTGCCCGAACCGCCCGATCCCGGCCCCGACGGGCTGCGCGTCCTTTCAGCGCCCAGCGATCGGCTGACCGCGATCACCGCGCGCTATCCCGGCTTTCTCGCAGGCGGACGGCAGGATTATCGGCGCCACTATATCGACATGGCGGGCAGTTTTGCCGACTATCTCGCGCGGTTTTCGGGCAAGACCCGATCGACCCTGCGGCGCAAGGCGCGCAAACTGGCCGAGGAGACCGGCGGTTACACCGTGACCGAACACCGCACCCCTGCCGAGATCGAAGCCTTTCTTGCCGCCGCGCTACCGCTGTCGGCGCGCACCTATCAGGCGCGGCTGCTCGATGCGGGGCTCCCCGACAGTGCGGCCGCACGGCGCGCAATGATGGAAGCGGCGGAGGATGGCCGGATGCGCGCCTTCCTGCTGCACGCGGGCGGAAGCGCCATCGCCTATCTGTCGCTGCCGGTAACCGGGGCGACGCTGGTCTATGCGCATCTGGGCTATGATCCCGACCATGCGCGCCTGTCCCCCGGGACGGTGCTGCAGATGGATGCGCTCGAGCGGTTGTTTGCCGAAGAACGTTATCGGTGGTTCGACTTCACCGAAGGCGAAGGCGCGCACAAGGCGATGTTCGGCACCCACAGCGCCGCCTGTTCCAGCCTCGTCTTGCTGCGCCCGACGCTGGCCAACCGGGCGCTGCTGGCCTCGCGCGGGGCGTTTGATAGCGGCGTTGCACAGGCCAGAACGCTGGCCGAACGTTCCGGGATATTGGCGCGGATCCGCGCCGGACTACGCGCCTGATCCGCTATCGCCGTCATCGGCCTGATCGGCCGCGCTGCTGCGGTTGCTGAGCTGCTGGCGGAACCGGTCGAGCATCATCCGGCGTTCCGAAGGCCGGTCTCCGCCGAGCAGGCCGAAACGCAAGACGAAATAGAGCCACAGCGCGGCAATCACGCCCAACAGCGCACCTGCGGCGATGCCGAGCCTGAGATCGTAATGCAGAATGAGCGCAACAGCGGCGAACGCGAAGCCGATGACAAACCACTTGGGATCAAGATACGACCCGTCGTCGGGTGAAACGGCCATTAACGGTCCTTTTGTTCTCGAAAACCGCGCGGCGAAGAGAGGGAGAGAAGCCCGCCCGGCTATCCCGATAAAGTGGCGCTGCGGGGCGAGAAATCAAGGGGGTAATCGACGCAAGCCGCAAACGAAAGGGCCGGAAAGCCAACCGGCTCCCGACCCTTCGTTCTGTGCAGAAAGCCGGGCGCAAAAAACGCCCGCTTCGTCTGGCTTAGGCGCCTTCGACTTCGCCGAGGTCGACCTTGAGGCCGGGGCCCATCGACGACGTCACGGTGACCTTGCGGACATACTTGCCCTTGGCACCCGACGGCTTGGCCTTGACCACCGCTTCGGTCAGCGCCTTGAAGTTGGCCTTCAGCGCGTCATCGGAGAAGCTGAGCTTGCCGATGCCCGAGTGGATGATGCCCTGCTTTTCCACGCGGAATTCGACCTGACCAGCCTTGGCGTCGGTCACGGCCTGCGCCACGTTCGGGGTCACGGTGCCGAGCTTGGGGTTAGGCATCAGGCCCTTGGGGCCGAGCACCTTGCCCAGACGACCGACGATGCCCATCATGTCGGGCGACGCGATCACGCGGTCATAGTCGAGGTTGCCGGCCATCATGTCTTCCATGAGGTCTTCCGCACCGACCTTGTCGGCCCCGGCGGCCAGCGCCTTTTCGGCATTGTCGCCGCGCGCGAACACCGCAACCTTCACGTCCTTGCCGGTGCCCGAGGGCAGCGACACCATGCCGCGCACCATCTGGTCGGCGTGACGCGGATCGACGCCGAGGTTCATGGCGACTTCGACGGTTTCGTCAAACTTGCCCTTGAACTGGCGCAGGGTGGCCAGCGCTTCTTCGACCGAATAGAGCTTCTCGCGATCGAGACCTGCGAGCACCTTTGCCTTCTTGGTAATCTTCGCCATCGGATCAGCCCTCCACCACTTCAAGGCCCATCGAACGGGCAGAACCCTCGATGATGCGCATCGCCATGTCGACGTCGTTGGCGTTAAGATCGGCCATCTTGGCTTCCGCGATTTCGCGGATCTGGCTCTGGGTCACCTTGCCGGCGACAACCTTGCCCGGTTCCTTCGAGCCCGACGACAGCTTGGCGGCCTTCTTGAGGAAGTAGGACGCGGGCGGGGTCTTGGTGATGAAGGTGAACGAGCGATCCGCATAGACCGTGATCACGGTCGGGATCGGCATGCCCTTTTCCATCTCCTGCGTGGAGGCGTTGAACGCCTTGCAGAATTCCATGATGTTGACGCCGCGCTGACCCAGCGCCGGGCCGATCGGCGGCGAGGGCGTTGCAGAGCCCGCGGGCACCTGCAGCTTGATATAGCCTTCGATTTTCTTGGCCATGAGGCCTTACTCCTGTCGCACTGTTGCCCGGCTGTTTCCATCCGGGCTCATGTTAAGCGGTCAAACGCCCCTGCTGCGTGCATCACAGGGGCTCCCGCACGGAATCACTACCCCACGGGCAGCGAAGGCGCGCGCTTAGTCGGGCGGGCCGAGAAAATCAACCGAAACCGCGCGCGCCAAATCTCGGGGCGGACGCAGTCCCTTGGTGCGGCTGGTGAGGTGGAAGCGGTGGCACAGCGCGCACTTGTAGGTGCGCAAGGGAACCTCCGCCGCCAGCGCCGCCGCATCCGCCGCTTCGCGCGTCGCGAAGCGCCGCTTGCGCTGACAGATGCCCGGGCGGGTTTTTACTTCGCGAGTTCCACTTGCTCGAAATCGAGCTCGACCGGGGTCGCGCGGCCGAAGATCGAGACCGACACCTTGACCTTGGCCTTGTCGAAATCGAGCTCTTCCACGATGCCGTTGAAGCTGGCGAACGGGCCGTCGAGCACCTTGACCGAATCGCCGATCTCGTAATCGACGCTGATGTCGCGCTTGGGCGCGGCCTTGGCTTCTTCCACCCCGCCGAAATAGCGCGCGGCTTCCTTTTCGGAAATCGGCTGCGGCTTGTTGCCCGAACCGAGGAAGCCGGTGACCTTCGGCGTGTTCTTGACGAGGTGGTAGATGTCGTCGGTCATGTTCAGCTTGGCCAGCACATAGCCGGGCATGAACTTGCGTTCGACCTGAACCTTCTTGCCGCGCTTCACTTCGGTCACGGTTTCGGTCGGGACCTGCACGTCCTCGACCCCGTCCGACAGGCCGAGCCGATCGGCTTCGGAAATAATCGCGTCGCGGACCTTGTTCTCGAAACCCGAATAAGCGTGGATGATGTACCAGCGAGCCATGGTGTGTCCTTGGAAATGCGTCTGACGGGGCAAGCCCGGAGAAAAGCGGGCCTTACTGCAGCAGGCCGATCGCGGCGCGCACCAGCGCTCCGAACACGCTGTCGATGCCGAGGAAAAACAGCGACAGGATCAGCATGAAGATGAACACGAAGATCGCCGTGCGGACGGTTTCCTCGCGGGTCGGCCACACGATCTTGCCGGTTTCGGTGCGCACCTGGCTGACGAATTCCGCCACCGAGGTCTTGCGCTTCTTTTCTTCAGCAACGTTTTTCTGTTCGGCCATGATAGCCCGGTTCCTTCGCGATAGCCTTGCATCTTGCCCGGCGGCTTTCAGGTAGGGGTCCGCGCCGTCCGGGACAAGGTCGCCGGAGGGGCCCAATGATTGCCGATGTCGGGAAGACGCAAGGCTCTTACGCGCGGCCCGCGGCAAATGCAAGATGATGCACGCGTGCATCAGCCGGGGGGCGATGCGGAAAAGCGTGGCTGCGGGACTAGGCAAGGCCACACGCGGCCTCTAGCGTGCGCGGCCGACACAACAGGGTCATAAAGACCACACAAATTCGGGGATCACGATTTATGGCAGCAGGCCAGCCCGCAACCTTCGACGAAGTGCTGCTCGGCCCCGTCACCAATGTGGCGGATTTCATCTGGGGCGGAACCTGGGACGGGGTGCAGGTCATCCCGATACCCCCGCTGGCGGTGCTGCTGCTGGGTGCGGGCCTGTGGTTCATGGCGGGCCTGCGCTTCTATCCGGTGACCAAACTCGGCGCCTCGATCAAGGGGCTGTTCGCGGGCCGCAAGGGCGAAGGCGCGGGCGAAATCAGCCCCTTTGCCGCACTTTCCACCGCGCTTTCTGGACAGGTGGGCACCGGCAACCTCGCCGGGGTGGCCACCGCAATCGCGCTGGGCGGGCCGGGGGCGATCTTCTGGATGTGGATTACGGCGCTGTTCGGCATGGCGCTCGCCTTCGCCGAAGGCAGCCTCGCGATCCGTTACCGCGAAACCACCAGCGACGGGACCAAGCGCGGCGGCCCGATGAGCTACATCATGCTCGGCCTCGGCCCGAAATGGACCTGGCTGGCGGTATTCTTCTGCGTCGGCACACTGATTTCGGCGCTGGTCACCGGTAACGGCATTCAAGCGAACGCCGTGGCGGATAGCTTCAACGAGCTGTTCGGCATGGAGGAATGGGTCGCCGGCCTGATCGTTGCGGGCGCGGTGTTCGTCGTCATCATCGGCGGGATCAAGTCGATCGGCCGCGTCGCCGAAAGCGTCGTGCCGTTCATGGCCGCCGCCTACATCGTCATGGCGATCCTCGCGATCCTGCTCAACCTGCAGGACATTCCGGAAACCTTCCAGCGCATCTTCCACGGCGCGTTCAACCCGCAGGCGGCAAGCGGCGGTTTCGTCGGCGCGGCGGTGATCCTGGCGATCCGGGCGGGCGTTGCGCGCGGGCTGTTCTCGAACGAGGCGGGTCAGGGTTCGACCCCGATCGCGCACGCCGTGGCGCAAACCGACGATCCCGAACAGCAGGGCCGCATGGCGATGCTCGGCACGTTCATCGACACCATCGTGATCTGCACCATGACGGCGCTGGTGATTCTCACGGTCGAAGGCCCCTTCACCCATGGCGGCGAAGCGGTGAAGCACGCGTGGCAATCCGATCTCAACGGCTTCGCGGTGACCAGCGGTGCCTTTGCCGCGGCGTTCCCCTATCAGGTCGCCGCAATCCCGATCGGCACGCTGATCGCGAGCATCGCGCTGATCCTGTTCGTGTTCACCACGCTGCTGACATGGAGCTATTACGGCGAGCGCGCGATCACCTTCATCTACGACCGCATCCCGGGCTCGACCCGAAGCGGGGAAAAGCTGCTGCACATTGGCTGGCGGGTGCTGTGGTGCGTGGGCATCTATGTCGGGGCAAGCCGCGAATCGGATCTGATCTGGCGCATGGGCGACATTGCCAATGCGCTGATGGTGCTGCCCAACCTGCTGGCGCTGCTGCTGCTGTCGGGCGTGGTGTTCAAGTTGGCCCGCGGCGAGCGCAAGGCGGGCAAGGATTTCCACGCCGAAACCCCCGAAGAGCCCGAGGAATACTGATCAGGCGACAAACCTGCGCGCGGTGACGGCGGCATGACCGCCGCACGCGCGGCCGGGCGCCGCGATCGAAAACCGTAAATGCGGGAAAGTCGCGGCACGCAAGGGCTGCGGAAATACCGGCGCTTGGCAGGGGTGACAGGAGCCCGAGACAAGCACCCCTTAACGCCTTGAAACCTCACGAAACCCTTGTATTTCAGAGGCTCTTGGACCACAAAGCTGGCCCACAAAGCTGGCCCACAGAACTGGCCCACAGAGAATCGGAGACAAAGGTGGCGACCTTACAGAACAGGCACAACAAGTGGCGGGCGAAGGTCCGCATCCCCAAGGCCCTGCAGGACCGCCACGGGGGCCAAGAGTTCCTCCAGAAGACCCTCCGTTCCCTCGACAAGCCCTCTGCCAAAGCAGAGGCGGAAGCGTGGGAGGCGGGGCTCCGGGCCGAATGGGCCGCACTCTCGGGCACCAGCGCCACCACCAGCGCGGCCCTGCGGGAGGTGTATGAGGCGGGGCGGAAGGCTGCGCTCATGGGCGAGTACGTCCTGATCACCGACACCGAGGATGATCCAACCGAGGCCGGGATCGAGCACGAGATCGACAAGATTGCGGATCAAGCCGAGCGGGACCGGCTCACGGCAGCTGCTGAAGCGCGGCTGAAGGGCCTGCAGGACGCCCTCAAGGAACTGCGGGGCCAGAAGGTGGAACCGCGCCGGGAGCTCGAGCCGAGCTTCTCGGAGCTCGCCGACACCTATGTGAAGCTCTGGGCCACGCAGGGCGGGCTCAAGGAAAGCAACACCCGCCAGCAGAAAGAGGCGACCTTCCGGCTCTTTGCGGGCTACTGCGGGAACCGGCCAATCCGGGCCGTGTCCCGAGCGGATGCGGCTGGGTTCATGGACGCGCTGCGGAGGCTCAATCCTCTGTGGTCTCGGTCGCCCAAGAGCAAGACCATGACGTGGGCGGAGATTCAGAAAGAGCACGGAGGGAACGCGACCGGCTTGTCGGCATCCACGCTCAATCGCCACGCCACCACCCTGCAAGAGCTTTGGCGGTGGGCGGAGGATCGCGGGCACTGCGAGGGCAAGAACCCCTTCACCGGGCTGCACCAGAAGATACGCCCCGGGAAGAACCTGCTGGGCTACCTGCCGTGGACCGTCGACGAACTGCAGCGGCTCTTCTCTCCCCCGCCCAGCCGCGCCGACCTTGCCGAGGTCATGGTGGTCGCATTGCACACTGGCATGCGCCTGAACGAGATCGCTTCACTCACGCTGGGCGATATCCGCGAGGCGGAGGGCGTGACCTACATCGAGGTCAAGGACGCCAAGACCCCCGCCGGTAACCGGCAAGTCCCCCTGCACCCCCGCATTGCATGGCTGGGCAAGCTCAAGGGCACGCCGGATGCGCGGGTGTGGCCCGGGTTCAATCCTGAGGGCCCGGGCAAGAAGCCGGGGCAGGATGCGAGCAAGGAGTTCTCCCGCTTCAAGACTTCCCGGGGGTTCACCGAGCGGCGCAAGACGTTCCACTCGTTCCGCAAGAACGTGACCAAGATCATGGAACGCAAGGGAGTGCCTGAGAACGAATGGGCTCAGGTGCTGGGCCACGAGCGCGGGTTCACTTATCGCGAGTACAATCCCGACGGGGTCACGCTGGCCCGCAAGGCGGAGCTCATCGGACTTATCGAGTATCCGGACGTGACCTTCCCGGGACCGCTGGTGAAGCGGACCTAGCCTCCCCAAAAATGGCCCATCCGACCCGCGGTTTTCTGCGGGTTTCCACCATGCGTAGCGTCCCGAGTTTTACGCCGAGCTAGGGCAGTACCGGACCTGTCAAACGCGGGACGCTAAGGGGCCTTGCAAGTGGCGGCTGGTGGACGGTGCAATTAGCACACCCTCTTGGAGAAAGAACCTCCGCACCATCGAACTCGACGGGGAGCCGTGGTTCCACGCGGCAGACGTCTGCCGGTGCCTCGGACTGGATGTACGGCGGGGCGTCTATATGTACACGAACCGCTTGCATGAGGACGAGAAGCAGCTGGTTACCCGCAGCCAGATTGCGGGTAGCCTTGGGGATAGCCCTTGGCCGCACCGGGGAGCCACCGTGCTGTCCGAGAGTGGCCTCTACAAACTGATCCTCCGCAGCGATAAGGACACCGCCCGTCCCTTCCAAGATTGGGTGACGAAGGAAGTCCTGCCCGCGATCCGTAAGACCGGCGAGAGGATTGACCTGCAAACGAATGAGAAATCAGGGCGTTTCTAAAACAGAGCAATTAGCACACCCTCTTGGAGAAAGAACCTTCGCGGCTGGTGGCGCGGCGGGACAGATTCAAGGCACCGGAGAACCCCGAAGACCCGTGGGAAGGGGGGGTAGGGGGGGAAGGGCATGTTGGTACTCTATGGGTACCTGTAGGTGTACTCTGGGTTCTACCCCATCCATACCCACCTCAATCCCTATGTTGGTACCTTCCGGTGTACCCTAGGCTCTACCTCATCCACACCCACCTCATCCCCAATGTCAGTACCCGTAGGTGATCCTTAGGTAGAGACGGGGGCGGGGGTCGATATATCCGCACCTGTCGCCACCGACGGTGCCTCTTCAGTTCCCACAGTTCCGTCGCGCTCCCCGCAGGTGGGTCGAGCGCACGGTGGGCCTCGCCCTGTCTGGCTGCTTTCGGGCCATGGGTGGCGGGGCGGGGCCCAGAACCTCACCACACACCCAAGCCCGAACCCCATCCATCCCTTCAATCTACCGGCGGTGCCCTCGCGGGCCCTGTCGGCACCCCAGCGCCGTGGCTGGGTCTCATCCAACGCGCTGGCTCACGGCACCAGCATTCGGAAGGTCCATCATGGACAACACCACCACCGACCGCGCCCATCTGGTCGTGGACACCACCGGCTCCGACTTCGAGCCGACCAGCTACGACATCGCCCCCGAGGATCGGGAGCTTGCCGAGCGTCTTGCCCAGTTCGACCCGCTCGCCGTGCCGAGCCCCGTGAAGCTCACCGGCGGCGGCGCGTTCAACGCCCCCGAGCGTTTCTCGGTCTCCATCCTGCCCCCGGACAAGCGCGGCGGAATCGAGGCCCAACTCGCCCGGGTACCCGCTGACCAGCGCGCCCAGCGTGAGCATGAGCTTGTCCTTGAGGCCCTCAAGGCCAACAGCGTCAACATCCGGATCAAGGCTGGTGCGGGTGAGGGCGCGAGCCCGGTCGAGCGCGAGCGGCTCCTGATCGCCCGTGAGGTCTATGACCTCGAGAACGAGGAGACCAGCATCTACGCGCAGCTGGCAGAGGTTCACCGCTGGGTGCCCGTCTTCGACGAGAATGGGGCGCGTGTGATCGACCCCAACACCGGCCAGCAGAAGGTGCAAGCGGTCGAGGTTGTGCAGGGCGACCGGCGCAAGGCCATGGAAGCTCGCGTTGCCGATATCCGCCGCCAGATCGAGCTCCTCGACGGGTTCGAGGGTGATCGCCGTCTGCAACGCGCCCTCAAGGTCACCGTCGAGGCCGAGAAGGCCCGCCAGCAGCAGCTGGAGGAAGGGCAGGAGGCTCGCCGCAGAGCGGACGAGATCAACCGGGATATGCGGGTCGAGGCCAAGGCACAGACCTACGCCAAGCACCGGCGGAGCGCCCTGTGACCGCCCTCGGTGCCGCAATAATCGGGGCGGGGCTGGGCCTCTTGCTCGACCCGCTCCGCGCTCTCTTGCGAGGATACCATGCGTAGCCGCCCGCGTGTCTGGCGGGGCGGGATCAAGGCCCCCCGCCGCACAGCGCCCCACGTTCCCCCGCAGTGCCGCGAGGTGCCTGTGGAGGTCATGGGCGTGGGCCCGGGCCTGCAGCGTGTCGACATCATCGCCGACCAGCACCAGCCGCGCCCTGCAGCGCCCCCGCCGGTGCCTGAGGGTGAACGGTGGGAGACCATCGAGGACGCCCTCTCCGCAACCAAGGGCCCGCCCCGTCCTGACCCATGGGACCGGCTGACCCGCTGACCTGACAGGGAGACCCCCGCCATGAGCATCGACCTATCGCTTGGCCGTGACTGTGGCGGGGGCATCCCTCCGCTCTGGGCCGATATCCACGCCCTGCAATCCATCAACCCCAACCGAAAGACCACGAAGACGAATGAACACCGCCAAGGCCGTCACCGGCCAAGACCCGCAGCGCCTGTCGCTGCGTGAAGCCATCGACGCCAAGTGCAAGGCTTGCATCTACGACGAGACCGAGCCGGGACGGTGGCGACAGCAAGTCGCCGCCTGCACGGTGACCAGCTGTCCGCTTCACCCTGTTCGACCGGTGCCGAGGCTTCGGGAAAAATAGGCGATTGAGGCCCCGGAAGGCCACCCAGACGGTGGCTTTCCGGAAGGTCGCTCGCTTCCCGAGGGTAATCACACCCGACCGCACCTGACGTCATTCGAAAGCCACTGTGGCGGTGGCTTTCCCATCCACCACCAACGGAGCACCCCATGTCCCAGACGAAAACCTGTGGCACCTGCAAGGAGACCAAGCCGGTCTCCGAGTTCTACCGCCGGGGCGGCGGCAAGCCGGGTTACCGGTACCGCTGCAAGGCCTGTGACAAGATCGCCCGCCGCAAGGGCCAGATAGCCACGGCTTCAAACGAGCATTGCGGACATTCAAAGCAAAGATAAAATGCTGACAACTTTGCAAAGGGGGACGCTTCGGTGGCATCATTGAAAGAACGGCTTGTTGGAACTCAGATTGGGCGTTGGCTGTCGGCCGCTCGCGACATTGTTTCGCTGATCCGTACCCCCCGTGTTGCTCTAGGCACGACCGTCAACGACCAGTTGGCTCCTCGACTTCTTGCCCAACTTTGCCGACCAAACGAGGTCTTCGTCGACGTAGGCGCACATATCGGTTCAGTGATCGCAGAGGTGCGTCATTACTGCCCAAGCGCACGGATTGTCGCTTTCGAGGCAATGCCGGACAAGGTTGCATGGCTGATCCGCAAGTTCCCGACAGTTACGATTCACTCGTGTGCGTTATCCGACCAATCGGGTGAGGCTGAGTTTTTCGTCAATCTTAGCCAAAGTGGCTACAGTTCGCTTGCAGAGCAAAAGGGAAGCGTTCGTCGGATCACAGTCGCCATGAAACGGATGGATGACTTGCTCGACCAGGCTGATTTGATCAAGATTGACGTTGAAGGTGCGGAGTTAGGCGTTCTTCGGGGTGCAGCACGGCTCATTGAGAAGTGTCAGCCACTGATCATGTTTGAAAGCGGACCCGGCAATGTTCTTGGATTTACAAAAGAGGATATCTTTAGCTTTTTCTCTGATCGGGGTTATGGCTTGCTCGCACCCAATCGGCTCGCACATACCGGTGGTGTGATGACCCTTGACGCTTTTCTCGATAGCCATCAGTACCCACGAAGGACTACCAATTATTTTGCGGTGCCCATAACTAGACTTAACGAGTTCAGGGCTAGGGCCGCCTCAATTCCTCACTGAAAAAGACTGACATGGTGATCCGTCGCTCCCGGTGAAGAAATCCGAAGCGGGAGGCGCAGGAGCGTGAACGCCACGTTTCCCCCATAGGGGGCCCTCCGCTTCCCGCCGGTGTCCTGTGGGGTGCCCCGTCGTTCCTGTATCAAGGGGGCAACCCGGGGCCGCATCATGGAGCGGGATTGTGTGGCGGGGCGGTTGAGTCCAACCGATTCTGGGCTGCGATCAGTTGAGTGACACCCCACTTTTCCTGCTGTTCCAATCTGCCTAAAGAACGTCAGACAGTTTGGAACAGTGAGGGTTCACCGATGAAAGCCGTTGCCTACTACCGCGTATCGACCGCCGCTCAGGGCCGCTCGGGGCTCGGGCTTGAGGCCCAGCGCATGGCCGTTGCCGAGGTGTGCAAGGCCCGGGGGCTGGAGATCATCGCAGAGTTCACCGAGGTGGAGAGCGGCAAGCGGGCCGACCGCCCAGAGCTTACCGAGGCCCTCCGCCGCGCCAAGCTCGCCGGTGCCACGCTGGTGGTCGCCAAGCTCGACCGCCTGTCCCGCTCGGTGGCGTTCCTGTCGACCCTGCAGGACAGCGGGGCAAAGTTCATCGCCGCCGACATGCCCGAGGCCAACGAGCTCACCGTCCACATCCTTGCCGCCGTGGCCCAAGCGGAGCGCAAGGCAATCTCCACGCGCACCCGGGAGGCCCTCAAGGCCGCGAAGGCCCGGGGGGTGAAGCTGGGCAACCCGAACGGGGCCGCGCCGCTCCGGAAGGCTGCGAAGGGGAACGTGGCAGCGGTGGATGCGGTCAAGGCCGGGGCTGCTAGCCGCGCCCGGGAGCTTGCGGCGGAGATCGAGGCCGTAAGGGCGGCGGGAGCTCAGAGCCTGCGGGAGATCGCTCAGGCATTGAACGAGCGGCACATCGAGGCACCGAGGGGAGGCAGCTGGCATCCTTCGGGGGTCAAGCGGGTGCTGGAGCGGCTGGGGGCCTGAGCCCCTGCCCTTTTCGAGCGTGTTATTTCAGTAATACACTCGCCTGACGCCCTGCTTTTTCCGAGGCGTTCCGATTGGGCGACAATCAGAATTATCCTGCGCCTTTACCGGTCATAACCTCATTGGAACGCGTGGATGCGGCAGAAAAACAAGCAGTTTCAAAAATATCCACAGCATCATCCCACGTATAATTTGAGACGGACTCTACAGCTCGTGCCGACAGGCGCGCCCAATGTTCATCGTCTTGATCAGCCATGGCAATAATGGCTTCAGCCATCTCTTCTGGCCCGAAGGAATCTAGGAGAATGCCATTGTGACTAGTGACGACGATATCTGGCCCTGCTCCGGCTTTGGTGGCAATCACCGGAGTTCCAACAGCCATAGCCTCAATGATCGGCAGCCCAAATCCTTCAAGCAAGCTTGGAAACAACCAAGCAGTACAACTTGCGTATATCTCGTCTCGCTCCTTATCGCTTGGATCGGCAGCGAACTCTACAAAAGAGGGCAGGCTTTCAGGTTTCTGCCTGCCAAAGCAAACCACCGTCAGATTGGGTCGGGCATCCTTTGCAATTTTCAAAGCAGCGAGCGCCAGATCCATGCCTTTCGAAGAAAGGCTGCGATAAGCAAAGCCGATCTTTGGTTGCTTGGGTCTCGTCCTACGCAAAGGTTGAGAGGCAGAGGATGACACTGCGTTCTTCATCACGAAGATTTCAGCTCGCTCATTCTCACTCCTTATCATCCCAGCCAGAGCATTCGTGAGCGTCACAAAAACAAATGGATAACGCCATGTTGGGACAAGGCGCTCAAACGGCATATTGGGAGCTCCATAATCCTGCATGAAGTATAGCTTCCCGCCAGCACGGGCCGGAAGGGCGGCCACCCAGTGAGCAGTTTCAAACCACGTCGCGATAATAACGTCGGCTTCTGGAACATCAGTGGATCTTACCGGAGTTTGAGGTCTTAGATAAACTAATGATTGCCCGAGTTGATCAGCGTACCCTCTTTGAGGATCTTTCAAGCGAAGCTCTCCCTTCTTCAGAAAGTCTCTGATAATAACTCTGGGCGATCTCCATGTTCTTTTCGGACAAAGTAGACGGACCTCGTGACCGCGCTGCTGAAGCAGCAAGGCGATCTTGACGATTACCTGACATCCACCAGAAAAGTCGTTTGCCGCCAACATGAACGTAATCTTCATGTGCCCCCCTTCTTTGCGCGCCATCCTTGATGAAAGGTTATGGCCTGCCGAGACGGCTCTTGGATAGACCCCTCGACCAAAGAATCGACTACTCGAAGAGCATTGCGCGCAGGAGCACGCCCATACCTCTTGTGGCATACGAGACTGGACCACAAAGCTGGCCCACGCGGGCCACGCCCATCCCCGCAAGGGGTTGAAATATAACGATTTTGGGAGGTTGGCAGGGGTGACAGGATTCGAACCCGTGGCCCTCGGTTTTGGAGACCGATGCTCTACCAGCTGAGCTACACCCCTGCAGCGCGTTGGAGCGGTGCCTTTATCGAAGGCGCGGGGGATAGGCAATCCTCTTTGCCGTCTGTATTGTGCGGTGCAAGATGCACGCCCCCTTGCGCCCTCCCATCCCGGTCGAAACCCTGCTGCTTGCCTATCGCAGCGGCATCTTCCCGATGGCCGACAAGCGCGAGGATACCGAGGTGTTCTGGGTCGAACCGCGCGAACGGGCGATTCTGCCGCTGGACGGGCTGCATGTCTCCAAAAGCTTGCGCAAGGTGCTGCGCGCCGATCGCTTTACCGTCACCGTGGACCGCGCTTTCGAGCAGGTGATCCGCGCCTGCGCCCAGCCGCGCGAGGATCATCCCGAAACCTGGATCAGCGAACGCATCGTGCAAAGCTATATCGGCCTGCACCGCGCGGGACACGCCCATTCGGTGGAATGCTGGCAACCGGGCGACGACGGCACGCCCGAACTGGTCGGCGGGCTTTATGGCGTGTCGTTTGACCGGGTCTTCTGCGGCGAGAGCATGTTCAGCCTCGTCCCCAATGCCAGCAAGGTCGCGCTGGCGTGGCTGGTGGCGCTGCTGGATCGGGCGGGCTTCTCGCTGCTCGACTGCCAGTTCATGACCGAACACCTGCGTTCCATGGGCGCGGTGGAGATTCCGCAGCGCGAATACCGGCGGCGGGTGGAACAGGCACAGGGCCGTCCGCGCACCAGCCTCGGCACGGCGTGGCGCGCGTTCAGCGAAGCGGGCGATTATGCCGCCGGGGTCGGGGCCGGTAACGGAGACGCGGAGGGCGCAGGAGCGGCGGCCTCTCCCGGCCAGCGCATCGCGCAATTCTTGACCCAGACATCATAGACCGGATGTTCGACGACGTTGAGGCTGGGCGATTCGCGGAACAGCCAGCCTGAAAACACGCGGCGGTGTTCCTGCTGTCCGCGCTCGCGGATGTCGACCTGCACGAACGCCCCCGTCTCCTGCGGCAATTCCCACGGCGCGGTACGCTCGCAGGCCGACAGGCGGATGATCACCGGGCCAAGCTCGGCGCTCTCGCCGGGCTTGAGCGTGATTTCCTCGGACACGTTGTTGCGTTTGTTGAGCAGGCCCAGCGTCGCCACCCGATCCTGCATCGGCGTCGCGCCATTATCGTCGACCTCGCCGCTTTCCGCGCCGGCCGTGGCGGCGGGTGCAGGCGAATCGAGCCGAACGCCCTCGGTCTCGGGCTCACCCGCCTTGTCGCAAGCGGCGAGTGACAAAGCGCAGACCAGCGGCGCGGCAAGGGGGATAAGCCGCATGACGCGCCTCAGCCCTCGGCGCTCCCCGGGGTCCAGGCTTCGTAATCGCCCACCGCGCGGGCGCGCTGGCCGCCGCGCTCCAGCGCACCTTGCGGGAGATAGGCCTGCGCGGTGCCGGTGGCGTTGGGGGTGTAATCGGCCTCCCACACCTTGGGCGCAGGCAGGTGACTTTCGGGCACATCGTCATAGGTGCCGTGCAGCCAGCCGTGCCATTCGGCAGGCACCCGGCTGGCATCATTGGCGCCGTTATAGATAACCCAGCGCTTCTCGCGCTGCGTGTAGGACCCGTTATTGGCAGTCCCGCCGGCTTTGGCCTTGCTCTTTGAGCGGTAATACTTGTTGCCGGCCCCATCGGTGCCGACATGCTCGCCGCCCACGCGGCTGGCCCACAGGTGCGTGCCGATCGTGGCACCATCCCACCAGGTGAAGATCTTTGCGAGGATTCCCATGGACGCGCGCCTAGCCGAATTGGATCAGGTCGCCAAGAAGGGATTGGAGGATCAGAACCGGTTCGGCCCGCCAACGGACGGGCCGCAAGGCCGGCTGGCCGCCCGCAGCGATGCGGCCTTCAGGCCGCGTGAGCGAGGATTTCGCATCGCGGAGGCGATGCGGAAAACGAGAACCCACGCAGTTGGGCACGCAATCAGGGAAGCGTGTAAATCACCCGATCTCCCGGGACGATACCGAGTTCCTTCGCCCGGCCGGCGCGCAGTTCCAGCACCGCGCTCGCCGCCCCGTCCGATGACACCGAATCGAGCGAATAGGGGACGGTGTCGGCCGCGATGTTCGATATCCGCCCGTCCGGCCCGACGAAAATGATGTCGAGCGACAGCGGCGTGTTCTTCATCCAGAAACTGCGCGGTTCGGGCACGACCGAGGGAAACAGCATCCCCTCATTATCGCCCAGTTCGGTGCGGAACATCAGCCCGCGCGCCTGCGCCTGCGGGCTGGCGGCGAGTTCAACCCGGAAGGGCAGCCGCTTGCCGCCGCGATCGACCACCAGATCGATCACTTCCAGCCCCGAAACCGGATGACGCGGGCTTTCCCCGCTCGCTTCTGCCGGTGCGGGGGCCTGCGCCTGCGCCGTCGCGCTTTCGCCCGGCGAACATGCCGCCAGTACCGCCATGCCTGCCACCAGCCACAGTCTTACCATGATCCCTCGCACCCTTCCTCGTCGGCGGCCTCTTCGACCCACGCCTCCACATCGTCCGGCTCCGCTGCATCAAGGATGAACCGCACATGTTCGTAATCGTGGCCCGCGCGCAGCATTGCTGCAACGGCTTTTTCGCGGGCCTTGCGAATGTCGAGGGGATCGGCGTCACCCTCCGCGCCCGCACCAAAGGGGCCGAGCCGCCGCTTGCGCGCCATCAGCGCGGCGGCGCGGCGGCTCGCGGCTTCGCCCGGCGCGGTTTCGGTGCGGATGGCCTCGTCCACCCCTGCGGCCCACAATGCCTGATCGACCCGCCGTGCGCCGTAACCTCGCGCGCCAAGATCGCGCGTGCGCATCCGGGCATAGGCGGCATCGTCGACATAACCGAGCGCAATCAGCCGGGCGACCAACGCAGGCACGTCGATCCGCACCTCGCGTCCATCGGCATCAATGGCGGTTCCGCGCTCCTTGAGCTTGCGCGCAAGATAGGCTTCGAGCCGCGCGCCGGTGCTGGCGAAACGCGCGACATAGGACAGCGCCAGATCGCGCAAAGCCGTCTCATCGAGCGGCGGTTTTGCCCCTTTGCGCCCGCCGGTATCACGACCGCGGGATGACGAATTCGCTTTACCTGAAACCATTTCGCCTTATTCGTGCCACCTTCCTACTTAAATGCGAACCTCAGGATCGCGCCGGACTATGACTGGCGAAACGGGGCTACGCTAGAGCGCAAGCGAGGCATCGCCTCGGAACGCGCCGTAACTGACGGGTATCGTTGAAAAATATGACCGACGCCGTTTTGACGCCGACGCCGAATGACTGCGACCTGCCGCGTTTGCGCGCGCAATTCGCAACCTTCAACGAAGCGATCGACTACGCCGCGAAAAGCCGCAAGGGCCTTAATTTCCACGACATGCGCGGGGAATTGGCGCGAGTCTATCCCTATGCCGAAATGCGCGAGGATGCGCTGGTGATGGCGCGCCGTCTGATCGCGGCCGGGATCCGCAAGAAAGACCGCGTGGCGCTGATCGCGGAAACCGGGGCCGAATTCGCCGCGCTGTTCTGCGCCTGCATCTATGCGGGTGCCTGGCCTGTGCCGCTGCCGCTGCCGACCACCTTCGGCGGCAAGGAAAGCTATATCGATCAACTCGCCGTGCAGTTGATGAGCTCGGACCCCAAGCTGCTACTCTATCCCGGCGAAATCGGCGAAATGGCGTCCGCGGCCGCCGCGCGGCAGGGCTGCGCGAGCGAGAGCTGGCAGGATTTCGCCCTGCGCCCCGCGCCCGATTGTGACCTGCCCGAAGCCTCGCCCGACGACATCTGCTACCTGCAGTATTCCTCGGGCTCGACCCGTTTCCCCACCGGGGTGGCGGTGACCCACAAGGCGCTGCTGCACAATCTCTACGGCCACTCGACCACCATGAACCTTGGCGAGAATGACCGCTGCGTCAGCTGGCTGCCGTGGTATCACGACATGGGTCTGGTCGGCTGCTTCCTGTCGCTGATCGCCAACCAGGTTTCGGCCGATTTCATCAAACCCGACGCCTTTGCGCGCCGTCCGCTGGCGTGGCTCGACATGATCAGCCGCAATCCGGGCAACACGCTGTCCTATTCGCCGACCTTCGGTTACGACATCTGCGCCCGCCGCATTTCCAGCCAGAGCAACGTCGCCGAACGTTTCGATCTGTCGCGCTGGCGGATCGCGGGCAATGGCGCGGACATGATCCGGCCCGACGTGATGCAGAACTTCGTCAATGCCTTCGCGCCGGCAGGGTTCAAGGCTTCGTCCTTCACCCCGTCCTATGGCCTTGCCGAAGCGGTGTTGGCGGTGACGGTGATGCCGCCGGGCGAAGGGATCCGGGTCGAACTGGTCGAGGAAGAGCGCCTGTCGGGCGCCCCGCGCGATCTTTCGCGTCCGGCCCGCTACCGCGCGATCGTCAATTGCGGCAAGGCGCTGCCCGACATGGAAGTGGCGATCCGCGGGGAAGACGGCGCCGCGCGCGGCGATCACCAGATCGGCAAGGTGTGGTGCCGCGGCCCCAGCGTGATGCATTCCTATTTCCGCAATCCCGAAGCGACCGCAGACTGCCTTCAGGACGGCTGGCTCGACACCGGCGACATGGGCTACACCGCCGATGGTTATCTGTTCATTGTCGGCCGGGCGAAGGACATGATCATCATCAACGGCAAGAACCACTGGCCGCAGGATATCGAATGGGCGGTGGAACAGCTGCCCGGCTTCAACCATGGCGACATCGCCGCCTTTTCGATCGAGATGGAAAACGGCGAGGAAGCCCCGGCGGTGCTGGTGCACTGCAAGGTCAGTGATCCGGAAGAACGCGTGCGCCTGCGTGACCAGATCGCCGACAAGGTGCGTTCGGTCACGGGCATGAGCTGCATTGTCGAACTGGTCCCCCCGCGCACCCTGCCGCGCACCTCGTCCGGCAAGCTGTCGCGGGCCAAGGCGAAGAAGCTGTACCTCGCAGGCGAAATCGTCCCGATCGCGCTGGCGGCGTAAGGCTTCCACCGCCCCGCGCTCGACGTCCGCTTTCGGGCAGGCTGAAGGTCAGCTAGGCACGACGCCAGCGATCGTAGCTCTACTCCGAGATCCCGAGTGATCGGCTGATCTCCCCCGATCCTTTTTCCCTGCGACAGCCGAAATTCGGCCTCACGCAGCATCCCGATAATCTGTTCTGGCGTTTATTTCTTCCGTGCCATCCTCCAGCTCCTTTCAAGCCGTAAATAGCCGAAATCCTAACTCTCAAAACCGACCACTTCTCAGGGGGCAGGTCACGGACGCGCTTAAGCGCAGCCCGGCCCTACTGTCTTCCTTGTCATTCATTGCCTTGTCTGATGTCTGACCGCACTTCATCCACCTTGGAGCACTGGACGCGGCCCATTGACAAGTTTTCTTGCCTTGGCCTGAGCGGTGAGCACCAGTTCGGCGGCAAGTAGGGCCTGAGCCTGATTTTGAGCGACCTCTGTCCGCTCCACCACGTCCGAAACGAACTGCGGACCGAACGGGAGTGGCACATTGCTGCAATCGATGTAGCTGGTGCCCTTGCTGTCAGCCAGAAAGAGGTGGTCTCCACCCGGGCGGCCCTGAATGTCGACGTACTTGCGCAGTTCGATGTAGCCTTCGGTGCCCAAGATGAACAAGCGCCCGTCGCCCCAAGTCGGCAGACCGTCAGGCGTGAACCAGTCGACCCTGATATAGCCGGTCCCACCATTGCCGCTCAATGTCATATCCCCGAAATCCTCGAATTTCGGATGGCCGGGCGTGTCCAGATTGCCGATTTGCGATGCCACGACCTGCGCCTCGGTGGACCCGGTGTAAAACAGGAACTGATCGGCCTGATGGCTGCCGATGTCGGTCAGGATGCCGCCATAGTTCTTCACATCCCAGAACCATTCGGGCCGGTTGGGCGCGCTTATGCGGTGTGGGGCGATGTTGACCGTCTGAATCACCCGCCCGATCGCACCGGCACGAACGAGCTCCCCCGCCTTGACCGCAGCGCGCACTTCAAACCGTTCCGAATACATGATGGCGAACTTGCGCCCGGTCTTCGCAATCGCGCGTCGCACTTCGGCCAGCTGGGCAAGGCTGGTGATCCCCGGTTTGTCCGAAAGAAAGTCCTTTCCGGCGCGCATTACACGAATGCCAAGCGGCGCGCGAAGATGGGGAATGGAAGCGCTGACCACGACCTGCACGCTGTTGTCGTCGAGGATTTCGGCTTCGGTGCGTGCAACTTTCACGTCGCCATAGCGGGCGAGATAGGGCGTCAGTTGCCGCGGGTCGCTCGCATTAACCGCCACAAGCGTGCCGCCGCCGCGGATCAGCGCGTCTGTCATCGCGTAGATATGCGGATGGTCGAGCCCGATAACAGCGAACCGCAGCCGGTGTCTGGCGCTGGGGTCGGGGGCCGTTGGCGCGGCATTGGCGGTAAGCACGTTGCTCCGCCCGGTCGATTGTGCGCTTACCGCACCTGCCAGACCTGCTCCGACCATGCCCAGTCCGCCCAGCATCAGGCGGCGATTGATCTTGTCCATACGATTGCTCCTTTGGGGGGCAGGTCAAGATGTCTCCGCCATGCGTTAAAGCTCGCACAAGTGCTGACTGTCAGCAATGGGGTCGCTTCCCGAACGGCAGGTTTCGGTCTGTCGAAGGCAATAGCCGCCGTTTCCTACAGGCGGCCGGACGCGTAGCTTCGGCGTGGCTCTTTCGCATTGCTGCAAGGGTGGTTTCACAACCGCCAGACGCGATTTCGCGCGTTCCGCCACTGTCCGTCCGCTGGGACGGGCAGGGTTTATAGTGCTGAAAATACGACGGAAAACCATATCCCGCAAAGGTGACACGGTGTCACCTTTGTATACTTTGTTATAATGTTGCGCGCAGCCGGGTGCCTCTTATGCTGCCCCCGCTATTCCTCCGCAGCCCATTCCACGCGCAGCGGGCCGAAGCCGTTGCGCAGCTGAACCTCCACGCCCTGTTCGCGCAAAAGCTCGGCGGCAATATCGGCCTGATCGCTGTCGCCAGTCAGCACCACGCCGCGGGCTAGCCGCTGCGCGGCCCAGGCGATCACCGCCAGCGCATCCCTGCCCTGCGCGGTCGGTCCGTCCTCGTCGAAACCGATCACTGCCGGGAGCGATGCCTGCGGCGGGATCAGTTCGACAGTCCATTCCGGTTCGGTCGCCGCGATCCGCGTCTCGAGCGTGCGATAGACCGCGAGCGGCGCGCCATCGAGCCGCTTCGCCCGCACCAGCGCACGGCGACGGTTGCGATCGATCAGCACGTCGCCTTCAGGCACGCCTGCCGCCAGCGAAAGGCGGGTGGCGAGCGCCTGCACACGCGCAGCGGCTGCTGCGGCTTCCTGCGCACGGGTGGCGGAAAGCTGCGCCCGCTGCGCCGCGCCCGCGCCCGTTTCGGTCTGGGTCTGTGTCAGCGTCAGAATCACTTCCCGGCCCAGCCGGTTTTCCAGCGCCCGGGCGATTTCCTTTTCGGCATCGGGCCGGATTACCGGCGTGAACATGATCGCGCTCACTTCCAGCGGATCGGAGGCAAAGTCGATCTCCACGGCATCGATCTGCGCAGGCCGCTCGAACCGTTCGCGGATCGCATCGCGCACAATACGCTGGGCGTTGGTCTCCCACGCGATCTGCTGGAGCGTGAAGGCGAGCGGAACAGCCAGCGCCACGAACACCGCCGCGACGAAGAAATTCTGCGCCTTGGTCTGCCCCTTGGTCAGCGTGCTGCGGAACCCGTAGAGCTTGGCCATCGCGAAAGCGGTGAGCGCGATGGTGAGCAGGTTGGTGACGAACAGCAGCAACGCGCCCGAGAACACCGTCCAGTTGAAGGTCGCAAGCCCGAAGCCGACCACTGCCAGCGGCGGCATCAAGGCGGTGGCAATGGCAACGCCCACGATCGTGCCCTCGCGTCCGCGGATCATCGCATAGGCGCCCGCAAGCGCGGAGAACAACGCCACGAACAGGTCGAACAGGTTGGGCCGGGTGCGTGCGGCGATTTCCGACGTGATGGTCTGGATCGGTGACGGGAAAACCAGTGCGGCGCACAACAGCACCGCCAATATGCTGCCCACGGCAAGGCTGCGTCCGGACTGTTTGAGCCAGTCCCAGTCGCCGATCGCCAGCGCGAAGCCCAGCCCCATGATCGGCCCCATCAGCGGCGAAAGCAGCATCGCCCCGATCACCACCGCAGGCGAGGACAGCAGCAGGCCGAGCACCGCGATACCGGCGCTCATCGCGGTCATGAAAAGATAGCGTTCGGACAGCGCGCAATCCTCGCGCCGCCGCTCGATCACCTCGGCCTGATCGACCTGACCGATAACCTGTTCAGCCCACCATTCGCGCACGGTGACCAGCGCGGCAGCCAGCGAAGCTCGCGCGGCGGACTGGTGTTGGGTGCCGGAGGATTCAGCCCCGGCTTGCCCGGCCTTTTCCTTCGTGTCGTCCGCAGCCTTGGCCGCCGCCTCGTCCTCTTCCATGCTCGGCTTGGCCAGTTCGACGTCCTCGGCACCGATATCCGCACCGGGCTCGGGTACGGCGTCGGGTTTGGCAGTATCACTCATCGATTGGCCTTTGCACGATTTGGCATGGCCCCCTTTAGTCTGCGGGACAGGCACTTGCCAAGCGTGAGCGACTTGCCGAGTATCGGCGATGGACGGACGACGGCGTTCCGGAGTAGCGTGCAGCGCGAACTTGAAAGGTGTGTTTTAGATTACTAATACAGTGGGGATGACCGGTGCCCGGCGCGCCGGGACATGAGGGAGCACGAGACAGGCATGAGCACCGAGACCAAAACGGCGACCGCAACCGCGACCGCGACCTCAGGGGACTTTTCGCTGACCCCGCCCGATCCGGTGCCCGAAGTCGCGCCCGAACAGGCCGCGGGCCTTGTTCCGGTCAGCGCCGAACAGAAATCCAAGCTCGACACCAAGGTCGATTCCTTCGTCAACGAACTAGTCTCGATCGATGCCAATTCGCCCGAATTCGGCGAGAAGGTCGATCAGATCACCCGCATGGGGCAGGAACAGATCCGTGCCGCCGCGGCGATGTCGAACCGCTTTCTCGACCGGCCTGTGCGGGCGATGGATGCCGACGGCAGCGTCGGCAAGGATCTCGCCGAACTGCGCCGGACGGTCGAAGACCTCGATCCGGGCCGCAAGGGCAAGATTTCCGGCCCGCGCAAGATCCTCGGCATCATCCCCTTCGGCAACAAGCTGAAGAACTACTTCGACAGCTATACCTCCGCGCAGGGCCATATCGCGGCGATCCTCCAGCGGCTCGAAAGCGGCAAGAAGGAACTCCACCTCGATAATGCCGCGATCGATACCGAGCGGCAGAAGCTGTGGGCGGCGATGGGCGAACTGGAACAGATGATCCACATCGCCAAGACGCTGGATGCGCGGCTGGAGGCCAAGGCGCTCGAACTCGACAGCTCCGATCCAGCCAAGGCCAAGGCGCTGCGCGAATCCGCGCTGTTCTATGTCCGCCAGCGCACGCAGGATCTGCTGACCCAGATGGCGGTGAGCGTGCAGGGCTACCTTGCGCTCGATCTGGTCAAGAAGAACAATGTCGAACTGGTGAAGGGCGTCGACCGTGCCAGCACCACCACCGTCGGCGCCCTGCGCACCGCCGTCACCGTCGCGCAGGCGATGACGAACCAGCGGCTGGTGCTTGGCCAGATTACCGCATTGAACCAGACCACCAGCGACATCATCGATTCCACCAGCACGCTGCTGCGCGAACAGACCGCGCAGATCCACGAACAGGCGGCGTCCAGCACTATCCCGCTGGAAACGCTCCAGCGCGCTTTCCAGAACATCTACGACACGATGGACGAGGTCGACAATTTCAAGATCCGCGCGCTGGATTCGATGAAGCAGACCGTGACCACGCTGTCGGCCGAGGTCGAAAAGTCCAAGGGCTATATCGCCCGCGCCGAAGGCCAGGCCCAGGCGCAGGCCAAGGTCGCGGCGAGTGAACCTTCGCTGCTGGCTCTGGATCGCTGATGGCTGATAGTACCCGCCAGAGCGAAAGCATCCTGCGCGAGGCCAAGCGAAGCCTTGCGGTACAGCGCGACGGCGGCACCCACCGCCCCGCCAAGAGCATCGGGCGCGGTTCGGCAAAGCTGAAGATGAAAAGCCTGCTCAAGCGGGTGCGCAACATCGCGCTGGCGGTGGTGGCGATCTGGGTAGGGGCGGGGATTTTCAGCGCGGTTATCGGCCCGTTGCTGTTCTGGGGCTTCATGGCAACGCTGCTTGCCACGGTCGTTGCGGTTGGCGTTCTTGGGGTTTTCCCCAAGGTGAAGGTTCCCAGGCGCGCCGATCTCAAACAGGGCAACCCGCAACAGATGGTCGCCCGCACCGAGCTGTGGCTCGAAGCCCAGCGCCCCGCGCTCCCGCCCCCCGCGCAGGCGATCGTCGATCAGCTGGGCGTGCAGCTGGACGCGCTCGGAGTGCAGCTCAAGGGGCTGGGCGACAACGAACCCGCGATGGCCGAAGTGCGCGAGCTGGTGGGCGAATATATCCCCGAGACGATCGACAATTACCGCAAGATCCCGGCGCAGCTGCGCACGGAAGAACACGCCGGCAAGACCGCCGACCAGCGCCTGACCGAAAGCCTCACCAAGCTGTCTGGCGAAGTCGATCGGGTCACCCGCCGCCTTGCGGAAGGCGCACTTGACGATCTGGCGATCAAGAGCCGCTATCTCGAATACCGCTATGGCGGGGCCGAGGCGCTGGAGGATCTGACCGGCGGCGGCGGAATGCCGGATACCGGCGTGCCCTTGCCCGATTTCTCGGTCGCGCCCACCAAAACGGGAGGCTAAACCATGCGCGTCACGCTGCAACACGATCTTTCCCGCGAGGAAGTCCGCCGGCGAATGCGCAACCATGCCGACGAGATTGCCGGGTTCTTCCCTCCCGGTCTTGCCAATGTCACCACCGGCTGGAGCAGCGATGACCGGATGGACATCACCGCCGAAGTGATGGGCATGTCCATCCCCGGCCGCGTCGATGTGGGTGAGGATCACGTGGTGATCAGCATGGACCTGCCGATGCTGCTTTCGGTGATGAAAGGCCCGCTGGAAGCGGCGGTGAAGAAGGAAGGCCAGCGCCTGCTCGCGCCCTGATCGCCCCCTGGCGTTACTGCCTGCAACTCTTCGCAGATTGATTGCCTTACCCGATTTGATCTGTCACAATTATCGGACAGGGAATCGTGCCTAACTTGCTTTACGCGGCGGGCGTGCAAGGCAGACCGGCATTCTGCCCTCGCAAGGGCAGGGAAAGACAGGTCTCATGGCAGCGGGCAAGCAACAGAAAGGGCTGGATGACGACCTGCGCAGCCACCTTCGTGCCGCAACGATGGCCGCGCATGACCTGCTCGATCACGCCATGCAGGAGGCCAGCGGCTGGCAGCAGCGCGAGGACTATGCCCGCTTTCTAGAACTCCAGCATGCCGCGCGCGCGCCGATCGAGGACTGGCTTGATGCCCATGCGCCCGACGGCCTCAATCCCCCGCACCAGACCCCGCTAATCGCGCACGATCTGGCGGCGCTGGGCAGGCCCGCCCCTGAGCCTGCACCGATGTTCACCATCGGCCGCACCGGCGCCGGCCATGCGCTGGGCGCGGCCTGGGTGCTAGCCGGTTCGGCGCTCGGCAATCGCAGCATCGCCAAGCAGGTGCGCCGGATTGGCGGCGGGGCATGGCCGATGGCCTTTCTGGGTGATGATGCCATGCTCGGCTTCTGGCAGGCCTTGCGCAGCCGGATCGAACAGCACCCCGGGACGGACGAGGCCGAAGGGGCGACCGATGCGGCAACCGCGGTATTCGCGCATTTCCTTGCCTTGGCCGAAAAAGCGCAAACGGCGGAGGCTGTCGCATGAATCTCCACCAGCGACAGGATTCGCTGACCGAGTGCGACCGTGAGCCGATCCACCACATCGCCGCGATCCAGAATTTCGGCGGGCTGATTGCGGCCGATGCGCAAGGCTTGCTCGCCCATGCCTCGGCCAACCTTGCGGACCTGCTCGGCCTCGCCGCGCAGCCCGGCCCCGGCACGCCGCTGACCGCGATTCTGGACCCCGAAGCCCTCGAACTGATCGAACAGGCGTTCGCCAGTCTGGCCGGGATTGACGTGCCGGAGCGGCGCTTCGGGCTCGATCTTGCCGGCAACGGCACGCTGTTCGACTGCGCCGTGCATCGCAGCGGCGACTTGTCGGTGATCGAGTTCGAACCCCACGCCCGCAACGATTTCGCCGATCACGTGGCGATGATCGTGCCCGTCATCGCCAAGCTTGAGGCTCTCTCCGATCCGCAGTCCCTGTGCGAAACCGCCGCGCGGCTGGTGCGACAGATGCTCGGTTATGACCGGGTGATGGTTTACCGCTTCCACCCCGACGACAGCGGCGAAGTGGTGGCCGAGGAACGCGAGCCGGAAATGGAGCCGTTTCTCGGCCTGCGCTATCCGGCCGCCGACATCCCCCGGCAGGCGCGCGAGTTGTTCCGCCGCAATCGCTTCCGGGTGATCGCCGACATGGACGCAGACGCCGTACCGATCATCCCCGAACGCGGGCCGGACGACACCCCGCTCGACCTGTCGATGAGCATGCTGCGCGCCCATTCGCAGATGCACCTTGCCTATATGCGCAACATGGGCGTGGGCGCCTCGCTCGCCATCGCGATCGTCCGGCACGATCGGCTGTGGGGCATGATTTCCTGCCACCATCGTGAACCGCGCCTGCCGCCGTTCTCGCTGCGCACCGTGGCGGAACTGCTCAGCCAGACGTTCTCCCTGATGCTTGACCGGATATTGGTCGCCCGGTCGGAAGAACTGCGCGCACGCGCGCGCGAGCTCAACGACCGGCTGCTGTTGCGGCTGACGGGCGGGTTGGCGCTGGCCGACAGCTTGCCGCTGATCGCCGAATTGCTGCGCGATGCGGTGCCGCATGACGGGCTGTCGCTGCTGGTCGGGGACGAATACCGCGCCAGCGGTGCCGCGCCGGACGAAGCCGCGTTCCGCAAGATCGCTCCCCTTCTGGCAAGCACGCTGGGCGGCGGGGTCCACGCCAGCAACCGGCTTGCCGATCAGATCCCCGAAGCGGGTGGTTTTGCCGATTTCGCCGCCGGTGCGCTGATGCTGCCGCTGTCGCGCGCCAGCCGCGATTGTCTGGTGCTGTGGCGCCGCCCGCTTGACCGGACAATCACTTGGGCTGGCGATCCGGACAAGGCACGCGCCGCACCCGGCGAACTGCTCCAGCCGCGCGCCAGTTTTGCCGCGTGGCAGGAAATCGTGCGCGGTCGCAGCACCGACTGGGATGCCGAACAATGCGAGATCGCTGCCCGCCTGCGCCGCACTCTGATCGAAGTGGTGCTGCGGCTGGGCGAAGAGGCAAGCCGCGAACGCGCCCGTTCGGCCGAGCAGCAGGATCTGGTGATTGCCGAACTCAATCACCGGGTGCGCAATATCCTCGGCCTGATCCGGGCGCTGGTGACGCAGTCGCAGCACGAGGCGTTGAGCGTTCCCGGCTTTGCCGCGATCCTCGGCGGGCGCATCGCCGCACTGGCCGCCGCGCATGAAAACCTCACCGCCAAGAACTGGGGCCCGGCCTCGCTGCGCGATCTGCTGGAAACCGAACTCGCGCCCTATCGGGGCACCGGCGCTGCCCGCTTTACGCTGAGCGGAGAGGACGTCGCGCTCGGCCCTGAAGCCTATACCGTGCTGGCACTGGTGGTGCATGAAATGGCGACCAATTCGGCCAAATACGGCGCGTTGTCGGCGCGGGCGGGACGGCTTGAGGTGCGGCTGGCGCGCACGGCGTTCGGCGATCTTGCGCTGGGCTGGCGCGAGGCAGGCGGACCGCCGGTCAGCGCGCCCGCGCGGCAGGGGTTTGGTTCGACCATCATCAGCCGCGCGATCCCGCATGATCTGGGCGGCGAAGCCGATGTGCGCTTCCGGCTGGAGGGACTGGAGGCCGACTTCCTCATCCCGCAGCGTCATCTGGCCGATGCCGCCACGACGCGCCCCGCGCCTGCAACGGCGCCCCCATCCGCGCCCGCACCGGCATCAGACCCCTCGCTTCCCGCGCGGGTGCTGGTGGTGGAGGACAGCATCATCATCGCGCTCGACACCGAGGAGAACCTCAAACGTCTCGGCGTGGCTGAAGTCCGGGTGGAAAGCAGCGTCGCAGGGGCACTGGCCGCAATCGCCGAAAGCCCGCCCGACTTCGCGCTGATCGACTTCAATCTGGGGGGCGAAAGTTCCGAGCCGATTGCCGCCGCCCTGCGCGATGCCGGTGTGCGCTTCGTGCTGGCGACCGGCTATGCCGAAGGCGGCGGAACATTCGACCGGCTCGGCGCGTCGGGAGTGCTGCGCAAGCCTTATGGCAAGGGCGATATCGAACGGCTGATCGCAGGCTGAGCGACTAAGCCGGGCGCACCAGCAGCGTTACCTCGGCGCGGCTGAAATCGAGGCCGCCAAGACCCGGCGCATAAAGACATTCCCCCGCACCGGCCTGCGCCGTGCCGTCCAACGCGGCGACTGTGCCAGCTAGCGGCAAGGCCAGCATCGCGCCGTCATATGCGGCGATCGTCGCGGCATCGGGCACGCCTTCGATCCGGTCAAACCGGAAATGCGGTCCGTTGACCAGCACCTGACCGGCAGCGATGCTGCGGCGGTGCTCGGCCGCGTAGGGACCGCCTTCGGCCACCGCCAGCGCCCGCTTGAGGTGGAGCTCGCGCGGGCGTCCATAGTCGTAAAGCCGGAAGGTGGTGTCGCTGTTCTGCTGCACCTCTACCAGCGACACGCCGGGGCCGATGGCATGAACGGTACCGGCAGGAAGATAGAACAGATCGCCCGCGCGCGCGGGATGCCAGGCGAGCAGGTTCTCGATCGTGCCACCAAGCGCGGCGGCCTCAATCTCCTGTGACGAAACCTCCCGCGCAAAGCCGATCGCGAGGCGGGCGCCTGGCTGGGCGTCGAGCACCAGCCAGCATTCTTCCTTGCCAGCCTCGCCCGGCAACGCATCGGCATCGGACGGGTGCACCTGGACAGACAACTTTTCGGAAGTGAACAGGTATTTCACCAGCACCTGCGACAATTCGGGCGGCGGTTCAAACCAGATCTCCCCGATCCGTTCGCCTTGCGGCGCGACGAAAGGCGCGGGCAGCTGCTCGCGACCCCAGACCTTGGCGACCATGCGGGTGGGAAGCTGGCGCGCCGTCACTGGTTGGCGGCCCCTGGCAATTTGCCGACCGCCTGCGCGCCCTCGCGCGTGGTGACCAGCACTTCGTCGCCGCTGACGATGATGCACACATTCTCCAGCCCGACGGCGGAGATGCGCGGCCCGTCGGTCTGCGCAAACACGCCCTTGCAGTCAGCCAGATCGACCGGCCCGCCGCGGGCGACATTGCCGTTGCCATCCACCGAAGCGGCCAGCGCATCGGCGAGCGCGGCCCAGTTGCCGATGTCGGACCAGCCCATGTCCGCCGGCACCATTGCCGCACGATCGGTGTTTTCCATCACCGCGTAGTCGATCGAATCCCCCGCGATCGCGGCGAAGGGTTCTGCCGCAGGCAGGAAGCGCGCGCCATCATCCCGCCCTTCGCTTACCGCCTGCCTGACCAGCCGCGCCATATCGGGGCGGTGTACGGCCAGTTCGGCCAGCAGGTGTCCGGCGCGGAAGGCGAAGATCCCGCCGTTCCAGCTGAAATCGCCGCTGGCGAGATATTCCCGCGCGCGGGCGAGGTCGGGCTTTTCGACGAAGCGGCGGATGGCATAGCCGCCGGGAAGCGGATCGCCGCGTTCGAGATAGCCATATCCCGTTTCGGGCCGGTCGGGTGCGATGCCGAAGGATACGAGATAATCCTGCGCCGCCAGCGCCGCTGCCGCCAGCGCCGCGGCGCGGAAGGCGGCGCTGTCACCAATATAATGGTCGCTCGGGCAGACGAGCATCACCGCGTCTTCGGGCAACAACGCCGCTGCCAGCGCAATCGCGGGCGCGGTGTTGCGCGCGCAGGGTTCGATCACCAGCCGCGCGCCCGGCGTATCGCGCAGCTGATCGCTGATGATATCGGCATGGGCCGCACCTGCCACCACCATCGGCGGGGCAAAGCGATCATCGCCCGCCATGCGGCGCACCGCCTGTTCGAACAGCGTTTCCTGGCTCACCAGCGGCAGGAGCGGCTTGGGCAGCGCCACGCGGCTCAATGGCCACAGCCGGGTGCCGCTTCCGCCGCAAAGGATCACCGGGTGGATAGGCACGACGTATTCTGCTCCTTGCTGCCGCAAATGTCGGCTATATCAAGCCAAACGCCGATGCCAGCCCCAATGCCGTGCCTGTGCAAAAAGGGGGCAAATCCCCGCAATCAGAACCAGCGCTGGCGCCAGTAAAACGGCGCTGCCACGGGGTTGCCCTGGCCATCGGTCGCGGGCCGGAAGCCGAGCCTGCTTTCGACCAGCTGGCAGGTGATGCGATCGGCTTCGGGGTCGGGGCTCGGGCGATAGATGCTGCAATTGCGCGCGCGCCCGTCGGTGCCGACGATCACCCGCACGATCACCTCTGTGCCCTGCCGCGCCGAACGTCCGCCTTCGGGCACGGGGAAATCGCGCGCATTGTCGATGCTGCCGGAAATATGCACCGGCTTCGTCACGGCCACGCCCCCGCGCCCGCCGCCGCTATTACCGCTGCCGGTACCAAACCCGCTGCCGGCCGCCCCCGTCCCCTCGCCTGCCGAGGTGGCACCCGATCGACTGGCCGTGCCGGTGGAGGACGCACGCGGGCGGGGCGTTTCCTCGCGCAGATCGCGCGGCGCGGGAGGCTGCGTCACAGGCTGCGGCACCGCATCCTTCCCCGGATCGCCTTGCGCCCCCTCATCCGGTTCGGGCTGGTTTTCGGGCGGCGGCGGCGGAGTTGTGACGGTGACGGTAAAGGCCGAGACCACCTGTTTCTGCACCGAAGCGGTGAAATCGGGCGCCAGACCCCGCGCCAGACCATAAAGCGCGGCGATGTGCAGCAACACGATACCCGCCAGCAAGGGCAGGCTGGGGCGTCGACGTTGACGCTGGAAGCCTATCGGTCGCGGCATCGCGGACGTCCTGTCAATCGCTTGTGCCTCCATTCCGGACGAGGTTACGCCGGAATCGCTCTTCGACTTCCTATAGCACGACCGCACATTTTGGCGATGGAGCGCAAGGATCGATCGCGCGACACACTGTGACCTAGGCGCCGGAGCCGCCGTGCCCGGCAGCCCGAAGGATTCCGCCCTGACGGACGGAAGCGGCGTTCGCATGTCCTGCGCCGGCCCGGAAACAGAGGCACCGCCGCAGCCACGCGCGCAGCGGATGCGTGATGCGTGGCTGGCGCATGTGCGGCTGGCGGCCGGACCGATCGATCATCGCTCGCTGGTCCTGTCCGTGCTGGGCGGCGCGGCCTACCTTGCGCTGGCCTGCCTCAGCCTGCTCCCCGATCGCGGCCTAGCGATGGTGGCGCCCGTATGGCTGCCCAATGCGCTGGCGGTCGTGCTGCTGCTGCGCGCACGGCTCGGCAATGAATGGCTTTTCCTCGCGCTGGCCTTCCTTGCCAGCCTTGCCGCCAATCAGGTGCTACAACTGCCATGGCAGACCGCGCTTTTGTTCTCGCTGGCCAATATCGTCGAGATCGCATTGGTAGTGAGCCTGACGCGCACTGCGGATGACCGGCCAATCGACATGAGCCGCCTGTCCGATCTTGCCCGCTTCGTCTGGGCCGGCGGGCTGGTCGGCCCGTTGGTCTCGACCGTGCTGGTCGCGCCGATCATGGGTGGCCAACTGGCGGCAGTCCGCGAAGGTTCGGTCACGTGGTTCCTGACCGACAGCATGGCGATGGTGCTGATCGTGCCGCCCGGACTGCTGCTGGTCGACTGGGTGCGCGGCGGCCTGCCGTTTGCCTCTGCGCGGCGGTGGGAGGGGTTCGGGCTGCTGATCGCAGGGATGACCTGCGCGCTGCTGGTATTCAATCAGGCGCATTATCCGCTGATGTTCCTGATCCAGCCGATCACACTGCTGCACGCCTTCCGGCTCGGCAGCCTCGGCACGGCGGTGCATGTGGCCGGGGTGGCGCTGGTGGCCGGGGTGATGACATGGGCGGGATTCGGGCCGATCGCCGCCGCCTCGTCCGCGGGGATGACCCAGCTGCACCTGCTGCAAGCCTTCGTCGCCGCCAACTTCCTGACCGGTCTGCCCGTGGCCGCGATCCTCGCCGGGCGAGACCGGATCATGACCCAGCTCGAAGCGGGCAAGCGGCAGGTCGATCTGCTGGCCGAGAATATCACCGATGCGGTGCTGCGCTATGACCTCGATGGCGTGTGCACCTATGCCTCGCCTTCGGTGCGCGAGGTGATGGGGGCGCCGCCCGAAACCTATGTCGGCAAGCCGGTGACTGCACGGCTGCACCCCGAAGCGCACGACCGGGCGATGCAGGCGCTGGGGCGGTTGTTCGACGGCACGTCCGACAAGGAACGCGTGACCTATCGCCGGGTCGAGGACAATCCCGACGGCAGCCCCGTGTTTCTCGAGGCCGACTGCGCGATCATCCGCAATCCCGAAACCGGCTTGCGCGAAGGCGTGGTCGTGGCCGCGCGCGATGTGACCGAGCGGGTCGAGCTGGAGCTGCTGCTGACCCGCGCCCGCCGCCATGCCGAGAATGCGGCACAGGCCAAAAGCGAATTCCTTGCCAATATGAGCCACGAGATCCGCACACCGATGAACGGCGTGCTGGGCTTTGCCGAATTGATGCTTCGCGGCGAGCTGGACCCCGATCAGCGCCGCCATGCGCAGATGATCGTCGAATCCGGCCGTTCGATGATGATGCTGCTCAATGATGTGCTGGATTTGTCGAAGATCGAAAGCGGCCAGTTTGGGATCGATCACGCGCCGGTCGATCTGCACGCCACCCTGGCGGAGTGCGCAGCGCTGCACCGCCTGACGGCAGAGAGAAAAGGCCTGACCCTCGTCTTCGCGAACGACGATGACGATCTGCCCCGACATGACGGCGACGATCAGCGCCGCCCTTGGATCGTGACCGACGGGCTGCGGCTGCGCCAGATCGTGCTCAACCTGCTCGGCAATGCGGTGAAATTCACCGAGGCAGGGGCGATCACGCTGGCCTATGCGGTGGGCGAAGATGGCATCCGCATCAGCATTGCCGATACCGGGATCGGCATCAGCGCCAACCGGCTGGAAATGATCTTCCACCCCTTCACGCAAGGGGAAAGCGACATCGCACGGCGGTTTGGCGGCACCGGACTGGGACTGTCGATCAGCCGCCAGCTGGCCGGATTGCTGGGCGGGCGGATCGAGGTGGAAAGCGAACCGGGCAAGGGATCGCGCTTCACGCTGGTGCTGCCCGCGCAATTGGCGCAGGCAGAACGCGCGGCGGAAGAAGCGGGGGATGCCGAAGAGGCAGAAATGCCCCCGGCGTCTCGGATCCTGCTGGTCGAGGATCACGACATCAACCGCATGCTGGTGAGCGAGATGCTCGAACGTTGCGGGCAGGATGTCGCCATCGCGCATGACGGGAACGAAGCGATCGCGATGGTGATCGACAGCGTGATGCGCGACAAGCTGTTCGATCTGGTGCTGATGGACGTGCAGATGCCCGGGTGCGACGGCTATGCCGCGACCCGCGCGATTCGGGCCGAGGGGATCGGGCCGGACTTGCTGCCGATCATCGCGCTGACTGCGAATGCCTTTCCCGAAGATATCGCCGCCGCGCGGGCTGCGGGGATGCAGGCGCATCTCGCCAAGCCGGTTGCGCTGCGCGATCTGGTGCGCGCGCTCCAGCGTTGGCTGCCGACACGCATCGTCGAGACTGTCCCCGTCACGGAAGCAGGCAGAGCGCGCGGGGAGCGTGTCTCCGGTTGGCCGGTCCGGCCGCATTCGCCGCGCCTGCTCGCTCGCTGGGAGGCGCGGCGGCGCGAGGCGGTGGAGGCGGTTCGCGCCGCACTGCGCGACGGCACGCTGGCCGCGCCCCGACCGGCGGCGGCAGCGGTATCGGGCGAAACGCTCGCACTGCTGCTGCACAAGCTGGCCGGCACAGCCGGAATGTTCGGCGAGGCCGCGTTGGGCGAGAGCGCGGCGGCGCTCGAACGGGCGCTGGCGATGGAGCAGTCGGGCGAGGCCTGCGTGACGCTGGCGCGCGAATTGCTGGCGCTCGCCGATCATCCGGCGGAAACCGGACAGCGCAAGATCGGCGACGCAGCGGGTTGAACGCCTCTGCCCCGGCGCGTCCGCAGCATCTGCCCTGCCCCCAAACGCAAACGGCGGAGCCCGAAGGCCCCGCCGCTCACTTGTCCTGAAAGATCAGGCCGCTTTACGAATTAGAATTCGTAGCGCGCACCGATCTGGATCCGCCATGCCGACGGCCCCGGAGCGATGAAGTTCTGATCGTCCGGCGCGAAGCCGCTGATGATGTAGCGGCCCTGCGAGTCCACACCGCCATCGACCACGTCGACGAATTCCGGACGGCGACGCAGCACGTTCCAGTCATTGTCGAGCAGGTTGAGGAAGTTCTGGAAGTCCGCGAACAGCGTGACCTTGTCCTGCGTGATGCCGGTGAGCTTGCCGATGAACGGCAGTTCCTGGCTGAAACGCAGGTCCATGTCGAAGTGCCAGTCCTGGTTACAGGTGTTGCGCGCGATCGAGGCACCCGGGGTGAAGTCGCACCCGCTGGCGTTCACGTAGTCGATCAGGCTCGCCACCGCAGCAGCATTCGACAAGGGCGACACGTTCGGATCGTTCACGCCGCTCGGGATGTAGAGCAGCGCGTTGTCGGTGCCCGAAGCGCTGTCGTTGAACACGCCGCCGTTATCGAAGGTCAGGCTGTACGGGAGGCCCGAACGCGCCCGGAAGAAGATACCGAAGTTGGTATCGTAACCGTCGATGAACTCTTCACGCAGGTTGAAGGTCGCGGTGATGTTGTGACGCACTTCGAAGTTCGAAGTCGACACCGCCGGGTTCTGACGATCGAAGGCCGCGGTGACGTCGTACGACGAAGTCGCGGTCGACGAACCGTTGTTGCGGTTGTTCTCCGAGTCGGTGAAGGCGTAGCCGAAGTTCACGTTGAACGAACCGCCCTGGGTGAACAGACCGCCCTGGAAACGCTTCGACAGGATGATCGAGGCGACGTGGCTTTCGTAGCTCGGCCCGTTGGTGAGCTGGATTTCGTCGTCACGGCCGATGCGGTTGAAGCACTGCGCGGTGACACCCTGCCACACCGGCGGCGTGCCGCCCGAGTAGTCGAGCGTGGCGTTGCAGCCCGCCGCATCCGGATCGTTCGGGTCGATCGCCGCGTAGATCGGACGCCCGTCAACCGTGAAGCCGTTGAGGCCACGGGTGATGTTCGGGGTCTGCGACAGGTCGACGAAGTTCAGCGTGTCGTTGAACCGCGAGTAGATGTAGTCGAGGTTCAGCTTCCAGTTGCTGAAGAAGCCGGTTTCGGTGCCGAAGGTGGTGGCAAAGCCGATATTGGCACGAACCACGGTCGGAACGTCGAACTCGGGATCGGTCGACTGGGTGTCGGCCAGACCCGCAGCCGCTTCAGCCGAACCGGCAGCCCGGATACAGGCCGGGAAGCCGGTGAAGTTGCCTGATGCGTCGAGCACCGAGGGCTGACCATCGGCGTTGCGCGGCAGATCGGCTGCCGAGCAGTTCGCCGAGGTGCCGAGGCCGGTCGAGAAGCCGTTGTTCGAGAAGGCGTTCGAGAAGTACACCACCGGGTCACCGCCCGAGAACACGCCGACGCCGCCGGTCAGGCGCGAGCCCGAGAAGAAGCCGTCATTGTCGAACTCGTAGGTCGCCGAAACGCGCGGCAGGAGCACCGGGTCGAGGCGGCTGAACGGGTTGGCGTTGGTGAAGCCGTAGCGGTCGAGGAACTGCGGGTTGGCCCGCGGCGCATCGCCCGAATAGAGCTGCACGCGGACACCGGCGTTGATCGCCAGCTGATCGGTCGCCTGCCATTCGTCCTGGGCGTAGAACGACCAGATGGTACGGCCGAAGCGCGCGGCGGCTTCGTTGATGTCGCCGCTGGGCGAGGCGTTGATGTCACCCGCGACCGACAGACCGTCGACGATCTGCTGCTGGGTCGGGAAGATCGTCGAACCCGGCGACAGCAGGCCGGCTTCGAAGTCGGCGAGGTTGCGGAAGTACAGCGAACCGGTCGCGTTGACGGCGAACAGGTTGTAAACCGACAGATCGTTCACTTCGGCGCCGAGCTTGAAGAAGTGGCCGCCGCCAGCGTCGATGTTCATCTGGAAGCGGGCCTGATCGATCCGGGTGTCGAGCTGGTTGGCCGAGCGGAAGATGCCCGGGCCGGTCGACAGCAGGCCTTCCTGCGTGGTCAGGCCGGCAACCGGTTCAACGCCGACGACGAGACGCACGATCGGGCTGTCGGACTGGGCTTCGCCGCCGCCGACAGGGCCCTGCACGTCACCGACTTCGGCGCGGCTCACGCGCAGTTCGGTCGAAACCGAGTCGCTCCATTCCGAATAGAGACGGACCGAGTAGTAGTCCGACAGCGTGCCTTCGTCCTCGAACGAGTTGAGGCCGGTCAGGTTCTGGCCGCCGAAATCGCTTTCGACGTTGGTTTCCTCAAGCCGCTGGTAGGTGGCTTCGAGACGGTGACCTTCGGCAAGCACGGCGTCGAGACGACCGAAGTAACGCACCGAAGCTTCGGGCAGCGCGGTCGGGTAACCGCCGGTGTCCTGACCATAGACGTCGCGCGCGATGCGAGCGAATTCGTTGAACTGGTCCTGGGTGACGAAGTTGGCTTCGTTCACGAAACCGCCGCCGGCGGGGCCGAATTCATTGCCGTCGCCCAGATCGGTTTCTTCATAGCCGAACGAGAAGAACAGACGGTCCTTGATGATCGGGCCAGACAGGGTGGCGCCCCAGCGCTTTTCCTGGCTGCCGGTGTCGAGATCGCCGACCATGCCGCCATCGAAATAGGTGATGAAGGCCGAGCCGTGGAACTCGTTGCCGCCCGCCTTGGTGACGACGTTGACGAGACAGCCGGTGAATTCCGAATATTCGACGTCGAACGGCGCGAATTCGACCGAAACCTGGTCGACCACGTCGAACGGCAGCGGCAGCGCGTTACGCGCGGCAAACGGCGTGCCGTTGAGGCCGAAGGTGTCCGCCTGCACGATACCGTCAACGGTGAAGGTGTTCGAACGGTCGTTGCCGCCGAGGCAGGAAATGCGCTCGACGTCGTTCTGGTTGTCCAGCGCAACGCGCGGGTCGATGCGGATGATGTCGCGGATGTCGCGGGTGATCGACGGGAAGGATTCGAGCTCTTCCTGGCCGAACGCGGTGCCCGGGCCGACAGCGACCTGGCTTACGCGGGCGCGGGCGCCGGTAACGATGATGGTGTTGTCGGCCGAACCGGCAGCGGTCGAAGCCAGCGCGAAGTTAAACGCGGTGCGGCCACCGATGTTGGTGTTCACGCTTTCAACCGTCTGGCCTTCGAAGCCGTCGGCGGTCACGGTGATCTGGTATTCGCCCGGCTGCAGCGAGACGATGCGGAAGCCGCCGTTGGAATCGGTGGTGGTGGTGCGGGTCGCGTTGTTCGCGGCGTTGGTCACGGTGACGACGGCGCCGGCGAGCGGGTTGCCGTTTTCATCGGTGACCTGGCCTTCGACGCCCGAGGTGATCTGCTGGGCGGCGGCCGGTGCCGCGACGAAAGTGGTGGTTGCGGCAAGGCTGACGACGCTTGCGGCAAGAAGATACTTAAGCTTCATGAAAGTAGCCCCTGGTGACAGTGGAGAGAGAGATCGGTTGCCGGGCTCCCCTAGGCCCGCGTGACTGCGGAAAAGCGACTGTTCTGTGACAGTTTGATGAAACCCGCCGCGGCCATAACGCGTTTCCTCGGAAAGCGTGACTTCGGGCACACAGAATCCGGCGGATTTGCGCGACTTCTGTTGCAGGTGTTGCATCTACGCAACGAATCAGGGTTTTTTGGGTAAGCCCGTCCACCGCGTCCCGCGCGACTCAGGCGAGATTGATCTCGCGCAGGCGCTGCATGAGGAAATCATGCGCACTGATCGGTGCCGGCGGCGGGGCTGCATCGTCGGCAGAGATGCATTCCGGCAGCGGCTCGATCAGGAAATCAGGCCGGAAATGCAGGAAAAAGGGCATGGAATAGCGCGAACGCCTTGCCGCTTCCCCGCGCGGGTTCACCACCCGGTGCGTGGTCGAGCGCAGCCGCCCGTTGGTCTGGCGTTCGAGCATATCGCCGACATTGATCACCAGCGCGCCTTCCACTGCCGGGATCGGTAGCCACTCGCCCTGCTTCGTCAGCAGTTCGAGCCCCGCTTCCTCGGCGCCGAGCAGCAGCGTGATGGTGTTGATGTCACCATGCGCAGCGGCGCGAATCGCCCCTTCGGGGGCGTCGTCGCCCAGCGGCGGATAGTGCAGCAGGCGCATCACCGAATTGCCGTCCTCGACGGAGGCCGCGAAGAAATCACGCGGACGGCCCAGGTGCAGCGCGATCGCTTCGAGCACGCGGGCACCAGCGACTTCGAATGCGGTGAACAGCGCGCTCATGGTTTCGCGGAAGCCCTCGACCTCGGCAGGCCAGATGTTGGGGGCCATGAACTGCGCCAGCGGATGATCGGCGGGCAGATCGCGCCCGACGTGCCAGAATTCCTTGAGATCGAACACCTCGGCATCCTTGGCCTTTTCGGTGCCGAACGGGGTATAGCCGCGCGCGCCGCCGCCGCCTTCGATCTTGTAAGCGCGCTTGACCGCGTCGGGCAGCGCGAAGAACGCCTTGGAGACGGCTTCGGCCTCGTCGATCAGGCTCTGCGGGATGCCGTGATCGCGGACCACGGCAAAGCCGTATTCGGCAAAACTGCGACCGAGTTCGTCGGCGATGTTTTCAAGCGGCTGGGCGAGGCTGACGGATGCGATTTCGTTCATGCGCGCGGCCTTACACCTGCGCCTGCCTTTCTGCCAAGAGGATCAGAGCGGCAGAAACAGGCTCGCCAGCGCCGCGCTCATCAGGTTGGCAAGGCTGCCCGCGGCCAGCGCCTTCAGACCCAGCTTGGCAATCACCGGGCGCTGGTTGGGGGCGAGCCCGCCGGTCACCGCCATCTGGATCGCGATCGACGAGAAATTGGCAAACCCGCACAGAGCAAAGGTCACGATCGCGCGGCTGCGTTCGGTCAGCTGGCCATCGGTCATTGCGCCCAGATCGATGAAGGCGACGAATTCGTTGAGCACGATCTTGGTGCCGAACAATCCGCCTGCAATCTGCGCCTGATCCCAGTCGGCAATCCCGATCAGGAACATCACCGGCGCGAACAGATAGCCAAGCAGCTTCTGGAAACTGAGCGTGGTCAGCCATTCGGCGCTTTCGGCACCCAGCGGCATACCAAGGCCGCCGGCCAGCGCGACGACGCCCGATCCGATCCCGCCGAGCATGCCGTTGGCCAGCGCCACCAGCGCGACAAACACCATCACCATGGCGCCCACCGCGACCGCCAGCTTGACCCCGGTCTGGGTGCCCTGGGCGGCAGCCTCGATGATGTTGGCAGGGCGCTGGCCTTCCTCGAAGGTTTCCGCCGCCGTCACTTCATCCGCCTTGCCGCTTTCGAGGATCGAGGCCGGCCCGGTGGAGCTGATGCGCGATTGCGGCAGTTCGATTTCCTGCCCGTTCTCGTCATACATGACGACGCGGGTGGCCTCTGCAACCGCATTGCCCTTGCCGCGCGCCCGCGCCACTGCCGCCGCGCCGATGGCATGGTCGCGGTTAAGAGCAGAAGGCGCATCGTCGGGCATGATGATCTTGGCCATCAGAATCCCGCCCGGTGCCGACATGAACGCGGCGGCGAGCAGGAACGGCACCGCCTCTTCGCCGATGAAGCTGGCATAGGCGGCAAGGATCGTCCCCGCCACGCCCGCCATGCCAACCGCCATCAGCGTGAACAGGCGTGCGGGCGGCAGCGCGGCGAGATAGGGGCGCACCACCAGCGGGCTTTCCGACTGGCCGACGAAGATATTGGCGGCCGCGCCCAGCGCCTCGACCTTGCTGATCCCGGTGATCCAGCCGATCGCCCCGCCCACCCAGCGCACCAGCCGCTGCATGATGCCGAGGTGGTAGAGGATCGAGACGATCGCCGCGAAGAACACGATCACCGGCAGCGCGGCAATGACAAAGGTGTTGGCGAAGGGATTGCCTTCCATCGGGCCGAACACCGAGGTGATGCCCACCTTGGAGAAATCGAGCAGCGCGATCACACCGCCCGAAAGCCCGCCGATCACCGCCACACCGATATCGGTGCGCAGCACGATCAGCGCGGTGAAGGCCTGCAACGCGAAGGCCGCACCGACCACGCGCAGGTTGATCCTGCGGCGGCCCGATGAAAGCGCAAAGGCGATGCCCAGAATGGCGACGATCCCTGCGAGGCTCAGCAGGATGGACGTGATACTCTCGTTCACGGCAGCGAATGGCCCCTTGTCTTGCCGGTTTGCGCCCGCGTTGAGGCGACCCGATCCCCGTTGCAGCGAAGCCGTAGCCTCGTATTTGTCTGGCGCGGGCGTGGCAGTTTGCATCGCCACTTGCAAGCAGGCGATGCGACATTGTGGTGACAGCCGCTTGGGCAACGCTTTTCTTTTGCCCCCGTGCTGGCTACGCCTCAGGCGATGAACGACACGCCGTCCGCCGCCCCTTTCGCCGCGACCACCCCGCCAGGCATCACGCTGCCGCTCGGGATGTTTGTCTATACGCTGCTTTACGGCGGTATGACGGTGCTGGCGGGTGTGCTGGCGTTCAAGCAGGTACAGCTGTGGCCGACGAGCCTTGCGGTGGAGAGCGGGATCTTTCCCTTCCTGCTGCTGGTGGTGATCTCGTCCACGCTCTCACAGCTTTACGGGCGCGAGGCGGCCAAGCGGATCGTATGGTGGGGCTTCCTGCCATTGGGCCTTTCGGCTCTGCTGATGCAGCTGGTGCTGGCGCTGCCCGCCTCGTCCGAGATGCTGGCCTTCCGCCCCGAGGATCTCGCAGCCTTCGAGCGGGTGCACCAGTCGACCTGGCGCGTTTGGATGGCAGGGCCGGCAAGCTACATCACCTCGCTGCTGCTCAACATCTGGATCTTTGACCGCCTGCGCGGCAGCGGAGAGGGCGAAAGCACCATCGGCCTGATGCTGCGCGGCGCGATTGCCTCCGCGCTGTCGCAGGCGGTGGATTCGGTGATCTTCATCACACTCGCCTTCTACGGCGAATTCGACATCACCGACCTGATGATCGGCCAGGTGCTGGCAAAGGTGGTGCTTTCGCTGGTGCTGGTGCCTTTCCTGATCACCGGCGGGGTGAAAGCCGCACGCTGGCTGGACCGGCGGCAGGACGCCTAGCCCGCCCTTCCCCGCACCGGCTGGCCGCTTCTGCCTATTGGACAGAGCTGTACGTGTTGCTGTCACCAAATAAAATTCAACTTGTGCCGTGCGCTTCCCGGAGCAATATTCGTATTCCAATTCCGGTTGAATAGCAGGGCAGTAAAGCAAGGGGGGATTCGTCGTGACGAACGGGCAGTCGTTTGTTGATTTCTACAGCCTCCTGCAGGTTCACCCCCAGTGCGATTTAAAAACGCTTGAAGCCGCCTATCGCGACCTTGCCAAGACCTATCACCCCGATCATCCGGAAACAGCCGATACGGATAAGTTCAGACGCGTTCTTGAAGCCTATCGGGCGCTCAAGAACCCGGCCGAGCGCGAGAAGTACAATGTCGACTACGCGATCCACACAGGGTTTTCGTTCGAAATCCCCGTCAACGAGACCGAAAGCGAACGGGTCGCCCTTTCCGACGACGAGGCGCATCGCAAGATACTGCTTTACCTGTACAAACGCAGGCGAGAGATCGCCAGCGATGCCGGGGTGGGCCAGTATTCGCTACAGCAGATGTTGTACTGCTCTGAAGAAAGCCTCGAATTCCATATCTGGTATCTGAGGGGCAAGGGCTTCGTCGAATTCACTCAGGACGGCACGCTTGCGATCACCGTCGCCGGCGTCGATCACGTCATCTCGATGTCGCAAACCCATGTGCGCGAGAAGTTGCAGATCGAACAATCGCGCGACTCTGGGGGCGAAACGGACGAGGATTGATAGGCCGTCGAACCGGCCTGACGCCTTACCTGCGACCGTGACCGCCGGTCACGACGAAGTTGGTGGCAACAATACGCCTCACGAACCCGGCTTCACATGGTCCAAAGGATCGATCGCGACATTCGATACCCTGACTTCGTAATGAAGATGCGGGCCGGTCGATCGGCCGGTAGATCCGACATAACCGAGCACCTGCCCGCGTTTCACGGCCTGCCCGGCGACGACCGCCAGTGCGGAAAGGTGCGCATAACGTGTCTCGACCTCGCCACCATGATCGATCCGGACTGCGAGACCGTATCCCCCCATCCATCCGGCCGCGTTTACCTGGCCGTCGCCAGTCGCGGTCACCGGACTGCCCATCGGCGCAGCAAGATCGATGCCCGCATGCGACTGGTATCGTCCCGAAAGCGGATGGACCCGGTATCCGAACTGGCTCGTCAGGCGCGTACGCGTGAGAGGCATGCCAGAGGGGATGCTCGCCACGCCGGAAAATCCTGCGCGCTTGCGCAAGGGCCGTTCGGAAAAGAAAATCGTCGTGCCAGCCGACCCGGCGCTTCGCGCTTCAAAACGACGGACCCCTAGTTCGTCCCCGACCTCGGCCAGTCGCACACGGCCGACGGGTCTGGCGATGGTAACGGGCTGATAGGGCGGAGATGTGCCTTCGGACTCCTCGGCCACGGCAGGCGCGAGGCCGGCATCGTCAGCGGCAGCATCATCCGATGCGGCAACTGCGCCATGGGCCACCAGCGCGAATACAGCGCATGCGACAGCCAGCCGGCCAACCGCGCGAGGCGCGGCGCCTACCAAAGCCCCTGCCCCAGAACCAGCAGCGCCCCCAAGCCGATCGCAACGCCGTAGGGAACGCCGACGGCATCCTTTCTGAACAGCTTTCCCCGCGACTTCACCGTCATCACGATCAGCATAGCCAATCCCACCATCGAGATGGCGACGACGAGATTGAAAAAGGCGCCGATGGGAAACCACGAAGCGACCGCGGCATAGAACTTGCCGTCGCCGCCGCCCCAGACCCCGGCGGCAAACAGCGCCAGCCCGATCCCGAGAGCCACCGCGAAGTGGCCGACATGACTAAGGAACACTTCGGGCGTACCGAGCGCGGCGGTGACCGCAAGGCCTGCCACAAGAGTGGCAAGGCTCAGCCAGTTCGAAAGCTGCCGCCTTGTAATGTCCGTCCACGCGCCGACACCAGCCAGACAGGCCATGAGCGCGAACGGAATAGTGGCGCCGAAACCTTCCACCTATTCTATCCGGCTCACTGCTTGGTCAGAGAGATGCGGATGGGATAATTCTGGCCATCGCGCTGGAAAGCCGATGACTTCCCGGCTTTATCCGAAGACTTCAGCCGGATCCTGATCGGGTATTGCGGCGATGACGAACGGCTCGCCACGCGGAGAGGAGCCGCCCTTTTGCCGACGACGACGACATTACCGGTTGCGGGAACGCCTGCCGCAGCGACCTGATCACTGTCCTTCGTCGAAATGAAAACCTCTGTCACTTTCGCCTTTTTCAGCGTCCGCGCCTTAACGGGCTTCGCAACTGCGGGCTGCAATGGTGTGTCCATTGCCGCGAGTTGCGGCTCGGCCGGTGCCGCAATGGTTTCCGGGACGACATCTGCCGGGGCAGGCTGACGCTTTGCCGCCATCATGATCTTTTCATCGGCCCGGGCCAGATTTCGCCAAAACCGCTCGTCGGCGGGGTTACGGTCGATTGCCCTGACAAAAAGATCTCGGGCAACATCGTCGCGGCCAAGCATGGAGTAAGCTACGCCCATCCCGTTCAGGGCTTCCGGTGCGGTCGCTTCATTGTAGGAGGCCTGCCTGAAGGCTTCGATCGCCTTGGTGACCTGGCCTTGGTTGAGGTATTGGCGACCGGCCGCAAGGCGCGAGACGAAATACCGGTCGAGCTGGACGTTCTGCGCCATTCTGGGCTTCGGACCGAAATCGAGCGAGGAACAGCCCCCGCTCACAAGGGCCAGCATCACGCCCGCCAGAATCCTGCTTTTCATAGTCAGCCTCCCATCAGCATTGGAGCAACTTCGCGCAAAATACGAACCCCGGCCGGCAACATCAGCACGCCGATCATCACGGGCAGCATGAACACCACCAGCGGGATCGAGATCAGTACCGGCAGGCGATGCGCCTTTTCTTCGGCACGCATTCTGCGCTTTTCGCGCATTTCCTCGGCATAGACGCGAAGCGTGTTGCCGATACTGGTACCCAGCTTGTCCGACTGGACCAGCAGTGTCGCAAAGGACCGGATTTCATCGACGCCCGCGCTTTCGGCCAAGGACCGGAAAGCTTCTTCGCGCGATGCACCCGCCCGCAACTGGAGACATGTCGCCGAAAGCAGCTCGGCAACTCTGGGATGGGCACCGACCGTTTCCCGGCCCACCCGGTCCATCGCCGCCTCGATACCCAGGCCGGCCTCGATGCAGACAAGCATGAGATCCAGACAGTCCGGAAAACCGTTGACGATCGCCTGTTTCCGCCGGTCGGCCCGCGCGCTGACGACGAGGTTGGGCAAGAATAGCCCTAACAGCCCGAACAACGAGCCGACGATATAGATCGTCAGGACTTCCGGACGTTTCCCGGCAAGATAGATGGCCGCAAGGGCCATGGCCGGAAGCGCAAACACAAGTATCAACCGGATAAGAGTAAAGATCCGGGGAGCCGAGGGACTGGTGAATCCCGCCTCCCTGAGCCTTGCCGAGAGCCGTTCATCCTTCGAGTCAGCAAGACTGAGCCCCGCCTTTTCGATCCGTTCGGCCATCCGCGCCCAGGTGTTCTCGTTGCCGAGGTTGCGAAGGCTGGCAGTCTGGCCCTGGTCAACACTTCCGACCACCAGCCGTTCGAGAGCCTGCCGGTTCTCGCGGCGGCGAACTGCAAGATTGAGACCGACGAAGGAAACGAGCGCAATGACGGCAAAGACGCCGAACAAAACGGCGCTTTTGATCACGAGACTGCTGGCTATCAGATCGATCATCGCCATCACACCTTGATGTTGATCATCAGACGGATCGTGACGAAGCCGATGGTGTACATCACCATCAGCAAGACAAACACGAGAATGAATATCGGGTCGCCAGCGACATCGAGATAGAATTCGGGATTGATCGCGAACAAGGCCACGAATGCCGCGACCGGAAGGATACTCAGGATCCAGCCGGTCATTCGTCCTTCCGAACTCAGCGCCCGCACCTTGAGAAACAGGCTGGCCCGCGCGCGCACGACATTGGCCAGATTTTCCAATATCTCGGCGAGGTTCCCGCCGGTCTCGTTCTGGACCGAAAGCGAAACCACGAACATCCGGATGTCCTCGAGATCCCAGCGTTCGGCCATGGCCGCAAGAGAATCCGAAAGTTCGGCCCCGTAGGCGACTTCGTCGGCGACCAGACCATATTCACTGCCGATCGGATCGGGCATTTCCTTGGTCAGAAGATCGATCGCCGATGCCACCGGATGGCCTGCGCGCAAGGCGCGAATGAAGACATCCAGACTGACCGGAAACTGTTCTTCCATCCGTTTGCGTCGCCGCTGGCCGGATGCACTGATCACCAGAATCGGAAGCAGAACCGCAACACAGAAAGCCAGAGTAAGTATCAGCAGCACGGTGCCCTGCGTCATCGCGAACCCGCTCATGGATGCAGCGACGCCGATCACGGCCACGAGCAGCCCGAAGGCGACGGCCATGCCGAATATGACCTGGCTGGTCTGGAACTGGATTCCGGCAGATCGCAGCGCACGCTCCAGTGCCGTCAGCCACCCGGCGATCGGCTGCGGGAAAGCGGAAAAATCGGTCCCGCTATTCTTGCGAAGCACCGACACGACTTCTTCGCGGGTGCGCCCCTCGCTGATCATGCGGAGACGCTGGTTGATCGTATTAAGCCGCGAGCGTCGTGCCCAGGCCACATTGAGCATGGCCTGGACGATGATGAACGTCGCGGCAAACAGCGCCAGCAGGATGCCGATCTTAATGATTGCGTCGGTCATGCCATTTCCGATCCGTATTCAGGGCGGAAAAGATCGGCACCGAGGTTGATGCCGGCGGTCGCGGCGTCGGCAGCGAATTTCGGCCGGATGCCGGTCGCCTCGAAACGGCCCAGCACATCGCCGTTTTCAGTCCGGCCGGTCATCTTGAAACGATAGATTTCCTGCATGGTGATGGTGTCGCTTTCCATGCCGGTAATTTCGGAAATGCTCAGGATCTTGCGGCGACCGTCCGAAAGCCGGCCGACCTGGATCACCACGTTGACTGCCGAGGCGATCTGCGCCCGTGCCGACCGGATCGGCATATCGATGCCGCTCATGCCGATCATCTGTTCGACGCGCGACAGCGCATCGCGCGGCGTATTGGCGTGGACGGTGGTCATCGACCCGTCGTGGCCGGTGTTCATCGCCTGCAGCATGTCGAACGCTTCGCCTGCACGCACTTCGCCCACGATGATGCGGTCGGGGCGCATGCGCAGGGCGTTCTTGACCAGATCGCGTTGGGTAATTTCGCCCTTGCCTTCGATATTGGCGGGGCGGGTTTCAAGCCGTGCAACATGCTCCTGTTGCAGTTGCAGTTCGGCGCTATCCTCGATCGTCACAATGCGCTCGCTGCCGTCGATAAATGACGAAAGGGCGTTGAGAAGGGTGGTCTTGCCCGAACCGGTACCCCCGCTGATCAATACATTCCGCCGCAGCATCACAATGGTGCGCAGGATCTCGGCCATGGCCGGGGTAAGGCTGCCAAGTTCCTCAAGCCGGTCCATCCCGATCCGCTTCTTCGCGAATTTACGGATCGAAAGCAGCGATCCGTCCACCGCGAGCGGCGCGACGATCGCATTGACGCGCGAGCCATCGGCCAGACGGGCATCGACAAAGGGCGAGGATTCGTCGATCCGGCGACCCACGGCACTGACGATCTTCTGGATGATCCGCGTCAGATGGCGTTCATCCTGAAACGTCGTTGCCGCCCGCTGGAGCTTGCCGAAACGTTCGACGAACACGGTTTTCGGGCCATTGACGAGAATGTCGGTGATCGTCTCGTCCTGCAGCAAGGGTTCGAGCGGCCCGAGACCGAGCAATTCATCGAGCACATTGTCGACAAGAGCTTCGCGTTCGGCGCGGTTCAGGTTTTCCTTCCGCTCCGCCAGCATCTCCCCGATGATCTCGGCGACCTCTGCGCGAATGGTCGCGCGCGGAAGCTTGTCGAGCGCGGACAGGTTGATCTTGTCAAGCAACAGGCGGTGGATCGAGATTTTGAGTTCGAGGAATTGCGCCTGCTTTTCGTCTTGAGGCGAGGCGATCTCCGGTACCGACGCAATCGCGGATGCTTCCTCTTCGACCGGTTGCTCCGCCTGCACGCTGTCCTTTTTCACCGACCATTTCATGATGCTTCCCCGGTTTCCGTCGCGATGTTCTGCGCCAGCTGACCGAAGGTTTTCGCGAAGGCACCACGGGGATCCTCCTCGCTCAGCAGCACTCCGCGCACCTGGGCTTCTTGCAGCGCGGATTTGACGAGCGGTACGGCAGCAACGATCTCGCGACCGAGCGTTGCACTGACATCATCCGTACTGATTGCCTGAAACAATCGCTTTTCGGCTCGATTGACGATCAGGCCGACATGCTGGCGTTCCAGTTCCACACTGTCGAGCAGAGCAATTGTCTTGGCTGCCCGGCTGATGCTGCGCACCGACTGGTCGACCACCAGCAGCAGACGATCGCACGCACACGCAGCCGAAAGACCGGCTTCCGACCAACCGACCGGAAAATCGAGCAGCACATGGTCGTAAAACTGGCGCAGCATGGTCAGCAGTCGCAGCAATTGTTCGGTTGCGATCGTTTCGGGTGGCGGGATATCGCGTGGAGCGGCCAGAAGATCGATCCGGGGGCGCACCTTGGTCACAGCACCGGCGACAATATCCCAATCCAGCCTGTCGCCCGCATCAAGGCAGTCGAGCACGCCCGTCGACGGTGTCTGTCCGAACAGCAGGGCCATCTCGCCAAACTGGAAATCAAGATCAACGATGCAGCAGCGCGCATCCTCGTTCTGATCGACAAGGGCCGCCGCCAGATGCGAGACAACCGTGCTGGCCCCCGCTCCGCCGGACGAGTGGATCACGGCATGCATCGGCGCCAACCCGGCGTCAGTACCGGCCTGCTCCGTGCCGAGATCGATGACTGCCGGAAGCAATTCATCGACATTGAAAGGCAAGGCCACAACATCCTTGATGCCAAGCCGCATCAGCGTGCGCACCTTGTTGAGATCGAGGTTCTCGACTGCGGCAATCATCGGCAGATCGGGAAAACGCGCGCGCGTCTGCTCGGCCCGCCGCATTGAGCCGGGCAGCGCCGGATTGACTTCGATGACCAGCACATTGGGCCGCGTCGACGGAAGTTCCGGGAGCGCTTCGTCGGCGGAGGCGGCAATGCCGGTGACCATTTCGCGGAATTCCGCAGGCAGCCTCTCTTCCAGGCCATCGAGTTCACTTTGCCTTGCAACCACGCAGACGCACATTCGCGTCGGTACGCGGCGATACAGAGTGAGGGTCTGGGACATGCTCATGCGATCATCCATTTCAGCTCGAAGTCGCTCCCTCGCCGTCTTCGAGGGTTAAGGAGTAGGAGAAATCGGGCAGAGGAACCCCGATTCCGAGTGGCGACAATGTGATCGGGACGTAGGTCGCATTCACGACCCTTACGGTCACCAGTGGGGCAATCTCGGGTTTGTTAGGATCGCCGGCATATCCCAGACCCGAACCCCGGTAGGTTACCCGCACGGTGCTGGCGGCAATCGCCGGCTGGAACGTCCGCATCCGATTGACGAGCGCGAGAAAGGCGGCATTGCTCGCCGGCGAAAGGTTGCTTGCCGGACACGGCGCCTCAGCGCACTGGCAGCCGGTGCTGTTGCATTCGATGGTGCCCAGAGCCTCGCGGCAAATACGATCGCCGGCGCGCAGGGTCGCGCCGTTGCAGGTCTGACCGACATAGGTCTGCTGCTCGAGTGCCGGCGATAGCACATTCGTTACCACAGCATAGCGCGCGCCCATCTGCGTCGCTTTTTCGTATTCGTTCAGCGTCCAGGCATAATTCCCGACATCGATGATGCCGAACAGCAGCAGCAATGCGGCGGGCAGGACGAGCGCGAATTCCGCTGCCGAAGCGCCGCGCCTGTCGCGCCAGAGTTGGTGGAGCCGGTTCATATGCCCACCACCGCGGCACTGGAGCGGGCCGATAGATTGATCGAACTGTCGATGTAGCCAAGTCCGCCAAGGATCGAAGGGTAACGGACCGCTCCCGACGAAACGGTCACCAGCGGCCCGCGCTCGCCCAGATCGGAATAGATCCCCGTGTCCACAAAACTGCCGCAGGAAACGGCGACGTTCACGTTTGCAGGCTGCCAGCCGGGAACCTTTGGCGTTCCGCCGGTAACGAGTTGCCCGGTCGCCGTAACATTGCGGATCTCGGTCAGGAGGGCTGCATCGTTCGCACACAGCCGCGTGACATCGAGCCGCGATGCGAAACGTGCACCGTCGCGCACCGATTTGACGATCTTGTGCTGGGTCCAGAAAAAGTGCCCTGCCTCCATCGCGCCGAACAGCAATGCCAGCATCATCGGCAGGGTCAGCGCGAATTCGGCGGCGGCCGTTCCGAAGGAATTCCTGATGAAGCGCGCGATCATTGGACCAGCACCGCCTTCTTGCGGCCGAAGGTCTGGAACCCGCTACCGCCGTCGGCGCGGCGGGCCGGACCGATAATCTCGGCCTTGAGTTCGCGAACGCCTCCCGAAGTCGCCATGGGGCTCAGGAGAAACATGTCGACGAACTTGAAGGTGTTGACGTCAAAGCGGCCGGTGTTGCCGGCGCAGTCCACCACGGCGACGGTTACGATGCGGCGATCCTTCTGGGTCGCGGTGGGGACCACCGGCGTGCCCTCGATCGGACGAGGCGCAGAACAGTAGACAGTCCCGCCATTGCCGTTCTGGTTCGGAACGCGGGCCAACTCTCTTGGCGCGTTACGCGACGCAACCGCGCGTTCCCAATTATATACTTCGAACCGGGTGACCCGATCGTTCCCGTCGGTATCGATTTGATCGATGAGATCATCGGTCAGCGTCGTGCCATGGATATTGTTCATGTAGGTGTTGGCCGGCCAGTTGCCGTCGCCGAAACTGCCGCAGGCGAGGAGGCCGAACGTCTGGCAGTCGTCCAGCGGGAAGCCCTGTTTCGGCAGCGTGGGGCTTTCGGGCGGAGCAATGAGGGCTCCGAGCGTGCTGTCATCGCAGATGTCAGCCGGAGTATTGGCAAGATTGCCGCGGCTGATGCTGCGAATGAAGTCGCTACGTGTCACTTCGGCAGGACGGAAATCACCGTTGGGTTCTGGATTGAGTCTGCCCGATCCGCCGGAGTAAATTCCGAACCGGGTGTTGATTGCCCTGTCCTGGGTGGTGCGGCGGCCGGGTGCGGTCTGGAGCTGGGCGGCAGTACAGCCAAGCAGATCAGAATTCAGCCCCAATGTGAGATTCTGCTGATTATTGCTGACGTTAACATAATCGATGTCGAGCAGGTCGAAGTTGCCGGGCGTGAATGACGTGCTGTCCTGAGGTCCCTCGCGCATGTCGACCGCGGAGCCGATATCGCTTGCGCGCGGCCAGCCGGGATCGCCCGTCGGCGCGCAGACCATCAGCGGCGGGACGTTGCAGGCTGCCGCTTCGAGCGTCGCCACGGCCCTTGCCCCGATAAGGCCCGAGGAGATCACGCCGCCGATCGCGGTGAGAGCATAAAAGGCCTCGCGCCCGTCCACAGTCACCCGAACATAACGTGCATTGGCATCGGTGGTGGCCACCGGTCCGGGCACGTCGGTCGTATGATTCCAGCTCTGGAAAAATTCGAAGTTCAGTCCGCCGACCGTGCGCCCGTCGCCGTCATTGGCAAGCTTGGTCTCGTTGGCCCAGGCGCTGCCTGCGGTCGCAAAATAGTTGTTGGCGGCATCCTGCGCCCTTTCCCGCGCGCCGGTCACTCCGGTCAATTGCGTGGCTGCGGCGAGAGCGGCCTGATCGGCAGCGTTCTGCAATTCGCTGTCCATGGTCGCCATACGGCTGTAATCCCAGCCCACCCCGGCAATCACGATCAGCCCGAACAAAGCCATGGCGTACAGCGGCGCGATCGCAGCCGTGCGATCCCTTGCAAAATCAGTAAGGAAGCGAGGTTCCGCCATGGATCATCCCTTCCGCCTCAGCCTCCGGGGGTGTCGCCGGTGGACGGGCGATCAGGCTGCTTGACCTCGTCCTTGCGGTAACGCTCCACCGCATCGGCGGCTTTTTCGCCGCTGGCGGTCATATCCTCGGTGTAAACCGGTTCGGGATTGACGATCATCGCGGCATAGGATTGCCGGTTGGCCTCGCCGAACCCGGCGGGATCATAGGCTCCTTCCATGTTGCCATAGGTGGCGCATCCGCTCAGCAGAACGCTTCCTGCAATCGCCAGTGCAAAGCGATCAGTATTCATAATCCGCTCCCTGCTTCGGTGCCGGTGCGCCGGGTGGCAGCGCCTTGGGCTTGTAGTCCTGACCCAGCAGCAGCGTTTCGGCGGCATCGGGATCGGCGACGCGATCGGTCGGCAACCGGACCTGATCGGGCCGGATCGGTTTGACGAGACGCGGCGTCACCACGATCAGCAATTCCGTCTCGCCCTTCTGGAACCGGGTCGAGCGGAACAGCGATCCGATGATCGGGATCGAACCGAGGATGGGCAGTTGCTGCACGTTGGTCTGGAACTCGGTGCGCAACAGCCCGGCGAGAACGAAGCTTTCCCCGTCGCGCAATTCGAGCGTGGTCGAGGCGCGCCGCGTCTGCAGGCCGGGCACGGTCAGGCCATTGACGGTGACCGATGCCGAAGGATCGAGCGAGCTGACTTCAGGCTCGACGATCAGATTGATGACATTATTGCCGAGAACCGTGGGGGTGAAGCCGAGGCTGACACCGAACGACTTGAACTGCACGGTGATTGCCTGGGCACCAGCGCCGCCGCCCTGGCCTGCCTGTGCGACGGGAATAGGGAATTCGCCGCCGGCCAGAAACGACGCTTTTTCGCCCGAAAGCGCCACGAGAGTGGGTTCCGCCAGGGTCTTGGACAGGCCTTGTTCCTCGAGCGCGTTGAGAAATGCCTCGATATCGACATCGCCCAACTGGAACAGCGCACTGAACACGCCGAAATTATCGAGGATCGGATCGATTTGCAGCCGGTTGCCGAGAATCGGATCGGGTACGGCCGCGGCGCCATTCCCGGTCACACCGCGGAAATCGCCATCGAGCGAACCGGCAAAACCGCTGACGCCCAGCCGTTCGCCGACATTGCGGGTGACTTCGGCAAAGCGGACTTCCAGCATCACCTGTTGCGGGCTCCCGACGGCGAGCATGTTGATCACATTGTCGCCCGCAAACGCGCTGGCGAGCTGCGCTGCACGACTGGCCATGCCGGCGTCCTTGACCATTCCGGTCAGCATCAGCTTCCCGTTGGTCAGACGCGCGTCGATCGGCTGGCCGGGGAACATCTCGTCCAGCTGCGTACGCAGGGAATCGACGTCCGGGCCCACCGAAATGTCCATCACCGCAATCACGCGGTTGGTCTTGTCGTACAAGGTCAGGCTGGTGGTCCCGACCGATTTGCCGAGGATGTAGATCGACCGGTCGGATACGGGCAGGACATCGGCGATCGCCTCGTTGCCGATCATGGCCCGATCGATCACGCGGTCGGCGGTGACGATCTGGCTCTTGTTGATTGCCACTTCGAGGTCGCCGGCGTGAATGTCGGCACCCGATGCCTGGGCACTGGCCGGTGCTGCCACCAGCGCGGCCGTGGCCATCAGGGCTGCTGCGAGAATGTTCTTCATGATCCCTGTTTCCCTCCGAGACGGCCGACCGGATAGGCCTCGCCCTCCACCCCGCGGTAAATCGTCATGCTCGGCCCGCTCGGCAGGGACGGAACGGGCCCGGCCGCTTGTACGCCGCCGGACGGAGCCATGACCGGAGCCATGGCCGACGAGCGGGATGGCTGGCGCTGGCGAATATAAAGGCGCGAATTCCCGACATCCCGATTAGTAAGGGTGCGCCCCTGCACCGCTTCCTGGGATTCGACGTTGCGCAGCGCCAGGCTGAGCGTGCCCAGCTTCACTGCGATAGCGAGTTTCTGGGCTTGGGTCGGATCGACTTCCAGCACGGCCGTGTTGCCGACCTGCGGTTCCGTCGCACCTTCGTTGGCGATCTGGTCGATCGCCAGAACCTTGACGCGTTCGAGGATCACCTCGGACATCAGGTCTTCGGCTTGGGCACCTTCGCCGGGAATCTTGCGTGTCAGCAGAACATCGACGGTATCGGCCGGACGGACAAAACCGGAAACGCCAGTGATGGCGCTAACGGGAATCGAAACGGCACGCATGCCTTCGGGCAGGTTGGCCGAAAGCACGGCGCGGCCACCCGCGCCGCTGACCTTGTCGGCGAGGATCGCTTCGCCCGGAACGATCGGGCGCAACGCCACGCGGTTCTCGGCGAGCGCATCGCGCACCGTCAGGAAAGCGCCCTGCGGCACGGCGCTTGCGAAATAGGTCTGGAGCCGGACGTTTTCCGGCGTGAGCGCATCACCGAAACCGAGCGGCTGCGTCGCGACGACAATGCGTGTGACCTTCTCGTCCGACGCACGTTGTTCGGCTTGTTGCTCTACACTTGTGAGGTAGGAGTTGACGATCACCACCGCCACGGCAGCGATAATCAGTGCCCCGATCACGATCAGGATGTTACGGTTCTGCACTTTAGCCCTCCCCCGAGCATTTCATGCTCACCCGGCCTAGGGAAAAACGCCCCCCGCGGCACAGGGCCACAGGAGGCGTTTCACCTGATCAGTCGATCGCCGGAGCGTTCGGATGCGCGGTGCAGTTGGTCGTGGTTGCACCCGTGCAGTTGTTCACATCGGTCGCGGCATCTGCGATCGCGTCGCCAACAACGTCACCCAGAGCCAGCGCAGCGCCACCGATGGCGACGCCGACAACGGCCAGGATCAGAGCATATTCGGCAGCCGAAGCGCCGGCTTCGTCCTTGAGGAAGGTCTTGATGAGGTTCTTCATGTTACAGTCCTTACGTATCACTTGGCCAAAACTGGCCGATGCAAAACACGCCAGACCGGACTCGCCGGCGGGACGCCGTCGAAGGGCCTTTCCATACAGGATACGCGACCATTTTTATTTTGAAGCAGGAACGCTTTATTCGCGATCCCGTCTGTTCAGTGCCCCCCGAACCTGCAAATTTTCCGAGTTTTACAGGTTAGCGTCAACGGGTTTTTAAGGAGTAAAATAAATCTTCGAACTTTCAGCATCTTGGTCGATGAAAAGGTTAATTTTGGACATAAACCGGTCAATTAACGGAACGGAAGCTGTTTCATATTAGTGCATGTTTCCGCCGTTCGACGCGAATTGCCCAAGTCCGGTTCCGGGGGTGATTCGCGAGTCGAAAGCTGGTAACGTCATCGTTGGAGGTCGCGTTTGGATATTACGAGTGCGATAAGCCGTTCTTTGGGCACCCGTTTCGCGGGCTGGCGCAACTCGCTCCACGAACGCAGTTTGGCAGTTCCGTCATTTTTCGCGAGGAAAATGGTCTGGCTGGGGGCCGGCTGGATTGCACTGGCCGGATGCGCCGCGGCGATCCGCATGTCCGTCGCGGCCACGCCGGTTCACCATCCCCTCGATGCCTTGCCCATGCTGCTTGCCTATAGCGCGATCATCGCCGCGCCGATCTCTGGCTATTTGCTCGCGCGTTCGGCATTCGGCGACGAACGCGCGCGCCAGCCGCTCGATTTCCATCTCGCCTTCATTGGAAAATGGGAGCGCGTGAGCCGCGACGACGCGCGTGCGCACCCGCTATTTGGCCCGGTCGGCTTTCTCGCATCGCTGCTTGTCGGGCTGATCCTCAACGTTCTGGTCCGCAGCGGCGAATTCTTCGTCGCGGTTCCGGCGATCAGCATGCATGCCCCCGACTGGGCTTTGGCCCTGTTCGTGATGATGTCGGCGGATGTCATCATCATGAACTTCTTCTACATGGTCGCATTCGTGATGGCGCTCCGCAGCATCCCCTTGTTCCCGCGGATGCTGCTGTTCGCATGGCTGACCGACATCGTCATGCAGCTGGCTATTGCCAGCCAGCTGGGCAAGCTTGCCTCGATGCCCGCAGAGGTAGCCGCGCCGTTGGCTGCCCTTCTTGAAGGCAATCTCACAAAGGTGTGGATCAGCATCGCGGTATGGCTGCCCTATTTGCTGCTGTCGGATAGGGTCAACATCACCTACCGGTCACGCCTTCCCGCCTGACAGGCCGGCAAGGCGTGTTCGCGCAAGGTTAAGGCGGTCGTGGAACAACACCCCTCAGGCTTGCCAGCGCCCAAGGCCTCTTAGTCGAGGCTGGTCTTCGGAAACATCCACTTCGCGGCCAGGGGCGGCTCGAACGGGGCCCAGGTGCCCTCGGGCTGCGCCAGCCGGTCGGCAATCGCGATCATCACGCTCGGGTTCACCCCCAGCCCGCAATGGCTGGCATGAACCTCGATATTCTCGCTCGGCGTGGGGGCCGGTTTCTGCACCGAACCGCGCCAGTGCACGATTCCGTCGGTCTTGGTCAGGATCGACGTGGTCGGAACCGGCGGCGGCTCGTCAAGGCCGCGAAAGCGTCCGCCGCGCATCGGCTCCGGCTCCTTGCCGTTCAACAGCTCGAACAGGCGCGAGGCATTGGTGTGATTGCGATCATCGGAAATGGGGCTGCCAAGGCTGATCACCATCCGCACCCGATCCGGATGCAGCTTGGCAAGCTCGCGCGCCAGCACCCCGCCGAGGCTCCAGCCGACCAGCGAGACCTTGCGCCCGCTTTCATCATTGAGGCGTTCAAGCTGGGCCTCCAGCCGCGCGATCAGGGCATTGTCGACCCGGACGTTGCGCCCGCTGTCCCAGCCATGCGCGTCATAGCCGAGCCGCCCCAGCAGGTGCCGCATGGGCGCGGTCGAAGTGTTGCTGGCCATGAAGCCCGGCAGCACCTTGACCGCGTGCCCATCGCCCCGGGGCAGGTAGGACAACAGCGGACGGGACATGTAGAACGCCCCCAGTTCGAACAGGGCACGCCCTTCCGCGAGTGTCCAGATCCGGCTTGGCGGGCGCGGCGCGGGTTCAAGCTGTGTTGCAACCGATACTGATGCGGCCATGCCGATATCCTTTTTCGTTTCGCTCTTCCGGCCGCTCATGCACGGCCGGCCTTGGCCGCGGCGCGTTTGCGGCGGGCGGAAGGCTTTGCATCGGGGGTGGCGGCGCCCTGCTGAGCAGCGGCAAGCAGCGCGGCGAAACTATCCTCGATACATTCTGCATAGAAATCCGGATCGGGCAGCAAGACCCGGTCCGCGGTGAAGGCAATGGTCGCCTCCTCGACATAGCTTTGCACGACATGGCCGAGCCCGAGCCCGTCCGTCAGGCACAAAAGGCCCATCATGCTTTCCAGCCGCGCTCCGGTGAAATGGATCGGGACCGGGGGGCCGGGCACATTGGTGACCACGGTGGTGAACGGCGGGGCAACGCCGCGATTGGCAAGCCCGAGCCGGGTGTAAAGCTGCGCCCCGAGCGCCATGAACAGGGCGGGCGAGACCTTGCTCATCTCGGTCATGTTGCGCGCGCCGACGGCGTCGGACATCGCCTTGCTGTTGGCGGTCTGCGAATGGACGAAGGCCAGCCGCTCGGCCGGATCCTCGATGTGGGTGCCAAGCGGGGCGATCATGGCGGCCACCTGATTGCCCATGTCGCCCTTCTCCCGGCTCGACCGGACAGAGATCGGGGCCATCGCCGTCAGGGTCTTTTTCGGCAGATCGTCTTTCGCCAGCAGATACCGGCGCATCGCCCCGCCGATGATGGCGAGAAACACGTCATTCACCTTCGCGCCTTCGGACAGTGCGCGGATCGCCTTGATATCGGCCAGTTTGAAGCTGCGCCCTTCGACCACGCGATGCGGGGAGATTTTGCGGTTGAAGCGCGATTTCGGCGCGATGAGATCGGCGCTGACCGTAAAATCCTTGACCACCAGGCCCTTGATCGCCTTGGCCAGCCCGGGCGCCGCCTTGGCCGCCACTTCCAGCTGCTTCAGCGGATTGGTGACCGCGTTGAAATAGCTTTTGCCCAGCAGTTCGATGGGGTTGGGAATGCGTTCGGGTTTCCAGTTATCGGGCGTGGCCGGCGGCGGATCGTTGGGCCGCAGCGTATGCAGGGCCTCCATCAGATCAATGCCGCTCATTCCGTCGATCGCGGCATGGTGGACCTTGGTCACCATCGCGAAGCTGCCTTTGGCAAAGCCGGGGATGTTGTCGAGCCCCTCCACCACAGTGAATTCCCACGGCGGCCGGGCAAGGTCGAGCGGCCGGGCGAAGATCCGCGCCGCCTGGATGCACAATTGCCGCCAGTCGCCCGGTTTGGGCAAAGCGACATGGCGGACATGATATTCAAGATCGAAATCAGGATCCTCGACCCAATAGGGATAGTCGAGATCGAAGGGCACCCGCACCAGCCGCTGGCGCATCGTGCGGCTGAGCTGCGCCCGCTCGCCGATAAATTGCAGAATGTCCTTGAAACGCACGAAGCCGCCGGGCGCGGTCTGCGGGTTGTAGACCAGGATCGAGCCGATATGCATCGGCGAATTGCGCGTTTCCAGCGCGACGAAGGACGCATCCATTCCCTGCAATTGACGCAAGGCTATCTCCCTCCTGCTGCTCCTTGATCGGAGCTTATCGAAAGGAGGCTAACAGACGGCAGACCCCAGTCAACTTGCCGCCGCCGTCAAGCGTCGGGGAAGCGCAAACAACGGATCGCTGGAAAAAATGGTGAGCCCGACAGGATTCGAACCTGTGACCCGCTGATTAAAAGTCAGCTGCTCTACCTACTGAGCTACGGGCCCACGTGCACCGCGCGACGCGGAGGTGCGGGCGCTCACCTAGGCAGGGGGCGGCGGCGGGTCAAGCGGGCATGGAGTTGGGCGATCGTTAAACCGCTCACCGGATCGCGCCAGCTGCGCGCAATCGCGCTGGCCGGGCCGAGCACGAAGGCGCGGCGACGGAATTCGGGATGGGGGATGGCAAGACCGGGCGAAGACCAGCGCCCGCCGCTCCACAGGATGATGTCGAGATCCAGCACGCGGTCGCCCCAGCGCCGTCCGCGCCGCCGCCCGAATTCACGCTCGGTGCGCTTCAGCGCCGCCAGCAGCGCGGGCGGGGCGAGCTCGCTTTCCAGCACCAGCGCGGCATTGGCGAAACGTCGCTGTGCCGCCCCCATCGGGCTGCTGGCGATCACCGGCGACCGTGCCAGCACCGTGCCGAAGGCGGCCAGTTCCTCCTGCGCGGCACGGACAACGCCCTGCGGCGCGCCATAGAGCGCGTGCCGCCGGTTGGAACCGAGCGCGATCAGATAAAGGCTGCTCAAATGTCTTCTGCAATCCGGCCGTAAAGCTGCGGGCGACGGTCGCGGAAGAAGCCCATGCCGGCACGGTGCGTCGCCGCGCGGGCGAGGTCGAGCCGGGCGACCAGCACACCGGTTTCGCCAGCGCCGTATTCCGCAACGAAATCCCCCCATTCGTCCGAAATGAAGGAGTGGCCGTAGAAATTCTGCGCCGCGCCTTCCGGGCCTTCGCTGCCGATACGGTTTGCGGCGATAACGGGCATGCAATTCGACACCGCATGTCCCACCATCGCGCGGCGCCACATCCGGCTGGTATCGAGATCGGCGTCATAGGGTTCGGAACCAATCGCGGTGGGATACATCAGCAGTTCCGCGCCCTTGAGCGCCATCACCCGCGCGCATTCGGGATACCACTGGTCCCAGCAGATGCCGACGCCGATCTTGACCAGCGCACCGCCCTCTCCGGCCACGTCCCACACCTTGAAACCATCATTGCCGGGCCGGAAATAGTACTTTTCCTCGTAGCCCGGCCCGTCGGGAATGTGGCTCTTGCGATAGGTGCCCATGATCTGCCCGTCGGGCCCGATCATTGCCAGCGTGTTGTAATAGTGGTGCCCGTCACGCTCGAAGAAGCTGGTGGGGATCGTCACCTTCAGCTTCGCGGCCAGCGCCTGCATCGCGATCACGCTGGGGTGCTGCCCGGTCGGGCGGGCGAGCGCAAACAGCGCCTCGTCCTCTTCGCGGCAGAAATAGGGGCCGGAAAACAGTTCCGGCGGCAGGATCAGCTGCGCGCCCTTGGCGGCAGCTTCCTCAACCAGCGCCGACACGGCGGCGATGTTGGCGGCTTCGTCCTCCGATCCGAGGGCAAGCTGAAGGGCGGCGACGGTGATTGCAGTCATGCCGCCGCCCTTAACCCATCACATGGCTTTCTTGAACAACAGAGTCATGCGGTCGCTTTCGCCCTTGTCCTTCAGATCGTCGCGCTTGGTGGCGAGCGTCGGGGGCATTTCCCACACGCCCTGCGGATGATCGGCGGTGTCTTCGGGGTTGGCGTTGATGTCGCTGCGGCTGACCAGTTCAAAGCCGTTGATGCGCATGAAGTCGATCATGTCGGCTTCGCGCAGATAGCCCTTGGAGCCATTAGCATAGGACCACGGCGCACTCGCCTTGGCGCGGTGCTGGATGATACCGATCAACCCGTCGTCCTTGAGCAGTTCGCGCATCGCCCGGATTTCGGTATCGGCGATGCCGGAACGCATCGGGCTGTGCAGCGCACGGATCACCAGAATCCGGTCGAAGGTGCCCTTCTGGTCATCGGGAATGGCATCCAGCGTCATTCCGGAAAATCGTTCCGCCGGAAGGCCGGTATAGCCTGCGACTTCCGCACCGAAGCCCGCAGCCTGATCACGCATGCGCTGCTGGCGCGCGGGATCGCTGGTGGCGGTCAACGGGTTGGCATAGAGGCCGACCAGTTTCCCCTCGCCGCCCAGATAATGGCCGAGCAGGCGCGAATACCAGCCGCCGCCGGGCGCATATTCACCCACCTTCATCTTCGGCCCGACATGGAAAAAGGCGAGCACTTCGGCAGGGTGGCGGTGCACATCGCGCACCTTGTCTTCGGCGCGGGTCGGATGGTTGATCGCGGCCGACACCTGTTCGCCGTGCATCTTCATGAAATGGGCGGTGTCGCGGATATGCGCCTCGTCGACGCCTTTCATGGCGTGGCCTTCATGCTGGGCCATCAGCGGGGTGGACAGGGCAAGGCCGCTCGCAGCGGCAGCAAGGATCAGCTTTTTCACGGGTAACTCTCTCCCTCGGGATAACGAACAAACGTTGGTACGCATGACTGGCAAAATCGGTTTCGCTGTCTATGTCTGGCAGAAACCAACGGAGATTTCGAGTGAGCAATACGGAAACGGCGATCGTCGCGGGCGGATGCTTCTGGTGCACCGAAGCGGTGTTCCGCGATGTGGTGGGCGTGAGCCAGGTGGAAAGCGGCTATATCGGCGGCACCAAACCCAACCCGACCTACAAGGAAGTCTGCACCGGCACCACCGGCCATGCCGAAGCAATCCGCGTCACTTTCGATCCGCACGCGATCAGCCTTGCCGAGATTTACGACGTGTTCCTTGGCACGCATGATCCGACGCAGCTGAACCGTCAGGGCAATGACATCGGCACGCAGTATCGCAGCGCGATCTTCCCGCTGTCGGATGATCAGGGCGAGGAAGCCAAGGCCGCGATCGGGCGCTGGAATGCCGATAACGGCAAGATGGCCGTCACCACGATCGAAGGCCTGTCGGGCGGCGTGCAAACCGCCGAATGGTATCCGGCGGAAGACTACCACCAGGAATACTGGGACGGCGAAGGCCAGCGGAACCCCTATTGCCTCGCGGTGATCCCGCCCAAACTCTTCAAGCTGCGCAAGAGCTTCCAGAAATACGTGAAGGAATAAGGCGCCGGGTCAGAGCAGGAAATAGGCCACCGCGAGGGTTGTCATGACGATGATCGCCGCGATGCTGAGCGCACGCATAGCCGGGCTTGGGCGGCTGTCATCCGGCATGGCGCAGCGCGTCACGACAAGGTGATTTAGCGCCGCGATGACCGGTGCTGCAACAAAGGCCGCGCTGGTCGCGAGGTCTAACAACGCGGTAAAGGTGCTGGTGAACAGGTAAAGCACCGCCGCCGTCGCGACGATCATCGCCGGAATCGTGATCCGGTAGGCCCGCTGGAACACCGCCTCACTGTCCTGCCGGGTGATCTCCTGCCAGGTCGATGCCGCATTGCGTCCGCCGATATCGAGGGCCGCCAGAACGGTCGTCGCCATCACCGAGAGCGCGGCAATCGCGGCCAGCGTCGCCGCGCCCTGACCCAGCGTTTCGCTATAGAGCGAGATGATCTGCTGCGCGAAACCGGGCGCGCTCGTTTCCGGAGCAATCTGGCGCGCGTGCATCACGCCTGCGCCGATGATGCAGAAGCACAGAGCCAGAAACCCGGTCAGCAGATAGCCGGAAAGAAAGGTCAGCCGGGCATCGCGCAAGGATACCTTGCCCCCTCCCTCTCCGCGCTCGGCCTCGGCGGTCCACATCGAGAGCGTCACCGACACATCGAGCGGGTTGGGCATGAACCCTGCCAGTGCAACAATGAACAGGATCGCGCCAGGATCGCTGGCCCAGCCCACCTCTCCCAGCGTCCCCCACTCGACCTGCGGGAGAACCAGGACGGTCACGATCAGCGTCGATACGACAAGGAAGGCCACCAGCACCCGGTTGACAACATCGAGCCAATCATATCCGCCCGACAAAAGCAGGGCTGTCGACAGCACCAGGATAATAAGTCCAAGGGCGGGAACCGGCACGGTCAGACCGAAGACCGCGACCACAATTCCCGCGGTTGCAGAAGCGAGCGCGGCGTAGATGATCGGGAACACCACCAGCGAGATGCTCGCGAAAAGCAGCGGCGCCCAACGGCCAAGCTCGCTATATCCGGCCAGTAACGACCGGCGCGTGGCATGTCCGTAATCCACGCCGAAGCGGAACGCGGGATATTTCAGCGTGCAGATCAGCACGATAACGATCAGCAGACCAAGCCCGTAAAGCGCGCCCGCACGGGTCGCCTGGACAAGGTGCGAAGTGCCGATCGCCGCCCCAGAGAACAGCAAGGCCGGACCGATAACGCGCCACATCATGAAAACTCCCCCACATCGGGGGGGATTGCATGCCTGCCCGGCGCTGCAAAGCGTTTTCAGGCCTTGCGCCAGCGCGCGATGAAAAACCCGTCGAGCCCGCCTTGCTCTGCCAGCATGCCCGGATGGGTGCGCAGCCAGCCCTCGGCAGTCGGCGCGAGGCCTGCGGGCAGTTCCTCCGCCGTGATCGGCTTGGGCGAAAGGCCGCAATTGGCGTCGATCCACGCAGCCTGTTCCTCGCCTTCCTCTGCCTCCAGCGAGCAGACGGCATAGACCAGCACGCCTTGCGGGTTGAGCCATTCCGCCGCCCGCGACACCAGTGCGCGTTGCAATTCGACCATCTCCGCCACCTGCCCCTTGCCGATGCGGTGCAGCACATCGGGGTGGCGGCGGCAGGTGCCCGTCGCGGTGCAGGGCGCGTCGATCAGGATCGCGTCGAAGCGGTGCCTGGGCTCCCATTGCAAGGCATCGGCGCGCACCGGCGAGGCTTTGAGGCCAGTGCGCTTGAGGTTGTCTTTCAGCAGATCGAGCCGCCGCTTGCTCATATCGAGCGCGGTGACTTTCCAGCCGCTTGCGGAGAGCTGCATCGTCTTGCCGCCGGGTGCCGCGCACAGATCGAGCGCGTGCCTGCCCTCGCCCGGCCCGAGCAGCCGGGCCGGCAGCGAAGCGGCGAGATCCTGCACCCACCAGTCGCCTGCCTTGAAGTCGGCAAGGCTCTCCACCGCCGTCCCGCGCGGCAGGCGGATATGGCCGGGGGCAAGGCTGATGCCGCCCATCCGAACGGCGCGGGCTTCGGTTTCGGCTGCGTCCTTCAGGGCCAGATCAAGTTCGGGCGGGAAGGCAAGGCCCGGGGCAATCGCGGCGGCTTTGTCCGCGCCCCAGCGTTCGGCGACACGCTCCGGCAAGGTGGGCACTTCGGGCAGCGCCGCCTGTTGCTTTACCAACGCAGAGAATACCCCGTGTGCCAGCCGTCGCGGGCCTCCGGCAAGCAACGGCAGGCCGGTGGCGATCACCGCGTGCGGCGGCGTCTCCAGCCGTAGCGCCTGGGCCAGCATCAGCCGCAGCACCATGCGCGCCTTGGCATCATCGGGCAGGTTTTGCTGTGTGGCGCTGTCGATCAACCGGTCGAGATCGGTCAGCCAGCGCAGGGTCTCGCCCGCGATCGCCTTGACCAGCGCGCGGTCGGGGGCCTTGCGAATGTCGGCCAGCGCGGCCCCTTCAGCCATCTCAAGGGTCTCACCCCGCCGGAACACGGCATCAGCTAAGCGAAGCGCGGCGCGGCGCACAGGCAATCCGGGGGTCTGGGGCATCGGCAGCTCATACCAGTATTGAAACCAAGTGCCAGCACGCGCATTTGGCTAACATGACCAAGCAGAAGTCCGAAGCCGCGAAGAATTTCAAGAAGCCCGCCCACTGGACCAACGATCCCGTGCCGCAGCCGAAGAAAACCGATCCGCTGAAGGACGAGCCCCGCGACCTTTCCCCCACCCGCTATGGCGACTGGGAGAAGGACGGGATCGCGTGGGATTTCTGACTTTCGCGCAGGTTTGGCCCGATTAGCCCCGATTTTCGCGCGATTTCGCCTGAATTGGGCTGATTCTCACCGGCCTGCGCGATGTTCCACGTGAAACATATCGGCGGCGCAGCCGCCGCAAGGCCGAACGGCCGCCCGCAGCGGAGCAGCCGTCAGGCCGCGTGAGCGAGGATTTCGCAGCGCGGAGGCGCTGCGGAAAATCAAAGACTCGTGAAAACCACCTTCAGCCCGTCCTTGGGCTGCGGGATCGGCCAGTCCTGCCATTCGGGATTATAACCCGCCGCTGCCTCGATCCGGTAGCGCTGGAGCAGCTGGGCCAGCAGGATCTTCACCTGCATATAGGCAAAGTGCAGGCCGAGGCACATGTGCGCCCCGCCGCCGAACGGCACCCAGGCATATTTGTGCCGCGCCTTCACCTTGTCCGGCGTAAAGCGCATCGGATCGAAGGTGAAGGGGTTGTCCCAATATTCCTCGGAATGGTGGGTCCAGTAGATGTTGATCCCCACCATCGCGCCCGCCGGAATGCGGTAGCCGCCATATTCGAATTCGCGCAGCGCCCGGCGCGGCATCGAAGGCACCGGCGGCACCATCCGCAGCGATTCCTTGAACGCCATTTCGGTAAGGTCGAGTTTCGCCAGATCATCGTAATCGAGCGGGCGGGGATTACCGTCGCCGTCCGGCCCGCCGGTGACCGCGAAAATCTCCTCACGCAGCTTTTCCTGCCATTCGGGATTGGTTGCGAGATAGTAGATCAGCGAGGTCGCCGAGGAGGTGATGGTGTCGTGCGCCGCCATCATCAGGAAGTTCATGTGATCGACCACCTCGTCGACCGGCAGCAGGCTCCCGTCCTCGCGGGTGGCGGTGGCGAACTGGCTGAACATGTCCTGCCCCCCGCCTTCGGCGCGGCGGCGCAGGGTTTCCCTGGTGAAATAGTCGACGAGGAAAGCACGCCCGTCGACGCCCTTTTTCATCTTGGTGAAGGGCAGCGGCTTGCGGATCGGCGCGACCGAAGCCTGCACCATGTCAACGAAGGCCTCGTTGATCTTGTCGGCTTCCGGCCCCCACGGCAGGCCGATGAAGCTGTCCGCCGCCAGATCGAGGGTCAGCTTCTTGATCGCCGGATAAAACTGCTTCGGCCCGGCCCAGCCGGCAACCTCGCGCGCGATGCCGCGATTGAGCGCGCCCGAATAGTGGCGCATCGGTTCGGGTTTGAAGGCGATCGAAAGTGCACGGCGGTCGATCCGGTGATGATCGAAATCCATCAGCATCAGCCCGCGCGGGAACAGCTGGTCGAGCACCGGGCCCCAGCCCTGTTCGGAACTGAAGATCTTGTCCTTGTTGAACAGCAGCAGCTCGTTCGCCTCGGCCCCGATCAGCGAGACCTGCCAGCCGCCGAAGGCGCGGTTCTTGTAGACCTTGCCGTGGGTCTTGATCATCCGATCGGCAAAGGCGTGCGGATCGGCGAGCATGGTGAAGGTGTTGCCGACCACCGGCCAGCCCGAATCGCCCGGGATATGCGCCAGATCGGCTTCGGTCAGGCGCTGCTCGCTCCAGTGGCGGGGCGCGTCGGCGGGCGCGGTATCAGCGGACGGCGAGGCTTCGGCAAGGGTGGCCATGTCTGTCTCGATGCTCCGTATCAGGTTCGGATTAGCAACTGACCTTGATGTAAATAATCGCGCCCGTCAAATCCAGCCGGAAAGCTCGCGCCGCAGCATCGCGTCGATCATCGCAAGGCCATCATCCGAGGTGTTGAGACAATCGAGCACGGCGTAATCCTCGCCGCCGGCCTCGACGAATTCGTCGCGCCCTTCCAGCGCAAGCTCCTCCAGCGTCTCGACACAATCGGCCGCGAACCCGGGGGCGGCGACGACAAGGCGCTTGGTGCCTTTCTGCCCTTCCTCGATCAGGGTCGTATCGGTCGAAGGTTCAAGCCAGCGCGCAGGTCCGAAGCGCGACTGGAAGGTGGTTTCGAAGCGCACACCGGCAAATTCGGGCCGCGCGGACAGCGCCTCGCGCAGCAGGCGTGCTGTCTTCATGCAGTGGCAATAATAGGGATCGCCCTTTTCCAGTGTCTGCAAGGGCATGCCGTGAAAGCTCAGCAGCATCACTTCGGGTGAGAACGACAGCCCGCGCACCTGACGGGCCAGATCGTCGGCCAGCGCGGTGATATAGCCGGGGTGATCGTGATAGGGCGGGACGAAGCGCAAGGCGGGTTGCCAACGCATTTCGCCCAGCACCCGCGCCACCTCGTCGAACACGGTCGCCGTGGTCGCGGCGCAATATTGCGGATACATCGGCGCGATCAGAATGCGGTCGCAGCCCTGCCCCATCAGCGCCGTCATCCGGCTTTCGATCGACGGCTTGCCGTAACGCATGGCGTAATCGACCACGACTTGTTCGCCCAGCCGCCCCACCATCGCTTCGGCCTGACGCGCGGTGATATCGGCCAGCGGCGATCCGCGGTCGGTCCAGATCTTCTTGTAGGCCCGGGCGCTTTTCTGCGGACGGGTGTTGAGGATGATCCCGCGCAGGATCGGCTGCCACACGATCGGCGGAATTTCGATCACGCGCGTGTCGGACAGGAACTGTTTCAGGTAACGCCGGACCGAATCCGGGTCGGGCCCGTCAGGCGTGCCGAGGTTGACCAGCAATACGCCGATCATACCACTCGAAACAGGGGGGTGGTCGCCCGGAAGGCGCTGGGTCTGCCAGGTCATTGCCGCCCTAACGCCTCGCAGGCGTTTGGTTTCCGGGATATGGCCACTGCCCAGACCGGGTGTTGCAATTTTGTCCGGGTCATATGCCGTCCGAAAGTAGGGGCAGTCGTCTCAGGCGCAAGCCTGTAGCCGAAAACAGCGCATTGGCAATCGCCGGGGGCGCGACAATCGCCCCCAGCTCGCCGGGATCGGCAGGCGGTGCCTCGCTGGCGATGAATTCGATCCGCATTTCGGGGCAATCGGCCAGCACCGGCAGACCCAACCCGGCATAATCGAGGCTTTCGGGCATGCCGCTGCGCAGCTTTAACGGATTGCCGAGCGCGATGCCGATCCCGAACACCAGGCCGCCTTCGATCTGCTGGCGGGCGATGTCGTGATTGATGATCCGCCCGATATCGACCGCCGCCGCCAACTGGGTAACCCGCACCCCGCCTTCGCCCTGCCGGGCGGTGGCAACGCAGGCAATACGCGCGGCTTCGGGCCCATCGCCGATGCGGGCGCAGGCGAGGCCCTGTCCGCTCTGGTCGGCCCCGCCGTCCCATCCGGCCAGCTGCGCGGCGCGTTGCAGGCAGGCGGCAAGCCGCACGTCATTGCCCAGCATCGCCATGCGGAACGACAGCGGCTCGCGCGAAAATTGCGCGGCGATCTCGTCGATGAAGCTCTCGATCGCGAAAGTGGCCGGGCCGTGCGCATTGCCGCGCACCCGCCCGACCGGCAGCCCGATCTCTACCGGCACGTGATCGACCGCCACAGCCGGCAATTCATAGGGCGGCACCGCACCTTCGCAAGCGAGCGGATCGGGCTGTCCGGTCGTCTCGCGGATCGCAGCCATGCTGGTGAGATTGCCGAACAAGCGTTTGCCGAATTCGCGCGCTGCCGGCGGCGTGGCGATCCGCAGGCGCATGGCTTCGATCGCGCCGTCCTCCAGCTTCGAAAGCTGCGCACTCAGCAGCATCCACGCGGGCGCACGCGGGCGCGACCGGATCAGCTCGTCGCGGCGCGGCCAGGTCAGATGCACCGGGCGCGGGCCGTCCAGGGCGATTTCGCGCGCGATCAAGGCAATCTCGATCGCGTGATCATGTTCAAGCCGCGCGTCGAAACTGCCCCCGGCGGACATCGGATAAAGCGCCACGTTCTCCACCGGAATGTCGATCGCGCGGGCGGCCGCGATGCGCGCCTGTTCGGGCGCCTGCGTCGCCATCCATAGGTCGAGCCTGCCATCAATATAGCGCGCGGCGGCACAGGCGGTTTCCACCGGCGCTGCATGGTGCGGCTCGACCTCGTAACGGCGGGCGAAGTCGACCCGGGTCATGGCATCGGCGCCGAACCCAGTTTCGGCAACGCGGAACCTTTCGCCCCCGGTCAGCAGCGTATCGAGCCGGGCGGCGATTTCATTGCTGCTGACGGGGGTGGGATTGGCGAATTTGGGCTTCATCGCCTCCAGCGCCTGTTCGGCGCTCCACCAGTTGTCGGCAGCGACCGCAAGCCAGCGCTTGCTTTTGACAATCCCCGCCAGCCCCCGCACGCCGGCGGCGGCATCGCGATCAAAGCCGGTCAGTTCCGACCCGTCGATCGGGCCGTGGCGGATCGAGGCGAAGACCATGCCGGGCAGACGCACGTCCCCGGCGAAACGCCACGAGCCGTCGACCTTGGAGGGCAGATCCAGCCGCGGGAAGGGCGGGGTTTCCTCACCATCGGCAGGCAGCGGCGCCTCGCGCGGGGGCTCGGGGCGCAGCGGCGGCGGATCGGGCGGGCTGTATTCCGCCGCAGCTTCGGCCAGTTCGCCGAAGCTGGCGCGCTGTTCGCCGTGGCTGACGAAGCCTGCTTCGACCTCGCATTCCTCCCATGCAACACCCCAACGCGACGCGGCCTCCTGCGCCAGCATCGCCCGCGCCGCCGCAGCGGCCTCGCGGCAGGGCATTTCGTAGGCGGCCAGCGAAGTGCCGTCGGCGGTGGCGGTAAAGCGCTGGGCTCCGGCAAAGCGTTCCGCCATCATCCGGTCGGTGCGATCAGAAAGCCCGGCGGTGATCGGGTCCCACAGCGCGATCCATTTCTGTGCGAGCGGGACATTGCCGTAAGCGCCCGAAACCGGCGCGGGCTCGACCGCGATCTGCCGCCAGTCCGCACCCAGTTCGTAGGCCACGATCTGAGGCAGCAGTGTGGTGATGCCCTGCCCCATCTCGAGCTGCGGGACGGCGACCGTCACCACCCCGTCGCTGGCGATCTTCACCCATGCGCCGAACACATATTCGTCCCGCGCGGCCACCAGCGGGCTGGCATAGCTGCGCGGCATCAGCCACCACGCAACCAGCAGCCCCCCGCCCGCTGCCGCTCCCGCCAGAATTCCGCGCCGCGTGACCTGCATTTCCTACAGCTTCCCGGTATCGAGCCAGCGCGCAAGGCGTTCGGCAATCGCCACGAAAGGCTGTGCCGTCTCGTCGTCGCCCGCAGCCGGCGGCTCGCCCCGATCGCCCGCCATGCGGGTCGCGAGCGTCAGCGGCACCCGGCCAAGGAAAGGAATGTCGAGCGCGGCGGCGAATTTCTCCACGCCGCCGGTGCCGAACGGATCGCTCACCTCGCCGCAATGCGGGCAGGCATAACCCGCCATGTTCTCAACCAGCCCGATGATCGGCACCTCGCCCTGCTCGAACAGCTGGCCGGCGCGCGCGGCGTCGATCAATGCAAGATCCTGCGGGGTCGAAACCAGCACCGCACCGTCGGGCTTGTGCGCCGATAGCATCGATAATTGCACGTCGCCCGTGCCCGGCGGCAGATCAACCAGCAGCAGATCGGTATCGCCCCAGTCGGCATCGATTAGCTGCGAGAGCGCCTTGCCGGTCATCGGACCGCGCCATGCCAGCGCCTTGCCGGGCGCGACGATGTGCCCCATCGACAGCACCTTGACGCCATAAGGGCTGTCGATCGCCACCAGCATGTCGCCCTCAGGCGTGGCGGCGGGCTTTTGCCCTTCGGTCTTCAGCAGCTTGGGCTGGGAGGGGCCGTAGATATCGCCATCGATCACCCCGACGCGGCGGCCCAGCTTCGCCAGCGCGACCGCAAGATTGGTGGTGAGCGTGGACTTGCCGACCCCGCCCTTGCCGCTGCCCACCGCGATCAGGCGGCGGCGGCGACGCTCCCCGGTCAGGGCAACGCGCACTTCGTCCACTTCGGGCAGCTGCGAGAGCGCGGCGGTGATGTCCGCTTCCAGCCCGGCGCGGCCTTCGGAAGACAGGTCGCCCGCCTCGGCCACGATCACCGCGCGCCGCGCAATGATCCTTGCAGAGCGGACGCGGTGGTTCATTTCAGGGCTGAGGGCGCCGCGAATCAGCGCTTCCTCCGCATCCGGCTGACGGTCGGTATCGTAAGGTTTGATCATGGGACTTGCGCCTCTACCATCAAATTCCGTCAGCCAACCCCTGTTTTTCGCCAAGATGCGTGCCTATAACGGGCTTATGCAAAGAACGGACGGTTGGAGAGAACGTCTTGGCCTGGCCGCACAAGGCCTTGCCATGGCTGGCAAGAAGAACCCCTGGGGTGGTAGCGGCAAGGGCGATGAGCCCGGCGAGGATACCCCGTCGGGTGATCGCGGCGATGCCGGCCAAGGGGATGGCCCGCGCAACCCGTGGCTGCCGAGTGGCGGCGAACCGGGCAAGCGTCGCTCGGCCAGCATCGAGGACATTTTCAAGAACAGCGGCCCCGAAGGCCCGCGCCGCGCCGGCGGCGGCGGCCCGGGCGGCCCGGCCTTCCGCCTTCCCGAACGTCCCGGCGGCAAGAGCTGGCTGCCTGTCATCCTCGGCGCAGTGGCGCTGATCTGGCTCGCGGTAACCAGCATCCATTTCGTCCAGCCCGGCGAACAGGCGGTGGTGACGTGGGTCGGCGGCAAATATTCGCGCACGCTCGATTCCGGTACCAACCCGACTTGGCCGTGGCCGATCCAGATGGTCGAGAAGGAGAACGTGACGCAGATCCGTTCGGAAGAAATTCCCGGCACCAATACCGAAAAGCTGATCCTGACTGCCGACCAGAACCTGGTCGACCTCAGCTACCTGATCCGCTGGAACATCTCCGACCTTGCGCTTTACAAGTACCAGCTTTCCGATCCGCGCAATGCGCTGCTGGAAATCGGCGAAGCGGCGATGCGCGCAGCGGTCGCCCGCAAGAACCTCGACACGGTGCTGACCGGCGAAGGCCGCGCCGAAATCGAACAGAACGTGCGCGAACGCATGCAGGCGCGGCTTGATGCCTATCGCTCGGGGATCACCGTGCAGGGGATCGAGATCAACAAGACCGATCCGCCAGCCCGCGTGGAAGAGGCGTTCAAGGACGTGTCTTCGGCCCAGCAGGATGCCGACGCCGCGATGAACCGTGCCCGTGCGGTGGCGCAGCAGCTGCTCGCCCGTGCACAGGGTGATGCATCCGAGTTCAACAACATCTATGCCGAATATCGCCTTGCGCCCGAAGTGACGCGCCGCCGGCTCTATTACGAGACCATGGAATCGATCCTGTCGAAGACCGACAAGACCATCATCGAATCCGGCAACGTCACCCCCTACCTGCCGCTGCCCGAATTGCAGCGTCGCTCGCAAAGCGCGGCCCAGCCCGCGCGGCCGCAGGGAGAATAAGGCCATGAATGCGCTGATGCAGAACTTCAAACTGGTGGCCGCGGCGGTAATCGCGCTGATCGTGGCCATCCTCGCCAGCGTGGTGATCGTGCCGGAAACCCATCAGGCGGTGGTGATCCGCACGGGTAAGCCGGTGCGTATCTTCAACATGTTCCGTCCCGATGTGCCTTACGGCCAGACCGGCGCGGGGATCGAATTCCGCATCCCCTTCGTCGAACAGGTGCAGATGGTCGATCGCCGCGTGCGCGATCTCGATATGGAGCGCACGCAGGTGCTCTCCAACGACCAGCAGCGCCTGCAGGTCGATGCCTATGCCCGTTTTCGCATCATCGATCCGGTCAAGCTGGTCGAACGGGCGGGCAACGAACGCCAGCTCGAAAGCCAGCTGCTGCCGATTCTCACCTCGGTGGTGCGGCAGGAACTGGGGCGGCGGCCGTTCTCCTCGCTGATCAGCGCGGAACGCGGGACGGCGATGGCGAACATCACCCGCACGCTTGACCGGCAGGCGCGCGAATATGGCGTGCAGGTGCTGGACGTGCGGATCAAGGCAGCCGACCTGCCCGAAGGCCGCCCGCTCGACGCCGCTTTCACCCGGATGGAAACCGATCGTCAGGAAGAAGCCGCGACGATCCGCGCTGCGGGCAACCGCGATGCACAGATCATCCAGGCCGAAGCCCAGGCAGAGGCCGCGCGCATCTATGCCGATGCCTATGGCAAGGACCCGGAATTCTACGACTTCTATCGCGCCATGCAGTCCTATCGCCAGACGTTCCTTGCCGGCGAAGGGCAAAGCTCGATGGTGTTGTCGGAAGACAGCGAATATTTCCGCCAGTTCCGGGGCAAGAAGTAGGCCGTTCGACGAGCGGCCGATGAACTCCGGCGAACGTCCTGAAACGTTCAATCGGGGTTCATGGCCGAAAGGCTCAATCAAGAACGCATTCGCGGCCCGTGCGGTCGCACGAGGATTGACCAAGGAACGCAGCGGCACGCCCGCGCATTCCTGACACAGGACAAGGACCAAGAGGACGTGAACAAAGTGCGCTACATTTATGGTCTCTCGAGCGCGCTGCTGGTGGGCGGCGCCGCTGTTTCGCTGATCACTGGCCAGCCTCTCGGCGCGCAGGTGGCCCAGAACGACGATGCGGTGATGGACCGCGTGGTGCCGGTGGCCGGTGCGCCCGCGAGCTTTGCCGATCTGACCGCGCAGTTGCAGCCCGCGGTGGTCAACATCGCCACCCGCCAGCGGATCGAAGTGAGCAACAATCCCTTCGCCGGCACGCCCTTTGCCGACCTGTTCAGCCGTCGCGGCGGCAGCCAGCCCCAGACGCGCGAGGCGCAATCGCTGGGTTCGGGCTTCATCATCTCCTCGGACGGCTACGTGGTCACCAACAACCACGTGATCTCGCCGCCCGACACCCGCGCCAAGCTGGAATCGATCACCGTCACCCTGCCCGACGGCAGCGAATACGAGGCCGAGCTGGTCGGCGCTGATGCCGCGTCCGATCTCGCGGTGCTCAAGATCAAGTCGAACAAGGCCTTCCCCTTCGTGCGCTTCGGGGATTCGAGCGCGGCGCGCGTGGGCGACTGGGTGGTGGCGATCGGCAACCCCTTCGGCCTTGGCGGCACGGTGACCAGCGGGATCATCTCGGCGGTCTATCGCAATACAGGGCAAGGCGGCGCCTATGACCGCTACATCCAGACCGATGCCAGCATCAACCGCGGCAATTCGGGCGGCCCGCTGTTCGACATGCGCGGCAATGTGATCGGCATCAACAACGCGATCTTCTCGCCCTCGGGCGGGAGCGTCGGCATCGGCTTTGCGATCCCCGCGGAAATCGCCGCTCCGATTGTCGAGCAGCTGCGCGCAGGCCGCGAGATCGAGCGCGGCTATCTCGGCGTTGGCCTTGCCCCGATCAACGAGGATTTCGCCGCCTCGCTCGGCCTTGAAAAGCGCCGCGGCGAATTCGTACAGACGGTGCAGGACGACAGCCCGGCCGCGAAGGCCGGCCTGAAGCCCGGCGACATCATCACCAAGGTGAACGGCAAGGACGTGTCGAGCGAACAGACCGTCTCGTTCCTCGTCGCCAATCTCGAACCCGGCGCGCAGGTGCCGGTGGAACTGCTGCGCGACGGCAAGAAGCTGGCCGTCAACGTCACCCTCGGCAAGCGCCCGAGCGAGGCCGAACTCCAGCAACAGACCCAGACCTTCGATCCCGACGCGGAAGAGCCGATGGCGCCCGGTGCCTCGGACGGCACGATCGAGGAAAAGCTCGGTCTGCAAGTGCTCGGCATGACGGCGCAGATCGCGCGGTCGCTGGGCGTTCCCGCCGATACCAAGGGCGTGGTGATCGGCGCGGTTGACCCGAATTCGGACGCGGCGCGCAAGGGCCTGCGTCGCGGCGACATCATCCTGTCGGCCAATTACCAGGCGGTCGGTTCGGTCGAGGATCTGCTGGCGCAGGTCAATGCCGCAACCGAAGAAGGACGCGAGGCGATGCTGCTGCGCATCCAGCGCCGCACCCAGCCGCCGGCATTCATCCCCGTCCGCCTGCGCTGACCGGCCCACGAAGGGACCAGAAAAAAGGGGCGCCGGGTTCGATCCGGCGCCCCTTTTTGCGTCCGGGCTGATCCGCCCTATTCGTCCTGCTGTGGCCGCACGACCTGCACTGGCGGCGGGGCCTGCGGACGACGCGGGTCGCGCTGGCCTTGCGGCAGGGTGCCGCCGGTGGCCTCCTCAAGGAAATCCCGGCTCGCTGCCGCCGGTGCATCGCGGGGGCGTTCGCTTTCGACATCGAAGGGGCTGGGCGTCGGTTCGCGGCGCCCGGGCTCCACCAGATTGCCCTGTTCGTCGATGTAGTAATAATCGTCGGGCTCGCCGAACATCGCCTCCTCGTCCGGTTCCAGCTGCCATTCGGGCAGTTCGACGGTGGTATCGAATTCCTCCACCGGGCGATCTTTCACAGCATAGCGCATGAAGGCGGCAAAGGCCTGCGCCGGGGCACGTCCGCCCTGCAGGCCCGGCACCGCCCGCGCGTCGTCGCGGCCCATCCACACGCCGGTGGTCACCCCGCTGGAAAAGCCGATGAACCAGCCGTCCTTGTTGGACGAGGTGGTGCCGGTCTTGCCTGCCACCGGCCGCCCGATCTGCGCCGCGCGCCCCGTCCCGGTCTGCACCGCAGCCTGCAACAGGTCGGTCATGCCGGCCACGACGTAATCCGCCACCAGCGGACGGTCGCGGGGTTCCTTGTGCTGGTAAAGCAGTTCTCCGCCCGCCGTCGTCACCTTGGCGATGCCATAGGGTTCGACCCCCACACCCTTGGCCGAGATCGCGGCGAAGGCGCGGGTCATCTCGATCAGCCGCACTTCGGAGGAACCGAGCACCATCGAGGGGAAGGTGGAAATCTGCGAGGTGATGCCGAAGCGCTTGGCCATCGAGGCAACCGTGCCGAAGCCGACCTCGTTGCCGAGCTGCGCAGCAACGGTGTTGATCGAAAAGGCAAAGGCGGTGCGAACGTCGGTCTCGCCGATATTCCTGCCGTTGGAATTGCGCGGCTTCCAGCCGTCGATCGTCACCGGCGTATCGACCACCAGATCCTCGGGCGTGTACCCCGCCTCAAGCGCGGCGAGATAGACGAACAGCTTCCACGACGAACCAGGCTGGCGCATCGCGGTGGTGGCGCGATTGAAATTGCTGGCGACGTAATCGGTGCCGCCGACCAGCGCGAGGATCGCCCCGTCACGGTCGAGGCTGACCAGCGCCCCCTGCGCGCCGCCCGGCGTATTGGCCTCGATCGCGGCAGTGGCGGCGCGCTGCATCCCGATGTCGATCGTGGTCCACACCTCGATCGGCTCGAAGGTTTCGGGCAGGATGATATCAAGCTGCGGCAGCACCCAGTCGGTGAAATAGCGCACCGAATTCTGCCCGGCCTGCTCCTTCAGCTGCACCGCACCGACATCGACCATCGCCTGATCGGCGGAGATGTAGCCCTGTTCGCGCATCAGCCGCAGCACCACCTTGGCGCGATCGACCGCGGCCTGCACGTCGGCGGTGGGGGAATAGCGGCTCGGCGCCTTGACCAGACCGGCGATGATCGCCGCCTCGCCCACGGTAAGCTCGGTCGCGGGGTGGCTGAAGAATTTGCGGCTGGCGGAATCGATGCCGTAGGCGCCGCCGCCGAAATAGACCTTGTTGAGATAAAGCTCGAGGATCTCCTCCTTGGAGAATTTCCATTCGAGCGCCATCGCCAGCACCGCCTCGCGCGCCTTGCGGTCAAAGGTCCGGTTGTTGTTGAGGAACAGGTTGCGGGCCAGCTGCTGGGTGATGGTCGATGTGCCGCCCAGCCGCGCGCGCGAACCGGTCAGGCCTTCCACGATGGCTCCGGTGAGGCGCACCGGATCGACCCCCAGATGCGAATGGAAACGCTTGTCCTCGACCGCGACCATCGCGTTCTTCATGGTTTCGGGGATTTCGTCGTAGTCGAGCCAGTCGCCGAAGCTGGGACCGAGCTCCACGATCTCGCGCCCGTCGCGCGCGCGCACCACGATGGTCTGCCCCGGCTGGTTGGCCTTGAGCGTCGAATAGCTCGGGATCGTGCGCGCCGCCATCGCCACCGCAATGACAAGGAAGATAACCGACAGCACCGCCAGACCGGCTGCGCCGATCACGCCGCGTTTCAGCCACTGCCTGAAGCGCGAGGGCCGCTTGCCCCCGCCACCGCCGGATTTCGGCTTCGGCGCGGGCTTTCCGGCCCGCTCCACCGCCGCCCGGCGCGAACCGCGTGCGCCCTTGTTCTGCAACCGGTCACCCCTTCTGGACATGGCCTGATGTTCTATCCGTTAGTGCCCGCCAACTTCGGGCGCCGCGCGCGTCCTGCATAGGCAAGTTGTAACCGCGGGTGAATGGGCGGCGACGGGGCTGTCCCCGGTTGCACTGCGCGGCGGATCAGCTGTCGGCCGGGGTGAAGACTAGCGCCGCGGAGTTGATGCAGTAACGCAAGCCCCCCTGTTCCGGCGGTCCGTCGGGAAACACATGGCCCAGATGCCCGCCGCACTTGCCGCAGCGCACTTCGGTGCGGATCATGCCGTAGGACGTGTCGCGGTGCTCGTCGATCACCTCCTCGTCGGCGGGGCGAGTAAAGGCGGGCCAGCCGCATCCGCTGTTATATTTGGCGGTCGAATAGAACAGCTGGGTGCCGCAGGCGGCGCAGTGATATTCGCCCTCGTCGTAGAACTTGTCGTATTCGCCGGTAAAGGCCCGCTCGGTCCCCGCTTCGCGCAGGACGTGATACTGCATCGGGGTAAGCTTATCGCGCCATTCGGCATCGGTCAGTTCAAGCTTTTCGATCATGGCCATCTCCCGGGAGTTCGTTTTGCAGTTCGCCGCCTACGGCATATGGCGGCTTGTTACCTCAGGGCAAGTCTGACAGCTCTATCGCGGGCGCAGAGCAAGCGAGGGATATCATGCAAGATAACAAAACCGCGGCGACGGTTCTCCGTACGCTCAGCATCGTGATGCTCCTGCTGGCGCTCGGCATCCTGGGGGCGCGAATATTTGCCGGGCTCGATGTTCCACTGCCGAGCATTATGGGCCTGACAACGGTCGGTATTGCGCTATTGGTGGTGGCCCAGAGCAACGCCAGAAAAGGCGACAAGCCTGACTAGACCCGCAGCGCAATTTTCACCCGTCAACCAGCGCATAATGCGCAGGCGGCTGGATTGTCTCCATCCGCTCGGTCAGCAGCGGACGGAAGCTCGGGCGGCTCTTGAACACCGAATACCAGCCGCGCGACTGTTCGTGCCCGCTCCAGTCGATCCCGCCGAGATAGTCCGCCACCGAAATCTGCGCCGCCGCCGCCAGATCGGCGAGGCTCATGGTCGATCCCGCCACCCATGGGCGGTTGTCGATCAGCCAGTCGAGATAGTCGAGATGGCCATGGGCAAGCTTCATCGCGTTCCTCAACGCGCCGCTATCGGGCGGCTGGCGCAGGATGCGCTTGCGCATGCGTTCCGACAAAAGCGGCGCGGTCACGTCGGCGTAGAAATTCTCGTCGAACAGCGCCACCAGGCGGCGGATCTCGGCGCGCTGGGTGGCGGTGCCGTTGATCATCGGGTTGCGATCAACCGTTTCCTCGAAATATTCCGCGATCGCGCGGCTATCGGCGATGGTGATGTTCTTGTCGCGGTTGACGATAACCGGCGTGCGCCCGGCCGGATTGAGGTTGAAGAACATGTCCGACGCCGCCCACGGGTCCTCCCGCACCAGATCATAGGCGATGTTCTTTTCGCTCAGCAGCAGCCGGATCTTGCGGCTGAAGGGGCATAGCGGGAATTGATGAAGGAGCCACATACGGCCTGATGCTGTGCCGCAAATCGCGCGACGAATCCAGCACTGCCGCGCCGTAACAGGGGAGTAATCAGACGCCCGAAGCTTCAAGCATCAAAAGGCACGACGGCATGATCTTGCCGACCTCGCCCCGGGCGGACAGCGTGCGGGCGTGTTCTTCCGCGATCCGGCTGATCCCGGCGCGATCAAGCCCGGTCTGGTCCATCAATTGCGCCATCGTCCGCACGAAGAATTCACGTCCGCGGGTGCCCAGATCGGGCCAGCGGGTCGCCTCGGGATCGCTGTTTGCCTGCCCGTTCGCCACTAGCGCGAAAGCGGCAGAGCAACGCAGCAGCGCGCGCTGTTCCTGCGTCATCGGTTCCGGTGTGGGTGCGGGAACGGCAGGCGCTGCCTGAAGCGCAAGCGCAGCGACGGCGGCAATGGGGGCAAGAAGCGAAGTCAGCATGGCTCCCTCTATGCCCTGCAAGATGAACCTCTGGCTACCGGAATTGCCGTTGCCGCGCGAGGCAATCCGTCCTAATCCGCAACGCGTTCTACGAGAGGAGACCCAATCCCATGTTCAGTCACATCATGGTCGGCACCAATAATTTCGATGCCGCCAAGGCGTTCTACGACGCGGTGCTCGCCACGCTCGGCGCTGGCCCCGGCAACGTCAACGAAGCCGCCACCGGACACAAGCGCGCGTTCTGGTTCCATAATGGCGGGATCTTCGCGATCAGCCAGCCGATCAATGACCAGCCCGCCTGCGTCGCCAACGGCTCGACCATCGGCTTTGCCTGCGACAGCCTGGAGCAGGTGCAGGCGTTCCACGATGCGGCTGTGGCAGCCGGCGGCAAGTCGATCGAAGACCCGCCGGGCCCGCGCACCGGCGCGATGGGCACGCTGAACCTCGGCTATGTGCTCGATCTGGACGGCCACAAGCTGTGCATGCTGCACCGCGCAGGTTGATTACCGACTGAGTTCAAACACCGCGAATTCGGCGCGCCAGTTTGCTGCTGGCGCGCCGATTTGCTTTTCGTTCGAGAAAAACCACGCGCGCTCTATCCGCGCGCCCTTCAGCCGCGCCAGATCGCGGAAGTCCTCCACGGTGACATGGTGGATGTTCTGCGTCTCGTACCAGCTCACCGGCAGCGCCCGCGTCACCGGCATCCGCCCGCCGAACATCAGCGCGGCGCGGGTGCGCCAATGGGCGAAGTTGGGGAAGCTGACGAACGCCCGCCGCCCGACGCGCAGAAGCTCGTCGAGCATCAGGTCGGGCCGCGTCGCGGTCTGGAGCGTCTGGCTGAGGATCGCGTAGTCGAACGCCTTGTCGGGATATTCGGCAAGGTCGAGATTGGCATCGCCCTGCACCACCGAAAGCCCGCGGGATACGCAGCGTTCGACCAGTGCGCCGTCCAGCTCCATGCCGCGCGCATCGCAACCGCTCGCGGCTTCCAGCTCGGCCATCAGCGCCCCGTCGCCGCAGCCGATATCGAGCACGCGGCTTCCCGGCGCGACATGGGCGGCGATAGCGGCAAGATCGGGCCGCAAGCTCATTCGACAAACCCCTTCACCACCCGGTCAAGCTGGTCGTGTTCGAGCAGGAAGCTGTCATGCCCGTGCGGCGCGGAAAGCTCGACGAAGCTCACTTTCGCTCCCGCCGCATTGAGCGCGTGAACGACGTGGCGGCTTTCGGACGTGGGGTAGAGCCAGTCGGTATCGAAGCTGACGATGCAGAACCGTGCCTGCGTGCCGGCGAAGGCATCGGCCAGCTTGCCGCCGTGTTCCTCGGCGATGTCGAAGTAATCCATCGCGCGGGTGATGTAGAGGTAGCTGTTGGCATCGAAGCGCCGGGTAAAGCCGCTGCCCTGATACCTGAGGTAACTTTCTACCTGGAACTCGGCATCGAAGCCGAAACCCTTGGCGTCCCGATCCTGCAAGCGGCGCCCGAACTTCTCTGTCAGCCCCGCTTCGGAAAGATAGGTGATGTGCGCCGCCATGCGCGCAACAGCGAGGCCGTTGTCGGGTTTGGCATCAGCGGCGTAGTAATCGCCCTCGTTCCACGCGGGATCGGCCATGATCGCTTGCCGCCCGACTTCGTGGAAGGCGATGTTCTGCGCCGAGTGCCGCGCGGTCGATGCGATCACCAGCACGCGGCTCGCACGCTCGGGCCAGTTGGCGGCAAGGCTCAGCGCCTGCATGCCGCCCATCGACCCGCCAACCACGGCGTGCAGCCTTTCGATCCCGAGCCCGTCGAGCAGCGCCACCAGCCCCCGCACCATGTCGCGGATGGTGATGACGGGGAAGCGCATGGCATAGGGCGCACCGTCGGGCGCGGGACTGGCCGGACCGGTCGATCCCATGCAGCTGCCGATGACATTGGCACAGATCACGAAGTGGCGGTCGGTGTCGATCGGTTTGCCCGGGCCGACCATCCGCTCCCACCAGCCCGGCTTGCCGGTGATCGGGTGCGGGCTGGCGAGATATTGGTCGCCGGTTAGCGCATGGCACACCAGCACCGCGTTGCTCTTGTCCGGTGCGAGCGTGCCATAGGTCTCGTAGGCGATCTCGCAGCCCTCCAGCACCTGCCCGCTGTCGAGCGGCAGGGGATGCGGCATGCGGTAGACAGGAGAGGCGGGGGCGGCGTTCATTGGCCCTGCGAATTGGGGGAGCCCCCCGCCCATGTCAATCGCGGCGGCCATCGGCAGTGTTTTCGCGCTGTATTCGCGGACACAAACTGGTTATCGCGCCTGTCCCATGAACGCGCCCCAACCAAAGCCCTGGATCCTCGGCATCCACGCCTACCAGCCCGGCAAGTCCAAGTCGGCGAGCGGCAAGCCGCTGGTCAAGCTGTCGGCCAACGAGAACCCGCTCGGCTCAAGTCCGGCAGCACTGGCCGCGCTGGCAGCGGCCCGCAGCGAGGCAGCGACCTATCCCGATCCGGATTCCCGCGACCTGCGCGAAGCGATCGCAAGCCTGTACGGGCTCAATCCGGCGCGGGTGGTGTGCGGCACCGGTTCGGACGAATTGCTCAATCTCGCCGCGCAAGGCTTTGCCGGGCCGGGGGACGAGGTGCTGTTCAGCCGCTTCTCCTTCGCGGTCTACGACATTGCCGCGCGGCGCTGCGGAGCCACCCCGGTGGAAGCGCCCGACACCGACCTTGCCACCGATGTCGACGCGCTGCTGGCCAACGTCACAAATCGCACGCGGGTGGTGTTCCTCGCCAATCCGAACAATCCGACCGGTACCTTCCTGCCCCCGTCCGAAGTCGCGCGGCTACATGCGGGGCTTCCATCCGACGTGCTGCTGGTGGTGGACGAGGCTTATGGCGAATATGTCGATCCGGCCCTCCAGACCGCCGCCTTCGAACTCGCCGCGGCGCATGATAACGTGCTGGTGACGCGCACTTTCTCCAAGATCTACGGGCTCGCGGCCGAACGCATCGGCTGGGGCACAGGCGCGCCCGGGCTGATCGACGTTCTCAACCGCATCCGCGGCCCGTTCAACGTTACTGTCAGCGGCCAGAAGGCGGCGCTCGCCGCGCTGGGCGATCAGGCCTTCGTTGCCGCCGCCCGCGAACACAACGCTGCCGAGCGCGCGCGGCTGGCCGAGGCAGTGGCGGCGCTGGGCAATCACGGCCTTTCCTTCACGCCGAGCGAGGCCAATTTCCTGCTCGTCCATTTCCAGGGCGAGGTATCGGCAAGCGCCGCACTCGAAGCGCTGGCTGAGGCGGGCTACGCGGTGCGTCACCTGCCGGGGCAGGGGCTGCCGGATAGCCTTCGCATCACCATCGGCAAGTCGGACGACATGACCCGCGTGATCGCTTGCCTGCGGACCCTGTGCGGGGAAGCGGCATGACGATAGCCCGCGTCGCGATCATCGGTCTCGGCCTGCTGGGCGGCTCGATCGGGCTGGCGACCAAGGCGCGCGGCCTGCCCATCGCCACCACCGGTTGGGACCGCGATGCCTCCGTGCGTCAGCGGGCCGCCGCGCGCGGGCTGGTGGATCAGGTGTGCGAGCGTGCCGAAGACGCGGTCGCCGAAGCCGATCTCGTGATACTGTGCGTCCCCGTCGGCGCGATGGGCGATGCGGCGCGGGCGATTGCGCCGGGTCTCGCCCCGCACGCGATCATCAGCGATGTCGGCTCGTCCAAAGAGGCCGTGGCCGAGGCGCTGGCGCAGGCGCTGCCCGGGGCCACCATCATCCCCGCCCACCCGGTTGCGGGGACCGAGCAGAGCGGGCCGGAGGCAGGCTTTGCCACGCTGTTTGCGGGCCGCTGGTGCATCATCACGCCGCCCGATGGTGCCGATCCGGCTGCGATCGCGGCGCTTTCGGACTTCTGGACGCAGCTCGGCTCGAAGGTCGAACTGATGGACGCCGCGCACCATGATCTGGTGCTGGCCGTCACCAGCCACATCCCGCACCTTATCGCCTACACCATCGTCGGCACCGCGAGCGATCTGGAGGACGTCACCCAGAGCGAGGTGATCAAGTATTCCGCCGGCGGCTTCCGCGATTTCACCCGCATCGCCGCATCCGATCCGGTGATGTGGCGCGACGTGTTCCTGACCAACAAAGGCGCGGTGCTGGAAATGCTCGGCCGCTTCACCGAGGATCTGACCGCCCTCCAACGCGCGATCCGTTCGGGCGACGGGGATACCCTGTTCGATCTCTTCACCCGAACCCGCACCATCCGCCGCGCGGTGATCGAACAAGGCCAGGACGACGAACGCCCCGACTTCGGGCGCGAGCACGGCGAGTAGTGGAACGGCCCGCTTTCAGCTTCGGAACAGGCCGCGCAACAAAATAACAAAGTATACAAAGGTGACACCGTGTCGCCTTTATGTGCGCCTATTTTCCCTTTCTTTTCCAATGTGTTGAATTTCTGGAGCAGACCGGACGAACACCGGGGGCGCAGGCAGAAAATCCCCCGGCAAGCTGGCAGTGGGATCAGACGATGCGAAAGAGCCGGGCCAATGCTACGTTTCCGGTCGCCTGTAGGAAACGGCGGCTATCGCCCCGCTCGCGCCAAAAGCTGCCGTTCGGGAAGCGACCCCGTTGCAGACGTATGCTCAAATTTCTGATACGAGACAATCTGAACGAAAGAGGCACAATTGGCTAAATTTACTGCCCTTGCCGACTATTGTCGCAAGCAATCGCTAAGAGAGTTCGAGCTCTCCTTCCTCAAGATCGAGTCGATCATAGGCAGTAAGCTCCCCCACAGCGCTCTGCGCCCGCAATACTGGGCGAACGTGGTTGACGGGACAGGCCCTGTCCGCACGGCGATGAAGAATACGCCTTACGAGACATTCCTCGTCGCAGGGTCGCGGCGCGTTCGATTCGAGCGGAAGTTTTAATCTACGTTACGAAAGTAGCTGATTGAGCAGTTGCGCGCCGACTACGAGCATGGCGAAGCCGAGGAACAGTCCGACGACAAGGCCGATAACAACGGCGCAGCCGAATTTCAGCATCAGGCTGCGCCTTGCTTATTCCACGGGGGCCGGATCAAACGGATGAGCCCTGTTTCCAATCCAGCCGGACCGTCTACCGGCAATGCGTTCCATTCAAGATTAGGCGGGCAGGCTACACAAACCTCGACCTTGTCTCCCTTGGCGAGGGTAGCCAGTATCAAGCTCTTTACGCGCGCGCTCGTTCTTTGCCTCTCGTGACCGTAAACGTAATGCCCTAATCTCGTTCGCAATGCTCCTCGGGTCAGGCCGATATATGCGATCGTGTCATTGACGGCGAAAGCGTAGACACCCGGCTTGGTCGGCGCATGGTCGGAGTATTCGAAAGCATCGTCAGCTGTTAGGCGGCATGAGCCGACCATCTCGAAACCTGCCTGGAGCAATCGGCTTACCGGCCAGGGTTCGGAAGGTTTGAACTTCGGAGCTTTTGAGGATCGCGGAAGATCGTTCCGCGTGCCCGTTTCGATGCCGGATCGAACCAGAACGTTTCTCACGTGCTGATACCGGATTTCCAGAAAGTCAGCTATCTCGGTTCGCGAATATCCCGCAGCCCCGAGCGCCCGAATCTTTGCAGACTTCGTTGGCAGTCCTTCGACTACAGTTTCAGGTGGTGGCCTTCCCATTCCGATATGGTGACACAGCGGTAGTTCTTCTGACTAGGCACTTTTTCTCTGACAACTCTGTCCGCCTACCACCCACCTCCAGCCATTCGCCCAGCAACCCGCATCGCCCGAAAGCTGTCGCCCGCCGCCCTACCCGTTCAGCGCGTTGATCGCTTCATGCACCCGCGCTTCGACTTCGTCGCGGGGGAGGCCTGCGGGGATCGTCTCGCCGACCTTGTAGGTGATCTGTCCCGGGCGTTTCACCAGCCGGTGATAGCTCGGCCCGCTATTCACCGCGACCGGCACCACCGGCAGGCCCAGCAGCTTGTAGAGCCCGGCGAACCCGGCCTGTAGCGGCGGGCGCGTGCCGTGGGGGACGCGGGTGCCTTCGGGAAAGATCACCAGCGGGCGCCCGGCATCGGCCCTTTTCTTCGCGCTCGCGATCATCGCCCGCAGCGCCCGCGCACCCTGGTCGCGGGCCACGGGGATCAGGCCGTAGACCTGCGCCGAATAGCCCCAGCCCGGAATGCGGAACAGTTCCTGCTTGGCGAATACGGCGGGGAAGGCGAACAGGCGCGGCATGTCGATCGCCTCGAAAAAGCTTTCGTGCTTGATCGCCACCAGCACCGGCCCTTGCGGAAGCGCACCGTCGAGCACCACCGCGATCCCCAGCAGGTTTTCAACGCACCACAGGTGCCAGCGGCCCCATGCCGCGACCACGGGCCGCAGCCATGCACGCTGCACCAGCACCGCCGCAACCGAGGCAACCACCAGCAGCGCGCTGCCCGTGTAGAACAGCAGGTAAAAGGCGAGCGAACGCAGCGCGGCGAGCAGCGTGCTCACAGATCCGCCAGTCCCGCCGCGCGGCTGGCGAGCAGCTTGTGATATTCGAGGAACAGCGTGCCCAGACCGGGCTGCGAGGGCACGGCATCGCGGATCACGGTGACATTTTCGGGCAGCACGCGGTCAAGCTCGCCCGCGGCGCGGCGCATGTGCCAGTCGGTGGTCACAAGCCGCAGCGAACGCACCTCGTTCTGCGCCACCCACTTGGCGGTTTCGGCGGCATTGGAACGCGTGTCGACTGCCGCAAAGCCGAGCGTGATGCAGCATTCCATCTCTTCGGAAGAAACGCCGAATTCGGCCGCGAACTCACCCGGTTTGACTTCGGGATCGACGCCGCTGACCAGCATCCGGCCCGCAAGGCCCTGATCGAGGACTTCCAGCCCGCGCGCGATCCGGCCCGCGCCGCCGGTGGGCACGATCACGGCGTCGGTCTTCACGCTTTCCCCGGCGGGCTGCGGCAATGCGACCACGAACCACAGGAAGCCGATGGCCCAGACGAGAAACAGTACGGAGAGGATGCGGCGGATCATGGCGCGCGGGCTAAAGCATGTCGCGCAGGGCCAGCGCAATGGTCATGCGCGCGGTCGCCAGCGCCAGCAGCACGCCGGCCAGCGGAATGGCGGCGATCACCAGCCAGTCGGCGGCGTCCAGCCCGCCGCCGCCCGCCATGCCGGAATCGAGCGCGGCGAATTGCTGCCCCAGCATCCACACCGCCGCCAGCCCCAGCAGCGTGCCCAGCAGCGCGCCGAAGGCCGCCTCACGCAGAACCGTCTTCAGAAACAGCATGGTGATCTGGCCGTCGGTCCCGCCCAGCAGGTGGATGATCTCCACCGTTTCGCGATGCTGGGCGAGCGCATTGCGCGATGCCAGCCACACCGCCGCCGCGGTTGCCAACGCGATCAGGGCGATCAACCCCAGCGCCAGCCACTGCAGCGCCGCCAGTGCACGGTAGACCGGGCGCAGCCAGTCGCTTTGCGCATCGACCCGCGCGCCGGGCACCTTCGCTTCCAGCGCGGCCGTGATCGCGGCGATATCGGCCGGTGCGGCGCGGCGGGAAAGTTCGACATCGACCAGCACGGGGATCGGCACGTCCCCGCTGGTCGCGCCTTCACCCAGCCATGGTTCCAGCAGCGCGGCAAGTTCATCCTGCGGCACCAGTCGCACCGCACGGACAAGGTCGATGCCCTTCAGCACTGCGACGGTTTCCTGCCCGCGCTGGTCGCGCAAATCGGGGTTGGCCTCGATCACCTGCACCGTGATGGCGGCAGCAAGATCGGTCCGGGCATTGTCGGCGAGGTTGCGCAGCGCCAGTCCGCCGGCGGCGGCGATCACCACCAGCGCGATGAGGATGGCGATCACCCACGGGATCAGCCCGCCGATGCGCGCCTGCGGCAGCAACCGTGCACCGCGCGCGGCAGAACCGGGACCGGCGACGGGATTCTCGTCCGGAGATTCGGGGAGCGGCGGCGTGTTCATCCCGCAGCATCCGCAGCCGGAGCCGAAGGCGCAGGGCGCGGAGGATAGCGCAGCGCCCCGGTGGGATCGGACAACTGCCCCTTGTTGAGCCGCATGATCAGCGAATCTGGCACTTTCTTGAGCAGGTGCACATCGTGGGTCGCCACCACCACCGTGGTGCCCACACGGTTGTTCAGCGCCTCGAACAGCCGCAGCAGCTTCAGCGCCATTTCGGGATCGACGTTGCCGGTCGGCTCGTCGGCGATCAGCATGCGCGGCCGCGCGATCACCGCACGGGCGATGGCGACGCGCTGCTGCTCGCCGCCCGACATGGTCGCCGGGATCGCCTGCGCGCGGTGGGCCAGGCCGACCCATTCGAGCATGTCGGACACGGCCTTCACCACCTTCGCCTCGTCCGCGCCGGACAGTCGCAGCGGCAGCGCGACGTTGTCGAAGGCGGTGAGGTGCGGCACCAGCCGGAAGTTCTGGAACACCACCCCCAGCCGCCGCCGCAGATCGGGCAGCCGTTCGCGCGGCATGGTGATGAGATCCTGTCCGAACATCCGGATCGCCCCGCGCGAAGGCCTCTGGGCGAGGTAGAGCAGTTTCAGAAGGCTGGTCTTGCCTGCGCCGCTTGCCCCGGTGAGAAAGTAGAAACTGCCGGGGTAAAGCGTGAAGGACAGGTTGCTCAGCACCTCGGGATCGGTGCCGTAACGCAGCCCGACATTGTCAAATTTCACGATTTCGCCGCCGCGCTCGATCATCGGGCGCACCTATCAGCCGTGCGTGGCGGGGGGAAGTCGAACATCACAAGAAGGGCTATAGAGAGCGTGCAATGTGGAAAAAAGCGCCGATTCGCCCCGCTTCGGCACGCCGGGTCTTGTGCAGCCCACCGCGAGGACTATTGCCTTTCACTCAATGATCATCGCCTGCCCCGCCTGCAACACGCGCTATGCTGTGCCGGATACCGCCATCGGCAACGAAGGCCGGACCGTCCGCTGCGCCAAGTGCAAGCACAGCTGGTTTCAGGAACCGCCCGAACTGGAGCTGACGCAGCCGGTTGCACCAACACCTGCGCCGGCACAGCCCGCACCGCCACCTGCCGCAGCGCCGGAAGCGCCGTCCGGGCAGCAGCCGGAAGCGGGGCCTGCCCCCGCGGCGAGCGCCGACAGGCCGGCACCGTCGCAAACCGGCACTGCCGGGCCCTCCGTCAGCCACTGGCGCACCGCCAATCGTCCCGACGCCGCACCCGCAACCGAGGAGGAGGCACCGATCTCCGCCCGCGCCCTGCGTCGCGGCCTCGCCCAGCGCGCACAGGAAGATCGGCCCGAACCGGCCCCGGCCGACGAGCCGCCCCCGCCGATCGCCAGCACTGCCCGACCCTCGTTCGAAGAGCCCGAACCGCCCTTCGAAGACGAAGTCGCGGATGACGAGGACGTTTCGCAGTTCGACTATCGCGCGCCTTTCACCCGGCGGCGCAACACGCTGAAGATGTGGACCATCGCGGCGGCCATCTTCGCGGCACTGGCAGCCGGGACGATTCTGGCGGTCAACACCTATGGTCTGCCCGACTGGGTGCCGTTCAGCCGCCCGACATTCGGGATCGGCAAGCCCGGGCTGGAGCTCGATTTCCCCGACACCGAGCAGCGCAGCGAGACGCTGGCCAATGGCGAGAAGATCTTCCGCGTGCGCGGCTCGATCAACAACACCTCGCGCGATACGCTGACCGTGCCCAATCTGCTGGTGGTGTTCATCGACGCCCGGGAACGGCCGGTGGGCGACTGGGTGGTGGTTCCCGCCAAGCGCGAGCTTGCCCCGGGCGAGAGCATCAACGTCACCGAAGCCATCGCCAATATCCCGCCCGGAGCCACCGAGGCCGATCTGGGCTGGGCACCCAACTGACAGCACCGCGCAGAGCGTGAACAGCGGCTTTTTCGCCTGCCATTCATTCGCTCTCTTCAAAGAGCTTGCGCGGGGCAAAACCCCTTGCTAGGGGCGCGCTCCTACCGCGGGGCCAGCACGTTGCTGCCCCGGCAAACCCGAGTGCGGTCGTGGCGGAACTGGTAGACGCGCAACGTTGAGGTCGTTGTGGCCGAAAGGCCGTGGAAGTTCGAGTCTTCTCGACCGCACCAAACAGTCTCTCCCGAAATCAAGAATTGGCCTTCGGGCACACCGTGTCCAGAGAATTGCGCAGTTCTGCGGGATTTCGTCGATGGCAGGTGCCTGCGGTGCGTCAGAGCACGCAGAAAGAGCCGGATGTCCCGGCCCTTTTCTCCCCATATCTCTGTCCAGAAAAAACTGACCGCAAGTCCGGTCGCGCTGCATCAGGCAGCGAACCCCAGCATCTGCTCCTGCGCCCGCCAGCAAAGGGGAAGATCCGCCTCGAGCAGGGTTCGGCGATCGAGCCGAGCGGGCTGGCGCCCGTCGATGATCGCTTCGACAATCCGAGGGCTCAGCCATGAAAGCCGGAACAGCTTGCCAAGCTGCGTGCGGCAGCGCCCCTCGCGCTTGCCGAGCTGGTTGAGGCTGAGCTCAGGCGAAGCGAGAACCAGCTCTCGAACTTCCATCGCCTCGGCGATCAGGCCGACCAGCTTGCGATCGATCTGATCAGTGGCAGCGGTAGTGTCGATGCGCAACTTCGCCTCGCGGAACGGCTTGGGCTCGGGAAGCGACAGTTCGAGCGGCGCCTCACCGATCGACCCAAGCGCCACCAGGTTGATGCTGAGGCGCAAGTTGCTCGTCCCAAACGCGATGCTGGCAATCAACGCCCGGACGGTCTCATCGCGGGTCGCAGGATGCTGCAGTTCCAATCTGCGCAGCCTTGCCGCCTCGAACAATGCTGTCAGTTGGCTCGCTTCCTCCAGATCGGTCAGGCGCCGCAACGCATGCTCATCGTCGAGGAGGGTAGTCAGGTGAGTGACGATATGCCGCTCAATACTGGACTGCGCGATGCGGGTTGGCGGGGTGGCATCCGGCTTGGCGGCGAGGTCCTTCCGGGTCTCGTAATAGGCGTAACGGCGCGTCCCCTTCTTCGTGTACGTCGGGACCATCGGACGACCCTCGGGATCGATCAGCAGACCACGCAGCATCGCCTCTTGCGGATCATTGCTCTTGCGCTTGCGAGGCGGTGCCTTCTGCTCCAGCCGCGCCTGCACCGCATCCCACAGCGCCTCGTCGACGATCGCCTCGTGTTCGCCATCGTAGACCTTTCCCTTGTGCACGATCTTGCCACGGTAGATCGGGTTGGAGAGCAGATGGAACAGACTGCCTCGCTTGAACGGAATGCCGCCGCGGTGCGGTCCGCTGGTGCGCTGCTGGACCTTGGTCCTGATCCCTTCCGCCTCCAGCTCAGCGATCAGCTGGTTGGCCGAGGTCGAGGCGATGAAGCGCCGCATGATCTCCCGTACCCGCTCGGCTTCCTCGGGGACCGGCACCAGCTTGCGTTCAACCACTTGATAGCCGAGCGGCACCGGGCCTCCCATCCACAGCCCCTTCTTCTTGGAGGCAGCGATCTTGTCACGGATACGCTCGCCGGTGACCTCGCGCTCGAACTGGGCGAAGCTCAGCAGGACATTGAGGGTGAGGCGCCCCATGCTGGTGGTGGTGTTGAACGCCTGCGTGACGCTCACGAAGCTGGCTTGCTTCGCATCCAGCCGTTCGACGATCTTGGCGAAGTCGGCAAGACTTCGGGTCAGCCGGTCGACCTTGTAGACCACGATCACATCCACCAGACCGGCATCGATATCGGCGAGCAGCGCCTTGAGACCGGGTCGCTCTATATTGCCGCCCGAGAACCCGCCGTCGTCGTAGTGGTTCGGAACCAGCGACCAGCCCTCGTGACGCTGGCTCAGGATATAGGCGTCGCAAGCCTCGCGCTGGGCGTCGAGGCTGTTGAACTCCTGCTCCAGACCATCCTCAGTCGACTTGCGTGTGTAGACCGCACAGCGCAGCGGTTTCATGCGGCATTTCCGGTCAGGCCGAAGAACCTCGGCCCGTTGCGGTGGGTGCCGGTGATCGCCTTGGCGATGGCGGTCAACGAGCGCCACGTGCGCCCGTCGTACTCGAAGCCCTCGTCCAGCACGGTCACGGTGTGGCCAGCTCCGTGCCAGTCGCGGACCAGCCGCGTGCCGGGCGTGAGGCGGCGCAGTGGTGCTGCAGTGGCATTGTCCTGTTGGGCTATCGCCACGGCCTGCCGCAGGAGCCGTTTGCTCTCGCGGCTGAGCCCGCCCTGCTTCTTCTCCTGTAGCCTGTAGGCGATGCCGAGCCGGAGCAGGTCGGGTGTCACCGAGGGTGCGGGCGCGCCATGAAAGCGCGCCCACTCTTCCTTCAGCTCCAACGATCCGAGTTGCTCAAGCCGCTCTAGGGTCATCAATGCACGCCGGCCCATCAGTTGCTCTCCGCGACGGTCTGCTTGGCCTTGGGCGGCGATGGAGCCGACCGGTCAGGGGTAATCAGGTAAATCGACTTGCCATCCTTGTCGCTCGCCCGGATCACCTCCCTGCCCTTCTTCCTCAGTCCGGTCAGGAAAGCGCGACAGGTGTGCGCCTGCCAGCCGGTTGCCTCGGAAAGGGCCTCGAGGCTGGCGCCACCCTCTCGGGTCAGTAGCGCCTCAACGACAGAGGCTTTGGTCTTGCGCTGCTGCTCAGGCACCGCGTGGCTTGCCTCGCTGGGAGCCGACGCCGTCGCAGATGCGATGCTGCGCGCCTTCTTGTTACTGGCGAGCAATGTCGGCGGCTCGGCGGGCTTCTTATCAGCCTCTGAGGGGGCCGTCAGACGTTTCCCGGAAGTCTTCGAGGCGTTGACCGGATCCGCGCTTTCGGTGGCGGGTGCCGCTTTGGCTACCGCAGTGTTCGTGTTCGTCATGGGTAGTACTCCTGCTCGGACCAGCGACAACCGCTGCCCTCACCAGGAGAAGCCCCGATGCACCGGCGGCGTCGGGGATGCGGCGGCTCAGCGGCCGCGATTCAGTGACAGCACAAATGCTTGCGGTGCGCGGGAAGTCGAGCGCATTGCAGTTATAAAGAGGTAGTTTTTGCACCACATCGACTTAGCAACGGCCCGCTCAACCGGTGGCTGTCTGTGAGAGGGTTAGATGACCGGTTCTGGGACTTAGCCGCTGTTCCCAATCGACATTCTGAATGACCGGGTTCGCTAATACCGGTCAGTCAGCTTGGGCCGGGGTTCTGCCAAAAGCCGAAATTCAGCAACCGACCCCATAACCGCCAGTGGCATAGATCGACCTGCCCTGCACTTGACCTCATTGCCTACCGGGCGGATAGACAATCCGCGATGCTGTCCCAGAAGACCCGCTACGCGATCCGCGCGATGCAGCACCTGGCCGACCATTATGGCGAGGGGCCGGTGCAGCTAGCGGCGATTGCCGAGGCGCAGAACATCCCTGCCAAGTTCCTGACCGTGATCCTGTCCGAGCTCACTCGCTTTGGCCTTGTCGCCTCGCAGCGCGGGCGCGACGGGGGTTACTGGCTGGCGATCGCACCGGTCGACATCACCTATGGCGATCTCATCCGCCACATGCGCGGCAGCCTTGCTCTGGTGCCTTGCGCAAGCCGTTACGCCCACGAGAAGTGCAAGAACTGCGTCGAGGAAGGCGAGTGTCGCACGCGGGCGCTGATGCTCGATGTGCGCGATCGCACGGCACAGATCCTCGACGGCATCCGCCTGTCAGACAGGATCGATCCTGTCCCGCCCTTTGCCGAGGACGAGGCAAGCCGGGCCTGATTTCGGCTCGCCGCGCGAAGCCTTCTTTTCGTCGCCGAACAGAAAATCTGTCGCGGCACCCTATTGTCAAGCAATTCACTTGAGTTTAATTCCTGCGCTGCGGACAGGTTCCGCGCAAGGAAAGGCCCGACTATGGACCAAGACAGGAAACACCATGATGGTGAAGGCATTTTGCCTGACGCTCTGGCGCTTGTCAGCGAGGCGCTTTCGCGCCTGCGTTTCGGCGCGATCCAGCTCACCGTGCATGATGGCAGGGTGATGCAGATCGATGTCACCGAAAGAAAGCGGCTGAACGACTGAGCTTCGGTCGTGACCGCAACGTCAACCACAACAGGGACCCGCAGACCGGACCACCGGATGCATGCCCGCTTGAAAAGGCGAAATCATGTATCCGATTACACTCCGCAGCGTCCTGCTGCTCGGCACGGCTCTGTCCGTTGCCGCCCCCGCTCTGGCCAATCAGACCGACCCGGAAACACTGTTTTCCGAAGCAACCCAAGCCGAAGCCAGTGCCGCAGGTCAAGGCAATGACATCATCGTCACCGCCCGGCGCCGCTCCGAAAGCGCGCAGGACATTCCCCTCGCCGTGACCGTGATCGACGCCAAGCAGCTCGACGAGACCGGGGCGTTCAACGTGAACCGGCTCCAGCAGCTTGCGCCGACACTGCAATTCTATTCCTCCAACCCGCGCAACACAGCCGTGAACATCCGCGGGCTCGGCGTGCCGTTCGGCCTCACGAGCGACGGGTTCGAGCAAGGCGTGGGCATCTATATCGACGATGTCTATTACGCTCGTGTCGCCTCGGCGACCTTCGATTTCCTCGACGTCGCCCAGATCGAGGTGCTGCGCGGGCCGCAAGGGACGCTCTACGGCAAGAACACCACGGCGGGCGCGATCAACATCACCACCCGCCAGCCGACCTTCGACTTCGAGGGGCGGGCGGAGGTGTCGTTGGGCAATTTCGATTTCCGCCAAGCGCGGATGTCGCTGTCCGGCCCACTGTCCGAAACGCTAGCGGCGCGGATCGCTGTGTCCGACACCACCCGCAGCGGGACCATCACGAATGTCACCACCGGCCAGCACATCCAGAGCCTGGACAATATCGGCGTTCGCGGCCAGCTGTTGTGGGAGCCAAGCGACAACCTGCGGGTGACGCTGGTTGGGGACTACAACAAGCAGAACGCTGTGTGCTGCGGCTCGGTCTTCGTGCGGGCGGTGGCGACCCAGCGGCCGCTGGAGCGCCAGTTCGCAGCGCTCGCCGCCGCGCAGAACTATGCACCGCCGAGCACCAACCTTTTCGACCGCCTGTCCGATCTCGACGCCAGCCTCAACGCGGGCAACGTCATCGGCGGGGTGGCGCTGCGGGTGAACTGGGATGCGGGGCCTGGCACCTTCACCTCGATCACCGCATGGCGGACGTGGGACTGGAAGCCGGAGAACGACCGCGACTTCACGGGCCTCCCTATCGTTACCCTGTCGCAGAACCCTTCGCAGCAGGACCAGTATACGCAGGAGTTCCGCTACGCTTACGCGGGCGATCGCTTCGATTTCGTGGTCGGCGCCTTCGCCTTCGATCAGCGGATCGATACGCAGGGGCTGGAGGGCCAAGGCGCAGCCGCCAGTCGGTGGACGATCAATCCCTCCAATCCGCTGTCGAACGATCCCACCGTCTTGGACGGGCTCACCGCCCGCAACACACAGTTCCTGGAGAGCACCAGCCTTGCGCTGTTCGGGCAGGCCAGCTGGAAGGTGACGGACGCCTTCACCATCCAGCCCGGCGTGCGGCTCAACTACGACGAGAAACGCGGCTTTTATCGCCGCCGGGTGTTCACGGGTGACGGCACCGAGCTGTTCGGCACCGAGACCGATGCGCGCTCCCGCGCCCAACTCGGCGTCTTCCAGCCGCAGGAAAGCGCGCCCGAGGATACCGACTGGAACCTCACCTACGACCTGACGCTGAGCTACGAACTCGCGCCTGATGTGCTGGCCTATGGCACCTATGCGCGGAGCTTCAAGACGATCGGGATCAACCAGAACGGCCTGCCGACCGATACCAATGGCGTGCCGATCCAGGAGGCTGGCTCGATCCTGCCGGAGAAGGTCGATCATTTCGAGATCGGGCTGAAGACCCAGTTCTGGAACCGCCGCGCGACGCTCAACCTCGCGGCCTTCCGCACCCAGATCGAGGACTTTCAGGCGACGGTGACCAACGGCCAGTTCGGCGTGCTGCGCGGCTTCCTCGCCAATGCCGAAAAGGTCCGCTCGCAAGGCATCGAGGCCGATTTCGCGGTCCGGCCGAGCGAGCGGTTCAACGCCTATGTCAGCGGCGCCTACACGGATGCGAAGTATATCCGCTTTGTTGATGCGCCCTGCCCGGTCGAGCTGCGCGGCGGCACCACTGCGGCACCCGGCCAGACGCCGTCGCCGCCCGGAACCCCCGGCGGCATCAGCCCCGCCAATTGCGACATTTCCGGCCAGCGTCTGCCCGGCGTGTCCGAATGGGCCTTCTCCTTCGGGGCGGAGGGCAATCTGCCGGTTCGTTTCCTCGACAAGCCAGGGCAGATCTATCTCGGCTATGACGGCAGCTACCGTTCGGACTTCTTCTCCGATGCCTCGCCATCCGAGGCCACCCGGATCGGCGGCTATCACCTTTCGAACTTCCGCCTCGGCTTCCGTTCGGAGGACGGGCTGAACCTCTTCGCCTGGGTAAGGAACGCCTTCGATGAGAACTATTTCGAGCAGCTCTTCGTCGGGCCGGGCCAGACCGGACTGATCGCGGGGCTGCCCGGCGATCCGCGCACCTGGGGCGCAACCGCTTCGATCACGCTCTAGTCCTGCCCTTCGCGTAAGAGGATCACCTCATGCCCGACTTCGTCTCGCTCCTTGTCGACATCGCGCCGTTCATCGCCATCGGCATGGCCGCGCAGATGATCGACGGGGCGCTGGGCATGGCCTTCGGGGTCATCACCCAGACCCTGCTAGTCAGCGCGCTCGGCGTGCCGCCCGCCACGGCTTCGGCGAGCGTCCACCTCGTCGAACTGTTCACCACCGGCGCTTCGGGGGCGAGCCATATCTGGCACCGCAATGTCGACTGGGGGCTGTTCCGGCGGCTCGTGCCGTTCGGCGTGCTCGGCGGGGTGGCCGGTGCCTACCTGCTGTCGAGCATCGACGCCTCGGCGGCGCGGCCCTTCGTGATGCTCTATCTCGCAGGCGTGGGCCTTTACCTGCTGTGGAAGGCAATCCGCCTGTCGCGCCCGCGCTTCGAGGACCCGCGCTATACCCGCCCGCTGGCGGCGGTTGGCGGGTTTCTCGACGCGGCGGGCGGCGGTGGTTGGGGACCGGTGGTGACCTCGAACCTGCTGATACAGGGTGGCCATCCGAGAAAGGTGATCGGCACGGTCAATTCGGCCGAATTCCTGCTGACCCTGTCGATCTCGATCGCCTTCATCGCCACGCTGGGGTTTGCCGCCTTCACCCTCATCACCGTGGGCCTGATCATCGGCGGGGTGATTGCCGCGCCCTTCGGGGCCGTGCTGGCGAGCCGGGTCAAGCCGCGCGTGCTGCTGCTCGCCGTGGCGCTGGTGCTGATTGTCACCAGTGCCTTCAGCATCTATCGCGCATGGCCGATCATCTAGGGCCAATCTTTCAGGGCCGAACATCCGAAGGGCGCGGGCATGGACAACGAACTGATCCTGATTTGCGCCCTAACCGCGCTCATCAACCTGATCGGCGCGCTCGCCTATGCCGCACGGATCGCCGGTGTGCGCACCGGACGCATCGCCCTGAGCTTCGCCCTGTTCAACATCCTGCTGCTGGTCTCGCGCACCTCAAACGGGTTCCTTGGCCCCTTCCTTGCCAAGCGGATCGAAACTGGGCTGGCGAACGGCGCAGGCGAGACCCTGATTTGGGACTTGCGCCTCGTGCTGTTCTCCGCCGCGGCGGCGGTGGCGCTCGGGATCGTGCTGGTTCCGACTGGCCAGCGCCTGTTCGCGGTGGCGATCACATTCTTTCAGTCGCGCCGCTCCATCGCGCGACTGATCCTCGCAAGCATGACTCCGGCAGGCCTTGCCACCCTGCGCGATTCCATCGCCATCCCCTCGGGCGAGACGCTGCGCGGGCTGAGAAAGCCGCGCGGCGTGACCTGGTCAGTGCTGATCGCCAATGCCGCCGCGCAAGGGTTGCTGGCGGTGGGCGTGCTCGCCTCGCTCTATGCCGGCTACCTCGTGCCCGAGTTCCGCGTCACCGCCTCGCAGATGACCGCGATCGTCAACGGCTTCGCGACGATCCTGCTGTTCGCGCTGATCGACCCGCAGATCTCGGCGCTGACCGATGACGTGGTCGACGGCAGCGTGAGCGAGCCGGTCTTCCGCCGGGCGATGGTCTGGATCTCGCTCAGCCGTCTTGCTGGCACGCTGCTCGCGCAGGCGCTGCTGGTGCCGGCAGCCGTGGTGATCGCGTGGGCGGCAGGCTGGCTCTAGATCGTCAGGCCCAGCATCAATCCGCCCGCGCCGCACGCTGCGAGGATGCGCAGCACCGACCATTTCGCGCAGAAAGCAAGAAGGCAGGCTACGAGCGCCAGCGCGCCCGCGCGCCAGTCCAGGCTCGCCGGATCCGGCCAGTAGACCCGGAGCAAACCAAAGCGCCGCTCGCCGACCACCTCGAAGAGGACGTGCAGCGCGAACCAGGCGGTGAGGTTGGCGATCACCCCCACGACGGCCGCCGTCACCGCCGCAAGGCCGCCCTTGAGCCGCGTCGTCTGCCCCAGCCGGTCGATCCACGGCGCGAAGGCGAAGATCCACAGGAAGCACGGTGTAAAGGTCACCCAAGTTGTCAGTGCCGCTCCAAGCAACCCGGCGACCAGCGGCGAGAAGGGCTCCGGTGCCCGGAAGGCCGCAAGATAGCCGACGAACTGGGTCACCAGGATCAGCGGCCCAGGGGTTGTCTCGGCAAGACCGAGGCCGTCCGCCATCTCGCCCGGCCGCAGCCAGCCGAAGTCCTGCACCGCCTCCTGGGCCATATAGGCGAGCACGGCATAGGCACCCCCGAAGGTGACGATCGCAAGCTGCGAGAAGAAGGTCCCGATTTCCCACAGCACATGATCCTGCCCGAGCGTGACTGCGATCAGCACCATCGGTGCCGCCCAGACCGCGCCCCATAGCAGCACCGAAAGGATCGTGCTGCGCCATGGGCGGGCAGGAAGCGCGCCGGACACACCGCTGCTTTTCAGCGCCAGCCATTCCGGACGAAGGGCGGAAACGCCAATGCCGATCAACCCGGCGCCCAGCACGATCAGCGGGAATGGCAGGTCGAACAGAAACAGACCCGCAAAAGCGGCAAGCGCGAGTAGGCGCTTGAGCACTGTGTCGAGCGCGCGGCCCGCAATCCGCACAAGCGCCTGCACCACGATCGCCAGCACGGCGGCCTTGATGCCGAGAAACACCGCTTCCACCCAGGCGAGATCGGCGGCCATGGCATAGAGGGTCGACAGGCTAAGAATGATGATAGCACCGGGGATGACGAACAGCAGCCCCGCCGCTAGACCACCACGCCACCCATGCAGCCGCCATCCGATCCACGTGGCAAGTTGCTGGGCTTCGGGACCGGGGAGGAGATGGCAGAAATTGAGCGCGTGGAGGAAATCTTCCTCGCCGATCCATTCGCGCTCTTCAACCAGCTCGCGATGCATCAGTGCAATCTGACCCGCTGGCCCGCCAAAGCTGAGCAGGCCAATGCGCGCAAACGCCCGCAGGAGGACAGGGAAGGGAATGGAAAGGGGTATTGCCGCAGCTACCAAGTCTACCTCGTGCAATGCACCCCACCGAAAATCGGCAAGGCTACGAGGCAACGCTTGGGCTTTTCTCGGCCTGAACGGGAGGTTGCTTTGCCCCGCCAACAGCGCTTCTAGATTGCAGGGCCAGCCACAGCAAGGGCGAATACGGCGCGGCAGGAATCCACCCAGTTGCAGTCATCAGCGAGATCCGAGCTCGATCCCGAAAGCCGCCTGACGGCTTCTGGCGCAAGCAGACGTTCATCCCTCTAATCGGGAATGACTAGGCCTGTGGCGCAAGCAGACGTTCATCCCTCTAATCGGGAATGACTAGGCCTGGGTCGAGAGCGGCCGGAAGCTCTTGGGACTTAGACGTCGTTCCCGGACGGCATGCTGAAGGACTGGTTTCGCCAAAAGCGGTCAGTCAGCTTCGGCCCGGATCCTATCAAAAGCCGAAATTCTGAAACCGACCCCATTGCGGACGCAGTTAGGTTGTGAGACTGTTTTATGATGAAACGCAAAGCCAATATGGCGCTTTACATTTTTCGACAGAGAAGCCGCTTCAGAACGGTCTTTACGACAGCGAGTGTGGCGTGTTTTGTATTGATAACGGCCGATTATGCTCAATTCATCGATCTCCCAAAGATCGCGAAAATTCCGCTTTGGGTTGGGATGCTTTTCAGCGTTTTTCGCTGGGCCATTTGCGAAGGATTGATCAAGCCTGCCCATCAGGCGTCTCACGGTGGGCAAGCCGTCGCCAATAAATCAAAGCCCAATCTGCGTGATAACAATAAATAGACATCGATTAAAATTTGCTATCAAGTCAGCATATTCATTTTTAGGTCATCAAGATCGGCCAATGCGCCTAAATGGCGATTTACCCAATTGGGACGCTGAAATGACAGATTCTTTTGTCCGAAGAATAAATTTTAGATCGAATTCACGAGAAAATAAATTTTATTATTTTCAGTTTAACTGATCGAAATCATTGATTAGATTTGATATATAAATGACTTTAATGAATTATCTCAGAAATTTCTCTGTGAAATATTATTATATCTTATTAAAGTCTTCGAATTATTTCATTGTAATTGAAAATTGATTTAGTTTCATTAGAGATTTCAATTCATTTATGGCAATATCAATATCGGAGTAGAGTTATGCCGAAAAAAATATCTCTACTGATAGCCTCGATCATGTTGGTTTTTTTCAACCAAGATGCTTTTGGTAATGAAATTAATTCAGAAAGCCCCCTTGTTGAAATTAAATTTACGAAGGATGGTCTCGAGGGGGATGGTGGCGAGATCATTCGTGAACAGCTCGGCGGTGCACAGTTTGTGATGATTGGTGAAGCGCATGGACATGCCGACGCGGCTTCTTTGGTAGCGGCTCTTTCGGTTGAGGCCCGCGAACCTGGTTTTCAATACTATGCCATCGAAGTCGGACCATTCAGCGGAAATTGGCTGCGCGACATACTCTCTCAGGCAGGCAGCAATGGACTAGCCAAAGCGCTGCGAGGTAGGCCGCTTGCAATACCATTCTTAAACTCTCGCAATGAGGCTGAGGCGGCACTCGTTTATTCGCAAGAGGGAAGGCTTTGGGGTGTTGACCAGGAGTTTATCGGATCACCTCTTATCCATTTTGAGAGCCTTCTTTCAATGTCGCCGACTGATCCCGATTTCATCGCGACTCTCTTGGAGCAAGAACGCACTGCCTTCGCGAACGGCAATCAGGGAGCTATATTCTTTGCCAGAGCTTCGGAGGCGGACTGGGAGAAATTGCAAACCAACTTTAATGGCAATGCAGATGCATTGGAGCGCATTGCGGCCATGCGTAAAAGCGCTTCGATTTACCGATTGTTTTTTATGGGACGCGGCCTCGAAAGCAATCTTGATCGCGTAGAATTAATACGCTCGAATTTTCTTTCATTCTACCATGCTGCTGAGCGAACCAATCATTCGCCTCCAAGAGTCATCATGAAATTTGGTGCGACACATGCTGGTCGTTCGACATCTCCGATTTCAACATTTGACTTGGGGTCATTGGTCGAAGGAATGGCTGCTGAAAACGGCATGGAGGCATTGCACATTGCTTACATGCCAATCGGAGGGGAAACCTTGGCGGTGACCCCGTCTGCAAATAGCTCTTTCGAGGTCAGGCCAGTCAGCGCCGCAGAATTGAGGGCAATGCTCGAGGCAGGCGGAATCGATCTAACAATGATCGACGCAAGCGAAGGGCACTTTCTCATAGATCTTGAGGCGGTTAAACGCCGGTTGGGAGATTCGGGTCTCGCAGGTCTAGATCCTATGTCGCGGTTCACGGTGCTTGGCTTTGATTACCTTATCACCACGTCAAAAGCCTCGGCCGCAAGCCCATTGGCAGATCACTAATCACTTGGGCCCATTCCGTCCAATTTAGCTGAAGCGTAAATAAGGTCGGCTTGCCAGCCAGCATCAGTCGTGAGCGGGGCCGAAGTTCAAGCTCGAGCCCCGTCCGGCAGCTTCGATAGGCGTCTCGTCAGTAGCCGACGTTCTGAAGTTGAATCCGTTACAGACGACCGGAGCCGTCTATTCAGATCTATGCTTCGACTTAAATCATTTGGGTAGAAAACCAGTGAATTTTGATTGCCAACAGGCGATGAGAATTTACAACTGAATATGTTTTGCGTACCATTTTGAATCTTTTTGGGGGACAAGAGATGCCCAAGTCCACTACCTCTAGTGCAAGCCTAACCAGCGGTCTGGTTCTTCTGGCTGTCTCATGTGCCAATATTGGCTATGGCCTTTGCATGCTTGTGAACGAGATGGAGAATGCAGCGCTACCTCTTGGAATCGGAGCGATGCTTGCTGGTCTTTCAACAATCCTTATCTCGCGCGCTGTGGCAACTGAAAGCAGGACGCCGCCCAAGACTGATTAGAGGCAGCTTTCCACCCACAATCAGCCATAAACGGGGTCGGGGCCAGATCCCGAAAGCGGAATGGCGGATTCTGGGGAAACCAGACGTTCGATCAGGGGTCCGTGAACGACGGGGTCTGGGTCGATCAGCGACCCACCATTTTCAACCATCCGGCCTACAGACATTCTTCTGGTGACCATTCTGGTCGCTGGAGAAGAATCATGGAGATGCCTGAAACTGAAATGACCGCCACAAGGCGCCCAGTCTGGAACGCGGGAAGGAGTGTTGGCGCGAAGCGCGCGCTCAAGCCGAAGCAAATATGGGAGATCCGTTTTTTCCTCAACGAACGCCGCCGCTTGCGTGATCGTGCGCTGTTTGACCTCGCGATTGATAGCAAGCTGCGCGGCTGCGACCTCGTTCGAATGAAGATCGGCGACATCGTCAACGGAGGGCAGATCCGAACGCGCGCAATCGTGATGCAGCAGAAAACAAGCCGTCCTGTTCAGTTCGAGGTTTTGCCGGATGCCCGTGCCAGTCTGCTGGCCTGGCTTGAGCGCCGGGGTGGCACCGTGGACGATTATGTCTTCCCAAGCCGGGTCGATCGGAACAGGCACCTCAGCACCCGCCAATATGCCCGACTGGTTGACGAGTGGGTGACCGGGATTGGCTTGATCCGATCCGAATATGGCACACATTCTCTGCGGCGAACCAAGGCGTCGATTATCTACCGAGCGACCGGCAATCTGCGCGCCGTGCAGATACTCCTTGGTCATAGCAAGATCGAGAACACGGTGCGTTATCTGGGGATCGACGTCGAGGACGCGCTGGCCCTCGCCGAGAACACGGAAATTTGAGCACTCGGCTCCTCGTTAGCGGCGAGGAGCCGACCCTGCGGCACTGGGACTCTTGTGCCGGTGGCGATCGGCGTGTTGAATGACCTGCTTGGCCAAAAGCTGACGCAACCCTGCTCGGACCGTGAAAGGCGGCTATCGCAGGTTCGGCCCCCAAGAGCAGCCATTCGGCAAGCGACCCCATTTCTTAACGCCTGCAACCCGCGAACCTGCCGTTCGGCGCGTCCTCGTTTCGGTCATTAGCTTCTTTCTCCGCGCTTCCCGAAAGCGGCTAGAGAGGCTTTACGGTAGCAATGGTTGATTACGGTCGACGCATAGACCCATGATAAGCTGAAACCCGCTGATCCGTCGGGACAGGTGAGATAGAACAAGCCGGCCGCGTCACTACGTCAGCGCACAAATTGCTGTTACATATTGAATCAGCCGAACTGGCTTCCACCCGTCGGCTCATTGATCGACCATATCTTCAGCCAGAGTCGGCTCACGAGGCAAGAGCTTTGCTCCTTGGGCGGCGATCACGCGCACCTCGACCCTGCGGTTGGCGCGTCGTCCCGCTTCGTTCGGGCTACCGTCTGACAATGCGTTGGGCTGCACTGGGTTCTGCTCACCAAAAACAACCAGCGTCATGCGCTCTGCTGCGATGCCTTTCTTCATGAACCAGTCGCGAACCGTCTCGCCCCGTTTGAGCGACACCGACAAGTTTGCGGCATCGGTTCCCGTAGAATCGGTGTGTGCGCCGATATATATTTTAGCCCCTTCGGTAAGCTGCGGGCTTGCCATTATCTTCTGCAACTCTTTGATCCCTGAGGCCGGCAACTCCGCGGAAGCGTCCTCAAAGCCAATCGTAACTTCTAACGGCTCCAAGGGACGATCAGTTGGCTTGGGATCAACAACTTCGGATCGCATAATGGAACTCGGCGCTGGTTTGGTCGGTTCTATGGTCGGCCCGGCTCGATCCTGCGAGCGGTCACCGCAACCGGCGAGAATCATAAATGCAAGCAAGACCGGCAGAATTTTCATGCTCCCGTCTGCTGCGGTGGGGCGTTTGCGAGCAGAACGCTGCTTGGCGGGAGCAAAGCTGATGACGGTATCGCCAGGACCCGGGGAGGGCCGTGCTGCATGGGTAAAGAACTGCATTCGGCCATCTTTCTTCAACAGCAATAGTATGTTTGCGGAGGGCGGGAGGACGTCTTTGGCATCGTCGAACTTGAAGTTCTCCGACAGCTTGGTTTTGCGTAGCTGCCAGCCTTGCTCAAGCCGTTCATTGATTTCATCGACGCCATAGCCAGCTTCGAAAAGCGCGCGCCCGCGCAGAGATTCAGGCATGGCCTGACGATCATTGTGATCGCCCGGCTCGCCGAGCTGATAGACTGAATCCCGACCGATTTCGTATGCGAATTCGCTACATACCAAAGTGTTATATGCTTCGTTTTCCGAAGCCGCGACCAACACCTGATAGGGTGCAAGGTCAAGATTGTGCTCAGTCGCTTCGTTGAGAATTTCTCCGTGATAACATGGCAAATCCTTGCGGCGGGCGGGAGTCAACCGTTCCCAACTAGAATCGACAATCATGACCGGTGTTTTCAACTCGCGCATGAGTTCGGCCAGTGCGATGGTCCAGGGCGTGCTTCCCGCAAGCAGTAGGCCAGGACGGGTTTCCCCTTTGACACCTAGAAGTTTCGCCGCGAGATCGATGGTAAAGCCGTGGGCTAGAACCGTGGTGACTACCACTGCGAAGCTCAACCCGATCAGGACATTGCCATCCTCATATCCGAGCTCGGAGAGGCGCAGTGCGAACAGGCCGCTGATTGCGACCAAAACAATACCGCGCGGAGCGATCCAGGCGACGAACAAGCGCTCATTCCACGGTGTCGAACTTCCCAACAAAGTCAGCAGCACCGTTGCTGGGCGAACAATGAACAGCAGGACCAGAAGAAACAATCCAAAGCGCCAGTTCAGATACGCCAGATCTGACCACTTCAAAGACGCCGATAACAGAATGAATATGCCCGAGACCATCAGAATCGCGACCGTTTCTTTGAACGGATGGATCGAGCGCATCGACTGGACGTTCATGTTGGCCAACGCGATGCCCATCACTGTCACCGCCACCAGTCCGGCTTCGTGCTCTATGGTGTTCGAAAGCACGAAGATCGCAATGACCGTCACAAAAAGGACCGGCACTTTGAGATATTCCGGCACCAGACCGCGCGGATAGGACCAGGCAATGAAACGGGCGGCAAGATAGCCAATCAACCCCGCCAACGTGGCAGCCAGTAGCAACGGAGGAATGATTTCAATCCAGGTCGCTCCGGTCACTGAGAGGCGGAAATACTCGTAAGCGATGACCGCGCACAAGGCACCGGTCGGGTCATTCACGATCGCCTCCCATTTGAGGAGCGATGCCGGTCGGGCCTGAACTGTCGCCTGGCGAAGCAGCGGCATAACCACCGTGGGGCCGGTCACGACGAGGATCCCTCCGAACAGCACCGCGACGGGCCACACCAGGCCTGCGACTGCATAAGCAGCCGCTGCGCCGAACAACCAGCCGAGCGCAACACCGACTGTGGCCATCCGCCAAACAGCGCCGCTCGTGTGTCTCAATTCTCGGAAATTCAAACTGAGGCCGCCTTCAAAGAGCACCAACGCGACGCCAATTGCAACCATCGGCTCCAGCAATTCTCCGAAAGCATGCTCAGGATCGAAGATGCCAAAAATTGGTCCAGCCAAAAACCCTGCGGCCAACATGAGCACGATCGCAGGACGGTTGGTGCGCCACGCCAGCCATTGGGCGCCAATGCCCAAGACGCCGATAATCGCGATGACGATCGCCTGTTCTTGCATCAGCGCCAAGTCTCCTCAGAACATGTCAATACACGAGAGAGCTGTATTTTGTCCCAGAAAGGAAGGGCAGCGCACTCCTGCTGAGGTAGTGGACCGGCAGACTAGAAAAACCGCTAGGTCTGCTCTAATCGCTCGTAGAGGAAAATTCGCGAGGTCATCTCGCAGGCTATGACTGCGACGGCAGTGCTCTACTGGCCGCACGCCTTCTGCTGGACTTCCCGCTCAATCGACCTGAGGAAAATAGCCCCATATTGCTCGGTCGAGCTGAAATCTTGTTCGTATTCGCCGATGTTATGCCCCGACCCAAATGCCGATTTGAGCCGCCCAAGGATGTCTGGCTGATCCTCTGCGAGAAAGCGGATCAGGGTGCGAAGGATGCGTGCATGGGCGAGAACCCTGCGCTCAAGGTCTGTTTCTTCGGCTTCCATGCTCGGTCTCCGTTGGGTTGCGCAGCCTGACGATGATCACGGTGAGCGATGCTTTGTCTGTCGTTCAAGCTCGGCTACTGCGAGATTCAGATCGGAATAGACGTAACGCCCGACGCGGTACTCCGGACGCATTGTCATTGTCACACCGGGCGGCAAAGCCATTTCGGAAGCTGGCATCGAACCACCCTCGCTTTCCCATGACTCAAGCTCGTCGGTGCTCTCTGATGCATGGTGTTCGCGCAGGCGCTTGATCCGATCCGCATAGTCAGCGACCCGCGCGGATTGTGTCCGATTGGCCGTCTTTTCGCTCGAAGTGCTGCTCTCCATCACAGCCCGCTGGTGGGCGTTTAGCAGTTGGTTCAGATCCATGATGATTAGCGCCTTTTTTAGACAGGCTCGACAGTGAGAGGCCGAACGCGCATTTCAGCGCGCCCGGCCGCGCCTCATTGATCAGCCTTCCTGCTGCTGCGCCTGCTGTTGCTGGCGGTCCTGCTGGAGATTGATCGCGTGGGGCCTCCCACCATCAACCTGCCGGGTGTCGTAACCGTAGCGATCGCCTGCCTTGGGTTCGGCGGCTTCCTGCTGGAGGTCCGCCTTGACGAAGTCGAGAGGGGCTCCGCCCCGCTCGGGAGCGATGGTTCCGCATCCCTTGCCGCTGTCGTAGTTCTTGATCTTGCCGAAACTGGTCATGGCCATATCCTTTCCACGTGGCGCAGGCGGCCAAAAGCGACCGCTTGTGCGCGGGCTAGAAGGCGAAATGGAAAGTAGGGAGGGGCTCTTAAGTGGCCCTCGAGACCGTCGATCACGACTGGTAGCTGTATACAAGATGGTGCTTGCTGCCGCCGAAACAAGGGCACAGCGTGTGGAGTCTTCCTAGCACTTTCCGATTGCCACCCAGTTGCAGCCATCAGCGGGATCTAGCCGCAATCCCGAAAGCCGCATGTCTGCTCTCGGCAAAAGCAGACGTTGAGCCTGATCATCGTGGATGACTTGGTTTGGGTCGGCAGCTGCCGCAGTCCTAGTGGCGGCTGTGACTCGCTTCTGGAAAATTCCCGCCGTTCAGGAAGCGATCCCATTGCGTTCATTGCGCCCACCGTAGGCATGTGAATTGCACTCAATGTTACGCACCCCTTCGGGCGACCTTCCAGTTGGGTGCAAAGGCAGGCGTGCCGCGTCGTTGCAATGCGCCGATGCGATCCGAACCGTCCGGCATGCTCAGTGAACGAGGGAATGAATCACATATCGCTTGAATTAAATCGCGAAGCCCATCCGTTTTCCATTCGACCGGTTCGAACAGCGCCGGGAGACACAGAAACGGAGAACCCCCATGACGTCTTTCAAGATTGCTGCCGCTCTCACGCTTGGCCTGCTCGCTTCGGCGGGCCAGGCCGCCATCTCGGGCCTGATTGAAGAGAAGGTTGCTCGTGAAGAAGAGCAGCTGATTATCAACACGCCGATTGCAGGGATCGAGAACAAGCTCTGGTTCGATTACCGCATCGACATCACCGAAGCGCAGAAGGAACTGCGTTCGGATCTCAACCGCGCCAGCGACATCGAAGATCTGCGCGACGCCTGGGAAGAATATGCCCGCGAACTGCGCAAGGAACGCATTCACTACATCAAGGAGATGGCCGAGCGCGGTTATCGCTCTGGCACCGTGTCGGTGGAGACGTCAGTCTCGCTCCGTTGATGAGGCATACGGGGCGAAGGGGCCGGCAGCGATGCCGGCCCCTTTTTCGTGCCATCAGGGCTTCCAGCCGCGATCCTTTGCCGCCTTTTCCGCATCGGCATCGAGCGCGGCGCCCGCGGCCATGTCCTGTGCAGCTGCTAGCAAATCGGCCTCGCTTCCAGCCTGCCGGAACTCAGCCCCGGCACTCTCGCCCAGCGCGAATTGCTGTTCGATCTTCCAGCCGATGTCGTCACGGCAGGCGATCCCGCCTTCGGTGCCGCCCCGCCACGCCCGGCACAGCCCCCCACCATCGCGTTCAAAGCTGAGTAGAATGCGGGTCTTCGCGTCGGCAGGCTGGGTGGCAACCAGCTGGCTGTCGAGCGCGGCGGCCAGCGCCGGTTCGGCATAGCCAACGGGGCTCACGCCGTTCCACGGTTGCAGCACCGCCAACACCAACGAAGCGGCGAGCGCTGGCCCGGCAATCGGCCCCCAACGCCGCAGCATTGGGACGAGGCCGCGTTTCTGGCGCTCTGCGGCGAAGCTGATTACTTCGCCACCATTCTCCTCGCTCTTGCCTTGCGCGCCTGAAAGCAGCGAGGCGAGGCGCGCCGGGACGGCCTGTTCGGCAATGGGCGCGTAATGCGCAGCCAGCCGGGCCTTGAGCGCGCGGTGCGCTTCGATCTTGGCGGCCAACGCGGGATCGGCGGCGACGGCTTCTGCAACCCGCGCTGCCTCAGCCCCTTCCAGTTCGCCGTCGGCATAGGCGGCGAGAGTGTCCTCGGTAATGCTCATTGCGCTGCCTCCAGCATTGCCAAAAGGGCATCGCGCCCGCGCACCAGCCGCGAATTGAGCGTGCCGACCGGGCAGCCGACGATCGCGGCTGCTTCCTTGTAGGAATAGCCCTCGACCATCACCAGAAGCACCGCCTCGCGCTGGTCGGCGGGCAGGCGCGCCATCGCGCGATCGACCATCGACAGCTCGACCTGTGCTTCCTGGCCGCCATCTGCCCCGACCGCAAAGCCTGCTTCCTCGTCCACGAAGGTTTCGCCGCGGCGCGTGCTCGCCCGTCGCTCGTCAATGAAGATATTGCGCATGATCCGATACATCCAACTGTCGAGCCGGGTTCCCTCCTGCCACTGGTCGCGGCGGACGAGAGCGCGCTCGATGGTCATCTGGCACAGATCGTCGCCATCGGCAGGCGAACCGGCAAGGCCGATCGCGAACTGCCGCAACCGCGGCAGCAGCTCAAGCGCCTGCTGTTCGAAGCTTCTGGACAGCGTTTTGTGCCTTTCTATGGGATGAAACGGCTGGCGGCATTCGTTTCATCCATGCTTAAGACGAAATAACCGAAGGAAACAGCCATGCGTCCGCTTCTGCCCACCATTCTGGCCGTGCTGGCTGTGGCCGCACCGGTTAGCGCGCAGCTGCAACTGCCGCGCGTGCCCGACGTGGGCGGAGTGGTCGGCAATGTCACAGTCACGCTGGACGACACGCTTGAGACCACCGACCGCCTGGCCGCGCGCGAGGCGCAGCGCCTGCTGCGCGTCCGCGACCGGACGCTGGCACGGCTGCTGCGCCAGAACAGCGACCTGATCGAGCGTGACGCGCGCGGGGATCTCGCGCGGCGAGGCGAGTTGCTGGCGATCGAGGCTTCCGCAGCGCAGATCGCGCAACTCGAAGCGGCGGGGTTTCGCTTGCTCGGGATCGAGCGAATCGAAGGGTTGGACATCTCTGTCGTGCGGCTCGGGATACCTGCAGGCCAATCTCTCGCAGAGGCACAGGCGCGCGCCGCACAGCTGGCACCGGAACTGGAATTGAGCGCGGATAATCTGCACTTCGCCTCCGGAACGGTTCCTGCGGCTTCCCCCTCCGGCTCCATCGCCGTGTTGCTTGCCACCGCACAGGACGTGCAAACAACCGTGCCCGTCGGCATCATCGATGGCGCGCCGGCCAAGGCCGTGCCGGTTGCTGCGATCAAGGGGTTTGCCGAAGGTGCGCCAAAGGCATCGGACCACGGTAGCGCAGTGGCGAGCCTGCTGCGCGGGGCTGGGGTGCGGACGGTCCGAGTGGCGGATGTCTATGGCCAGGATCCCGCAGGCGGCAATGCGCTGGCGATTTCCAAGGCCCTCGGCTGGCTTTCTACCAGCGGCTGTAAGGTGGTGACGATCAGTCTCGTCGGGCCCCGCAACCCGCTGGTTGAACGCGCGATCAAGGCGGCGCGAGAACGTGGCATCATGATCGTCGCAGCGGTCGGCAATGATGGCCCCGCCGCACCGCCCGCCTATCCTGCATCCTACGACGGCGTGCTGGCGATCACCGGCGCGGACCGCAAGGGTCAGGCGCTGATTGAGGCCGGACGGGCGCTGCATCTCGACTATGCTGCTCCTGGGGCGGACGTGTATGCTTTCGACGCGAAGGGACGGGGCAAGCTGTGGCGTGGCACCAGCTTCGCCACCCCGCTAGCTGCCGCTCGGCTGGCGGCCGCGTTGTCATCAGGCAAAAACTGGCGCGCCACGCTCGATGCGGAAGCGCGCGATCTCGGCCCGAAGGGCGCCGACGAAAACTTCGGCCGCGGGCTGCTTTGCGAAGGCTGCGGCAGGAAGTGAGACGTTTTTTTCGCCGGGCGTGAATTAAATCCGAAAGCCCGTCCGTTTTCCTTTCGAGCGAGCGAACACACCGGCTCGCTGTAACTGACGAAAGGACATGGACATGAAGAAGCTTATTCTTGCAGCAAGCGTTCTCGCTCTCTTTCCTGCCACCGCAAATGCACAGCTGCTGGGCAGCGGAGGCCTTGGTGGCGGTCTCGGCGGCACCATCGGCGGAACGCTCGGCGGCACCATTGATAACACGACGCGCAGCGTGCGCGGCACGGTCGACGGCACGATGCGCGGTGAAGGCTCGACCCGTGGCAGCCAGGCGGTTGATGCGCGGCGCGGCACGGTTTCGGCCGAGCGCAGCGCAGGCGGTTCGCTGACCGGTTCGACCTCCAGTCTCGCCGACCTGGTGGTGCCGCCGGTGAGCGGAATGGCGAGCGCGAACGGAACCGGTTCGGCAAATGGGCAGGGATCAGCCAATGCTCAGCTTATCGGAACCGATAGCGTCACTGGCGCGGTAATGCCCGCGGCACAAGACACGCAGGGTCTGGCCCTCAACGCTGCCGGAACCGCCACGGGAACGGCGAGCGGCATGATCGCTGCAGCCCCGATGCCCGCGCTTCCCGGTCTGCCCGCACTCCCCGTCGGCGGCAGCGCCGGCGGTGAAGGCAATGGCGCGGCCGCGGGCAATGGCTCGGCGTCGCTTGCCAATCCGCTGCTGGCCGCCGCTGGCTCGGGGGCTGCGGCAGGCCAGGGAGTTACTTCGGTTGCACCCGGAATGCCGGTGATGACGCCGGAAGGCGCCTCGCTCGGCGAGGTCCGCGAGGTTGTCGCCAATGGTCGCGGCGAGGTCGAGCAAGTCGTGGTCAAGCAGGGCAATGTTACCCGCACGCTGCCTGCTGGCATGTTCAGCGCCTCGGGCAATGCGCTGGTTGCGGGTAACGCCAGCGGCAATGCGGCTGCCGATAGCGCCGAGCGCTCGCCTGCCGAAGGCGCTGAAGCTGAATGACGGACTGACCCCAGTGCCGCTGCAGCAACCCGATCTGCGGCGGACTGAAAACCTGAGGCGGTTGCTGCGAGCGACCGCCTCCTTTTTTCTCCAGGTCTTTTCGCGTCCCCCAGTCTGAAGATTAATCCTCCCACGGCCGGAGCGATCCCAAGCCGAGAAAAGCAGAAGATCAGCTTCACATCCATTAGCGGTCATTCGGCCCGCAACCCGCATCGCCCGAAAGCGGTATGGCGGCTTTCGGCGGAAGCTGACGCTCAATCTGCTGATTGTGGCCGGCTGGGTTTGGGTCGGAAGCCGTCACCCCTTAGATCGGACCGCGAATGGCCGCTTCGCCTCGCTTCTGGAAAATTCCTGCTATTCCGGAAGCGACCCCATGCCAGTCATCCGATAGAACATCGCGTGAGAGTAGCGCCTACCCGAACAGAGCGGGCGATGACCACCGCTAGTTTCCTAGCAAGGAATTGCGGCGCCGCGAGGCTCGGACGGTTTGCCGCAGAGACGATCGGGGTCGCCGTGGTAGAGACAAACGCTAATCTACGGGTAACGTAAACGGTTGCCATTTTCCTGTTTCCGATTTTTCGGGCGCGATGATAAAGGCAAGCGCGACCGGCAGGACGGGGATCGGCCGTTTCGGGTCACGGAATATACCCCACATGATTTTGGACCGGGTGAAGCCGCTGGATGCCATTCTGGCTGCGGCTCGCAAAAAGTCTCTGAAGCGCACTATGAGTGGGCTGCAACTGATGCTGTTCGGCATCGGCTGCATCATCGGCACAGGCATCTTCGTCCTTACCGCCGCTGGCGCGCAGAAGGCGGGACCGGGCTTGATGCTTGCGTTCGCCATTGCCGGACTGATCTGCATTGTCGCAGCGCTCTGCTACGCCGAGATCGCCTCGACAATTCCCGTTTCAGGATCCGCCTACACCTACACCTACGCGACTATGGGTGAGTTTTTGGCGTGGACAGTGGGCTGGGCTCTCGTTCTCGAGTACGCCATCGCGGCAAGTGCGGTTTCGGTTGGCTGGTCAGGGTATTTTACCGGCACGATCCTCAAAGAGACCTTTGGTGTCGAATTGCCGGCATGGTTGGCTGGGGGACCGCTTGTGTTCGGAGGAGTGGAGGGCGGAGTGATCAACCTGCCCGCACTGGCCATCGCTTTGCTAGTCACCTTGCTTCTGGTGATCGGGACAAGCGAAAGCGCCAAGGTGAACGCGGTTCTGGTGGCGATCAAGGTCACAGCCCTCACGTTGTTCATCGCCTTGACGCTGCCTGTGGTTGAGATTGAACGGTTCAATCCCTTCCTGCCCGCAGGAGTGTTTGGCGGGTGGGGTAGCGGTGTTGGTGCCGTGGGGGCGGCGGCTACGATTTTCTTCGCGTATGTCGGTTTTGATGCCGTTTCGACCGCGGCCGAGGAAACCAAGAACCCGCAGCGCAACGTGCCAATCGGTTTAGTTGGATCACTGCTGTTTTGCACATTGTTCTACATCGCAGTAGCTGCCGGCGCGATCGGAACGATTGGCGGGCAGCCGATCATGGGGCTAGGCGGCGTTCCCTTCCCAGCGGGTTCGGAGGAACTGGCGCGACAATGCGCGCTGCCGCAGCATGCCGCCGCGTTGGTATGTTCGGACGAAGCGCTCGCCCATGTGCTGCGTCAGATAGGCTGGTCCAGTGTCGGCAATGTGCTGGGGTATGCGGCTTTCATTGCCCTGCCTTCGGTCATTCTGGTCCTCCTGTTCGCGCAGACCCGCATTTTTTTCGTGATGAGCCGCGACGGGTTGCTCCCCGAAGCCCTCAGCCGCGTCCACCCGAAGTGGCACACGCCTCACGTCGTAACAATTATCACGGGCAGCGTGGTGGCGTTCGCCGCTGCCTTCCTGCCGGTTGGCAAGCTGGCCGACATCGCCAATGCCGGAACGCTTTATGCCTTTGCCATGGTCGCCGTCGCCGTGATGGTCCTTCGCAGGAAGCGGCCCGAGGTAAAGCGTCCGTTCCGGGTTCAAGGGTTGTGGCTCGTCGCTCCGGCGACGGTAGCTGGATGCATCTTTCTTTTCCTCAACCTGCCGAGCGATGCAATGATCGTCCTGCCAGTGTGGACGATCGCTGGCGCAATGATCTATTTCGTTTACGGGCGGAACCGCAGCCATCTGGGGCACGGCATCGTCGAGGTTGTCGATAATATCGAGGGCGACGAGGCGCTCGTCCCGATCGATCCGCCCCGATCTTAGTAGCTAACCGACTCGCTTTTGCTTCGTTGGACAGGCGAAGCTGGCCAGCATTTTAGTGAACAGCTCTTCACTATAACGCGGGGAAATAGACATTCGCCTTTCCACCCATCACTGGCCGTGAGCGGGGCCGGTGCGCGATCCCAAAAGCCTCTGGGCAGCTTCAGAGGGTGTGTCGCCAGCAGCCGCCATTCTCAAACCGACGCCGAAGCGGCTGTTCCGCCTGCGGGTTCTGATTAGCGGCAAGTGGCTCGATTGCTGAAAAGCCAGTTATAACGAGATGCCGGCCAAAACTGGTCACCAGCCTGACAGGGGAAGGCCCTCATTACAAATCGATTGAGAAGCTGCCCGCCGCCATAAGCGGCGGCGGGCGCCACGCGGTCAGTCGACGATCCGTGTGCCTCAATCGATCGTGATTGTCACCGCGCGGCGGTTTCGGGCCCACGCGCCCTCGTCGCTGCCTAGCGCAGCGGGGCGTTCTTTGCCGTAACTGATGACCGTCAGGCGGGAGGCGTCGATCCCCAGCGAAACGAGGTAGTTCTTGGCCGCGTTAGCCCGGCGCTCGCCGAGCGCTAGGTTGTATTCGCGCGTGCCGCGTTCGTCAGCATGGCCTTCGATCCGGGCCCGCTTCCCGGGATAGCGGACCAGCCATTGCGCCTGTGTCTGGAGCGCGGCGGCGTCGATATTGTCGATGTTGAAGCGATCCGTATCGAAATAGATCGTGTCCTGCCCTTTCATTTGCTGCGCGAAGTCGGCTTGGCTGCCCGGCACAATTGCGGAAGATTCGCCATAGTTTCGCTCGGGCTGCATCACACCGCTTGGCGCAGGCGGGAGGGTTTCAGGCTTCTTCTTGGCACAACCACCGACAGCAAGCGCTAGCGCGGTCACAAGGGCAGTGCACAGAATGCGGTTCATGTCTTTTCACTCCATTGAGGTTGCCTCACGGGCATACGCTCGATGAGAGTTATCGCGCTGATGCGGCAGGTGTTACTATGGTATTCTTATGGGGTGAGATGGCGGTGAGGACGCGTGAAAATCCCGTGTTAACGGTGTTGATCCCCAAGCCTGTAATGGTCAGGTGTCATGAGCAGCCAAAACATGGCGCTTCCTGGCATAGTGCGATAGCCGGCGGGTTTTTACCGCCCCCCCGCAGTAACGCCCAAAGGCAACCCGCCGGCTATTTTTGAATCACGCGATCGGCCGCAAAACGAGATTGAGCCGATAGCCCACACCGGGTTCGGTCAGGATCAATTCTGGGTCCGCCGGGTCAGCTTCCAGCTTGTCCCGCAACAGCGCGATGTAGCTTCGCAGATATTGCCCCTCGATCACCGGGCTCGACCAGCCCGCAATCATCAGCTGGCGCTGGGTCACGACCTGCCCCGAATTGCGGGCAAGTATCTCGAACAAGGCAAATTCCTTTGGTGACAGGCGGATCGGCTCGCCCATGAGCACGATTTCGCGTCGGCCAATGTCGAGCGTGAGAAGATCGGAGACATAACGCGTTACCGAGGGGCCGGACATTTCCATACGCCGGCGCTCGGCCACCCTTATCCGTGCCAGAAGTTCATCGAGACTGAACGGCTTGTCGACATAGTCATCCGCGCCCTCATCCAGTGCGCGCACCTTGTCTTTTTCCAGATGGCGGGCCGAGATCACGATCAGCCCCGCGCCGGCCGTCTGCTTGATCGGATGAATCAGATCACACCCGTCAGTATCGGGCAGTCCGAGATCAAGCAGCACGAGGTCGAGCACCGCACTGCCTATGGCTGCGAGCGCTTGGACTCCATCATTTGCTGCCAGCACTTCATGTCCGATCGATTCAAGCACCGGACGAAGCGTGTCGATAATGGATTGCTCGTCGTCGACGATAAGGATGCGCATCATGCCGCAATCATCCCCGTATTGGCCTTCAGCACAGGCAAGGTGACGACGATCCGCGTGCCTCGGTCTGCGTCGAGCGGGGACTCGATGGTGATTGATCCGCCGAAGGCTTCGACAAAGCCCTTGGCGATGAACAAGCCCAGTCCCATGCCGGCCTTGCCGCCGTTGCGCTTGCCCTTGAAGAATCGCGTGAAGACCCGCTCGCGCTCCTCTTCGAAAATGCCGGGACCATGGTCGGTAATGACAATCGTAGCCGTGGTGGGATCGCTCTCGAGCGCAACCGTCACCGGTCCCGCCTCACCGCCGAACTTCTGAGCATTGTCGATCAGGTTGTAGATCGCCTGTTCGAGCATTGTCGCATTGGCTCTGACAAAATGGTTTTCGCCCGACATGAGACGCTCCACCTCGACGCCAGGATGCGCGGCACGTGCGTTCTTGATCGCGAGGCCGGTGATCTCGGCAAGATTTACGGGCTCCAGCCGATCCTCGGCAATCCCCGACTGAATCTGACCGACGTCGAGCAGCTCGGCCGTGTAGCGGTCAAGCCGCCCGCATTGCTCGAGGATCGCTGAAAGCAGGCGTCCCCGCTCCTCCTCCGGCAGATTGAATTCGGCGGAGCGCAAAGCCCCCGCTGCAGCCTGAATGACCGTGATAGGGGTGCGCAAATCGTGCGACACGGATGAAAGCAAGGCATCCTTGAGAGCCTCGCTGCGCATCCGGGCACGAGCTTCGGCCAGTTCCTCCAGAAGCAGACACCGCTCGACCGCAAGCGATACCATGGTGGCGATCGACTGGAGCTTGGACGAGGCGTGCCTGTCGAGAATGCCATCGGTCAGCCGGAACTTGACAAACCCCAGAGAACCGCGCGCTCCGTTGAGCTCGATTATGGCCAGCTTGGCCTGGCCCGCCGGCCTCAATTCATCTTCATCCAACAGCGGCTTTAGGGTGTCGAACTCGACTGCGCCGGTGCTTGGTCGCCAGTAGGCCTTGCCCTTCGTGAGAAAGATTTCAACCGACATCACGCCCTGTCGCGGAATGACGCCGCGCAATGCTGTCTCGACTTCCTCGACCTTCACCGCGGACTGGAGACGATCACTGACGGTCAGCATGAAGGCTGTTTCCGACTGGGCTTCATAGGCCTTTCGGGCCGAATCCTTGAGCCTGCCGACCATGATCGCGGCCAGAACGGCGCTGACGTTGAAAGCAATGAGAGGCACCGCCTCATCGGCCGAAGCGATTCCAAACCGGAAAGCCGGTCCACTCAGAAAGAAATTGTAGATTAGCGAAGCAGTCGTCGCCGCAATCAGCGCGCTCACGACACCTGAACGGAAAGCGATCACGATCACCCCGGTCAGGAATATCAATACCGCGGTGATCGGGCGCTCGGCCAATTGGGCGATGTATGTGCCAAACACTGCTGCGCCGAATATGGCGGAATCCAGCACTGTCCTCGCCAAGGTCCGAACCTTCATGGCCACCTTCCCGTTCAAACGTGTGTTCCGCATGGATAGCGCACTCAGGCGAGCAGGGCACCAACGGCATTTATATGACGGCTCGGCGCGATTTGGCGGCGCCGCTGCGTAAAAACGGCATAAAAAAGCCGTGGTAACGATCCTGTCGAATCTACCCTAGTCCCTCGCGTCGAGAGCACGGGCGCGAAGTGTTTTTCCGCGAAACCGGGCGCTCTTCTGCAACAGTACCGGCCGGACGCCGTGAGCATTCGGCGCTCCGTCGGCTTCGGGGATAGTGGCTGATGAAGTACGTTCCAATTTTCCGTCTGCGTTCTACAACTGCGCTTGCATCGCTGGCGATGGCCGGCGTTGCGGTGCTCGCACCTGTCGCGCCCGCTTTCGCCCAAAACGAGGAGGCTTCGGAGGAAGTCGGCGCCACGCAGGAAGCGCCTGCTGCGAACACCGACGGCATCATCGTTTCGGGGTCGCGCATCCAGCGCCCCAATCTTGAAGCCACTGTGCCGATTGCCTCCCTGACCGGCTCCGAGCTGCTCCAGACGGGCAACGTGAGCATCGGCGATCGTCTTGCTCTTCTCCCACAATTCCGTCCGACCTTTACTAGCCAGAACTCGGGCCGCTTCATCGGCACCGCCGGGCTTTCGATCCTCGATCTGCGCGGGCAAGGCACGGCGCGCACGCTGGTACTGCAGAATGGCATGCGCCATGTCACGTCGCAGCCCGGCGCACAGACGGTTGATGTCGCCACGATCCCCGTCGACCTGATCGAGCGGGTCGACATCATCACCGGCGGCAACTCCTCGATCTATGGCTCTGACGCGATCGCGGGTGTGGTCAACTTCGTACTCAAGCGTGACTTCGAAGGTGTCTCGATCCGTGCCCAGAACGGGATCTCGGACGAAGGCGATGGCAACCAGCGGCTGGTGACCCTGACCGCAGGCACCAACTTCGCGGGCGGGCGCGGCAATGTCGCGGTGAGTCTCGAATACAACCACAATGATCCGATTTTCTTCACTCAGCGCGACTATGCGGGTGCATTCGAGGGTCGGCGCCAGTTCCAGCTGGTACAGGACACCTCTGTTTCCGGTCCGAACGGCGGTCCCGAAGGGCCGGAGGGTGACGGAATTTTCGACACTGCCCTTACCGACCGTATTAAGAATATCGGTATCTCGACCGGAGGCGCCTACACGTCGGCGTGTCCCAACTCCGCGATCGGAACGCCCCGCGGCAACTTGAACTGCTCCGGCGTACTGAACTCGCTGGGTACTTCGCAGTTCGGCAATGTCTTCGTCTTCGACAGCGACGGACGGTTGGTCCAGAACGTGGTCGACCGTGACTTCCGACCGTTCGGCTCTGGCAATGCTCAGGGCGGGCTCGGCAGCACCTTGCGTGAGACCGGATTGCTGCAGGTGGGCAATACGCGCTATGCCGCCAACCTGCTCGCCAGTTTCGAGGTTTCTGAGGCCTTCCGGCCATACTTCGAAGGCAAGTTCGTACGCACGGAATCGCTTCAGGAAGGGCAGCCGACCTTTTTCCAAGGCGGCGGCGGTCTCTTGGGTGTCAATTTCTCAATCAACAACCCGTTCCTCTCCGCTCAGGCGCGCAACGTGCTGACCACAAGCCTTGCTCCAGGCGCGACGACTTTCACCATGCAGCGCTTCAATATCGATTTCGGTGGGCGCGGCGAGAACCACGAGCGCGAGCTTTTCCGCGGCGTGCTGGGCGTGGAAGGCAACTTCTGGGACACTTGGAGTTACAATGCGGCGTTCAACTACGGACGGGTAGATACATTCTATCAGACCCGTGGCAACGTTCGGGTCGCAAATTACCGCAACGCGGTGAACGCCGTGCGTAATTCGTCAGGGCAGATCGTTTGCGCGATCAACAATGATACCAACCCTGCCAACGATGACCCTGCGTGCCGTCCGCTCAACCTGTTCGGTCTGGGTGCACCCTCTCCCGAAGCGCTGGATTACATCCTTTTCAATTCCAGCCGCGAACAGTGGTCGGAGCAGTATAATGCGGTGGCTTCGATCTCAGGCGATCTCGGCAAGCTGTTCGAACTGCCGGGCGGCCCTGTCCAGTTCGCTCTGGGTGGAGAATGGCGCAAGGAAGACAGCTTCTCCGAGTTCGACGAGGTCACCCGCACGGGACAGACCTTCCTCAATGCAATCGGCACCTTCGATCCGCCGACGCTTGAGATCTGGGAAGCCTTCGGGGAAATCCGCATCCCGCTTCTGGCCGACCTGCCGTTCTTCCATGAATTGACCATCGAAGGCGCAGCGCGTGTCTCCGACTACAATTCCGGGAATGTCGGCACGATCTGGTCGTACAACGCCGGCGGCGTGTGGGCGCCGGTCGACGATATCCGCTTCCGCGCGAATTATGGTCGTGCCGTTCGCGCGCCGACACAGGGTGACCTGTTCGGTGCGCTGTCCCAGACCTTCCTCAACGGTCTTGCCGATCCCTGCGGGCAGCAGAACATCAATGCCAATCCGCAGCGTGTCGCCAACTGCGCCGCCGCGGGCGTTCCGACGACCCAGACCTTCAACGGCATTACCGAGCCCTTCACCAACCGTGCTGCTTCGGGCATTTCGGGCCTGAACGGGTCGAACCCGAACCTGTTCTCTGAAAAGTCCGACAGCTGGACCGTGGGCGCGGTGTTCCAGCCCTCGTTCCTGCCGGGCTTCACCATGAGCGTGGACTGGTACAGCATCGAGCTGAGCGATGCGATCCTGACCGTCGGTGCACAGACGGTCATCAACCAGTGCTACGATGACCCGGGCGGGATCAACAATCAGTTCTGTGCCGCAGTGTTCCGCAATCCCAACGGCACGTTCCGCGGCCAGACCAACGTCCTGCACGCCGGCACGACCGTCAGCTTTGACACCACCGGAAACGGGGTCTCGTTCATCCAGGGGCCGTTCAACTTCGCCCGCCAGGAAACCAGCGGGATCGATGTCGATCTGAACTACACTCACACCTTCGACAGTGATTGGCGCCTGAGCGGACGGGCCATCGTGTCGTTGCTGCTGGACCGGAACCTGTTCACTGCGATTACCGAGCCTGACCGGCGCACGCGGGAACGCGCGGTGCTGGGCAATCCCGAGTGGAACGCGCAGGTCAATCTTACCCTGGGCTACAAGGACTTCGATTTGCTCTACAGCTTGCGTTACCTGAGCAAGCAGACGATCGGTGCCTGGCGCACGCAGAACGTGGAGCAGGGGCGTCCGCCGGAAAACCTCGATGCCTTCCCGCAGGTCTTCTATCCTTCGGTCACCTATTCGGACATTCGCGGTTCGATGCGGGTGGACGACCGGTTCACCTTCTTCGCCGGCGTCGACAACCTGTTCGATCGGCTGCCGCCGCTCGATCTGCTGGGTGACGGGGCGGGTTCGGCGATCTTCCCGAACATGGGGAGGTACTTCTACGCCGGCTTCCAGACCTCGTTCTGAACGAACTTTCCGGTTCGTCCAGATCGGGAAACCGGGGAAGGATGAACATTGACGGAAGGCCACCGCGACCACTGGCACGCAGTCCCCGCCGGTGGTCGCGGACTTGCTTCCAGGGCAAGTAGCAGCTCCGGAAAGTCGGGGGCTTCGGTGTTCCCGTTCCTCCGATAATGCCCGGCGATGGCGGGATGAGGTTCGGTCGCCATCCAGAATTGTTGCTGTTCTTGCCCAATAACGAAGAATGGGCGGAAGCCGCCGAATATGACCAGAAGAGCACATTGCTCCGGTGCGGGCTCTATGACCGCTTTGGCCAAGCGCGGTCGATTTGCCTGATCACCGAAATGACGGCGCGACGCCGACTTCGGCGAGCGAGGAAGCGAAGGCCAGCTTTCTATCCACTCCCCGTCGTTAGTGGGGCCGAAGCGTGATCCCGGAACCTGCCAGACAACCTCAAAGGGGTTCTCGCCAGCAGCCGACATTCTGAAATCGACATCCTGCCAATGCTCAATCGGCCACCTCGATCAGCTGGATCAGATTGCCGCACGTGTCGTCGAAAATAGCGAATCTGGTGCCTGCGGCATCCGTCGGTGGGGTTCGGAAATTAACGCCAAGCGCCTCAAGGCGTTCATATTCGGCCACAAGGTTTGGAACGCTGAATTGCGTCCAGGGGATGCCATCCTTGTGAAGGGATTCTTGCAACGAACGGGCGGCCGGATACACGTTTGGCTCGAGAGCCAGTTCGACGCCGCCTTCTTCTTCCGGCGATACGAGCGTAAGCCACCTGTGTTCGCCAAATTCGATGTTGTGCTTGGTCTTGAAACCGAGAACGTCGGTGTAAAATTTGTGCGCCTTGGCCTGGTCGGCAACCATCACGCTCTTGATGTGCATCTTCATAATCTGCCTCCCGAGTGTGAACGACGTTGACGGCTAACTCGAAAATCAACCCTGCTACCGACCCGGCTACCCGCCGACATGACGCATCAAATGAACTTACGGGAGCGCTGGCTCCCAGAGCTGAATGCCGTTGCCTTCCGGATCAGCCAGGGTCGCAAATTTCCCGTGCGGGTATGTCTCAACCTCGCTCACCGCCACCCCTGCAGCCTTCAACTGACTGATCATTCTGGCGAGATTTCCGACACGGAAATTGATCATCCAATGCTTGCCGCTAGGTATCATGGTGTTACCGACAGGGAAGGGATCAAACACCGTAAATCCTGCCTCTTGCTGCCAGGGTGCACCACCGGAAAACTGTGGCGCAAGGTCGATTCCGAGGTGATCAAGATACCAGTTTCGCAAGCCTTCCGGATCGTTAGCAACGAAAAAGAACCCCCCAATTCCTGAGACCTTCTCTTTCGCTGGTTCGGCTGACGATACCGCCTCGCTTGAGGCTAGTGCCGCCGCAAGTGGAATGAACGCCGCCTTGGCCGAAAAATCTCGCCTGTTCACAGATCGAAACATTGCCTTCCAATTCATCAGCGGGACTCTTCTTCGCGCGAGCATCGAGGCACAAAATCAGCAACCTTCGCAAGCGCTCGATGACCATCCGAGCCTCAATTAGATGAACCTCTTACTGAAAGCTCCAGAATACGCATAACATGCAGGGCCCGGTTTGTCTGCTTCCTACCCAGTTGAAGCCATCAGCAAGGTCAGGGCTCGATCCCGAAAGCGGTATGGCAGCTTCTGGCGGAACCAGACGATCGCGTCGACGGCCGCGAACGACTGTGTCTGAGTCGGCAGCCGCCGCTACCTCACTCAGGCTACGATTGTCGGCTTCGGCCCGGGTTCTGCCAAAAGCCGAAATTCAGCAACCGACCCCTAAACGGCCATTCCCTGTATCAGCGCTCAACGATCTTTCGCGACATCGGAGCAAGCTTTGCGAGTAGCCGGTTCTGCGCGGCGAACGGCACGCCCGCTTCGCGCATTGCGGACTGAAGGTTCTCGACCAGCGCGTTCATGTCGGCCTTGGTCACGCCCATGCCATCATGCGCGGCGCGCATGTCACGGCCGGTATAATCGCAGCCAGCACCGAGTAGATAACAGAATTGTTCGCTCAGTGTGCGTTTCAGGCGCACCATGTCATGGCTTTCGAAAATGACGGCGATGCGCGGATCGGATTCGGCAAGGTCCACTGTGCGGCCGGCAATCCGGGCGATGCCGTCGCGCCCCCCGAAATCGCGAACCAGTCCGGCGCTGTCGTAAGGCGCAGCTCCGGCGTTGGCGTTGGATTGTTCGTAGGGATCGACCGGCAGTTCACCGGTGACAGGATCGCGCTGCTTCGTCTCGACCCCAAACTCTGCATCCCAGTCGGTGCCTTCTGCGGGTGCCTGTTGAATCACCATCAGGACAGCGGTGGCGGCAGGTATCAGCATGGCAAAGGACTTTCAGACAATTGCATCAGAACGCGACCTGCGCGGACAGGAATCCGCCGCGTTGATCGGGGAAGGTGGCGATCGAACCGAGATCGACATAGGCTGCGGTGAGTGTGAGATGGTCGGTCAGGGCATAAGCAGCGAACAGGTCCAGCCAGTCGTCCTCGCCCAGGCCGAGAATATCGGGCTTGGTGCGATATTCAGCACCGATCACCGCGCGGCGTGACAATTGGTAGCCGAGCGAGCCTTCGAATTGCAGATTGTAGCCTTCGCCCGCGGAGCCGAAACCGAGCAGGCCCAGCTGGTTGGCCTCGGTGTAGCGCAGAGTCGCATTGACCAGCACGCTGCGGGCCAGCAGCAGCTTGGTCGCGCTGAGAGTGTAGTCTGTTCCTTCGTCATCAGCTGCACCTATTGCGCGCACCAAATCAGCGTCGCGGCTGCGCTTGTGCTCGATGCCGACTGCGATCTGCGGCAACCAGCTTTCGCCATACACGAGATCGCCCGCCAACCGCAGCTTCGCGCCGAAGGTGTCGAGGTTGAAGGTGTAGCCTTGCCCGATGCCGAGCGCCGTTCCCACGTCACGCGTATCGAAATCGGCCCGCGATACGCTCAGCTCCAGCCTATCGTCGACGCCCAGCAGCACGCCGTATGACCGCCAGCTAAAGTCGGGTAGTTCGATCGCGGTCGCGTGGGCCGAAAGGCCTATCCCACCCGGCATTTGCCGTCCCCCGATGGTCCCCCAGCGCGCGATCCCTCCGCCAGACGAACCTTCGACAGTGGCAACGCCGTTGGTCAACAGAAGTTTGCCGCCCTCGAACAGTTCGATTTTCCCGATCCGCACACCCCCTTCCCCATCGCTGAGCGCACTGGTCGGGCCAAGGGGTTGGAGCGCGCGGATCGCAGACGCGACAGCCTGATCATCCGGGATAGTGGGGGATAGCGGTGCCTGTTCAGGCTCTTCATCAAGGACCGGTGCGTAGGCGATGTGGGGGGCGGTTACCGGAATTGCCGACCCTGCGCTCATCGCCGCCGCGTGGCACAATGCAAGCAGGCAGGAGGAAATTATCGTCATCAGCCAGCCGATTAGAAGCGCAAGGTAAATTCTCCCTAAAGGATGAAGCGAGGGATTCTTAAGGGGTCGCGTCTAGGGACGGGATCGATCATGCACCGCCGTCTGCCCTTCTTTGCCTTACCTGCCGCATTGTTCGTTTCGCTGCTCGCCACACTCGTTGGCGGGGCAGCGTTGGTGCAGGCTGCCACATCTGCCAGCCTACGGGTTCAGGTGGTCGATGCCGATGGCCTGCCAGTCCGCGATGCGGTGGTCGAGCTGCGCAGCAGCAATACCGCCCCTGGACTGATCCGCTTTCCATGGAAAATGGGTATGGCGCAGAAGAATCGTCAATTTACCCCCGGCACGTTGATTGTTGCTCGGGGCAGCACGGTCGCCTTCCCGAATCTCGATCAGGTGCGCCATTCCATTTACAGCTTTTCCAAGCCGGCCCGCTTCGAGATTGAGCTCTATGGGCGCGACCAAACCCGAAGCCACACCTTCAACATTACCGGCAGCGTCAAACTTGGGTGCAACATTCATGACGAGATGCGCGGCTATATCCGCGTTACCGACACGCCCTTTGCGGGTAAAACCGATCACAACGGATACGTTACGTTTGAAGCAATACCCGGCGGTAAAGCGAGCCTTACTGTATGGCACCCGATGCTGCGGGCTCCGGGCAACGAAATAGGTTCGACAATCACACTGAATGGCGGCGCGCAGACGCACAAAGCTAAGGTCGCGGTGCGATGAGCCTGATACGACTGGTTCCGCGTCCGCTGCGGGCGACCTTCGCACGCATTGCGGTGCTGCGCTTCGGTTCGTTTAGCTCGCGCATCGCTTTTCTGTTTGCCGGGCTATTTGCACTGGTGTTGGCATTGGTGGTGTCGCTCGCGCTTGGCGGGCTGGCACGCTTTGCAGAAGCAGGCGCGGCCCGCGATCTGACCGCCAATGCCCGCGTGTTCGACGAAATCCTCACCGCTCGTTCGCGGCAGATGGGTGATCAGGCCGAGGTTCTGGCGCGGGATTTCGGCTTTCGCGAGGCGGTTGCGACAGAGGACGCGCAGACCATCGCCAGCGCGCTCGAAAGCCTTGAAACCCGCGTCAATAGCGACATCGCCTTCGTTCTGACGCTGGATGGTGTGGTGCTGGCGGCCAATGCTTCAGACATTTCCGCACCCGAAAGCTTGTGGTCGCGGCTCGAAGCTGGCGGCACACGCGGGATTATCGCTTCGAAAAAAGGCCTGGCGCTTGCCGCCGCTGCGCCGATCGAGGCGCCCGACCTGATCGGCTGGCTTGTCATTGCCCAGCCACTTGACCGAGCAGAGCTTGACCGGTTGGTCGAACTCGCCCCGATCGCCCTCGATGCTCGGGTGGTGGATGAAAGCAACCAGCCTGACTGGCTGCGCGGCATCCAATCAGGTGCAGTGTTTGAACACGAGGCCGAGGGCGAGCGATCCCTCTATTACACATCAGACCTTGAGGTCCTTCAGGACAGCGTTGTGCCTCGGTTGGTGTTGCGTCATTCTCTCGCAGCATCTCTTGCTCCCTATGGCAGTCTGAAAGTTTGGCTTATCGCGCTTGCCGTCGGCGGTATCGTGCTGGTGCTGGCGTTGAGTTGGAACGTCGCCCGGTCAGTAACCGGACCGCTTCAGCAGCTTGACGAAGCGACGCGGCTGATCAGCGAGGGCCGCGATGTCAGCCTGACGATTGAGACCGACGACGAGATCGGGAGGCTGGCGGGTAGCTTCAATGCGATGGTTACCGCGATCGAGGAGCGCGAGCGCCAGATTATCCATGTGGGCTTGCACGACGGACTTACCGGTCTGCCCAACCGCAAACTATTTACAGAACAACTCACCAGCATGCTTGCAAGGCGCAAGCCGAGTGAACGGATGATGGTCGCCTATGTCGACCTGGACGACTTCAAGATGGTCAACGACACGCTTGGGCACCCGGCAGGCGATGCCTTGTTGCGGCAAGTGGCCGATCACCTGCGCGAGGATCTGCCCGACGCGCTGATCGCGCGATTGGGTGGAGACGAGTTTGCAATCCTGATCGACGGGATCGAGGACAACGCCAGCCTCGGCAGCATCGCCGATGGCTTGCAGCGCAGCTTTGAGCGTCCATTGACGATCAACGGTCAGACCGCGTCGTGCGGGGCTAGTGTCGGTATCGCCATGGCACCGGTCGATGGCGAGGACGACACCACACTGATGAAGAATGCCGACCTTGCGCTCTACCGCGCCAAGCATGAAGGCAAGTCGACCTACCACTTCTTCGAGCCCGCGCTGGATGAAGAGGCCCGCCAACGTCGCCAGATGGAAATTGACCTGCGTGCCGCGGTCAAGGAGGGAGGGTTCGAGCTTAATTTTCAGCCGCTCTACAGCCTCGCGCAAAAGCGCCTGACCGGCTTTGAGGCGTTGATCCGCTGGAACCATCCCACTCGGGGCCGGGTCAATCCGGTCGAGTTTATCGCGTTGGCAGAAGAAACCGGGCTGATTATTCCGATTGGCGAATGGGTGCTGCGCGAGGCCTGCCACCAAGCGAGCACCTGGCCTGATGATGTCTCGGTCGCGGTGAATGTGTCGCCTAAACAATTCGCGGCGAACGGAATAACCGGAACGGTGCTCTCTGCCCTGTCGGCAAGCGGTTTGGCTCCCGACCGGCTCGAATTGGAGATCACCGAAAGCATCTTTATCTCAGATGTCGACAAGACATTGGCCACACTGCATTCGCTGCGGAATTTGGGTGTCAGGATTGCTCTCGACGATTTCGGGACCGGCTATTCGTCGCTAAGCTATCTTCGCTCCTTCCCCTTCGACAAGGTCAAGATCGACAAGAGCTTTGTTGAGGATCTTGGGACCACTAGCAATGGCCATGCGGTGATCCGCGCCATCACAACTCTGGCTGCCGCCCTCGGCATGGAGACGCTCGCGGAAGGTGTGGAAGATGTCGCACAATTCGAAGTGCTCGAACGCGAAGGCTGCGAAAACATCCAGGGCTATCTGTTCTCAAGGCCTGTAGCGGCCGATGCGGTCGCCGAGTTACTGCGCGACGGAGCAGGATATCAGCGTCAGTTGTGCGCTTGACTGTTGCCTAGCTCCGCTCACCAAGACCGCAAAGCCGAAAGTCTTAATTCCACCCATTAGCGGTCATTCGGCCCGCAACCCGCATCGCCCGAAAGCGGTATGGCGGCTTTCGGCGGAAGCAGACGTTCAGCGCGGCGGCCGTCAACGACCGGGTCTGGGCCGACAGCCGTCACAGCTGAGATCAGGGCGCTGATGGCCGCTTTACCCCGCTTCGGGACAATTCCTGCCATTCGGGCAGCGCCCCCAAAGTAGACGCTCTCCGCGACCGAGCAGCCGGCACGCCGTCACTAGAGTGGGCGTGGGCTTTCTATGGAGAGAAGCCGCATATCCGAGGAAATTCAGGCTACGAAATCGACAAACTTCAAAAAATCGAGTTCAGAGCAATGGTTTCGTGAAATTCCACGCCAGCTTGGCCTTGTGCGACCCAGCGGATGGTCGCTAATGTTCCATCAATTCCTACGAAATCAAGGCGGATATTGACGCCAACCATTCCTTCCGAGAAGTGGTTATATTCCAGTAATGCACCATTCTCAGAAATGTTTCTGATCAAGACCGATGCTTGCCCTTCATTTATATTCATCGATGCGGGCTTGATGAAGGTTGTTCTGGGCCTTCGGCTTCGTCTGGGCCCAATCGGCCGCATTCTTCGCACGCCGGCCTGTAATTCGGGGAGTAATTCATCAATATCCAATGCACCACCGTACACAAAGCCTTGGATCTGGGTGCAGCCAAGCCTTTTTATCAATCTAATTTCGTCTTGATGCTCGAGGCCTTCAGCAGTGGTTTCCATTCCTAATGCATTCGAAAGGGAAACGATGGCCGCGATAATCGCTGAGTTTCTGCTCCGCGGATCGACAGCGCCTTTCACAAAGCTCTGATCAATTTTAATTTTATCGAATGGTGCTTCTTTCAAGTATGATAAACTCGAGTAACCGGTCCCAAAGTCATCGAGCGCAAGTCGGACGCCAAGCGCCTTAAGCGATTTGAAGATTTTTTGCAACTTAGCTGAATCTTCTAGGAAGACGCTTTCAGTCAACTCAAGCTCAAGCCGAGAGGGGTCAATCTGAGCGAATGAAATTGCATTCGCAACGGTCGTTAGCAGAGCAGGATTGCTAAATTGTATCGGAGATACGTTCACGGCCACTCGCAAATCACTAGGAAGTGACCGAATTACATCGACTGCAGTCCTGATTACCCAATCGCCTATTTGCTGAATTAATCCACTTTCTTCGGCAATCGGGATGAATTCACTTGGAGATATGCTCCCCTCTTGGGGGTGATCCCATCGAAGAAGTGCCTCGAAGCCCTTGATCGTCTCTGAGTTTGCTTCAACGATCGGCTGAAACATGAGCTTCAACTGGTCTTTGTTGACCGCATTCCGCAAGTCATCCTCTAGTCGTTTTCGCCACTTAGCCGTTAATAGCATCTTCTCATCAAAGAAGAAGAATTTTCCTCTACCTTCTTTCTTTGCGGAATATAGGGCAAGATCTGCATTCCTAACGATATTGTCTGGATTGCTATGAATGTCAGAGGAGGCAATTCCGATCGAGCAATTTATGTTTACCGTCGATCCGTTGATCAAATATGGTTCCGAAATTATTTTGATTGTTTGGCAAGCTAAATCCGAAAGCCCTTTTTCAGTGCGATGGCCCGGTAGCAGTATTTGAAACTCATCGCCGCCAAGTCGACCGACGACTCCGCTCTCGCCGACTACCGACGACAATCTCTCCGCGACACGGATCAAAAGAGCGTCACCCACCGGATGGCCGAGCGTGTCGTTCACGCCTTTAAAGCCATCAAGGTCGATGATCATAAGAGAGCAGTCTGAGCTGTTGCGACCTTCAGATCTGAGCAGGGCCTCCAGATGATCTTGCATACGTTGCCTATTCGCAAGGCCTGTCAGGCTATCCGTGACGGCAAGTCGTCGGATGGTCGCTTCTTGTTTTCGGGCCTTGGTCAGATCAGTTCCTGACCCGACAAAGCCTTGGTAGTTTCCGTCGAGATCGAACCACGGGCGGCCTGAGATAGACCACCAACTCTCGTGCAGCCCCTTTTTTGCTCGGATGGGGTATTCCGAAAACGAGGTCCGAGATACAATGTGGAACTTGAGCGATCGAAGATGTTGCGCATCAACCTCGTCGAGACGAAAAATTTTCTCGATCGGTGTTCCTATTGGATTGATTCCAAATGTTTCAATTTGGTCAGAAACTGCTTCCGAAAGGTAAGTAAGGCGACCATCAGCATCGGTCTCCCAGAACCACCTCGCTTCGAATTTCTCCGAGTAACTGATCAAACGATGAGCACGTTCTACGTCACAGGCAGTGCCTTCACCTGCGACATTGGCCCTGAATCCGAGCCTGGTGCGAAGCGATCTCATTCTTCTCCGTTAGACCCAGTGAGTTAGCGCATGTTTAAGATCTTGGCCGTGGCTGACGCTGATAATCCGAACAAAACACCACCGTGGCCCGCTATGCTGGCGTCAGATCCGGTATGCCGAGCTTGCTATTTTTTCTGACCGGAGCTTCAGAACGCCAGCCACCACTGGTCATGAAAGAGGCCGGTGTGCTCGACTCGATGGTTTAGAGCGTTGCTTCGTTCCTATTCGGCTGCTTCGCGCACAGCGCAATCTTTCAGCTTCCAGCCCCATACCAGCACGCAAGGCGGCACGTTTGACAAGGCAAGCCCGGTGTCTACCCGTTCGAAACGACCTTCCGTCAACCGTCGCGCGGTCCGACGGAACTGATAGGTCATGAACGCCCCGCCTTCGGCCATCACTGCATAGGTTGCGTCGACGATCTGCTCGGCGGTTTCCAGAGGGAGTGACGAAAAAGGCAGGCCTGAGATGACGTAATCGGCCCTGCTATGTCCCGCCGCTCGCACGAAGGATTCGACATCAGCGGCCGAACCAAGCACGACCTGTAAGCGTGGGTCATGGATGGTGTTCCGGAGATACTCGACAAAACGTGGATTAGTGTCGATCGCAAGCAGAGTGCTGTCTTCGGGCAAGCAGTCGAGAATATGGTTGGTGAAGGTCCCTACGCCCGGTCCAAACTCGACAAAAAGGCGGCAACGCGCCCAGTCGATCGGTAAGAGCATGGCATTGATTGTGCTCCTCGACGACGGAACCACCGAGGCGACCATGCCCGGATGTTCCAAAAAGCCGCGAAAGAAAGTCGTGGCTGCCTCGGCGAACTGCCAAATGCCCTTGCGGCGATTGCGGGGTAACTTTCGGTTGGGTTGATGTACGTTCATTCCCGCAAATTAGAAGATTTACCGGACGGGACAACGGCCGTTTACCGGATCAGGAAAGATTGTAGCAGGGTTGCTCTCCCCGGCCTTGGGAAGCATGGACCACGCCAATCATAACGATCTATTTCTTGCCGCGTAGCGCGGAGGATACCAACCGGGCTATTGGCGAATTGCCAGATATGACGCTTTTGCACGGCGTGGCCGAGAAGGCACCGGAAGATCGCCCGTCATTCATGGGATTCTTAGAGACAAGTTTCGCAAGAACGGAATTTCGCAATTCCACCCATCCCCGACCATAAGCACGGTCGCCGCGCGATCCCGACCGCAGAATGACGACTTCTGGCGAAGACGGAGATTGAGCGCAGCGGCCTTAAGTGACCGTGTCTGGGTCGCAACCCGTCACGGTTTAGGTGCGGCTGCAAATGGCGGCTTTGCCCTGCTTCTAGAAAATTGGTGCCGTTCAGCAAGCGACCCCATAGCTGCCGCCTTCTTTCGCATAGGGCGTAGTCATCGTCCCAGTGCGCTTTCGGCGACGCTTACGGACTTTCCCATAGCCAAGAAAGCTCGCGTGGAAACCGCGGCCGTGCAAACAGATCAGCTTTCTGTGCAAGGCTATTCTGGTGCCCGACCATGTTGAAACATATTGAACTTTCAGACCTTGAACTGGGTATGTTTGTCCAGAAGATGGAGGGCAGCTGGTTCGATCATCCGTTTTGGAAGTCCAATTTCCTGATTGAGGATCAGAAGCGACTGCAACTTCTCAAGGAGAGCAACCTGCGTGGTGTCGTTATTGATACCACCAAGGGTAAGGACGTGAGCGCGCCCGTGGCCGAAGCACGTGCTTCAGCTGACAAGCCGAGATCCATTGTCAGCAAACGGATCAATGCGATCAATACGCGGACCAAGCGTGAAGACGCTGCGTCAATGCCGGTCAGCATCGATAAAGAGCTTCATGCTGCGCAGGCGGTCGCCAACAAAGCCAAGGAGCGTCTGCACCGGACCTTCATGGATGCGCGTTTAGGAAAGGCTCTAAATGTGAAAGCGATCGAGCCTATCGTGAATGACATTCTGGCTTCTGTCAGGCGCAACCCTCAGGCGTTCAGTAGTTTGATGCGCTGCAAACTGAAGAACGAGACGATGTTCCGGCATGCGCTGTCGGTCAGCGCGCTCATGGTGTCGCTGGCTCGCAAAATGAAGCTACCTCCAAATGAGGTTCACAACTGTGGGCTTGCTGGCTTATTGCTCGACGTTGGTGTCAATTATCTGCCTCAGAACCTCGATCCGCCCAACGGCGATTACCGGAATGCAGATCCAAAGATCTGGCAGCAGCACGTGTTGCTTGGTTACCGATCACTTCTCAACGACGACGGCCTGTCTCAGCCGGTGCTCGAGGCTGTGCTACAACACCATGAGAGGATTGACGGCAGCGGCTTTCCCAACGGGCTTGAAGGAGCAAAGATTACGACTTTCGCCCGGATGGCCGCGATCTGTGACACTTTTGATTTCCTTCTTTCTCATACCAACACCACTGTCGCGCTCGATCCGGCTGCCGCGATCGAGCAAATGAAGACTATGGAAGGAGCGTTCGACGAGGAAATATTCCATCACTTCATTGAGTCGGTGGGCCTATACCCGGTAGGTTCCTTCGTCCGGTTGCACAGCGGAAAGCTGGCCATGGTGGTCGATGAAGATCACAAAGACCACATGCGGCCTGTCGTCCAGGCTTTCTATTCCTTCGCAACTGGAGAGCAGATCGCGCCCCATCGTATAGAACTCGCGCGCAGCGGCGAAGAGGATCGGATACTGGGCATCGCTGATATCTCTGGGCTCGGTTTGCCAGAAGGCGGGTATTTGCGTGAGATGATATTTTTAAGCACCTATAAGAATGCTGCTTGATTCTATTCACTTAACCAATTTGAAATCGTGACGTGTTGTCTTCTCCTGATGAAGAGGAGCAACTTACCATGAATTGGCCTGTCGGAAAAACAAACGGTGGTGGGCGACGAGGAGGTGTAGATCGCCGCAAAGCTCAACTAGGCTCAGGACCCATTAAATTCTTGCATTGGCGGCGATGCCTTGATTCACTCGCGGCACTGAGGAGGTGCTGCGGGTGTCTGAGCTTTGGTTGTTGAGCGAGGCGCAGATGCGCCGGA
>NZ_JAQQXQ010000005.1 GCF_028595285.1 Erythrobacter fulvus | reverse complement strand
ATCTCCGCTTCACGCAGCTTGCCGATGATCTCTTCCGGCCTGTGCTTCCTTGCCATTCCATTCCTCCTTCGTGACCAATTCTAAAATAGAAATTGGGCCACTCAGAAGGGGGCAGATCAGGTAACGGGAACCAGTCTCGTTGCCCAGAGGATAGCGCAGTCCCATCCGACTACCGTGATGCCGTTATCGTTCCAATTAGGGTCACCCGCTCGGCGGCTAGTAGGAATTTTAAGATGGAAGGGAAGGCCGACATGCAAGTCTCGTTTCGCGGATTTCGGGCGAAAGCCTCATTTTCCTTCAAGGCGGGCCGCGCATGCAAAAACGTGCCAAACTCGTTTGGCGCGCCGCAGCAGTTTTCCTGGCGCTAACTGTTGCGTGTTCGCCTCTGGCGATGCTCACGGAGTCAGCCGATCTGATCGGTGTGGCGAGTGAGCAGGACGGCGAAGCACTGGGCGGCGCAAGCACTCAGGGCCTCGCGGGTAACGGGAACCAGTCTCGTTGCCCAGAGGATAGCGCACGTCGGATGGGTCGATAAGAGCGGGGCCCAGAGACTTCGGGGGCAATTATCACCGACTTCCTCGGATTTGTGCGAAAGCACGGCAACCTCAAAAAGTCTTGGCAAGTTATCAAGACGAATGGCCGTCGCTCATCATCGCCCTATGTTCGAGATGACAACGAGAAATTCGGTCAGTTGGAAGACGCCAACATCCGTTCAATCTCGGCGAAAATCCAGCATGGAACTTACAAGTTTTCGAGCGCCAGAGGAGTGGCCGTCGAAAAGCCGAACAAACCCGGAAGCGTTCGCCCGATTGTAATTCCACGAGCTTCGGATCGGGTCGTTCAAAGATGTATCCTCGACGCGTTGATCTCGGACTTGGCAATTCAAGCGACGGCCTTTCACCCTAGGAGTTTTGGAGGAATTCCGAAACGCGAAGGCGAGAAGCTGGCTGGGGTGCCTGCAGCGATATCTGCTGTGCTAGAAGCCCTCTCGCGCGGCCTTACCCATGTTGTCGTAGCCGATATATCCAGCTTCTTCTCTTGCATACGCAAATCAGACGCCATCAATTTAATCGAAAAGCATTCAAGCGACTCAAAATTTAACACGCTATTTCGTGATGCCATCAAGGTCGACTTAGAAAATCACGAGAAACTCTGGAAATACAAAAACTTATTTCCCTACGGTGATGTCGGCGTGGGCCAAGGGATGTGCCTATCGCCATTCTTGGGAAACTTGGTCCTAAGTGAATTTGATCAAGTTATGAACGACGGCGACTGCGTGTGCATCCGTTATGTAGACGACATAATTATTATCGCGCCATCGGGTAAAGCAGCATCGGCTCGCTATAGAAAAGCCAAAACTTTGCTTGGCAGATTAGGCATGAATTTTTCGGATGAAAAATCCTCAACTAAGCCGATCGAGGCCACCCAGCCGTTTGAGTATCTTGGAATCGAATTCAGTAACGGCCTACTCCGACCGTCCAGCAAGTCACGCATCAGTATATCTAGGAGGGCCGCCGAAGTAGCAGCAAAATCTCTCCAATCGATGCGGAGTGCAAAACAAATTAAGGATTTTTCAGACGAATATTCGATTCCAAAAACCTTGAATAAGATATCAGGGATGTCACGAGGCTGGGCCAATCACTATAGATTCTGCAATGATTTAGAGACTATAAAAAACGTAGATCGTGCACTTTCAAGGATTTATACAAAATATGCGAAAGATGCGGTCGATTTGGCGAATTTGCGAATGGCCTCAAGTAACGTCGAACTCGCAACAGCGTTTCTAGGTTACAAAGGTCTTTCGGGTATTGAATTCTCTCCTTTAAAATGGTCAATCGATAGAAGCGCGAACGTTTAGTCAGGCTTTTTCATTTCGCCAACAACGGCTCCAAATACCGCCCCGTAAACGACCGCGCCTCCTTCACCACCTCCTCAGGCGTCCCCTCAGCCACAATCTCCCCGCCGCGCACCCCGCCCTCCGGCCCCAGATCGATAATCCAGTCCGCGGTCTTGATCACGTCGAGGTTGTGTTCGATCACCACCACCGAATTGCCGCCCTCCACCAGCCGGTGCAGCACTTCGAGCAGCTTGCGCACATCCTCGAAATGCAGGCCGGTGGTCGGCTCATCCAGAATATACAGCGTCTGTCCGGTGCTGCGGCGGGCGAGTTCCTTGGCGAGTTTCACCCGCTGCGCCTCGCCGCCTGACAGGGTCGTCGCCTGCTGGCCGACCTTGACGTAGCCGAGGCCGACCTCGTTCAGCATCCGCATCTTCTCGCGGATCGGGGGGACAGCCTTGAAGAACTCCTCGGCGTCCTCGATCGTCATGTCGAGCACGTCGGCGATCGAGTGGCCCTTGAACTTCACCTCCAGCGTTTCGCGGTTGTAGCGGCGGCCGTGGCATTCCTCGCAGGTGACGTAGACATCGGGGAGGAAGTGCATCTCGATCTTGATGAGGCCGTCGCCCTGGCACTTCTCGCAGCGGCCGCCCTTGACGTTGAAGCTGAAGCGCCCCGGCTTGTACCCGCGCGCAAGGCTTTCGGGCAGGCCCGCGAACCAGTCGCGGATCTGGGTGAAGGCGCCGGTATAGGTGGCGGGGTTGGAGCGCGGGGTGCGGCCGATGGGCGACTGGTCGATCTCGATCACCTTGTCGCAATATTCGAGGCCGGTGATTTCGTCATGCGCGCCCGCGATCACCCGCGCGCCGTTGAGCACCCGCGCCGCGCCCGCCTGCAACGTGTCGATGGTGAGCGAGGACTTGCCGCTCCCCGAAACGCCGGTGATGCAGGTGAAGGTGCCCAGCGGGATGGTGGCGGTGACGCCCTTCAGGTTGTTGGCGCGCGCGTTCTTCACGGTGATGAAGTGCCCGTTGCCCTTGCGGCGCTGCGCCGGCACGTCGATCTTGCGCTTGCCGGTGAGGTAATCCGCGGTGAGCGATCCCTTGGCCTTGAGGATCTGCTTGAGCGTCCCCTGCGCCACCACCTCGCCCCCGTGCACGCCCGCGCCCGGGCCGAGATCGACGATGTGATCGGCGGCGCGGATGGCGTCCTCGTCATGCTCCACCACGATCACGGTGTTGCCGAGATCGCGCAGGCGCTTGAGGGTTTCCAGCAGCCTGTCATTATCGCGCTGGTGGAGGCCGATGGAGGGTTCGTCGAGCACGTAGAGCACGCCCGACAGCCCGCTGCCTATCTGGCTGGCCAGACGGATGCGCTGGCTCTCGCCCCCCGACAGGGTGCCGGAGGTGCGGTCGAGGTTGAGGTAGTCGAGCCCCACATTGTCGAGGAAGCCCAGCCGCTCGTTGATCTCTTTCAGGATGGCTTTGGCGATCTGCGATTGCTGGTCGGTCAGCTGCGCGTCGAGCTTGAGGAACCACGCCTTGGCATCGGCGACGCTCATCTGGACGGGCGTGGCGATGTCGGTGCCGGCGACCTTTACGCTGAGCGCCTTTTCGTTGAGGCGCTTGCCCCCGCAGACTTCGCAGGGTTGCGCGGTCTGGTACTTGGAGAGTTCCTCCTGCATCCACGCGCTTTCGGTCTGCATCATGCGGCGGTTGAGGTTGCCGATGACGCCTTCGAAGGCCTTGTTGACGGTGTATTCGCGGCGGCCGTCCTTGAAGGTCAGCGGCACCGGCATCCCGCCTGTGCCGTGGAGGATGATGAGCTTCTGGTCGGGCTCCAGATCCTTCCACGGGGTGGTGAGATCGAAGCCGTAGGCCTTGGCGAGGCTGGCGAGCACCTGCATGTAATAGGGCGACGGCGGGTTGGACTTGGCCCAGGGCACTACCGCGCCCTGTTTGAGGGTGAGCGCCTCGTTCGGGACGACCAGCTGCGGATCGAAGAGCTGCTTCTCCCCGATCCCGTCGCAGGCCGGGCACGCGCCTTGCGGGGCGTTGAAGGAGAACAGGCGCGGTTCGATTTCCTCAATGGTGAAGCCGCTGACTGGGCAGGCGAATTTCTCGGAAAAGACGATGCGGTTGGCCGGGAGCCCCGCGCCCTTCATCGCGCCGCCCTGCGCCTCCGCCTCGCGCCCCGGCACCACGCCTTCGGCGAGATCGACATAGGCCAGCCCCTCGGCCAGCTTCAGCGCCTGTTCGAAACTGTCGGCAAGGCGGGTCTCGATGCCCTCCTTCACCGCGATACGATCGACCACCACTTCGATGTCGTGCTTGAATTTCTTGTCGAGCGCGGGGGCATCCTCGATTCCGTAGATCTCCCCGTCGATCCGCACGCGGGTGAAGCCGCTGCGCTGCCATTCGGCCAGCTCCTTACGGTATTCGCCCTTGCGACCGCGAACCACCGGCGCGAGCAGATAGAGCCGCGTGCCTTCGGGCAGCGCCATCACCCGGTCGACCATCTGGCTGACGGTCTGGGCGGAAATCGGCTCTCCCGTGGCGGGCGAATAGGGCACGCCCACCCGCGCCCACAGCAGGCGCATGTAATCGTAGATCTCCGTAACGGTCGCCACGGTCGAGCGCGGATTACGGCTCGTCGTCTTCTGCTCGATCGAGATCGCCGGGCTGAGCCCGTCGATATGCTCGACATCGGGCTTCTGCATCATTTCGAGGAACTGGCGCGCATAGGCGGAGAGCGACTCTACGTAACGCCGCTGCCCTTCGGCATAGATCGTGTCGAAGGCGAGGCTCGACTTGCCGCTGCCCGACAGGCCGGTGACCACGATCAGCGCATCACGCGGCAGATCGATATCGATGCCCTTGAGGTTGTGTTCGCGCGCACCGCGCACGGAAATGGTGGTGAGGCTCATGGGCGTGACGTGTTCCGGAAATGTTCGCAAAGGTCAAGGCGCAGACGGGGCTCGCCGCGCTCTGTCACCAGATGGTCGGCAGGCCCCGCGATTGCAACGGGCCGCGGGGGCTTCGGGTTCCTGCCGGATGCACAGGCTTTTTCCGGTAAATGACGGGTTGAGCGCGTTCCGGAAGGGACGAAACTTGCAAGCGGGTTTCGCGGTCGCGTGAAAGGAATGGGAGCGATGCCGAAACGTACAGGACTTTATGCGGCGGTGGCCGCCTGCGAGACCGGTGACTTGACCCGTTGCGCGCCCTCGCAAACCCGCTGAATAGCCGACCGGGAATTTTAAATCGATTATTCTCAGTTGGTTAATTAATTTTTTCAGTGCCCTACAGAAAATCTGTAGTCGCCAGACCGGCCCTGCTGCGCCATTGAGATCCGGCATCCGCAATCTCCGGCCGGGTCCCTTGCAGGGTCGCAACCTGGCATCAAAATACACGGAGATGGGCCGGGATCGGTCGTGGTTTTTGGCTAGCCCCAAGGCTTTCCACGACATCCCGGTCCACCGCCGGTGCGGCTATCACTTGCGTTTTGACCCGCTCGCCAGAGCCCGCGCGCCGGGCTCGCCCAGCCATTGCGCCGAAACGCCCCAAACCTGTGCGATGACTTCGGGGGAGAGCGCCGTTTCGGGTGCGCCGTCGATCACCAGCCGTCCGCCATCGAGCACCAGCACACGGTCGGCGTGGTTCATCGCCAGCGCCAGATCGTGCACCACCACCACCACGCCCTGCCCCGCCCTGGCGCAGTTTCGCAGGTGCGCGACGAGCGCGAGCTGATGCGCAAGGTCAAGCGCGGCGAGCGGTTCGTCGGCGAGCACCCAGCGCGGATTTCCTGCCAGCACCCGCGCCAGCAGCACGCGCGCCCGCTCGCCCCCCGACAGGCGGCTTGCCGGACGTTGGCGCAGGCCTTCCAGCGCGAGCGCGGCAATCGCCGCTTCGATCGCTTCTGTCCCGCGATCGCGCCATGGCATACGGCCCAGCGCGACAAGGTTCTCCACCGCCACGTCCCACGCGATATCGGACGCCTGAGGGAGATAGCCGATAGCTTGCGCCCGGGTCCGTGGAGGCATGTCGGCAAGGTTGCTGCCATCCAGCGTCACCTGCCCTGACGCGGGCGCAAGCAGGCCCGCAAGCCCGAGCAGTAGGCTGGACTTGCCCGCGCCATTGGGCCCGACAATGGCGGTGATGGTGCCCGGTTCGAGCCGCGCCGAGAGGTTGTCCACCACCCGCGCCCCGCCACGCACCAGCGAAAGCCTGTCCGCCGCCAGCATCTAGAGCCGCCCCCGCCGCATCTTGATAAGCAGCCACAGGAAGAACGGCGCGCCGATCAGCGACAGCGCGATGCCCAGGCGCAGTTCGGTAACCAGCGGCAGGATCCGCACGATAGAGTCGGCGGCAAGCACCAGACAGGCGCCCGCAAGCGCGCTCGGCAGGATCAGGCTCGACGGCAGACGATCGGTCAACGGGCGCACCAGATGCGGCACGACAAGGCCGACAAAGCCGATGATCCCCGCCACCGCCACACCCGCGCCGACAGTCAGGCCCACGCCCGCCACCAGCAGCAACAGCAACCGCGCCGGATCAAGCCCGAGCGATCGTGCCGCTTCCTCGCCCAATGTCAGCGCGTCGAGGCTTCTGGCGGCAAGAGCCAGCACCGTGATCCCGGCGGCGACCAGCGGCGCAGCAATGGCGACTTCGCGCCATGATCGATCAGTCAGCGCGCCATTGAGCCACATGACGATCTCCGACAGGGCAAAGGGATTGGGCGCGAGCGTGATCGCCAGTGCGGTGAGCGCGCCGGCAAGGCTCGCGATCATCAGGCCCGCCAGCGTGAATAGCGCGATCCCGCCCCCGGCCCCGGTTTGTGCATCGGCCGCGGCGCGCCCTGCGATGAGGGCCAGCGCCGCCATGCCCGCGCCCGCTCCGGCAAGTGCCAGCACCGGCAGGCTCCATGCACCCCAGGCAGGCGGGATCAGCGGCGCGAGCCAGAAACTCGCCACCGCGCCCAGCGCCGCCATCGGCGCGATGCCGAACAGGCCGGGATCGGCTAGCGGGTTGCGCAAATAGCCCTGCATCGCCGCTCCAGCCGCGCCCAGCCCCGCGCCGACCACCACCGCCAGCATGGCGCGGGGCAGACGCAGTTCGGCAAGGATCAGTGCGGCGTTCGGCCCGCTGGCTGCAACATCAAAGGGATCGATCCATGCGCGCCCGGCCAGCAGCGAGAGCGGCAAAAGCACCGCCAGCAGCAGCGCAAAGACCACGCTGGCGCGGTTCATGGCTGCATCTCCTCGCTCAAGGTTCCCAGCCGCTCGCCCAGCGCAATCACCGTAGGCCCGCCGCAGAACAGCAGACCGGGCGCCAGCGGTTCGACCCGCGTGCCGGAAAGGTGCTTCAGCAAGGGATGGCGCTGGCCCGTGCTGTCACCGGCCACCAGCAGCAATTCGGGCGGGTCGGCAAGCACGGTTTCGAGCGCGACGAAATCGGCCTGCCCCAGCCCCATCGCCGCCGCATGGTTGGCGAAGCCGTGCGTGCGCAGCATTTCCGCCACAAGCGTCGCCTCGCCCGGCACGATCTCTCCCGGCTGCCACAACAGGGTGGAAACCCGTCGAGCATCGCGGGACGGCTGCGCAGCATGCTGCATGCCGCGCACCAGCCATTCACCTTCAGGCTCGCGACCGGCTAGCGCCGCCACTTCGCGCACTTGCGCAATGCTTCCAGCTACGGTCGTGGGGCTGCCGAAGGTCTCCACACGCAACCCTGCCCGCTCCAGCGCGGCCCGTGTCGGTTGCGGGAGGAAGATCGAGGCGAGCACCAGATCGGGCTGGAGCGCGATCACCTCCTCCGCGGTGCCACCGGTCACGCCGTAGCGCGCCGCTACTGCCGCCGGGACCGAGCTGGAGCCCGGATCGCGGCTGTAGTGCGACAGCGCCAGCACCTGCTTCGGCTGCGCGACTTCGACGAGAATCGCATCGAGGCAGGGATTGAGGCTGACGATGGTCGGCCCGTCCGGATCCTCGCCTCCCGGTGCAGCAGAGGGTGCGCAGGCGGCAGCAAACAGCGCCAGCAGCGCGGCGAGGCTGCCGCACGCGCGCACGGTGCCAGTCGTGTCCCGATCCCTCGCCATGTCCGCTGCCCGCGATAGGGCGGCGCCGGACAGCGCGCAAGCATCGGGCCACTGTGCCGGTCAGACATGGCCGCACCGCTGTCCGGAAACGGGACGGCCCGCCGGGGCCCGCTCGCCGCAGGTGTCGGGGCGCGCTAGAGCAAGGGTGACGTCATGCCTGCCGCCCGCGCGCCTTTTGCGTTTTTCGCCCAGCTTGCCGCCGCGATTCCGGTGACGGGCGTGTGGCGCAAGCGGCTGGCCGTGCTCGCGGCGGCCATTGCCGTGCCCGCGCTGGCAGCGCCAGGCAATCTACTCGCCCTGCCCGGCCCGGCCGCTGGGCCAGATACCGCGCTCGCCACCCGTCAGGCCGCGAGGGCCGCGCTCCCGTTCGAGCGGCCGGGGATGAGCTTTCCCGGATCGGCCTTCTTCTACATGGCCGATCCCGCCGGGGCACCGCTGGTGGCTCTGCCCAAATCCGATCCGCTGTCCGTGGGCGCGGAAGACGGGCGCGAGCTTGGTGCGATCATCGACGTGGGAGCACCGGCCAAACCGTTCTTCGCCGCCGCCACGGGCCTCGGCAATGTTCGCGCGCAGGAATGTCTGGCGCAGGCAGTGTGGTACGAGGCCGCCAGCGAAAGCGAGGCTGGCCAGCGTGCCGTGGCGCAGGTGGTGCTCAACCGTGTGGCACATCCGGGCTGGCCTGCCAGCGTCTGCGGCGTGGTATATCAGGGATCGGAACGGCGCACCGGATGCCAGTTCACTTTCACCTGCGACGGCAGCCTTGCCCGGCGTCCGGGCGGTGCAAGCTGGGCCCGGGCGCAGCGGATCGCGGCCGAGGCACTGTCGGGCAGCGTCTATGCCCCCGTCGGCCATGCGACGCATTACCATACGCTCTGGGTCAATCCCTATTGGGCGGCGACGCTCGATCATGTCGGCACGATCGGCGCGCACCGCTTTTACCGGCTGCGCGGAGCCTCGGGCGAGAAAAGCGCGTTTACCATGGCCTATGCCGGCATCGAAAACGGTCCCGCGGCGCGCATCGCGGCTGCTCCCGTGCTGGAAAGCCCGGCGGAAACCCCGCGTCCGGTGATCGCCTATGATCTCGGGCCGGTGCCGCTTGCCGCACAAGCCAGGCCTGCCGCCAAGTCCCCGCCCGCCGCGCCTGCACCCGCGCCAGTCGAAGCCTATAGCGGCGCCGGATCGGTCAAGGCGGAATATGCGCGGGCCGGCCAGTGGAAGACGCGCCAAGGCGATACGCCGACGCCAGCCGACACCGCTGCCAGCGCGTCCGAATAGGCCGCTCCGCCCCAGCCTGAAAAACACGGTTAAGCTGTCCGAAACCCTGTCCGGACACGAAGGTTTCAGGCACGACTGCTAACCCGGCGGCAACAAGCATAACGCAGCCCGCCGGTGCTTCCGGCAGAGCTTGCCCCAGCAGGAACCGTTGCCCCGATGTCGATCCGCCTTGCTACCGCCCAAGACCCTGCCCGCAATGCCGGAAAGCATGCAGCAGGGCGCGGCCTGGTTACACGCGTGCGGGTGCTGGCAGCCAATGACAACGGCGCTGTGGAAGGCATAGCGGGCAGCGCCTTCGATCCGGTGCTGGTCGCAGCGCTGCGGCACTTTGCGCGCCACGGTCTCGATGCCCCGCGCGTCGCCCATGCCGAGGCAGCACGCTCGGCCAGCGAAGGCAATGCTCCGGTCGCGGCGGAATGGATCGCGATCACCGGAATGTTCGACCGCCGCCTTGCCGCAGCGGCAAAGCGCGAATTGCTTCCCGCCTGATCCCTGCCGACTGCGTTACGGCGTTTCCCTGATGCGTTGACCTGAAACGCTTATTGCAATTGCAAACTGTTTGCAAAGATAGTTGTCGCATCCGACCTTTTGACGGTTGCAATCGCTTTTTTAGAGGCCTACCGCGCCCCTAGACAAGCGATGCCCGGTCGTTTGGGACGGAAAGGCCCGGCATCAGCGCTCCGGCTTCTTGGCCAGACGCAATTGAACCACGTTCTTCGTCCCGTCGGATCAGGGAAGGAAGTCCTCAGACATGGCTCGCAAGAAGATCGCGCTGATCGGCGCCGGCAATATCGGCGGCACGCTCGCCCACCTCGCTGCATTGAAGGGCCTTGGCGATATCGTGCTGTTCGACGTCGTCGAAGGCGTGCCGCAGGGCAAGGCGCTGGACCTTTCGCAGTGCGGCCCGGTCGAGGGCTTTGACGCTTCGATCACCGGATCGAACGACTATGCCGATATCGCGGGCGCAGACGTGGTGATCGTCACCGCGGGCGTCGCGCGCAAGCCCGGCATGAGCCGCGATGATCTGCTCGGCATCAACCTCAAGGTGATGAAGGCTGTGGGCGAAGGCATTGCTGCCAACTGCCCCGATGCCTTCGTGATCTGCATCACCAACCCGCTCGATGCGATGGTCTGGGCGCTGCGCGAGTTTTCGGGCCTTCCGGCGAACAAGGTCGTCGGCATGGCCGGCGTGCTCGACTCGGCGCGGTTCGCCACCTTCCTCGCGTGGGAATTCGGCGTGTCGGTGAAAGATGTGAACGCCTTCGTCCTCGGCGGCCACGGAGACACCATGGTGCCGGTGCTGTCCTATTCGACCATCAACGGCATTCCGGTTGCGGACATGGCCAAGATCAAGGGCATTTCCGAAGACCGCCTCGGCGAGATCGTCCAGCGCACCCGTTCGGGCGGCGGCGAGATCGTGGGCCTGCTCAAGACTGGCTCGGCTTTCTATGCCCCCGCCACCAGCGCCATTTCGATGGCCGAAGCCTACCTCTACGACCAGAAGCGCATCCTGCCCTGCGCGGTGCAGGTTGACGGCAAGTATGGCGTCGACGGGCTTTATGTCGGCGTGCCGGTGGTGATCGGCGCGAACGGCGCGGAAGAGGTGATCGAGATCAACCTCACCGACGAAGAGAAGGCGAACCTCGGCGTCAGCGTCGATGCGGTCAAGGAACTGCTCGAGGCGTGCAAGGCGCTGGATAGCAGCCTTGCGTAAGACGCTCGCCCTACTGCCGGCATTGATCGCACTCGGCGCAGCGCCTGCTGCCGCCGAGATGCGGGCAGCGCCGGTCGGGGATATCTTCGAAAGCTACAATGATTGCTTCGCCGCCACCAACGGCGGCGCGCTTGCCCCGGCGGAGCTCGAGAAGCTCGGCTGGTCGCGGGCGACTATTTCCTCAGGTGGCAAGACCGTAGAGGATGGACCGATCATTTACGGCCACGGCGAAAGAGCCCCGATCATCCTGCTTAGCGGGACCGAGGGCGCGGGCATTTGCATCGTCAACGCGCGAATCAAGAACTTTGCAGTCTTCGAGGAATTCACCGCCGCCTTCGGGGGCAAGCTACCCAAGCCCGACAAGGACGGCGAAATCACCTTTATGGCGGAAGGGCGGCCGGTCCAGATCGCCCCGACCGGCTCACGCGACAAACCGGCCATGCGGCTGGTGGTCATGACCCCAACGGAGAATAAGTAATGTCCATCCTCGTAAACAAGGACACCAAGGTCATCACGCAAGGGATGACCGGCAACACCGGCACCTTCCATACCCAGGCCGCGCTCGATTACGGGACGCAGATGGTCGCGGGCGTGACCCCGGGCAAGGGTGGCACCACCCATATCGGTATCCCGCAGTTTGACACCGTGCGCGAAGCGAAGGCCGCGACCGGCGCGACTGCTTCGTGCATCTACGTGCCGCCGCCGTTCGCCGCCGACGCGATTTGCGAAGCGATCGATGCCGAAATCGAGCTGATCATCTGCATCACCGAAGGCATTCCGGTGCTCGACATGGTCCGTGCCAAGCGTGCGCTTCAGGGCTCCAAGTCGCGCCTCATCGGCCCCAACTGCCCCGGCGTTCTGACGCCGAACGAGTGCAAGATCGGCATCATGCCGGCCAATATCTTCAAAAAGGGCAGCGTCGGCATCGTCAGCCGCTCGGGCACGCTCACCTATGAAGCGGTGCACCAGACCACCATGGCGGGCCTCGGCCAGACCACCGCGGTCGGCATCGGCGGCGACCCGGTAAACGGCACCAACTTCATCGACGTGCTCGACCTGTTCCTCGACGATCCGGAAACCGAGAGCATCATCATGATCGGCGAAATCGGCGGTTCGGCAGAAGAAGAGGCCGCCGCCTTCATCAAGGCCGAACGCGCCAAGGGTCGTTCCAAGCCGATGGTCGGCTTTATCGCGGGCCGCACTGCCCCTCCGGGCCGCCGCATGGGCCACGCGGGCGCGATCGTCTCGGGCGGCCAGGGCGGCGCCGAAGACAAGATCGCGGCGATGGAAGATGCGGGCATCCGCGTCAGCCCCTCGCCCTCGCTGCTCGGCGAAACGCTGGCCGCGATGCTGAAAGAGATGGCCTGATCGCCGTTTTGAATACCGGCCCCTCGCGTTTCTGCGGGGGGCCATCCTTCCTCCTCCCCAGGGGATCCTTCGATGGGTAACGAACCGCAAAATTTCATTCCGGCCCTCACCGACCAGGAAGGCCCGCAGCCCGGCCCTTCGTGGGAACGGCGCAAGTGGCTCGACACGCTGGCCGACAGCGCGTCCGATCTGACGTCCGCGATGGACCCGACCGAAATGCGCCTTGCGGTAAAGCAGGCGGCAAAGGATGCCGGCAAGGCGATGGACCCCAAGGCGGTCGAAAAGGCCGCTGCGCTGTCGATCGCGGCGATGACGTTGGTGCGGCTCTACCGTGTGCGCGGGCACATGGCGGCGGATCTCGATCCGCTCGGCCTGTCGAACCGCGAGGGCCCGGCTGACCTGACGCTCGAATGGCACGGTCTTGCGGGCAAGGAGAACGAAGACGTCTATGTCGGCGGCGTGCTCGGCATGGAGTGGACCACGGTGGGCAAGCTCCACCAGCGTCTGCGCGAGGTTTATTGCGGCAAGGTCGGCCTCGAATACATGCACATTGCCGATACCGAGGAACGCCGTTTCCTTCAGGACAAGTTCGAAAGCCCGGGCGAGACGATCCAGTTCACCCCCGAAGGCAAGAAGGCAATCCTCGCCGCAGTGCTACGCGGGGAGCAGTACGAGGAATTCCTCGGCAAGAAATATGTCGGCACCAAGCGTTTCGGGCTTGATGGCGGCGAGTCCATGATTCCGGCGCTGGAAGCCGTGATCAAGCACGGCGGCAGCGCGGGCGTGCGCGAGATCATCTACGGCATGGCCCACCGCGGGCGGCTCAACGTGCTCGCCAACGTGATGGCCAAGCCCTACCGCGTGATCTTCCACGAATTTTCGGGCGGCAGCGCCAACCCCGACGATGTCGGCGGTTCGGGCGATGTGAAGTACCACCTCGGCACCTCGACCGACCGCGAGTTCGACGGGATTTCGGTCCACATGAGCCTTGTGCCCAACCCCTCGCACCTTGAGGCGGTGAACCCGGTGGTGCTCGGCAAGTCGCGCGCGCAGCAGGCGATCCGCGACGATCTGGCCAAGAAGGAACAGGTGCTGCCCGTGTTGATCCACGGCGATGCCGCCTTCGCAGGGCAAGGCGTGGTGTGGGAAAGCCTCTCGCTTTCGGGCGTGCCGGGCTATGACACCGGCGGCTGCATCCACTTCATCATCAATAACCAGATCGGCTTCACCACCTCGCCGAAATTCGCGCGCTCCTCGCCCTATCCGAGCGATGTGGCGAAGGGCGTGATGGCCCCGATCCTCCACGTCAACGGCGACGATCCCGAAGCGGTGACCTTTGCGTGCAAGCTGGCGGTCGAATACCGCCAGACCTTCCACCGCGACGTGGTGATCGACATGTGGTGCTATCGCCGGTTCGGCCACAACGAAGGCGACGAGCCCAAGTTCACCCAGCCGCTGATGTACGACGCGATCCGCAGCCATCCCAAGGTCTCGAAGATCTACGAAGGCCGCCTGATCGAGCAAGGCGTGGTCGAACCCGGCACCCGCGAGGCGCTGGCCGCGGAATTCGTCACGCTGCTCGACGAGGAGTTCGAAGCGGGCAAGACCTACAAGCCGAACGAGGCCGACTGGTTCGGCGGGCGCTGGGCCGGGCTCAACAAGCCTGCCGATCCCGAAACCGCGCGCCGCAACGTGGAAACCGCGATCGAACCCAAGACGCTGGATTCGCTCGGCCGCGTGCTGACGGAGGTGCCCGGTGATCTCGACATCCACAAGACCCTCGACCGGGTGCTCGCCGCCAAGCGCGAGATGTTCGCCACCGGCGACGGTTTCGACTGGGCGACGGCCGAGGCGCTCGCTTTCGGCAGTCTCGTGATGGAAGGCTATGGCGTGCGCCTGTCGGGTCAGGACTCCGGGCGCGGCACCTTCAGCCAGCGTCACGCGGTGTGGGTCGACCAGAAGACCGAGCGCAAATACGTGCCGCTCAGCACCCTGCCCCATGGCAAGTTCGAGGTGCACGATTCGACCCTGTCGGAATATGGCGTGCTCGGCTTCGAATATGGTTTCGCGATGGCCGATCCGCGCAGTCTGGTGCTGTGGGAAGGCCAGTTCGGCGACTTCGCCAACGGCGCGCAGATCATGATCGACCAGTTCATCGCCAGCGGCGAGGCCAAGTGGCTGCGCGCCAACGGCCTCGTGATGCTGCTGCCGCATGGTTACGAAGGCCAGGGGCCGGAACACTCCTCCGCACGCCTCGAACGCTTCCTGCAGCTGTGCGCGAACGACAATATCCAGGTCTGCAACATCACCACCCCGGCCAACTACTTCCACGTGCTGCGCCGGCAGATGCTGCGTCCGTTCCGCAAGCCGCTTGTCATCATGAGCCCCAAGTCGCTGCTGCGCCATCCGTTGGCCAAGAGCGCCAAGGCCGATTTCCTCGGGGAATCGCAGTTCAAGCGGATCCTGTCCGACACCACCGAAATCGCCGACGACAAGGTGCGACGCGTGGTGCTGTGTTCGGGCAAGGTCGCCTATGATCTGATCGAAGCGCGCGATGCGGCAGGGATCGACGATGTCTCGATCATCCGCATCGAACAGCTCTATCCCTTCCCCGGCGATCCGCTGGCGGTGCGCCTCAAGCGCATGACGGGCCTCAAGGATGTGGTCTGGTGTCAGGAGGAACCGCGCAACAACGGATCGTGGTTCTTCGTGAACGAACGGATCGAGGAATCGCTGATCGCCGCAGGGCACAAGGGCATGCGCCCGACCTATGCCGGACGCGAGGCCGCGGCCTCGCCCGCCACCGGTCTGGCCAGCCGCCACAAGGCCCAGCAGGAAGCACTGATCGCCGAGGCGCTCGGTCTGTAACGATCCGCCATAGTTCACATCAGATAGAAGCAAGTTTCAGGAACCCACTCAGATGGCCACCGAAATCAAAGTCCCCGTTCTCGGCGAATCCGTTACCGAAGGCACCATCGCCGAATGGCTGAAGCAGCCGGGCGATGCCGTCGCCGCTGACGAGCCGATCTGCAGCCTCGAAACCGACAAGGTCGCAGTCGATGTGCCCTCGCCGGTCGCGGGCGTGATGAGCGAACACCGCGCAAGCGTCGGCGACAACGTCGAAGTCGGCGCAGTGATCGCAGTGATCGAGGAAGGCGCAACCGCATCGGCTGCCGCCCCGGCTGCGACGCCCGCTCCCGCTCCCGCCCCGGCTCCTGCCGCCGCCAAGGCCGATACCCCCGCCCCCGCGCAGAGCGAGGCCTTGCTCAACCCGGCACAGACCATGTCGCCCGCCGTGCGCCGCGCGGTGCTGGAACACGGCGTCGATCCCAGCACGATCAAGGGTACCGGCAAGGACGGCCGCCTGACCAAGGAAGACGTGCTGGCCGCTGCCGAAGCGAAGAAGAGCGGCGGCGCGGCCCCCGCCCCCGCAGCCCCGTCACCCGCCGCCGCCGCGCCTGCCCCGGCCGGTGCTGGCCGCAATTCCGAGCGCGTGAAGATGACCCGGATGCGCCAGACCATCGCCCGCCGCCTCAAGGGCGCGCAGGAACAGGCTGCACTGCTCACCACCTTCAATGATTGCGACATGAGCGCCGTCATGGAAGCGCGCGACAAGTACAAGGACCTGTTCGCCAAGAAGCACGACATCCGTCTGGGCTTCATGGGCTTCTTCGCCAAGGCTGCCTGCCTTGCGCTGAAGGATGTGCCCGCCGTGAACGCCTATATCGACGGCGACGAGATCGTGTACCACGACTATGTCGATATCTCGGTGGCAGTCTCGGCCCCCAACGGCCTTGTCGTCCCCGTGATCCGCGATGCCGACAAGAAAGGCTTTGCCCGGATCGAGCAGGACATTGCCGATTTCGGCGCGCGCGCCAAGGCCGGCACGCTGACCATGGAAGACATGACCGGCGGCACCTTCACCATCTCCAACGGCGGCGTGTTCGGATCGCTCATGAGCACCCCGATCATCAACCCGCCGCAGTCGGCGGTTCTGGGCCTTCACCGGATCGAGGATCGCCCGGTGGTGCGCAATGGCGAGATCGTGATCCGTCCGATGATGTATCTCGCCCTGTCCTACGATCACCGCCTGATCGACGGGCGCGAGGCGGTGACGGCGCTCAAGATCATCAAGGAAGCGATCGAGGATCCCACCCGGATGCTGATCGATCTTTGAGGCACAAATTGCATGGCATCCTGCAAAAGGCTCACAACGGGCGGGTTGCAGGATGGCAGAACTGACACAACATCCGCTCAGCCCGAGCATGTCGAAGGCCACGCGGAACGGAGGCCAGAATGGCTAACTACGATTACGACGTTATCTTCATCGGCGCCGGTCCCGGCGGCTATGTCGGCGCGATCCGCGCGGCGCAGCTGGGCCTGAAGACCGCCTGCGTCGAAAGCCGCGAAACGCTGGGTGGAACCTGCCTTAACGTCGGCTGCATCCCTTCCAAGGCATTGCTGCACGGTTCGGAGAAGTTTGCCGAAGCCGTGGACGGCACGCTGGCGCGCTACGGCGTGAAGCTGGGCAAGGTCGAGCTGGATCTGGCCGCGCTGCAAGCTGACAAGGCCGATGCGGTCAAGGGCCTGACCGGCGGGATCGAGTTCCTGTTCAAGAAGAACAAGGTCGAATGGCTGAAGGGCCACGCCACTTTCAAGGACGCGCATACCGTCACTGTCGCGGGCAAGGACTACTCCGCGAAGGAAATCGTGATCGCGACCGGTTCGAGCGTCACCCCGCTGCCCGGCGTCGAGATCGACAATGACAAGGGCATCATCGTCGACAGCACCGGCGCGCTGGCGCTTGACCGCGTGCCCGAACACCTCGTGGTGATCGGTGGCGGCGTGATCGGGCTGGAAATGGGTTCGGTCTGGCGGCGTTTGGGCGCCAAGGTCACCGTGGTCGAATTCCTCGACCAGCTGCTGCCCGGCATGGACGGCGATGTGCGCAAGGAAGCCGCCAAGATCTTCAAGAAGCAGGGTCTGGAGCTGAAGCTGGGAACCAAGGTCACCGGCGCGGCGGTCAAAGGCAAGAAGGCCACCCTGACCATCGAACCCGCCAAGGGCGGCGCATCGGAGACGATTGAGGCCGATTGCGTCCTGGTTGCCGTTGGCCGGCGCCCCAATACCCAGGGGCTCGGGCTGGAGAATATCGGCCTTGAACTGAACGCGCGCGGTCAGATCGAAACCGGCCCCGATTTCCGCACCAGCGTCGATGGTGTGCGCGCGATCGGCGATGTGATTCCGGGTCCGATGCTGGCGCACAAGGCCGAGGATGAAGGCATTGCCGTGGCCGAATACATCGCCACCGGGACCGGCATCGTGAACCACGATGTGATCCCCGGCGTGGTCTACACCATGCCCGAATTTGCAGGCGTCGGCCTGACCGAGGAACAAGCCCGTGAACAGGCGGCGGCTTCGGGCAGCGAAATCAAGGTCGGCAAGTTCGCGATGCTGGCCAACAGCCGCGCCAAGACCAATCACGAACCCGACGGCTTCGTGAAGGTGATCGCCGATGCCAAGACCGACAAGGTGCTGGGCGTCTGGGCGATCGCCTCGGTTGCAGGCACGATGATCGCGGAAGCTGCGCTGGCGATGGAATTCGGCGCGACCAGCGAAGACATCGCCTATACCTGCCACGCGCACCCGACCCACGCCGAAGCCATGAAGGAAGCGGCAATGGCGGTTCAGGGCAAGCCCATCCATATGTGATTTGCGCCTCCCCCCGGCTTTGCCTAAATGCGAAGGCCGAGGGGAGTTAATCACGCATGGCCTATCCGCAACTGACCGACAAACCCGGCGCGCTCGCCACGGCTGCTGCAATCCGTGAAGGGCGGCGCAGCGTGGCCGAAACAGTCGACGCTGCGATCGTGCGGATCGAAAAGCTCGATTCGAATATCGACGCGCTCGCCGTTCCCGATTTCGAACGGGCCTACGAAACCGCAAAGGCGATGGACAAGGCGGGCCCCGGACCGGATCAGCCGCTGTTCGGCGTGCCGATGACGATCAAGGAAAGCTTCGACGTCGAAGGGCTTCCCACCACTTTCGGCTATTCGCGCTTCAAGGACACCGTCGCCCCGCAGGATGCCGAGCTGGTGCGGCGGCTGAAGGCAGCGGGCGCGATTATCATCGGCAAGACCAACGTGCCCGTGGACCTTACCGACTGGCAGAGCTTCAACCCGGTCTATGGCCGCAGCAGCAACCCCCATAATCCCGAACGCTCGCCCGGCGGTTCATCGGGCGGAAGCGCGGCATCGGTGGCAAGCGGCATGGTGCCGTGCGACTATGGCACCGACATCGGCGGATCGGTGCGTGTCCCGGCGCATTTCTGCGGGGTATGGGGCCAAAAGACGACATGGGGGCTGGTGTCGAAGCGCGGCCATGATCATCCCACGCAATCGCGCCGCGAAGGCTTCATCGCCGCGCATGACGGCGTGCTCTCCATCGCCGGACCGCTGGCGCGCAATGCTGCCGATCTTGCCATGCTGACGGAAATCGGCGCCGAAGTGCCACTGCGCCGCCGTGCGAAGCCGTTGAAAGAATGCCGCCTGCTGGCGATCACCGACCTGCCGAACGCGCCGGTCGATGCCAGCGTCTTGGGCCCGACCGAAGCCGCGCTGGAAATGCTCGCGCGGGCGGGCGTGCGAATCGACCGCGCGAGCGATCTGCTGCCCGACCAGACGCAGCAATATCGCAGCTATCTGCGCATGATGAACATCGCAATGGCGCGCGGAGCCCCTGCGCCCGACGGCAAACGCGCCAGCGCGACCGACTGGTTCGACCTGCTCGATGCGCAGGCCGCCAGCATGGCGCAGTGGGAGGCGCTGTTCGCAGTCTATGACTTCGTCCTCGCCCCGCCCGCCCCTGTCCTTGCGGTGCCGCATCGTGACGAGGCGGTGTTCAAGGGGACGATCTCAATCAACGGCAAGGAAGAGCCGGGCGGCAATGCGCTCGCATGGGCCGGGCTGGCCACTTTCCCGAACCTGCCTGCCACGGTGTTGCCGATTGGCGCCGGCAGCTATCTCGGGGCCGATCTGCCCTGCGGAATGCAGGTGATCGGGCCGCGCTGGAGCGATCTCGATTGCATCGCCGCGGCAGAGGCGATCGGGAACATCTTGCACGCCTGACGCGGCTTCGCCATGGCGCAGCGCATGGCCCGCAAACCGCTCATGCTCACGCTTGCCAAATGGCACATCTGGCTCGGATGGGTGGTCGGCGTGCCGATCGCCATGTGGCTGGCTACCGGCCTGCTGATGGTGGCCCGCCCGATCGAGGAGGTGCGCGGCGATCACCTGCGCCGCGAGGCACCCGCGCAGCCGCTCGTCGTCGAGGGCAGCACGCTCGCCGGGGCCGAAGCAAACCTGAAAGAGATGCGCGTCGTCATGCAGCAAGGACGCGCAGTGGCGGTGCTCACGACGCTGGACGGTGCAGTGAGCCGCGTCGATTTCGCTAGCGGCACCCCTCTGCCCCCGCTCGACGCTGCCGCCGCGCAGGCGCTGGTAGCGGCGCGGATTACGGATGGCGACAAGGTCGCAAAGGTCACGCTGTTTCCCGCTGACAAAGCCCCCTTCGATTTCCGCCGTCCGCTGGCCGTGTGGCAGGTCGCGCTGGAAGACGGCACCAATGTCTATGTCGGGCGCGATACGGGCGAGATCGAGGCGGTGCGCACCCGCTGGTGGCGGGCCTTCGACTTTGCCTGGGGGCTGCACATTATGGACCTGTCGGAACGGGAAGACACCAGCCACCCGATCCTGATCATCTTCGCTGCGCTTTCGCTTATGGGTGCGTTGATAGGCTGCGTGCTGATGTTCCGCCGCCGCAAGGCAAGGGTGACGACGCCTTGAACACCACCGTCCTGACCCCGATCCTCGACCTGCTCGATCTTGCCGGTATCGCACTGTTCGCGCTGTCGGGCGCGGTGCTGGCGGCGCGGCTGCGGCAGACTTTCGTCACCATGGCTTTCTTCGCGCTGGTCACCGGCGTGGGCGGCGGGACGGTGCGCGACCTGCTGATCCGCGCGCCGGTGTTCTGGATCGACGATCCGCGCGTCGCCGCCGTGTGCCTCGCCACCGCACTGATCGCCTGGTTCACTCCCGTCAGGTGGTGGGAGGGCAAAGGGTTCGCCTATGCCGACGGCACGGGGCTCGCGGCCTATGCGGTGCTCGGCAGTGCCAAGGCGCTGGCTTATGGCGTGCCGCCGGTGCCGGCCGCGCTGATGGGAGTGATAACGGGGTGTGTCGGCGGGATCATCCGCGACGTGGTCGCCGGTCGCCCGTCGATCATCATGAGCCCCGAACTCTACGTCACCCCGGCCGCGCTCACCGCGGCGCTGACGGTGGCGGGAATGCTTGCCGCACCGCTACTGGGGATCGACAAGGAATGGGCCTGGACCGCAGGGTTTGCCTGCGGCTTTACCCTGCGCGCCGCCGCGATCCGGTGGGAATGGGGCCTGCCGAGCTATGGCGGCAGGCCCGAAGCGTCCGGTTAGCCGCCGATATCGCCGTCGATGGTTTCGGGAATAACCTCTCCGGGGATCGGCCCGCCGGGATAGGCCGGCATGCGATCTGCGGTGCCTGCCGGGGGAGCCGCTGCGAAGCTTTCGGGCGCGGCGGCTTGCGGGGCGTTCATCCCGCCCATGGCGAGCCGCGCATCGGCATAGCGGTTGTCGCTCCACTGCCCGTCGGCGCGATCGGAATAGGTCGCCGCCGGAGCATTGCCCCAGTCGCCGCCCAGAGAACCACCGCCGAAATCGACATCTTCAATCCGGCCGTCATTGCCGATCCGGCACTGGAACGGTGAGCCGTTGAACAGCGCCCCGCTGACCATCCAGCCGCGGCCCGTGCGCTCGACATTGTCAACGCTATCGACCCGCACATCGCGTTCGATCCGCGCAAGGCACTGGTCAACCGCGCTATCGAGCCCGGTGGCCCCAGTGCTGCGGCGCGGCGTGCGGCGATCATCGTAGCGGGGGTTGTCATTGCGCCAGTTGTCGTCACGCACCACGACGACATCGCGCTGGCGTTCGCGGCGATTGTTGGAACTCGCGATCGCGGCAATCCCGCCGATGATCGCCGCGCCGATCAGCACGTCGCCGGCATCGATCCGGTTGCGCCGCCAGCCGCGATGGCCCCAGCCGCGACGGCCCCAGCGGCGACAGCCCCAGCCCCGGCAGCGCCAGTCGGCGATATCGGACGCGGGATCGAAGCGGCTGTGATCGAAGCTGCCGGAAAAACTCGCGGCCGCCGGCGTGGCGGGAAGCCCGGCAGCATGCACCGGGGCAACGGCAAAAGTGGTTACGCCAAGCGCGCCGGCCAGTGCCAGCGCGGGAATACGAAGAGCCATATTGCTCCCTCCTCGATATAACGAGCGCCCACCAATCGCCCTGATGCCCTATAGCCTAGGCGGCCCAGGCTTTCTTCTGCCTGAACCGCCCGAAGCCGTTGGTGGGAACGGATTACCGCAGGCCGCGGATACCGTCAAAGTCGATCAGCGGGGCGCCGCGCCCGTCGAGCCGGCAGGTGAACCGCCCGCGATCGAAATCACGCCCGCGCCGACCCCAGCCGCGCCCCCCCTCGACCACGATCCGGCCCTCGACCTCGAAACCGAAGCGCCTGCGGTCAACGTCGCGGATTTCGGTAACATCGGCAAAGCGGTAGCCGCCGAAGCGCCGCGCCTGGTTTTCGGCTGCGCGCACGCAGCGCTCCACCGCACCGCGCGTGCCACCGCGAAAGCCGCGCCGGTCCCAGCGATCGCCGCGATCCCAGCGGTCGCGACGGTCGCGGCGATCCCAACGGTCGCGATCGCCGTCGAATGCACCGGCCAGAGCCGCGATCCCGCCGATCACCACGGCCCCTGCAATAATCTCGCCCGCGCCGATGCCGCGATCACGGTCACGGTGATCGTCGGCCAGCGCCGGGGTGGCGGAAGCGAAGGCCAGCGCACCGGCAGCGAGCGTGCCGAGCGTGGTCCGGGCCAGTCTCGTGGGGGTGGTCGTCATTGGTCTTGTCCTCGCTTGGCACCGATGCGGGATTGCGCCGGTGTCAAAGCCAAACTGGACGATTCGGACTGAGACGAACCTGAATTGCGCCGACAGCGATTGTTAATCTAAATCGGCCTCATCATGAACGGCGGTCAGGATTCGAGTGCCGCCAGCACGTCGCGGGTGAACGCGGCAATATCGAACCGCGCGCCCACCGGATCCTCCCCGCGCCGCACGATCACAACCTGCCGCGAAGGCACGATGACGACATATTGGCCGCGATTGCCGAAAGCCGCGAAGGTATCGGCAGGCACGCCGTCGCTTTTGTTCATAAGCCAGAACCCCGCGCCATAGCCGAACGGGCCGTCGGGCTGCGGGCCGCTGGGCGTGGAGACGTAATCGCGCCAACCTTCGGGCAGAATGCGCTCGCCCGAAGGGAGCACGCCGTCATTGAGGTAAAGCTGCCCCAGCCTAGCCAGATCGCCTGCGGTCGACCACACTTGCGAGGATAGAATGTAATCGCCGCGAATATCGGTCTCGGCGACCGTGTGCCCCATCCCCAGCTTGGCGAAGAATTCGTGCGGCGGGTAGTAATCGAGCCACTGCGCAATCGCCTTCACCGCCAGCAGCGTGTCGTTGTTGGCATAGCGGAACACGGTGCCGGGCTTGTGCACCACCGGCCAGTTTACCGCCGTCTCGTCCACGGTCGAACCGCCGAAATAAAGCGGATCGGTGCGGTTGCCCGGCGTGTCGGAATAGCGCCCCGTCGCCATGCGCAGCGCGTGATCGATGGTGATGGCGTTACGCGGATCGGCCTCTCCACCCATGCGCCAGTAATTGAGACCCACGGTATCCTCGACCGCCGCATCCCCCGCCTGCACCGCCGCGCCCACCAGCGTCGCGGCGATGGATTTGGCGACAGACCATGTGCGCTGGGGGGTCTTTTCATCGAAGCCGGGGGCATAGACAGCCTGTTCGACCAGCCCGTTGTCCCGACGGTTGACATGCACCAGCGCGGCGGTGGTGCGCGTTCCTTGCCCATATTGGCCTGCGCGCGCCGCATCGAGCACCTTGGCGAGCGGATTCGGCGGCGGTATCGTGCCACCTCCAGTACCCGGAATGACACCGATCATGATGGCCTTGCCCTCGTCCTGCGCCGCGACCGGCACCGGCCGGGCCGGATCGCTGACGTCCTCCGGCGCACCGACCGGCAATACCGAACAGCCGCTGTCCGGCCCGTAATAGGCGGCCACACGCGCGGGCATATCGTCTGCCCATGTTACCGCCACGTGCGCGATCTGGCCGGTCGGGCGGCGGATGATGGCATAGGGCAGTTCACCGATGATCGCATTCTGCGGCGACTGGATCCCGGTCAGTTCCAATGCCTCGACGCTTTCGGGCGTGCGGGTAGTGCCGTTGCGCTCGGCAATGGCGATGGCGCTGCACAGCATCAGCGCCTTGTAGCCCGCGGCGAGCGCGCGGCTGTAGCGCGCATTCAGCGTCTCTTGCTGCGATTGTGCGAAGGCGGGGCTAGCGGCGAGGAGCAGCGCGGGCGCTGCAAGCGTGGTGCGGATCATGCGGCGTACCCTACCCCGCGTGCATCAAAAGGAAAGGGCCGGAAGCGTACCCGCCCCGGCCCCAGCCTTGTTCTTAGCGAAACGCGATCTTACGCGTCTTCGTATTCGTCTTCCGACTGCACCGGGCCCGAATCCTGACCCTTGGCGGCTTCGTCGCGGTCGACGAGTTCGATGATCGCCATCTGCACCGCGTCCGAGGCACGCACGCCGGCACGCAGCACGCGGGTGTATCCGCCATCGCGATCCGAATAACGCTCGGCCAGAATGTCGAACAGCTTCTTGAGCTGCGCTTCATCGCCAAGACGGCTCATGGCAAGGCGACGGTTCGAAAGGCCACCACGCTTCGCCAGCGTGATCAGCTTTTCGACGTAGGGACGCAATTCCTTGGCCTTGGGCAGCGTGGTGGTGATCTGCTCGTGCTTGATCAGCGCGGCAGCCATGTTGCGCAGCAGCGCGTTGCGGTGGCCGGTCTTGCGGCCGAGCTTACGGCCCGAAATACCATGACGCATAATAACTTCCTTCTTTTGTGCTGACCCTTCCGGGCGGGAAAGCGGTTCCCACTTTCCCTGAAGGGATCAGCGGTTCGAAAAGGGGCCGTTTCAGGTACCCCAGTGCCGGCGGCGCTTAGGGGTGCGCCGCCATGACCCTGATTAGCCGAGAAGTTCCTGTTCGAGCTTCTTGGCCATTTCTTCGATGTTCTCCGGCGGCCAGCCGGGGATGTCCATCCCGAGACGCAGGCCCATGCTCGAAAGCACTTCCTTGATCTCATTGAGCGACTTGCGGCCGAAGTTCGGCGTGCGCAGCATCTCGGCCTCGGTCTTTTGGACCAGATCGCCGATGTAGATGATGTTGTCGTTCTTGAGGCAGTTGGCCGAACGCACCGACAGTTCCAGCTCGTCCACCTTCTTGAGGAGGTAGCGGTTGAGCTGGTTGGCGTCGCTTTCTTCCGGCTGCACGGCATGGCCGATCATCGCGCTCTGCGGCTGCGGAATTCCGTCTTCGAAGTGGACGAACAGGGTCAGCTGATCCTGCAGGATTCGCGCAGCATAGGCCACGGCGTCTTCCGGCGTGACAGTGCCATCGGTTTCGACGGTCAGCGAGAGCTTGTCGTAGTCGAGTTCCTGCCCAACGCGGGCGTTTTCGACCTTGTAGCTCACCTGACGCACCGGCGAGTAGAGCGAGTCGACCGGGATCAGCCCGATCGGCGCGTCCACCGGACGGTTCGCCACCGCGGGCGAATAGCCCTTACCGGTGTCGGCGGTCAGCTCCATGTTGAGCGTGGCGCCTTCGTCGAGGTGGCAGATCACGAGATCCTTGTTCATCACCTCGATGTCGCCGGTGACGGCAATGTCACCCGCCTTCACCTCGCCCGGGCCGGTGGCCGAAAGCTGGAGCCGCTTGGGGCCTTCGCCTTCCATCTTGAGCGCGATCTGCTTCACGTTCAGGACGATATCGGTCACGTCCTCGCGCACGCCGGCGAGCGAGGAGAATTCATGCAGCACGTTCTCGATCTTGATCGAGGTGATCGCCGCGCCCTGAAGGCTGGAGAGCAGCACGCGACGCAGCGCGTTGCCGAGCGTCAGGCCGAAGCCGCGCTCGAGCGGTTCGGCCACGAAAGTCACCTTGCGCTGACGATCGCCGCCATCCTTGATTTCGAGGGTGTTGGGTTTCTTGAGTTCCTGCCAGTTCTTCGTGTTGACGGACATGGATTTCCCCTAATTCGCCTCATTTGAGGCGGTTCAAACTTGGGCGGGCCGGATGCTCTGCGAGGCGGCGCGGCATCGGACCCGTTCGGGCGGCGACGGCACGGATTGCCGCCGCCATCCCGGCGGATCAGACGCGGCGGCGCTTGGACGGCCGGACCCCGTTGTGCGGGATCGGGGTGACGTCGCGGATCGAAGTGATGTTGAAGCCCACGGCGGCCAGGCCGCGCAGCGCGCTTTCACGGCCCGAACCCGGGCCCTTCACTTCGACTTCAAGCGTGCGCACGCCATGCTCGGCAGCCTTCTTGCCGGCATCGTCGGCAGCGACCTGCGCTGCGTAGGGAGTCGACTTGCGGCTGCCCTTGAAGCCCATCATGCCGGCGCTGGACCAGCTGATCGCATTGCCCTGTGCATCGGTGATGGTGATCATGGTGTTGTTGAAGCTGGCGTTGATATGCGCAACGCCGCTGGTGATGTTCTTCTTGTCACGGCGCCGGATACGGCCTGGTTCGCGTGCCATCTTTGATATTCCTCTAGCTCATCAGAAGGAAAAAGCCTGTAGGGACTAGCCCGAAGCTTACTTCTTCTTGCCCGCGATGGGCTTGGCCTTGCCCTTGCGGGTGCGGGCGTTGGTGTGGGTGCGCTGGCCGCGAACGGGCAGACCGTTGCGGTGACGCAGGCCGCGATAGGCACGCAGGTCCATCAGACGCTTGATGTTCATCGCGGTGTTGCGACGCAGGTCGCCTTCCACGGTGAAATCAGAATCGATGGTTTCGCGGATCCGCAGCACTTCCTCGTCGGTGAGGTCCTGCACGCGTGCGCTGTGCGGGATGCCGAGCTTGTCAGCGATCTGGACAGCCGTGGTGCGGCCGATACCGTGAATATAGGTGAGCGCGATGATCACGCGCTTGTTGGTGGGGATATTGACCCCGGCAATACGAGCCACTTATTTCTCCATGCTCCACAGGGTTTCGGGCTGCTTGCGCCCTCCCCCTATCTCAACGCTCATTCACCGATCTGCCCGCCTGCCGTGATGATCCGCACTCCGGCGGAACCACAAACGGCAAAAAGTCCGGTCGGCACGCGCAGAGGCTGTGCCTGCCGAACTTGGTTCGAGCATGTCGAATGAGCCGCGCGCATAGGCTGATTCGGTGACGGGGTCAACAGCCAGCGGTTTCAGGGGCCGGAACCTGCGAGGAATTACGTGGCAGACGCCTCTGGCAAGCGGTTGCGAAGCGCCGCGCCGGTTTGCCTCGCGGCGGCTCTATGAACTGTCTCCATCGGCCAGATCGCCGAACACATCATCGACCGAAGGCATCTTGGGCTTGGTCTCGGGCTCTTCTTCCGACGGGGCGGCACCCTCGTCCGCCGGATCTTCCTGCTCATCGGGTTCGGTTGCAGATTCTGTGGCAGCATCGGGTTCGGGTTCGGGCTCCGGCTCGGGAACGCCCTCGACGATGCCCAGCTTCCCCGTCAGCGCGGCCAGCTGCGCGCCCATCACGCCGTCCACCGCGCGCGCGATCACCGGCACGTCGTAACGCATGGTGCCGCCGACATTATAATCCCACACGATGCGGGTGCCCTGCTCTGTCTGGCTGATGGCAATGGTGAGGATGCCAATTACCGGCTCACTCTGCAGCGGCCCGAGCGCACCCTGCATCCGCAGCGCGACTTCGGGATAGGCCTGGATTACCCGCATGTGTTCGACGCTGCCTTCGAGCGTAAAGCGCCCCGGCTCGTCGACTTCGGGGATCTTCTCGCAGAAACAGCCGCCCGCCTGCGGGGTCAGCGTCAGATTGGCGGCGTCGCCCGACCAAGTATGTTCCGAGGTCCACCATTCCGCTGGGGAGATCAGCGCCAGCCAAACCTCCTTTGGGGATGCCTCGACCACTGCCGTATGACGCGAGACAAAGCTGTTCGGCCCGATCGAGGTAACTTCGGCCATGGCCGGCACCGCCGAAAGCAGGGACAGCGCGGCCAGCGCAGAGGCAACATGGAATTTCGGCATGGCGGCAACCTCCCTTTTGTCGGGGCGGTCTAGGCCAAAGATGCGCGTGGCGAAAGCGCCCGCGATGCCTCAGCTGCGCAAAATCGCGTCGATCGCGTCGGCCACACTGTCGATCGCGGCCATCCCGTCGACGCGAGTGACGATCCCGCGCGCTTCGTAACCGGGCAGGATTGGCGCGGTCTTGGCACGATATTCCTGCATGCGCATCCGCACGGTTTCCTCGTTATCGTCCGGACGGCGCTTGAATTCGGTGCTGCCGCAGCTGTCGCACACGCCGGGCGTGGCAGGCGGATTGGCGGTGTCGTGGTAAAGCGCACCGCACTTGGCGCAGGAAAAGCGGCCGGTGATCCGTTCGACCAGCGCATCCTCGTCAACTTCCAGCTCGATCACATGGTCAAGTGTGCGGCCATTCTTCGCAAGGATCGCATCAAGCGAGTCAGCCTGCGCGGCCGTGCGCGGATAGCCGTCGAAGATCGCGCCGGTTTCCGGCCCCATCGCGGCGAGTTCGGCATCGATCAGGTCGGACACGATATCGTCCGACACCAGCTCGCCGCGTTCCATCACTTCCTTGGCCTTGAGCCCGACCGGCGTACCGGCCTTGACCGCAGCGCGCAGCATGTCGCCGGTGGAAAGCTGGCGCATGCCGTGGCGCTCTACCAGGCCTGCACTTTGCGTACCCTTGCCGGCGCCGGGAGGGCCTAGAAGAATGATGTTCACGAACCGTCCCCCATTATCGCCCCGGGTCGGTGCCGGCGGCCTGCTTTCAGATGTGCGGGTTCAACCATGGTTGGCCTCGCGTCAAGTAGACTTGCGTCTGATATCAGCGCATCCGTCCCTTGAGCTTCGCCTTCTTGATAAGATCGCCGTACTGGTGCGCCAGCAGGTGCGACTGGACCTGACTGATCGTATCGACTGTGACGTTGACCACGATCAGCAGACTGGTGCCGCCGAGGAACAGCGGAATGCCGGTCTGGGCGATCATGTATTCGGGAATGACGCAGACCAGCGTAAGGTAGATCGCACCGATCACGGTGATGCGGGTCAGGACATATTCGAGATAGTCCGCAGTCCGCTTGCCCGGACGGATACCGGGAATGAAGCCGCCGTTCTTCTTCAGATTGTCCGCCGTTTCCTCGGGGTTGAACACCACCGCGGTGTAGAAGAAACAGAAGAAGATGATCCCGATCGCGTAGAGGCCCATGTAGAGCGGCTGCCCGTGCGCGAGATACTGGTTGAGCGTGACGACCACAGTGCTGAACGTGCTGTCAGTGTCGGCGGACTGGCCGGCAAACTGCGAAATCGTCAGCGGCAGCAGCAGCAGCGAGCTGGCGAAGATCGGCGGAATGACGCCCGCGGTATTGATCTTGAGCGGCAGGTGCGAACGGTCGGCCTGCATCATCCCGTTCTGCGTCGCGCGCTTGGGATACTGGATCAGCAGGCGGCGCTGGGCGCGCTCCATGAAGGAGATGCCGAGGATCAGGACCACGACCATGACGATAAAGCCGATGATGATCGCCGGAGCGATGGCGCCGGTGCGCCCGCCTTCGAACAGGTTGGTGGCAAAGGTCGGGAACTGGGCGACGATGCCCGCCATAATGATCAGCGAGATGCCGTTGCCGATCCCGCGACTGGTGATCTGCTCACCCAGCCACAGCAGGAACATGGTGCCGCCGACAAGATTGATGACCGAGACGATGCGGAACATATAGCCCGGATCGACCACCGCCTGCAGGCCGCTCTGCGCGCCGAAGCTTTCGAGCCCGACAGCGAGGAAATAGCCCTGGATGGCGCACAGGAACACCGCGCCATAGCGGGTGTACTGGTTCAGCTTCTGCCGCCCGGTCGCGCCTTCCTTCTTGAGCGCGGCGAGCGTCGGATGCAGGGCGCTGGCCATCTGCACCACGATCGAGGAGGTGATGTAGGGCATCACGCCGAGCGCGATGAGGCTCATGCGCTCAAGGCTGCCGCCCGAGAAGGTGTTGAACAGATCGAGAATGCCGCCGCGGGTCTGGTCATACAGCTCGCTGAGGATCAGCGGGTTGACGCCCGGCAGCGGAACGAAGCTGAGAAAGCGGAAAACGATCAGCGCACCGATCGTGAACCAGATGCGCTGGCGAAGCTCGGTGGCCTTGGCAAAATTGCCGAGGTTGAGGTTGCTCGCGATATTGTCGGCGCGTGATGCCATGTCGTCCCGTCGATCCTAGCTCTTGGCCCGGTGGTGGGCCTGCTCCGGCCACTCATCGTGGGCCGTCTCCTGCGCTGCCGGAAAAGCGATGTCGCGGCGCGCGAGAGCCTAAATAGGGAGCGCGGGGGCTCTTGTCGAACCCCCGCGCATCACCTTTTGTCGATTACTGCGCGCGTGCCGCCTTGTTGGCTTCGCGGCGGGCGAGCTTCTTTTCGTGCTCGGGGGTCGGGGCCGGAGCCACTTCCACCTTGCCGCCGACCTTTTCGACCGCGGCGATCGCGCCCTTGGTTGCGCCGGTCACGGCAAAGGTCGCCTTGGCGCTGAAGTCACCCTTGCCGAGAAGACGCACGCCGTCCTTGCCGCCGCGCACGAGGCCTGCTTCACGCAGGGCTTCCTCGGTGATGGTGGCCTTGGCGTCGAGCTTGCCCGCGTCGATGAACTTCTGGACCATGCCAATGTTCACTTCGGCATAATCCTTGCCGAACGGGTTGTTGAAGCCGCGCTTCGGCAGACGCATGTGCAGCGGCATCTGGCCGCCTTCGAAGCCCTTTACGGCAACGCCCGACCGGCTCTTCTGGCCCTTCTGGCCGCGGGCCGAGGTCTTGCCCTTGCCCGAACCGATACCACGGCCGACACGGACGCGGCCATTGCGGGCACCAGCGTTGTCACGGATTTCATTCAGTTTCATTATATGCACTCGCTTTCGCTTTTGTCGCGCTGATAGAAAGCAAGGCCCCGACGAGCGGGGCCTCACATGGATATTAGTCGATCACCTGGACCAGATGCGGGATCTTGGCGATTGCGCCGCGCACCTCAGGGGTGTCCTGACGCTCGACGATCTTGTGCATCTTGTTCAGCCCCAGACCGATGAGGATCTGGCGCTGGCTGGCGGGACGACGGATGGGCGAACCCACCTGCTTGATCTTGATGGTAGCCATCTTGGATTACTCCACAATCGCCGCAGCTTCGGCTTCCGCCTCGGCTGCGCTGGCCCCGCCCCGACCCAGCAGGTCGGCAACCTTCTTGCCGCGGCGCTGGGCGACCGACTTCGGCGAAGTCTGCTCGGACAGCGCGTCGAAGGTGGCGCGGATCATGTTGTAGGGGTTCGAGGTGCCGACCGACTTGGTCACCACGTCGGCAACGCCGAGGCTCTCGAACACGGCGCGCATCGGACCACCGGCGATGATGCCGGTACCCGCAGGTGCCGAACGGACGGTCACCTTGCCCGCGCCGAAACGGCCATTGCCGTCATGGTGCAGGGTGCGGCCTTCCTTGAGCGGAACGCGGATCATCTTCTTGCGGGCCGAAGCGGTCGCCTTGGTGATCGCTTCAGGCACTTCACGGGCCTTGCCGTGGCCGAAGCCGACGCGGCCCTGACCGTCGCCGACCACGACCAGCGCGGCGAAACCGAAGCGCTTGCCGCCCTTCACGGTCTTCGAGACGCGGTTGATGTGCACCAGCTTTTCGATGATGCCGTCATCTTCCTCTTCGCGCTTGCCGCGACGGTCGTCACGACCGCCCCGCCCGCGACCACGGCCTTCGCCGCCTTCGCGATTGCCGCGACCACGACCGCGACGGCCCTGGGCCTCGCCGCCCTCGGCGCCCGCTTCAACCGCCACTTCGGGGGTTTCGATGGTGTTTTCGTCAGCCATGATCAGAACTCCAGCCCGCCTTCACGGGCGGCATCGGCCAGCGCCTTGACGCGGCCATGGAACAGGAACCCGCCGCGATCGAACACGACAGTGGTCACGCCCGCCTTCTTGGCAGCCTCGGCGATCTGCTTGCCAACTTCGGCAGCAGCCGCGACGTTGGCGCCGCTCACCTTCACACCCAGCGTCGAAGCGGCGGCAACGGTCTTGCCGGCGGCGTCGTCGATGATCTGGGCGTAGATGTGGCGACCGGTGCGGTGCACGGAAAGACGCGGCTTGCCACCGGCACGCGCACGCAGCGCAGTGCGGACCCGGCGACGGCGGCGTTCGAAAAGGGAAAGCTTTGCCATCTTACTTCTTCTTCCCTTCCTTGCGGAAGATGTACTCGCCGCGATAGGCGATACCCTTGCCCTTGTAGGGTTCGGGCTTGCGCCAGCGGCGGATTTCGGCGGCGAATTGGCCCACGGCCTGCTTGTCGATGCCCGAGACTTCGACCGTGGTCTGGTCCGGGGTCTTCACTTCCAGGCCCTCGGGCACCGGAAGATCGACATCGTGGCTGTAGCCGAGCTGCAGCTTAAGCGTGCGGCCCTGCGCGTTGGCACGATAGCCGACGCCCTTGATCACGAGGGTCTTGGTGAAGCCCTCGGTCACGCCTTCGACCAGGTTCGACACCAGCGTGCGCTGCATGCCCCAGAAGGCCCGCGCCTGCTTGCTGTCGTTGGCCGGCTTGACCAGGATCTCGCCCTCTTCAACCTTGTAGTCGATGAGGTCGGACAGGCCCAGAGTGAGGGTACCCTTGGGGCCCTTCACGCTCAGCGTGCCGTTGTCGATGGTGGCCGTCACCCCGCCAGGGATCGCCACCGGCTTTTTGCCGATGCGGCTCATCAGAACACCTCCGCCAGCACTTCGCCGCCGACGTTGTTCGCGCGGGCCTCGGCATCCGAGAGCACGCCGCGCGGCGTCGAGACGATGGTGATGCCAAGGCCGTTGCGGACGGTCGGCAGCTCCTTGGAGCCCGAATAGATCCGGCGGCCGGGCTTGGAAACGCGGGCCACGTGCTTGATCGCGGGCTCGCCTTCGAAGTACTTCAGTTCAATCCGCAGCGCCGGGTGCTTGCCCGAGTTGTCCTCGGAGTAGCCACGGATGTAGCCCTCGCGCTGGAGCACTTCGAGCACGTTGGCGCGCAGCTTGCTGGCGGGCGTCAGGACGGAGTCCTTCTTCGCCTGCTGGCCGTTGCGGATGCGGGTGAGCATATCACCCAGGGGATCGGTCATAGCCATCTATGTTGTCCTCACCAGCTCGACTTGGTCAGGCCCGGAATCAGGCCCTTGTTGCCGAGATCGCGCAGTTCGATACGGTTGATGCCGAACTTGCGGTAATAGCCGCGGGGGCGGCCGGTGGTGGCGCAGCGGTTGCGCACCCGGGTCGGGTTCGCGTTGCGCGGAAGCTCCGCCATCTTCAGCCGGGCGACCAGGCGCTCGGTCTCGTCAAGCGAGGTGTCATTCGCGATCGCCTTCAGCTTCTCGTACTTCGCAGCGTACTGCTTGACGAGCTTCTTGCGGCGTTCGTTCTTGTTGATCGAACTCAGTTTCGCCATGGACTTAAGCTCTCTTCTTTCGTGTCTCTAGAGGCAGGCGGCTCACGCCGCTTCCTTCTGTTCGGCAGGCTTGGCTTCGCCCTGGAAGGGGAAGCCGAACAGACGCAGCAGTTCGCGCGCCTCTTCGTCGGTTTTCGCGGTGGTGGTCACGATGATGTCCATCCCACGCACCTTTTCGATCTTGTCGTAGCTGATCTCGGGGAACACGATCTGTTCCTTGAGACCCATCGCGTAATTGCCACGGCCGTCGAACGACTTGGCGTTCAGACCACGGAAGTCGCGGATGCGCGGCATGGCCACGGTCACGAGACGATCGACGAATTCGTACATGCGTTCGCGGCGCAGGGTCACCTTGCAACCGATCGGCATGCCTTCGCGCAGCTTGAACTGGGCGATCGATTTCTTGGCGATGGTGATAACCGGCTTCTGGCCAGCGATCAGCGCCATTTCCTCAGCAGCGGTCTGGACCTTCTTCTTGTCCTGGCTCGCTTCTCCCACGCCCATGTTTAGCGTGATCTTTTCGAGCTTCGGCACTTCAAGACGGTTCTTGTAACCGAACTTCTCGGTCATCGCCTTGACGATCTCGGCCTCGTACTTGGCCTTCATCCGAGGGGTATAATCAGCCATCGATGGTCTCCCCACTCTTCACGGCGACGCGCACCTTCTTGCCGTCCTTCACTTCGAAACGGACGCGGGTGGGCTTGCCATCCTTGGGATCGGCCAGCGCAACCTTCGAGATGTGCATCGGAGCCGCGAAACGGTCGATGCCACCCTGCGGGTTGGTCTGGCTGGGCTTGCGGTGACGGGCGACGATGTTCACGCCTTCGACAACGATCTTGCCGTCCTTCGGCATGACTTGGGCGACCGTACCGGTGCGGCCCTTGTCCTTGCCCGACAGCACGACGACGCTGTCACCCTTCTTGATCTTCGCGGCAGCCATTACAGCACCTCCGGAGCGAGCGAGATGATCTTCATGAAGCCACGGCCGCGCAGTTCGCGCACCACCGGGCCGAAGATACGAGTACCGATCGGCTCCTCGTTCTTGTTGACGAGCACGGCAGCGTTGCTGTCGAAGCGGATCACGCTACCATCGGGACGACGCACGTCCTTCTTGGTGCGTACGATCACGGCACGGTGAACGTCGCCCTTCTTGACCTTCGCGCGCGGCTGCGCCTCCTTGACGGAGACGACGATCACGTCGCCAACGCCCGCGGTCCGGCGCTTCGACCCGCCCAGCACCTTGATGCACTGGACGCGCTTCGCGCCGCTGTTGTCCGCGACGTCGAGATTGGATTGCATCTGGATCATTGATCCGGTTCCTTCTCACTGGCTTTCCGGGACGCCCGATCCGACCGGGGCCCGGTAGTTCCGTTTACGCCTAATTCAGTTGCCGGCTTCCGCGACGTCGAGATCAGCCTCGACCGCCTGGGTGCCGCCCGCGACGACCCGGTCCTTCACGGCCCAAGTCTTGGTCTTCGAAATCGGACGGGTCTCTTCGATCCGCACGACATCGCCCACCGCGTATTCATTGTTCTCGTCGTGCGCGTGATACTTCTTCGAACGACGGATGATCTTCCCGTAAAGCGGGTGCTTCACCTTGCGTTCGACCTTCACGGTCACGGTCTTGTCGGTCTTGTCGGAGGTGACAGTCCCGACCAGGATGCGCTTCGGCATTGTCTACTCCTCAAGCCTTCTGAGCGGCGGCCTTGGCCGCGCGCTCGGATTGCAGCGTCTTGATCTGCGCGATGTTCCGGCGCACCTGACGGATGCGCGAGGGAGCCTCGAGCTGGTTGGTCGCAGCCTGGAACCGCAGGTTGAACTGCTCGCGCTTGAGCTCGGTGAGCTCGGCCGCCAGCTGATCATCGGTCTTGGTGCGAAGGTCCGCGATATCGGCCATTATTCGCCTCCCAGGTGGCTGGTGTCGCCAAGACGGGCGACAACCTTGGTCTTGATCGGCAGCTTCATCGCCGCGCGCTCGAACGCCTCGGCAGCCAGCGGGCCGGCCACGCCGTCGAGTTCGAACAGGATGCGGCCCGGCTTCACCTTGGCTGCCCAGTACTCGACCGAACCCTTGCCCTTACCCTGACGGACTTCGGCAGGCTTCTTCGACACGGGCACATCGGGGAACACGCGGATCCACAGACGGCCCTGGCGCTTGATGTGACGGGTGATCGCACGACGCGCAGCTTCGATCTGGCGAGCGGTAACCCGCTCGGGCTCCAGCGCCTTGAGGCCGTAGGAACCGAAGTTGAGGGTGGTGCCACCCTTGGCTTCGCCCTTGATGCGGCCCTTGAACTGCTTGCGGAACTTGGTTTTTTTCGGTTGCAACATTGTCTGTTACCTCAACGAGCCGGACGGACGCCGGAAGTCTGGGCTTCCATCATCAGGCGATCCTGTGCGGTCGGATCATGAGCGAGAATCTCGCCCTTGAAGATCCAGCACTTGATGCCGATGATCCCGTAGGCGGTCAGCGCCTCGGCTTCGGCATAGTCGATGTTCGCACGCAGCGTGTGGAGCGGAACGCGGCCTTCGCGATACCATTCGACGCGAGCGATTTCCGCCCCGCCAAGACGGCCGCCGCACACGATCTTGATACCTTCGGCACCCAGACGCAGCGCGGACTGCACGGCACGCTTCATCGCCCGGCGGAACGCCACGCGGCGCACCAGCTGATCGGCGATGCCCTGCGCAACGAGCTTGGCATCGATTTCCGGCTTGCGGATCTCGACGATGTTCAGCTTCACTTCGCTCGCGGTCATGGTGGCGAGCTTGGAGCGCAGCTTTTCGATGTCCGCGCCCTTCTTGCCGATGATGACGCCCGGACGCGCAGCATAGATCGAAACGCGGCACAGCTTGGCCGGACGCTCGATCACCACCTTGGAAATCGCTGCCTGCGGCAGGTTTTCCATGATGTACTTGCGGATTGCGAGGTCTTCCTTGAGCAGGCCCGCATAGTCACGCCCTTCGGCGTACCAGCGGCTGTCCCAGGTGCGGTTGATCTGCAGGCGCAGACCGATCGGATTGCTCTTCTGGCCCATGGTTTACGCCTCTTCTGCTTCGCGCACGACGATCCGCAGCCGGCTGAACGGCTTGAGGATACGGGTCGACTTGCCGCGGCCGCGGGTGTGGAACCGCTTCATCGTCACCGACTTGCCAACCGAAGCTTCGGCCACGATCAGCGCATCGACGTCGAGGTTATGGTTGTTCTCGGCATTGGCGATTGCCGATGCGAGCACCTTGCTTGCATCGCGTGCCATCGCCCGCTTCGAAAAGGCGAGGATGTTCATCGCCTCTTCGGCCTTCTTGCCGCGGATCAGGGCCGCAACGAGGTTGAGCTTCTGCGCCGAACCACGGATGGTGGTGCCGACGGCCAGCGCCTCGTTATCGCCCACGCGGCGGGGTGCCTTTGCCTTGCCCATTAGCGCTTGCCCTTCTTGTCGGCAGCGTGACCGGGGAACGTGCGCGTGGGCGCGAATTCGCCGAGCTTGTGGCCGACCATTTCTTCCGAAACCGAAACGGGGATAAACTTGTGCCCGTTATAGACGTTGAAGGTGAGCCCGACGAACTGCGGCAGGATCGTCGAACGCCGCGACCAAGTCTTGATCGGCTTGGCATTCGTGGTTTCCTGCGCTTCCTCTGCCTTTTTCAGCAGGCTCAGCTCGACAAACGGACCTTTCCAGACGGAACGTGCCATCGTCTCTTACCTCTTCTTCTTCGCGTGACGCGAACGGATGATCATCTTGTCCGTCTGCTTGTTGTGGCGCGTGCGGGCACCCTTGGTCGGCTTGCCCCACGGGGTAACCGGATGACGGCCACCCGAGGTGCGGCCTTCACCACCACCGTGCGGGTGGTCGACCGGGTTCTTCGCAACGCCGCGGGTCAGCGGACGCTTGCCCATCCAGCGGCTACGGCCGGCCTTGGCAAAGTTCTGGTTGGCGTTGTCGGGGTTCGAAACCGCACCCACCGTGCCCATGCAATCGGCGCGCAGGTAACGCTGCTCGCCCGAATTGAGGCGGACGATGACCATCGCGCGGTCACGACCGACGACCTGCACATAGGTACCGGCCGAACGGGCGATCTGGCCACCCTTGCCCGGCTTCATCTCCACGTTGTGGCAGATGGTGCCGACCGGCATCTGGCCCAGCAACATCGCGTTGCCCGGCTTGGTATCGACCTTTTCGCCGGCAACAACCTGGTCACCCACAGCGAGACGCTGCGGCGCGATGATGTAGGCCTGCTCGCCGTCCTCGTACTTGACGAGAGCGATGAACGCGGTGCGGTTCGGGTCGTATTCCAGACGCTCGACGGTAGCCGGCATGTCCCACTTGCGACGCTTGAAGTCGATGTAGCGGTACTTTTGCTTGTGACCACCGGCGATGCCACGCGAGGTGACATGGCCCTTGTTGTTACGGCCACCGGTCTTGCGCTTGCCTTCGGTAAGCGCCTTGACCGGCTTGCCCTTCCACAGGGCCGACTTGTCGACCAGAATCAGACCGCGGCGAGCGGGACTGGTCGGCTTGTAGTTTTTGAGTGCCATTGTTCGTGTCCTGTCCCTTGGCCTCAGATACCGCTGGTGATGTCGATCATTTCACCCTCGGCGAGGGTGACGATCGCCTTCTTCACGTCGGTGCGCTGATAGGCCTTGCCCTTCCAGCGCTTGGTCTTGCCCTTCATGACCAGGGTGTTCACCGCGACGACCTTCTTGTCGTAGATCGCTTCGATGGCTTCCTTGATCTGGGGCTTGGTGGCGTCCCGCGCCACCTTGAAGACCACCGCGTTCTGTTCTGACGCGAGGGTGGACTTCTCGGTGATGTGGGGGGCGAGGATCACGTCGTAATGACGCGCATCGACGGTCTGCTTCTTAGCCATTGAAGCGCGCCTCCAGCTTTTCGACAGCGGCCTTGGTCAGCACCAGCGTGTCGTGGTTGAGGATGTCGTAGACGTTTGCGCCCATAGCCGGGAGCACATTGATGCCCGGCAGGTTGCCCGCAGCCTTCTTGAAGCCCGCGTCGACCTGTTCGCCGTCGATCACCAGCACCTTGCCCGAAAGACCGGCCTTGGCGAGGTGACCCTTGAGGATCTTGGTCTTGGCATCGGCCAGCGCGAGGCTGTCGACCACCACCAGACCGTCCTTGGCCTTGCTCGAAAGCGCCATCTTCAGGCCGAGCGCACGGATCTTCTTGTTGAGCGACTGCTCGAAGTCACGCTTGCGCGCACCGTGAGCCTTGCCGCCGCCGATGAAGATCGGAGCTGCACGGTCACCGTGACGGGCGGTACCACCGCCCTTCTGCTTGCCGAACTTCTTGCCGGTGCGCGCCACGTCCGAACGCTCACGCGTCGGGCGGGCGGTGCCGCGGCGGTTCTCGAGCTGCCAGGTCACGACCCGGTGCAGGATATCGGCGCGCGGTTCGATCGCGAACACGTCATCCGACAGTTCGATATCGCCCGACGCCTTCCCGTCGATTTTCTGAACCTTCACCTTCATGGCTCAGCCTTCCTTGTTTTCTTCGCTGGCCGGAGCTTCCGCTTCAGGAGCTTCGGTCACGACCACGTCTTCGGCAGCGGTTTCGGCAACCGAGGGGGTCTCGTCAGCCTGCGGAGCCTTCTTCTCGATCACGGCGCCGGGGAACGGCAGGCCTTCGGGAAGCGGCAGCTTGACCGCGTCGCGCACGAGCAGCCAGCCATTCTTCGAACCCGGAACCGAGCCCTTCACGAACAGCAGACCGCGCTCGGCGTCGGTGCGGACAATTTCGAGGTTCTGCTGGGTGCGCTGACGGTCGCCCATGTGGCCGGCCATCTTCTTGCCCTTGAACACGCGGCCCGGATCCTGGCGGTTACCGGTCGAACCATGCGCACGGTGCGAGATCGACACGCCGTGGGTGGCGCGCATACCGCCGAAGCCCCAGCGCTTCATGGCGCCCGCAAAGCCCTTGCCCTGCGTGTGGCCGGTGATGTCGACCTTCTGGCCGGCAACGAAGTGATCCGCACTGATGGTCGCGCCGACGGGCACGAGCGCGTCTTCGCTTTCCACGCGGAATTCGGCGACCTGCTTCTTCAGGCCGACGTCAGCCTTGGCGAAGTGCTCGCGCTGCGGCTTGGCGACATTCTTCTGCTTGGCTTCGCCCGCGCCGAGCTGGACTGCGAAATAGCCATCGCGGTCAGCGGTGCGGTGCGACACCACCTGGCAATCTTCCAGTGCGAGAACGGTCACGGGCACGTGCCGTCCGTCCTCGTGGAAGAGGCGGGTCATCCCGACTTTCTTTGCGATCACGCCGGTGCGCATCGTCTTGTTACTCCTCAACAGAGGCACCCTACGGACCATCCGCAAGGTGCGTGGCGAACTGCGACAAAGCGCCGCAGCCCGGTTTCAGCCCGAATTGTCATGCATCGCCCCGTCCGGGCTGAGTGCTCCGCTGGCCTGATGGCCGCTGGAGCGAGACGGGGGACGCAGCCCGGAGATTTCTCCGGCGGTATCCACCCTATCGTCAGGCGGGGCGCTTTGCGCCCCAACGATAGAGGCCCCCATCCGTAGACGGGGGCATTTCGGCTAGCTTACGCCAGCTTGATCTCAACGTTCACGCCGGCAGCCAGATCGAGCTTCATCAGAGCATCGACCGTCTGGGCGTTCGGCTGCACGATGTCGAGCAGCCGCTTGTAGGTGCGCACCTCGAACTGCTCGCGCGACTTCTTGTCGATGTGCGGGCCGCGGTTCACGGTGAACTTCTCGATACGCGTCGGCAGGGGAATGGGGCCACGAATAAGAGCGCCGGTCCGACGGGCCGTATCGGCGATTTCGCCGGTGGCCTGATCCAGAACGCGGTGATCGAACGCCTTGAGGCGAATGCGGATATTCTGAGCTTCCATGTCCTACTACCGATGCGAAAGAGCCAAGGATCCGCCGGTTGACCGGCATTTCCCAAAAAACAAAGGCCGGCCCCGCCATTTTCCGGTTTCCCGTAGGCGGGCGGCCCTCATGAATTTCGTTGCAACGGAAACGAATCCCCGTTGCGGAGCCGCGCCTATACGGAGCGGGAGGGATTCTGGCAACCCCCGAACTGCGATGATTTGCGCAGGCGTTTGCGCCCTGCCCCACCGGCCGGGAAAACCATCGGTTCCCTCAACCAAAAGGGCCCGGCACCATGATGGTACCGGGCCCCTTGATGTCGTCACGCTCCGGTGCGGAGCGCGAAGCTTACTTGGTGATCTTCGCCACCACGCCCGAGCCGACGGTGCGGCCGCCTTCGCGGATCGCGAAGCGCAGGCCTTCGTCCATGGCGATCGGCGCGATCAGCTTGACACCGATCGAGACGTTGTCGCCCGGCATCACCATTTCGGTGCCTTCGGGAAGGATCACTTCGCCGGTCACGTCGGTGGTGCGGAAGTAGAACTGCGGGCGGTAGTTGGCGAAGAACGGCGTGTGACGGCCACCTTCGTCCTTCGACAGCACGTAGACTTCGGCTTCGAACTCGGTGTGCGGCTTGACCGAACCGGGCTTGCAAAGAACCTGGCCACGCTCGACTTCTTCACGGCCGACGCCGCGGATCAGGGCACCGACGTTGTCGCCGGCTTCACCGCGATCGAGCAGCTTGCGGAACATTTCCACGCCGGTGACGGTGGTCTTGCGGGTGTCCTTGATGCCGACGATTTCGACTTCGTCACCAACGTTGACAACGCCGGTTTCGATACGGCCGGTCACCACGGTGCCGCGACCCGAGATCGAGAACACGTCTTCGATCGGCATCAGGAAGTCCTTGTCGACCGGACGATCGGGCTGCGGAATGTACTCGTCGACCGCGTTGATGAGCGCGATGATCGATTCCTTGCCGATGTTGTCGTCGCGGCCTTCAAGAGCGGCCAGAGCCGAACCCTTGATGATCGGAATGTTGTCGCCGTCGAAGTCATACGACGAAAGCAGTTCGCGCACTTCGAGTTCGACGAGCTCGAGGATTTCCTCGTCATCGACCTGGTCGACCTTGTTCATGTACACGACCAGCGCCGGCACGCCGACCTGACGGGCGAGCAGGATGTGCTCGCGGGTCTGCGGCATCGGGCCGTCGGCAGCGTTCACCACCAGGATCGCGCCGTCCATCTGGGCGGCACCGGTGATCATGTTCTTCACGTAGTCGGCGTGACCCGGGCAGTCGACGTGCGCGTAGTGACGGGCAGCCGATTCATACTCGACGTGTGCGGTCGAGATGGTGATCCCGCGCTCACGCTCTTCCGGAGCCTTGTCGATGTTGGCGAAGTCCACGGCGGCACCGCCGTAGGTTTCAGCCATCACCTTGGTGATCGCGGCGGTCAGCGTGGTCTTGCCATGGTCAACGTGACCGATGGTGCCGATGTTGCAGTGCGGCTTGTTCCGCTGGAATTTTTCCTTGGCCATTTCTCTGGTGTACCTTCTTGAATGAAACGATGTGTTCGCGGGAGAAAGGCGGCGCCCGCAGAATCAGGCGCCGCCCCTAGACCGTGATGCCGGCTTAGGCAAGTTTCTCCTTGACCTCGGCTGCGACGTTGGCCGGAACCTCGTCGTAATGCGAGAACTGCATGGTGTACTGCGCGCGCCCCTGGGTGAACGAGCGCAGTTCGTTGACGTAGCCGAACATGTTGGCGAGCGGCACGAAGGCCTCCACCGCCTGGGCATTGCCGCGCGTGTCGGTGCCCTGGATCTGACCGCGCCGGCTGTTGAGGTCGCCGATCACGTCGCCGAGGTAATCCTCGGGAGTGACGACTTCGACCTTCATGATCGGCTCGAGCAGCTTGATGCCCGACTTCTGGGCGACTTCGCGCATCGCACCGCGAGCGGCGATTTCGAACGCGATCGCGCTCGAGTCGACGTCGTGGTACGCACCGTCGACAAGACGGATGCTGAAGTCGATGATCGGGAAGCCCACGAGGTGGCCGCTTTCGGCCTGCTCGCGGAAGCCCTTCTCGATCGCCGGGATGTATTCGCGCGGGATGTTCCCGCCCTTGATCGCGTCTTCGAAAGTCACGCCCTGGCCGCGTTCACCCGGGGTGACGACAACCTTCACGCGGCCGAACTGGCCCGAGCCGCCCGACTGCTTCTTGTGGGTGTAATCGACTTCGACTTCACGGGCGAGGTATTCGCGGTAGGCCACCTGCGGCGCACCGACGTTGGCCTCGACCTTGAATTCGCGACGCATGCGGTCGACGATGATGTCGAGGTGCAGTTCGCCCATGCCCTTGATGATGGTCTGGCCGCTCTCGTGATCGGTCGACACGCGGAAGGACGGGTCCTCCTGCGCGAGACGATTGAGCGCGATGCCCATCTTTTCCTGGTCGGCCTTGGTCTTGGGTTCGACCGACAGCTCGATCACCGGCTCGGGGAATTCCATCCGCTCGAGGATGATCGGCTTGTTGGCGTCGCACAGGGTGTCACCGGTGGTGGTGTCCTTCATGCCGGCCAGCGCGACGATATCGCCCGCAAATGCCTCATCGATGTCCTCGCGGTTGTTGGAGTGCATCAGCAGCATGCGGCCGATCTTTTCCTTCTTGTCCTTCACCGAGTTGAGGACCTGCCCCTTGGTGAGCTTGCCCGAATAGATACGGGTGAAGGTCAGCGAGCCGACGAAGGGATCGTTCATGATCTTGAACGCCAGAGCCGAGAACGGCGCGTCGTCGCTCGACGGACGCTCCTGCTCCTCGTCGCTGTCGGGCAGCACGCCCTTGATCGCCGGAACATCGAGCGGCGACGGCATGTAGTCGACCACTGCGTCGAGCAGGGGCTGGACGCCCTTGTTCTTGAACGCGGAGCCGCACAGCACGGGCACGAAAGCGCGTTCCATGGTGCCCTTGCGGATCAGGCGCTTGAGCGTGACGGCGTCAGGGATGTTGCCTTCGAGATAGGCTTCCATCACTTCATCGTCCTGCTCGACGGCGGTTTCGATCAGGCGCTCGCGGTATTCGGCAGCCTTGTCGGCGAGATCGGCGGGGATCTCGACGAATTCGTACTTCGCGCCGAGGCTTTCGTCCTTCCAGACGATGCCGCGGTTGTTCACGAGGTCGACCACGCCCTGCAGCTGGCTTTCAGCACCGATCGGGAGATACAGCACCAGCGGGGTCGCACCGAGACGGTCGATGATCGACTGGACACAGTAATAGAAGTCGGCGCCGGTGCGGTCCAATTTATTAATGAAGCACATTCTGGGCACGCCGTACTTGTCGGCCTGGCGCCACACGGTTTCCGACTGAGGTTCCACGCCGGCCACGCCGTCGAACACGGCCACGGCACCATCCAACACGCGCAGCGAGCGTTCGACTTCGATGGTGAAGTCGACGTGGCCGGGGGTGTCGATGATGTTGATGCGGTGCTTGGGCTGGTTGGCACGCAGCGCTTCGGGATCGCTCATCGGATCCATGGTCGAATCTTCGGCGGTCCAGAAGGTCGTGGTCGCAGCCGAGGTGATCGTGATCCCGCGCTCCTGCTCCTGCTCCATCCAGTCCATCGTCGCGGCACCATCGTGCACTTCGCCGATCTTGTAGGACTTGCCGGTGTAGTAGAGAATACGCTCGGTCGTGGTGGTCTTGCCGGCATCGATGTGCGCCATGATGCCGATATTGCGATAGCGCTCCAGCGGATATTCGCGGGCCATATCAGGTTCCTTACGAGTGTGGGGGCCGCCAGCGTGCGGTCAGCGCCCCATATAGGGATGATTGTGACAGCCGAAAGACCAAAGCCCCCGGCTGCCCACAATCAACGGACTTACCAGCGGTAGTGCGAGAAGGCGCGGTTCGCGTCCGCCATGCGGTGCGTGTCCTCGCGCTTCTTCACGGCATTGCCGCGGTTGTTGGCAGCATCCATCAGCTCGCCCGACAGACGTGCGGCCATGGTGGTTTCCGGACGACCGCGCGCGGCCGAGATCAGCCAGCGGATCGCCAGCGCCTGGGCACGCTCGGGGCGCACTTCGACGGGCACCTGGTAGGTCGCACCACCGACGCGGCGGCTGCGGACCTCGACCTGCGGCTTCACGTTGTTCAGCGCATCGTGGAACAGCTGGATCGGGTCGGCCTTGGCCTTGGCCTCGACCGTTTCGAGCGCACCGTAGACGATCTTTTCGGCAACGGCCTTCTTCCCGTCGAGCATGAGGTTGTTCATGAACTTCGACAGAACCTGATCTCCGTACTGCGGATCAGGCAGGATTTCCCGCTTCTCGGGACGACGACGACGTGACATGTTTTTAAACTCCTTCGGAGTGGCCGCTCACATCCGTGAGCGCCCTGCGGCACCGGCCCTCACCCCCACCCGGCCACCCAAAGGATACCTTCGTGAAGGTGCCCGGGTGGGGATGAGGACCGCCGCCGCGTGAAACCTTACTTCGGACGCTTGGCGCCGTACTTCGAACGCGACTGCTTGCGGTCCTTGACACCCTGGGTGTCGAGCACGCCGCGCAGCACGTGGTAGCGAACGCCCGGAAGGTCGCGCACACGCCCGCCGCGGATCAGCACGACGCTGTGCTCCTGCAGGTTGTGGCCTTCGCCGGGGATGTAGCTGATGACTTCGCGCTGGTTGGTCAGGCGGACCTTGGCCACCTTGCGCAGCGCCGAGTTCGGCTTCTTCGGGGTCGTCGTGTAGACGCGGGTGCAGACGCCGCGCTTCTGCGGGTTCTGCTCCATCGCAGGGACCTTGGACTTGGCCTTCTGCGGAACGCGGCCCTTGCGGACCAGCTGGTTGATCGTCGGCATTAAGTTCTCACTTCACCAGGTTGATGGTGAGCACGGGTGCCGGACGATTTGGTAGGGAGAGAGGATTGCCTTGCGCGAGGCCAGTGTCCCGGACCTGATCCGGAACCCAGCCGGCAGACCTGCCCGCGATCGCGGACCATCTGCCGTCACACAAGCCGAAACGCTCCACCCTTATCGTCAGGCCCTTCGGCCACCGGGTTACTTTGACGGCTGCCCTCGCGGAGAGAACGCACCGGCAATGTTCAGCTCATACCGGGGAGGCCCCGGAAGATGCGCGCCCCTAGGCGGGTTTGGGGTGGGGGTCAAGGCATGAGTTGGAGTGTCAACGTACGCTACGCAAGCTAAATTATCGCAGCCCGGGCCACTTCCTGCTCAGCAAATTCAGAAGCCATGAGATACAAAAATTGCGCAGGTTGGTTCGCAAAAAACTCCATGACAAAGGGCCCAATATCGCTCTTCAAAATCTTATCAAACTCTTCAGGCTTGTATCGCGTTATGGAACCTAAATAAAAAGTTGCCAAATATATCGACAAAAGCTGATTCATAAGAAATTGAGCCTGAGTAGGTCTATATACATAGTACTTTCTATAAGGCGGAATTGAAATTACGCTCCTCCAGACAAGCCCCCGAACAGCCTTGCTAATCTCGCCAATCGCTTGAGATGGTCGCTGGGTATACCCCCAAACGTTCATGGTTTCCGCCTCGATCAACCTCCTACCAGATTGCTGTCTGTCGCAATTCACATTCCTCCAATCAACGCCGCCGGAAAGAGATTTTGACAATGAAGTCAATGGATAACTTAACCTTTTAAAATCATCAGCAAAATATCGGACCCTCAACCAAATCTCTTTTGTTATAGGATCATGCACATACTTTATATCCTCAATGCTTACAAATTTCTCTTTTAAACCCTCCCCATTGCAAAAGACTCGGTGTCCTATCAAAATTTGCGATAAAAAATCTTCCGATCTGATCAAAAAATTATTCGATCCATTATTATTATTTATGGGTGAATTGAGCGCTTCTGCAAATAGCTGGAATACCTTGTCTCGCGGCTGTGGATCAACGTAAACTCTAACCTCTCCATGGATCGCCCCTTGAGTTGTAGGCAAATTTTCCGACAAGCCGTGATGAACTCGACCAAGAACCCTTCCCGTTTTTTTAGAAATGTAACATTTTGCAAGATTTAAAAATGAATAATATAGCAATAATGGCTTTGCGGCACTAATATCAGATTCACTAGAAGCATTAAAAAAATCTCTGGCCTGCGCCAAGAATGCCAGCGCCTGATCGCGTTGCTTATCATGCGATATTTTATTTATTTCATGAGAAATTATGTTCCAAGGATCGCTTGAGAAGACGATAGACTGCATCGCTTCACGTCTGCTGCCTTGAATGGTGGGGAAAAATGAGAAAGCGACGGGTCGCGTCCGCACCACGACTTCGTCACCAATCCGTGGATCATGCAATCTCATCAGGGTTGGCCCCGCATCAAATCCTCACACCAAAATATCCATAGAATTTAATAGATTGTCAATTCGGATCAGCTTACGGTAATCTTGGAGAGCATTCGCTCCGAGTGGCGCAGCATTTGTGCTACTTTGAAATAGCTGTGCTAGGACTCCTTGTTCTGATGTCCTCTAGCTCTCCGAGTCACCTTCTGTGGACATGCCAAGGACCGGCGCGCCCTGCTCTGTCCTTTGTCCCACGCAACCGGGGGCCGCTCGGCGTGGCTGGTCGCTCGCCACCGGCAGGGCGGTGCTACACGCGGGCATTGGTGGCTCCCCGCCCACCCCTAGCCCCTCCCGCAAGCGGGAGGGGGACTGGTAGCGCTGGAACTCCCCTCCCGCCTGCGGGAGGGGTCGGGGGTGGGGCCTTTCCATTTTCCTACTCCCCCGCCCTCTGCCACCCCTCTCCCATGCCCGCGCCCTCCGCCGACGACTCCCCCGCCCCGCCCAAGCGCAACAAGCGCAAGATTGCGCGGCAGGCGACGTCCGAGGTCGCGTGGGAGTTCGAACCGGCGGTGGTGGCGGAGGAGGATATGCTGCTCGCCTTCCGGCCCTATCTCCACAAGCAGCCGCGCCGCAATTCGATCACGCCCGATCTCCAGCGCGCTTTCGTGGCGCGGCTGGCCGAGACGGGGATCGTCAAGGCGGCCGCCGTGCATATCGGGCGCAGCCTCGAGGCGCTCTACAAGCTGCGGGCGAAACCGGGGGCGGAGGGCTTTGCCGCCGCGTGGGACGAGGCGCTCGGCTGGGGGGTGATGCGGCTGGAGGATTGCGCGATCGAGCGGGCGCTGGCCGAGGGGCTATCCAACCCGCGCGCCAACTCGATGCTCGCCTTCGTGATCCGCCACCGCCACGCGCAATATGTCGATGCGCGCTACGTGAAGCCCGGCCACTGGCTCTACGAATATGTCCGCGATCAGGTGCTGCGGGAATTGGGCTACCCCGACGACGACGAAGAGGAAAACACCCTCACCGAAACGCGCTGACCCGGTCGCGCAGCGACGCGGCCTTCAGGCCTCAAGTAGCGAAGCGATAGGCCAACAAAAAAGCCGTGTGAGCGAGGAAAGCGCGCCCGCGGAGGCGGGTGCGCTCCTCAGGAACTGAGGAAACCAACAAGACTGCGCACCTTCTTGCTGCGCCATTGCGGTGCGGGGGCGAGCAGCCAGTAGGCGCGCTGGGCGGGCTCCGGGCCTTCGAGCATGGTGAGCTGGCCGCGCGCCACCGCGCCCTCGGCCAGGGCCAGCGGCAGAGTGGTGCGGCCCATCCCCGCCAGCGCCGAGGCGAGCGCCTGTCCGGGGCTGCCGGCCCTGATGCAGGGGTTCACGCCTTGCGGCAGGGGCATGCCCGGCCATTCGATCCAGGCGTCGCGGTGCTCCGGCGCGGCGACGGTGACGCGCATGGCGGGGGCGAGTTGCACGCCCTGAAGCTCGCCCGGCCCGTCGACCAGCCGGATCGCGAGGTCGAGGTTCGCCTCGGTAAAGTCGGCATGTTCGTCGGGGGCGAGGATATACTGGATGCCGGGGGTTCCAGCCTGGAACTTCGCCAGACGCGGGGCGAGCCATTCGGCATAGAATTCGCGGGGGGTGGCGATGGTGTAGCGGTCCGACGCCTGCCCCGCCTGCATCGCATCGACGCTTTCCTCGAACCTGAGGAATCCTTCGCGCAAGGGATCAAGCCCCGCCTCGCCTTCGGGGGTGAGTTCCAGCCCCTTGGAGGTGCGGCGGAACAGGACGACGCCGAGCACGTCCTCCAGCGCGCGGATCTGCTGGCCGACGGCGGCGGGGGTGACGGCCAGCTCGTCCGCCGCGCGGGTGAACGACAGGTGACGGGCCGCCGCGTCGAACACGCGCAGGGCATTCAGGGGGAGATGGGTACGCTTCACGCCGCGTGAATTAGGCGCGGCAAGGGCTTAGAGCAAGGCTCAGCGCTGCTCGCGGCCCTCGGCGGTCTCGGGCGCGGAGAGCGGGAAGAAGGGGATGCGCACCTCGAACGGCGATCCGTCGGCGCGCTGGAAGGTGTAGAACCCCTCCATCGATCCGAACGGGGTCGTCAACGGGCAGCCCGAGACATAGTCGTGGCTCTGCCCCGGCTGGAGCAGCGGCTGTTCGCCCACCACGCCCTCGCCATCCACGTGGTTCACCATCCCGCGCCCGTCGGTGATGCGCCAGTGGCGCGTGCGCAGGCGCAGCGGCTCGTGCGAGCCGTTCTCGATGCGGATGTGATAGACCCAGAACCACTTGCCCGCCTCCGGATGCGATTGCTCCGGCAGGTAGTTGACGGCGACCCGGACAGTGACCCCGTCGGTGGTGGCGGCGTGCTGGAAGAGCTCTTTCATGTCGGGCCTCAAGTTAGCGATTCTGCGCAGGGTCACAAGAGGGGCAACGCGCTTAATCCATCCTGTATCCCGCACGAGGCGAGATTTGCTCGCCTGCAAGGGCCGGGCGCGACATAAGGTGCGCTGGCCACAAGGAGAGATACGCGGATGATCGACGATCGGCTGCAACCGCCCCTGCCCCTGCCCCTGCCCATCACCCGCCGCACGGCTTTGGGGAGAATCGGTGCTGGCGTGCTGGCCGGGGCGCTGGGTGGCTGCGCGGCGCGCGGGGGAACGGGCCTTGCCATGCCGGTCGATCCGGCGGCCACCGCCACGCCCGATCTGGTCGATCTCGCCCGGTTCGATCCGCGCCTGCGGTTCGACATCCGTTATGCGAGCCCTGCCAATTTCATGGGCCGGGTGCTCTATCCGCTCCCGCGCGCGGTGGCACAGCGGCCGGTGGCAGAGGCGCTGTCCCGCGTGCAGACCCGCGCGGAGACGGCGGGCTACGGCCTGCTGATCTTCGACGCCTATCGTCCCTGGCGCATCACGCGGATGATGTGGGACGAAACCCCGCCCGAAAAACGCGAATTCGTCGCCGATCCGCGCGCCGGATCGCGCCATAACCGCGGCTGTTCGATCGACCTTTCGCTCCACCGGAACGGCGTCGAGGTCACCATGCCCAGCCCCTATGACGACTTCACCCCGGCCGCCTATCGCAGCAATACCGCCACACCCGCCGAGGCTTTGAGGCTGAGCCGGCTGCTCGAGGGCTGGATGGTGGCCGAGGGCTTCGTGCCGCTCGCGAACGAGTGGTGGCATTACGACTGGGCCGAATGGCGGCGCTACCCTATCATGGATGTGCCGCTGGAGGACGTGACGGCGGAAACTTCCGGTCTCCGCAGATTGCCTTTTCAAGCTGGCTGAACATTCTTGCGCAGCGGCACTTTCCAGTCGTTCAGGGTTGCCGCGCGCCAGGTCCATTCCAGCGGCCCATAGCGGTATCGAGCATACCACCAATGTGCGAACAGGATCTGCATTCCGAAAAAGGCGATTGCGAGCAGGATTCTCGTTTGCGTATCCCACACCTCGGCCATTCCCAGACCGAATTGATACAAGATGGGAACGGCGACAAATGAATGCGCGACATAAAGCGTCAGAGTCATGCGGCCGGGACCCCGGAACAGGCCAACGAGCCGTTGCGCTGGCGAATTCCACAAGAGCGCCAGAAGCCCGATTTGCGCTGCGATTGCGCTTATTCCTATCCACTGGAACAGAATTGCCCGCTCGGTAAAGGGTCCGATCGCAAACTCTGAGCCTGATCCTGATCCGGGCACCATCGGCTTTACGAGGAATTCGAGGATCGCGAAGATGGTGCCGCCAATGAGCAACAGTGCCAAGGCAATCCCGCGATCTTTCGCAATGCGGGCGAAGAAACCTGTCCGCTGAATGACAACGCCAACGGCAAAAAGTCCGGCAATCTCGCTTACCCTGCCAAACGACCAGTTTATCGACCACTTGACGAGGTTACCCTCGATGAGATTGGCCTCGATGAGTTCTCCCAGGCTGCCGTTCCTGAAGACATCCCAAAGACCGGAGCGAGCAAAATAGGGCTCTGACGCGGCAAAGGCATTGCCCGATTGCGCCAAAAGCCACTGGATGAGCAGCGGTATCTGAAGGAAAAACAGGCCCGCAATTGCCATCAGCGCATAATTGCTGCGAACTCTGTCCAGCGGGATGAGCAGAAGCCCCAGAAACGCGAGCAAGCGCAAAATCTCGGGGGAATACAGCAGCGAGTGGACAAATCCGATCCCCATAAGGAGCAATAGTCGCCAGGCGAAACGGGCCGTGAAATCGACACCGCGTCCGCGCTGGTTGGCCATGATTGTTGCGAAACTGAACCCGAAAAGCAGCGCGAATATCGCGAATGCCTTGCTGCCGAAGAGGAAGAAAATCGCCTGCCCCCACGTATCGTCGGTCGATCGCGATAGTCCAACGCCAAATGCTTCAGCCGAATGCACCATGAGAAGGCCGAACAAAGCGAAGCCCCGGAGGGCGTCGACATATTCAATTCTTTCAGGCCGAACCTGCGCACTACTTGTGCCGTTCATCGAATTCCCCCCTTGGATTTTCGGCGTGCCCCGGGGAGAATAGGCACTGCCTATTTTTGATTGTCAATGCGGCACCCGGGACAAACCGATATCGATTTCGGCTCTCATTACATGAAAGGTGCTGCACATGGCCGTTTCACAGTCTCCGTAACTGGGTCCACAGCAGCGATCAAAAACCGTGACAAAACTCCGCGAGCTTTCAAGGCATTGAAGCGCAAAATCAGACCGCCCGCTAACCACCAAGTTCCGGTTGTAAGCCGAGTTGTTGCGCAGTCCTGAAAGCGCACGGGCAGCTCTCGCTCCACCCGCGCCAAAAGCGGACATTCAGCAAGCGCCCCCTAAGTGGTCTTCAGAAGAAAGGCGAGCATTTGGGAGCAAGCGCGGCCTTGATAGAGTGACTTAGCCGCAGGCTAACTTGTAAAATCTGTGAGCCCTACGCACTATCAACAATCAGAGCGCTCATGCGACTCGGGGCCAGCAAAGGAACGCATCGATGAAGAAGTCAAAAACTCTCGCGCTTGTAGCGGCTGCATCAATTGGTTTTTTTGGAGTGCAGCGATAGCGCATACGCCTAGCGATCTGGTCAGTCTGATCGGGATGAAGGGCGCTTATATCGACGCTGAGATGGGCAAACACGGTTACACCTTCTCCCACGCTAAGGGCGCACAATATTGGTGGAACGGTGATAAACATGTTTGCGTCGCAATTTCCGTTTCGCAAGGGCGTGTGGCAGCGATTAACAGTGTGCCGAGCGTCCAGTGCGGACACAGTGCGCCTGCGGCGCATGCACCAGGCCACGCAAGCGGCCTTGCTGGCATCAAGGGCATGAATTCAATCGCTGCCATAGATGCTATGTCGGAACGCGGCTTCACCAACGTTGACTCGTTTGAGTCGGGTTCGACCCAGTATGGTATCTTCTTCAATCGCGGTTCCGGCATTTGCGCACAGCTGACGATGGCTGGCGGGACGGCACTTGACGCGAGCGATATTCACACACATCCGAAGTGTCACTGACGGATATTTGGTTAAATAGCTGAGAAGCCGTGGGAAGGGCGAGGCCAAGTATGCCCTCGCCTTTTTCGTTGGGTCCGCTTCCCACCCACTTCCGGTCATTCACGAGGCTGCGTGGGTCTCCTGAAAGCTGCCGTCTGACCGGCCCCCTCAATCCTTCGCCAACTCTTCCTCGACTTGCCCCAGCCGCTCTTTGCCGAAAAACATTTCGTTCCCGACCCACATCGTCGGAATGCCGAAGGCGCCGCGTTCGACCACGGCATCGGTGTTGGCGGCGAGCGCCTGTTTCACGTCATCGCTCTGTGCGCGGGCAAACAGTTCGGCAGCATCGAAACCGGCTGCCGCCAGCACCGAACCGATGGCTTGCGGAGAGGCAATATCCAGCCCCTCTTCCCAGATCGGCGCAAGCAGCGCCTCGACGAATTCGACCCCGCGCCCGTCGTTGCAGGCGGCCTGCAACATTCGCTGCAAGGTGATGGAATTGAACGGAAATTGCGGGTGCAGCCGGTACTTCGTCAGCCCGTGCTTTGCGATGTAGCGATCCATCTCCAGCTGGGCATAGGCGTTCTTGCCCTTGACCTCGGCATCGCGGATCATCGGCGGGGCATTGCCGGTGATGCGGTGCATGCCGGCAAGGAAGACGGGGATCACCGCCAGTTCTGCCCCGCGACGCGCGGCGATTTCCTTGAGCGGGCCCCACACCATGTAGGCATTGGGCGAGACGAAATCGAAGACGAGTTCAACGCGCTTGGTCATGTATCGTCCCTCAGATCCCCGCAGCGGCAAGCGCGCGGTCCATGTCCTCGGTCAGGTCGGCGATATCCTCAAGGCCCACATTGATGCGCAGCAATCCCTCGGTCACGCCCATTGCAGCGCGCGCCTCGTCGGTCAGGCCGGCATGGGTGGTCGAGGCCGGGTGGCACATCAGGCTGCGCGCGTCGCCGATATTGTTGGAAATATCGATCAGTTCGAGCGCGTCCAGAATGGCGAAGGCGCGCGCGCGGCTGCCGACGTCGAGCGCGAAGATCGGACCCGTAGCATCCATCTGCTTGATCGCGAGATCGTGGCGCGGATGGCTCGGCAGGCCGGGGTGCCGCAGATGCCCGCCCGCCGCGACAATGCGCGGTTCGAGGAAATGACCGAGCGCCACGGCGTTCTCGCTCTGCAGGCGCGCGCGGAAGGGCAGGGTTTCCAGCCCCTTCAGCACCACCCAGGCGTTGAAGGCGGAAAGCGTCGGGCCGGTATTGCGCTGGAACGGCATCAGCACCTCGTCGATCCACTGCTTCGACGCGCAGATCGCGCCCGCAAGCACCCTGCCCTGCCCGTCCATCAGCTTGGTCGCGGAATAGGCCACCACATCAGCGCCAAAGTCCATCGGGCGCTGCAACACCGGCGAGGCAAAGGCGTTGTCGACCACAGTTGTAATACCATGCGCCCTGGCAAGGCCGCAGACGTAAGCCAGATCGACGATGTCGAGCGTCGGGTTGGCCGGCGTTTCGAAGAAGAAAACCTTGGTATTGGGCCGGATCGCGGCGTCCCATGCGGCATTTTCGGCGCTGTCGATCACCGTGGTTTCGATGCCGAACTTGGGCAGCAGGTTGTCGACCAGCCAGCGGCAAGAACCGAAGGCGGCGCGCGCGGCAACCACGTGGTCCCCCGCCGAAAGCTGGCACAACAGCGCCGCGGTCATCGCCGCCATCCCGCTCGCCTGGGTGCGGCAGGCCTCCGCCCCCTCCATCAGCGCGATGCGTTCTTCCAGCATGGCGACGGTGGGGTTCTGGAGGCGCGAATAGGTCATGCCCTCGGCCTCGCCCGCAAAGCGGTCGGCGACGGTTTGCGCGTCGTCGTAGGTGTAGCCCGAGGTGAGGAACAGCGCCTCGCTGGTCTCGCCGTGTTCGGATCGCCAAGTGCCGCCGCGCAGCGCGCGGGTGGCGGGACGCCAGTTGGCGGTGGCGGCGCGGTCCATTCCGGTGGTCTTCTTCATGGCGCGCTGCTTAGGACGGCGCGAGGCCGCCCGCAAGCAGGCCTTCGCGGGCCGTGTCGGCATGCCCGATCGCCGACAGCATCATCGCGCCCTCGATCACGGTGAGCAGATAGCGCGCACCGCCCGCCGGGTCGGCATCGCCTTCGGGCATCTGCCCCTCAAGCCAGCCGAGCAGCTCGCCCATCATCGCCTGCGCCGCCGCAGCAAAGCCGGGAGTCCCGCGCGCCGCCCCGGCAACGATTTCCCACCACAGCGCCATGAAGGGCTGCATCGCCGGATCGCGGTTCTGATCGATGATCCGCGCCAACACGTCGGCGCGGGTGGAAGGCCTGTCATCGCCCAGCGCCGTCTCAAGTCCCGCGGCATAGAGCGCGGCAAGATAGGCCAGCAGATCGGCAATCAGCGCCTCCTTGCTGCCGAAATGGTAGAGCAGCATCCGGTCGGATGTGCCCGCCGCCTTTGCCAGCGGGCGCAGGCTTGCCTGCCCGAACCCGTGCGCCAGCACGTGCCGCGCCAGCAGCGGCAACAGGCTTTCCTTGGACATCGGCGGCTTTCGTGCGGGCGCGGGCATGGCGGGGTTGTAGCAATCGCTACGAGAGGCTACAAGCGCGTGTAGCAGTCGCTACATATACGCGGAGACCAGCACCATGCCTACAGAAATCACGCCCTTCATCGCGCTCGCTGGCGGCGGGCTCGCCATCGGTGTGGTGGCAATCATCACCACCTTGCTGCGGCCCGAAGCACCGGGCAATGCCGTGCTCGCGGCGGCGCTATCGGCGGGGTTTGCCGCTTTCAGCGCGATCACCATCGCGGTCGAGGGCGTGTTTCCGGTGGTGCTCAATCATACCAGCAACCTGTGGGGCGTGCAGGTGTGGTGGGATTTGCTGTTTTCGCTCGGCATTGCCTTCTTCCTGATTGCGCCGCGCGCGCGGGCCGCGGGCATGAATTTGCCGCTGTGGACCGTGCTGATCCTCGCCACAGCGAGCATCGGTTTGCTGGCGATGTGCGCGCGGCTGTTCTGGCTCGAACGGGCGGGCGCAAAAGCCTGATCCGCACTTGCCCGAGGGCGCGCGCCTGCCTAAGCGCTTGAACCGCCATGGCCGAGGCACGCGCTTCCTTTCCGATCGAGGGCACCCCGCCGCTCCACCCGCGCGATCCGCTCGGCTGGTGCCTGCTGTTGACGGGCCTCTATGCGCTGCTCGCGGGCTGGCGGCTGGCGATCCCTTCGACCCCCTATTTCGACGAAGTCCATTATCTGCCCGCAGCGCGCGAGTTGCTGTCGCTGTGGGAAACCGGACAAGGCGCCTATCTCAACCGCGAACACCCGCTGCTGGGCAAGGAGATGATCGCGTTGGGCATGGCGCTGCTGGGCGACAATCCGCTCGGCTGGCGGATCATGCCGTCGCTGGCAGGCACGCTGACCCTGTTCGCTGCCATGCGCGCGCTGTGGCACGCGAGCGCGGACCGCTTTGCCAGCATCGCTTTCGGGGTGCTGCTGGCCACCGGCTTTCACCTGTTCATCCAGTCGCGCATCGCGATGCTCGACATCTTCATGGCCGCATCGCTCGCGGTTGCCGCGTGGCAATTTGCGGGGGCTTGCGCACAGCCCGAAACGGGGCGCCGCCGCCTTGCGCTGACGGGCATTGCGCTGGGGCTGGCAATGGGGGCGAAGTGGAATGCGATTCCGCTCGCCATGCTGCCCGGCCTTGCCTTTTTCGGCGCGCGCCTTTCAGCCGGACGGCGGCGGCTGTTCCTGTCGCGCCGGGGCGCGCCTGTGCCGGGGATCACGCTGGTGGAGGCCTTCCTATGGCTCGGGATCGTGCCGCTGGCGATCTATGCGCTCACTTTCGTGCCGGGGTACTGGCTGGGCGGGTACCTGCGCCCCTCGCCGCTCGCGGAAGCGGGGCTGATCGGCTTCCACACCGAAATCCTGAGCCTGCAGCAGCAGGTTCTCACGCCCCACACCTATCAGAGCACGTGGCAGCAATGGGTGCTGAACACGCGCGGGATCTGGTATCTGTACGAGGCGGTAGACGGGGCGCAGCGCGGGGTGCTGCTGATCGGCAATCCGCTGACGATGCTGCTGGGCCTGCCCGCGCTGGCGTGGTGCCTGGTAACGGGCGCGTGGCGCGGCGATTGGGCAAAGCTCGGCGCGGCAATCGGCTATGGCGCGGCGCTCGGCCTGTGGCTGATCGCGCCCAAGCCGGTGCAGTTCTATTATCACTATTTCGTGCCAAGCCTGTTCCTGCTGGCGGCGCTGGCACTGGCCTTGTCGGATCTCAGGCGCAGCCACTGGGGCGGGTGGCTCGCCTGGGGCACGCTCGCCGCGTCGGTGGGGCTGTTCGTGCTGTTCTACCCGATCCTCGCCGCTGCGCCGCTCGAAAGCGCGGACAGCTTTGCCAAGTGGACATGGCTGACGGGATGGAGATAGACGCCTAAAACCTCCCCCACACGAAGCGGCTCGACAGGGCGTAGTTCCAGACCGAGCCGAGCAGGATCCCCGTCAACGCCGCGAGCGCCCAGAACACGCCCTTGCCTTCTAGGAAGGTCGCCACCGCCACATTGGCGAAGGCCCCGACCGCGCAGGTCGCACAGAACCCTGCCCAGCCGCGCAGCACCGCGCCCCAGCCTTTCAGCCGCTTGTCGCGATAGGTCAGCCAGTTGTTGAGCCAGAAATTGAAGCTCATCGCCACCAGCACCGCCGCGCTCTGCGCCAGCGCGAAGCCTTCGCCGAACAGGAACAGCAGGCTCGCCAGCACCGCGAAATGGACGATCACCCCCAAGGCGCCGACGGTACCGAACAGGGCGAAACGGGTGGGGATCACCCGGCCCAGCGTCTTGTCGTAAAGCCCGGCGAGGAAATCGAACAACACGGCACGGTCCAGCTTGCTTTCTCCCTCCCGGCGGGCGGCAAAGCACAGCGGAAATTCCCTGACCCGCAAGGGCGCATCCGCCGTCGCCAGCAGATCGAGCAGGATCTTGAACCCGATTCCCGAAAGGCGCGGTACCAGCGCGCGGGCGGTGGCGGCGGGTAGCATGAAATAGCCGCTCATCGGGTCGGACAGCTCCACCCCCGTCAGCCGCCGCGCAAGGCCGTTGGCAAAGGCGGACAGGCGCTCGCGCCCGGGCGCGGCCCATTCGGCGGTGCTGGCGCCGGGCATGAAGCGGCTGGCAACACAGATCTCCGCCTCGCCCGAATGCAGCGCCGCAAGCATGGCGGGAAGCAGCGCGGGATCGTGCTGGTGGTCGGCATCCATCACCGCCACATAGGGCGCGGCGGTGGCGCAAAACCCCTCGATCGCCGCACTCGCAAGCCCACGCCGCCCGATGCGCTGGATCACCCGCACGCGCGGGTCTGCCAATGCCAGCGCGCGGGCCTCGTCAGCCGTCCCGTCGTGGCTGTCGTCATCGACGATGATCACTTCCCAGCCCTGTGTCCCCATCGCGGTGGCAATCCGCTCAAGCAGAGGGGCAAGATTGCCGCGCTCGTTCAGCGTCGGCAGTATGATCGCGAGGTCGAGCATCGCTCTAAAGGCGCGCGCGCACCGCCTCGCCGATGGCCGCCGTGCCGTGGCTGCCGCCCAGATCGCCGCCCATGAACCCGTCGGCCAGCGCTGCGGCCACCGCGTTCTCGATCCGCGTCGCCTCGCTCTCCAGCCCGAAGGAATGGCGCAGCATCATCGCCGCCGACAGGATCGTCGCCAGCGGATTGGCCTTGCCCTGTCCGGCAATATCGGGCGCGCTGCCGTGGATCGGCTCGTAGAGGCCGAAGGTGCCATAGGCGGTCTCGCGTTCGCCCAGCGAGGCGCTCGGCAGCAAGCCGATCGAACCGACTGCGGCGCTGGCAAGGTCGGACAGGATGTCGCCGAACAGGTTGCCGGTCAGCACCACGCCGAACCGGTCGGGGTGGCTTACCACCTGCATCGCGGCATTATCAACATACATGTGTTCCAGATCGACGTCGGGATATTCGGCCGCGACCTCGATCACCACGTCGCGCCACAACTGGCTGGTTTCAAGCACGTTGGCCTTGTCGACGCTGGTGAGTTTGTGCCCGCCCGTTGCGGCGGCGCGGAAGCCCACATGGGCGATGCGGCGCACCTCGCTGTCCGAATAGCTCATGGCGTCCCAGCCCTCGTGCTCGCCCGCCTCGCTGACGCGGCGGCCCTTGGCACCGAAATACACGTCGCCGGTCAATTCGCGCACGATCAGCATGTCCAGCCCGCCGGCGATATCGGCGCGCAGCGGCGAGAGGTGCTCCAGCCCCGCGAACACCCGTGCGGGGCGCAGATTGGCAAACAGGCCCAGATGCTTACGCAGGCCGAGGATCGCCTGTTCGGGGCGCAGGTGGCGCTCCAGCGTGTCGCAATCGGGATCGCCCACCGCGCCGAACAGGATCGCATCAGCCCCGCGCGCCATTTCGAGCGTCGCTTCGGGCAGCGGATGGCCATGGCGCTTGTAGGCCGCGCCCCCTACGTCGCCCTCCACCAGTTGGAGTCCCGGCAGGGCCATAGCCTCTAGCACCGCCACCGCCTCGGCAGTCACCTCGGGGCCAATCCCGTCACCGGGCAGGACTGCAATCTTCACGCCTTTTCCCCTTCAAGCCATTCGCGCCAGCCGATCGGTCAGCAGCTTTCGCGCGGCCATAACATCGCGCTTCCTGCCTGCAAGCAGCGAGTTTGCGAGCGGTGCCTCAAGCTGGCCGAGCGCCTGTAGCAGCGCGGGCAGATCGGCGCCCGGATCGGGCCGCGCTGCGCCATAGCCCATCTCGGCCAGCAGCATCGCCTCGTAAGCGACCAGCCCGCTTACCCAGCCGCGCGCCGAAGGGGCCACGGCAATCGCAGCAAGCAGCGCGTCGAGCGCCTCGTAAAGCGGAAGACAGGAATAGCGTTCAGGCAACGAAGCGGCGGTGAGCGCGCAGACCCACTGGATCGCGGCGGCAGGCAGCGGTTCCGTCATCAATGCGGCGCGCGAATGTTCGAGTTCGAGCCTGGCAAAGGGGAGCTGGCTGGCGGATCGTACCGCAAGATCAAGCGCGACGCGGTTGCCCGGCACCATCACCGCGCGCATCTGCCGCCCACGCCCGCCAGCGACATAGGCCGCGACAAGACCGTAATCGGGGGTCAGCAGGCGTGCAACCGCTCCGGTCTCGCCATTGGCACGGCTGGACAGCAAAACGGCCGGCGAACGCAGGTTCATCGCCTGCGCACCACGATTATTTCTTCGAAAGCTTGGCTTCCAGCGCGGCGACCTTCGCTTCCAGCGCGTCAGCCTGTTCGCGCGCCTTCTGGGCCATCGCCTTGACCGTGTCGAATTCCTCGCGGGACACGAAATCGATGCCGCCCATCGCTTCGCGCAGCCGTTCGCGCGCGCTTTCGCGGGCTTCGCGGGTCATGCCCGCCATCGTCCCGGCGGCGCTGTTGGCGAGTTTGACGAGGTCGGCGATGATCGGGTTCTGGCTTTGCATGGCATGCTATTTGGCGAGGCCCCGCGCGCTTGTCCAGTGCGGCGGTGCCTACAATTTCACGCGCGTCTCTGCCCCGGTGTCCCCGCGTGCCCCGCCGTCAGGATTGGCGGCGATGAACTGGTAATTGAGCACACTGGCAAAGCACAGCCACGCCAGATAGGGCAGCAGCAGCAATCCCGCGCCGCGTCGCACCCGCCACACCAGGAACAGCGCGACCAGCAGGCTGATGACGCCGTAACCGAGCACAGCCAGCCCGGCGGTCATGTCCTGCATGCCGAAAAACACCGCCGTCCAGCCTTGCGTGCCGATGAAATGCAACGCGAACACAGCCAGCGCGATCCCTCGTCCGTTAGCGCCCCACGCGCTCGCCACCAGTGCCAGCGACAGCCCGATGAGGACAAACAGGATGCTCCACACGATCCCGAAGACGATGGGCGGCGGGTAGATCGCGGGCTTTTCCAGTCCGGCGAACCACGGCGTATCCGGCCCGCCAAGATTGCCCGCGGCAAACCCCACAAGCAGCACCAGCGGCACCAGGAACAGCGCCCAGCGCAGGAAACTCGCACGCAATTGTGCTTTGGAAGCAAGGACGTTCATTCTGTCTCCCCGTGCGGGGGCGCCGGTGATTCTCCGACACCCGCCCGTCTGGCCGCTCGATAACAGAGCCGTGCACCAGCGCCAAACCCGTCGCGGAATCCTGCCCCGCAATGAGGCACTGCCTGCGCAGCAAAGCGAAAGCGAGCCATGTTTTGCAGGAAATGACAGGAAAGGCTTGGGCCATGGCACAGCACTCTGCTAAGGCCTGCCACATTCCTGCCGTGATTCGGAAGCGCGGTAGCGGCAGGAAGATACAAACCCGCGCGCTTCCGTTTATCACCAGCCGGTTTTTCCGGCCCCACAGGGGAAATATCATGAAGAAGATTTCTGCGCTGATCGCCGTCGCCGGCCTCGCTGTCGCCACCGTCGCTTGCTCGCCGGCTGCTGAAGAAGCCGACACCACCGCCGACGAAACCGCTGTTGCTGAAGAAGCCACCACCGAAGAAGCTCCGGCTGAAGACGCGATGGCTGCCGAAGGTGAAATGGCTGCCGAAGGCGAAGCCATGACCGAAGAAGCTCCGGCTGAAGAAGCTCCGGCTGCCGAGTAATCCTTCGGGATTGCCGGTCCCGGCGTAATGCCGGGTCACGGACAAAAGAAAAGGCCGGCAGCGCCCACGGGTTGCTGCCGGCCTTTTCTTTTGTCCGGCGCGCGCGTCAGCCTCGCCGCGCGCTGATCAGGAATTCGACATTGCCCTGCGGGCCCGTAATCGGGCTTTCGACGATCCCCTCGACCGTCCAGCCGAGCCCTTCGATCCAGCTCCGCACCTCGTCGCAGACCCGCATGTGCAAATCGGGATCACGCACCACGCCGCCCTTGCCCACTTCCTCGCGCCCCACTTCGAATTGCGGTTTGATGAGCGCGACCAGACGGCATTGGGGCGCCGCCAGTTCAAGCGGACGTTCGAGCACCTTGGCCAGGCTGATGAAGCTCGCATCGCACACCACCCAGTCGCACACGCGGTCGATCATCGCGGGCGTAAGGATTCGCGCGGAGGTCTGTTCGAGCACGGTCACGCGCGGATCCTCGCGCAATTTCCACGCCAGCTGGTTGGTGCCGCTATCGACGGCAAAGACATGCGCCGCGCTCTTTTGCAGCAGCACGTCGGTGAAACCGCCGGTGGACGATCCGATATCCATCGCGGTCGCGCCTGCGGGATCGAGGCCGAAATGTTCGATAGCGTGGGCAAGCTTGATGCCCCCGCGGCTGACCCAGGGATGATCCCGCCCGCGCACGTCGAGGCTCGCGTCCTCGGCGATCTGGTGGCCGGGCTTGTCGATCTTCACCTCGCCCGCGAACACCAGCCCCGCCATGACCAGCGCCTGCGCCCGCGCGCGGCTTTCGGCCAGCCCACGCTCGACCAGCAGCTGGTCGACGCGGCGCTTCTTGGCTTTGGCGGGACGGGACGGCGTTTCGGGCATGGACAAGCACGGCTCCTAGCGCGCAAAGTGCGGGCATGAAAGCTACCCTGCCTCTTCTCGCCTCGATACTGGTGCTTGGCGCCTGTGTGCCTGCGGCCAAGGCCCCGCCCGCACCCGCGCCCGTCGCACGCCCTGCTCCGGTGCCAACCCCGACTCCGACACCCGCGCCCGCGCCGGTGATCCAGGCCCCTGTCAGCGACAACTGGATGGACGCGCCCGCGACACCCGGCGACTGGCGTTACGCGGCGACAGCCAACGGATCACAAGCCGATTTTGGCACGCCCGCGGCCCCCGTCGCCTTCACCATCGCCTGCCGCGCCACAACTGCCGGCCCGCAAATCGAGCTCACCCGCCATGACTCCGCTGCGGACAATGTCCCGTTCACCGTAAGAACCGAAACCGCGACACGCACTTTCCGGGCGCGGACGAGCAGTCAGCGGACCATTTTGGTCTACGGGATCGACCCGCGCGACCCGCTGCTCGACGCGATAGCACTCAGCAAAGGCCGCTTCGCGATCGAGGTAGAGGGCCTGCCGACCCTCTACCTGCCGAGCTGGGCCGAGGTCACGCGGGTGATCGAGGATTGCAGGTAGTTTTGCGAACCCGCCTTGCGCGGGTTCATCCTCGGCGCTCTGTCGCTACGCGACCGAGACGATCTTTGGCCGATTCCCGATTCTATACATTAATATCCACAGGTTTGCTCACAACCTGTCCACAACCGGCAGCACAAACGAAAAGCGCCCGGAGGTTTCCCTCGGGCGCTTGAACCTGCGGCACTGCGCAGCGACGTATGAGTATGACGTGGGAAAAGTATTATTCAAGTCTTGTCGCGGGCCGACGCATGATTCACATTGCATCCCGAGGCCAGCGGCGAACGCGGTCCTCGGCCCCCGGTGATACGGCTGGGTCTTGGCACACTAGCGCGAAAGGAGGTGATCCGATGTCTCATGGTTCAGCAGAGAGGTCGGCAAGTTTCCGCGCGAGGCACTACCGGTAATTCATTACCTCTAGAGGCTTCGTGAGCGGCACTTCCTGGCCGCTGACCATGAAAGGGCGTTTCCACCGACGGGCTGGAAGCGCCCTTTTCATTTCTGTGTTCCGCATCGCCTCCGCGATGCGAAATCCTCGCTCACACGCCCTGCGGGCGCGTCGCTGCAGACGGGCGGTCGCCCTTGCGGGCCTATGCCCGTACCAGCGTAAGACATAAGCGTTGCAGGGCAACGAGCCTCCCCCCAACACTAATCTTGCTCTAATCCCCGCGCAGGATTAGGCGCATTTCATGCAACTCACCCGCCTCCCCCACCCCTCGCCCACACCCGATGCCACCCGCGAAGCGCTGATCGCTGATCCGGGCTTCGGGACCGTGTTCACCGATCACATGGTGGTGATCGATTATGACGAGGCGCTGGGCGGGTGGCAGACCCCGACCATCGGCCCACGCGAGGCCATCGCGCTCGATCCGGCGGCAAGCGTGCTGCACTATGCGCAGGAAATCTTCGAGGGTCTGAAAGCCTATCGCCACCCTGACGGCACGCTCGGCCTGTTTCGCCCGGAAGCCAACGCGGCGCGCTTCAACGCCTCGGCCGAACGGTTGGCCATGCCCGCGCTCCCGCCCGAGCTGTTCCTTAGCGCAATCCGCGCGTTGCTGGAGGCCGACGGCAACTGGTACCCCGCAGTCGAAGGAGGCGCGCTCTACCTGCGCCCCTTTATGATCGCGACTGAGGCGTTCCTCGGTGTGCGTCCGGCCAAGCAGTACAAGTTCATCGTCATCGCCTCGCCCGCCGGCAACTACTTCAAGTCGGGCGCCAAGGCGGTGAGCATCTGGATTTCCGACTACACCCGCGCCGCCCCCGGCGGCACCGGCGCGGCCAAGTGCGGGGGCAATTACGCCGCCAGCCTCGTGCCCACCGGCCAGGCCTTCGCCAAGGGGCATGACCAGGTGCTGTTCCTCGACGCAGTCGAGCGCAAGTGGGTCGAGGAACTGGGCGGCATGAACCTGTTCTTCGTCTTTGCCGACGGCACCGTGATCACCCCGCCGCTGACCGGCACGATTCTGCCCGGCATCACGCGCGACAGCCTGATGACGCTGCTGAGCGAACAGGGCCTCAAGGTCTCCGAAGCCCCCTATTCGATAGATCAGTGGCGCGCGGACGCCGATAGCGGACATCTGGTCGAGGTGATGGCCTGCGGCACTGCGGCGGTCGTCACGGCGGTCGGCAAGGTGGCGGGCCCGGACGGCGAGTTCACCATCGGCGCGGGCGGCATCGGCCAGACCACCGCCAAACTGCGCGAAACGCTGGTGGGTATCCAGACAGGCCGCATCGAAGACACCCATGGCTGGGTGATGCGCATGTGATCGCCCCCGGGGTCACAGTCGCGGCGCTCTACAAGTTCACGCCCTTCAAAGATCCCGCTGCGCTGCGCGAACCGCTGCTGGCGGCGTGCGAGGCGACGGGCGTAAATGGCACGCTGCTGCTCGCGCGCGAGGGGATCAACGGCACCATCGCGGGCACCGACAATGCTTTGGCCGCAGTGCTCGGCACCATCCGCGCCCTGCCGGGCTGCGCCGATCTCGACGTGAAGTTCTCCCACGCGCCTGCCATGCCCTTCGGCCGCATGAAGGTGCGGGTGAAGCGCGAAATCGTCACCATGGGCGAGCCGGACATCGACCCGACGCTTGCCGTCGGCCAATATGTCGATCCGCATGACTGGAACGCGCTGATCGCGGATCCCGAAACGCTGGTGATCGACACCCGCAATGATTACGAAGTCGCGATCGGCAGCTTCGCCGGTGCGCTCGACCCCGCGACGCCAAGCTTCCGCGATTTCCCCGCCTGGTTCCGCGCCCACCGTGAGGAGCTGCTGGAAGGCAAGAAGCGCGTCGCGATGTTCTGCACCGGCGGCATCCGCTGCGAGAAATCAACCAGCTTCCTGCGATCGGAAGGCGTGGAAGAGGTTTATCATCTCAAGGGCGGCATCCTGAAATATCTCGAACAAGTGCCTGAAGAACAGAGCCTTTGGCAGGGCGAATGCTTCGTGTTCGATGAACGCGTGAGCCTGCGCCACGGGCTTGAACCCGGCACGCACACCCGCTGCCAGCCTTGCGGGCGGCCTTTGCCCATGGGCGAGGCCTGCCCGGTGTGCGAGGGATGAGCGCGCCGCCCGTCCTCTATACCTTCCGCCGCTGCCCTTATGCGATGCGGGCGCGCATGGCGCTGTGGGTGGCGGGGGTCACGGTCGAATTGCGCGAGGTACAACTCGCCGTCAAGCCGCCGGAACTCGCCGCCGCCTCGCCCAAGGCGACGGTTCCGGTGCTGGTGCTGGCCGACGGCACCGTGATCGATGAAAGTCTCGACACCATGCGCTGGGCGCTGCGCGGGAACGACCCCGAAGGCTGGCTGGCGGGCGAGGATGCGGCGCTGATCGCGGCCAATGACGGGCCCTTCAAGCACCATCTGGACCGCGCGAAATATCCGGGCCGCTACGAGGAGGACGGCCTGACCGACCATCGCGCCGCCGCGCTGGCGCTGCTCGAACCGCTCGAGGCGCGGCTGACGACGGCGCCGTTCCTGTGCGAGCCGAACCGCACCTTCACCGACATCGCGCTGTTTCCCTTCATCCGCCAGTTTGCCGGCATCGATCCGGACTGGTTCGCCGAGCAGCCCCTGCCGCATTTGCAGGCGTGGCTCGATCGGCTGGTCACATCGGATCTGTTCACCGCTGTCATGCCGAAATTCGCACCGTGGAAGGCGGGCGATCCGCCGATCCTGTTCGGGCCCTAACCGCCCAATCCCTCCCGGAACGCATCGACCAGCCAGCTGGCTGCCGGGCCGAGCCGTGTGTCGCGCCGCCAAAGGGCGGAAAGGCGGTAATGCGCGCCGGGTTTTTCGGGCAGGTCGAGTTCCACCAGCGCGCCGCTCGCCAGATCGTCGGCAACCATTGCGCGCGGCATGTTGCCCCAGCCTAGCCCCTCTTTGAGGAGCGAATGCTTGGCGCCAAGATCGCCCAGCCGCCAGGTGAGCGGGGACAGCACCGAGAATTCGCGCCCCTCGGTCAGCGGCGAACGGTCGGTCAGCACCAGTTGCAGGTGGCGGCGGCTTTCGCCCGGAGCGATGCCTGCACGCGCCAGCGGGTGGGTTGGTGCGGCGACCGGCACCAGATCGAGCTCGCCCACGGCCTGCTTTTCCAGCGCGGGGTGATCCCCGATCACCGGCCCGCCGATGGCGAGATCCGCCCCGCCCTCGATCACACAGGCGGCGACCGCGCCCAGGCCTTCGATCCGCAAGGTCAGCGCGCAGGTCGGGAACATGCGGCGGAAATCGCCCAGCACCCGCGCCGTCACTTCGCCCGGCACCATCACGTCCACCACCAGCGTCAGCGACGGTTCCTGTCCCGCGTGGAGCGAACGCGCCTTGGCGAGCAGGGCGTCCACCCCGTCGGCTATGCCGCGCGCCTCGGCCAGCAGGCCTTCGCCCGCAGCGGTCAGCACCGGGCGGCGCGAACCTTCGCGGTCGAACAGGCTGAGGCCAAGCTGCGCCTCGATCTGCGCAATGCCGTAGGACACGGCCGATACCGCGCGCCCCATCGCCTTGGCCGCCCCGCCGAAGCTGCCGTGTTCTGCCACGGCAATGAAGATGCGCAGCTGGTCAAGGGTGGGTTCGCCAAGTTTCATGGCACCTATGTTCGGATTATCCGAACATCTTGGCAAGTTTTATCGCACTTATCTGTTTAATCACCTCGGCCTATCTCCGTCTCAACACGAACAAGGAGACACGCCATGATCGAACTGCGTCCCTTCAAAACGCTCGGCGCCGCCAACCACGGCTGGCTTGATGCGCACCATCACTTTTCGTTTGCCAATTACCATGATCCCGCCCGCGTCCACTGGGGTGCCCTGCGCGTGTGGAACGACGACAAGATCGCACCGGGCACTGGTTTTCCCACCCACCCGCACAGCGACATGGAGATCATCACCTATGTCCGCACCGGCGCGATCACGCACCGCGACTCCATGGGCAACGAAGGCCGCACCGAAGCGGGCGACGTACAGGTGATGAGCGCCGGGACCGGCGTGCGCCATTCGGAGTATAATCTGGAGGATGGCGAAACCACGCTGTTCCAGATCTGGATCATCCCCGACGAGCGCGGCGGTGAGCCGAGCTGGGGCGCGCGCCAGTTCCCCAAGACTGATCGTCATGGTGCCTTCGTACCACTGGCAAGCGGCGTGGCGAATGATAACGACGCGCTGAAAATCCGGGCCGATGCCCGCGTGCTGGGCGCGACGATCAAGGCAGGCGAAAGCGTGACCTACACGCCCCGCAGCGCGGATCGTCACCTCTACCTCGTCCCGGCGACTGGCAAGATCCGGATCGCTGATGTCGAAGCCAATGCCCGCGACGGCGTGGCGATCACCGCGCTGGAAAGCGTCACCATCACTGCGCTGGAAGACAGCGAAGTGGTGCTGGTCGACGCCGCCTGAGCCGTAACAAGCCCCCCCACGGAGCCGGCCGGCCCCTCTCCTCCCTCTCCCCGAGCCGGCCGGCTCCACCCCCTCGCAATTGAAGGAACTCCTAAGATGAGCAACATCCTCTATGTCACTGCCAGCATCCGTTCGGATGCCGATTCCGTCTCGCGCGGGCTCGGCCAGCGCCTCGTGGAAGGGCTCGCCGCCAAGACCGGCGGTGCCGTCACCACCCGCGATCTGGCCGCCAATGATCTGCCCTATGTCAGCGCCGAACGTTTCGCTGCGAACCTCGCGCCCTATGCCGAGCGGACGCCGGAACAGACCGAACTCGCCGCTATCGCCGACACGCTGATCGCCGAATTGCAGGCGGCCGACACCATCGTCATCGCCTCGCCGATCTACAATTTCGGCCCGCCCGCGACGCTCAAGGCCTGGGCCGATCTGGTGGCGCGCGCCGGCACCACCTTCCGCTACACCGCCACCGGCCCTGAAGGTCTGCTGACCGGCAAGAAGGCCTATATCGCGATTGCGTCGGGCGGCACGCCGGTGGGCAGCGACATCGACTTCATGAGCCGCTGGCTGACCTTCTTCCTCGGCTTCCTCGGCATTACCGACGTGGAAATCGTCGCCGCCGACGGGATCATGGGCGCTGACGGCGAAGCGAAGATTGCCGCCGCGCAGGAAACCGCAACGAAGCTGGCCGCCTGATCCGGCTTAAGACAGGCCGCGCCGTTCCTTCGGGAGCGGTGCGGCGCTGTCGAATACCAACGCCGCTTCGGCCTGACGCGCGTAATATTCAGGGCGTCGCGGATAACGCACGGTTAGCAGCAACAGCAGCGCCGTCAGAACCCCGGCCCCGACGACCAGAAAGATCGAGGCAAGACCGCCCATGGCTTCGGTCTTGCCCAGCATAAAGGCGCCGAAGGAAATGCCGAAATTGCTGACTGCCATGTAGATCGTGAACTGGGTTGCGGCGACTTTGGGATCGCACAGCCGCATCGAAATCGGCAGCGCGGCCACAGTGAGCAGCAGGTCAAGCGAAATCCACGCATAGACGAAGGCCATGAACAGCCGCGGATCGCCCCACCAGGGCTGGGCAAGATACATGCCTCCGATCATCCCTAGTTGCACAACGCACCACATGATCGCGATCCTCTTGGCCCCGTAGCGGTCACCCAGCCACCCGCCCAGCGTCATGCACAAAACCCCTGCGACAAGACCCGCAGTCGCTGTCAGCGTGGCAATTTCCGAGGTGTCCCACCCGCCGTAATTCGCGCCGATCAACGGCGTCGCGCCGGTCAGGCCGCCGTATAATATGCCGCGCCCGAACAGCACGGGCAGCCACAGCAGGCTCACCAGCTTTCCCATCGAAAGCACGGTAGATTTGAACAGGGGCCACCAGGCCTCGATCTGGATGTCGAGGTTGCGCTGTTGTGCCGCGCCGCCACTCCACGGCAGCAGCCTCTCCCCGTCACGCTCGCGGAAGGTTGCGATATAGACGCACAGGGCAAGGATGATCGCGGCAACGATCAGGAAGGCGGCAGGCGCTCCGAAATCTTCGATCACGAAGCCGCAGATCGCGGTCGCTGCGGCGATACCGATCGATTGTCCGCCGAACATCATGCCGCTGCCGCGCGCGCGCTCGTCCTCGGTCATGATATCGACGGCAAGCCCGTCGACCGCGACGTCCTGAAAGGTGGTCGCCATGTTTACGGCAAAACCGATCGCGCCGAGAAAGCCGACATCGGTGACCGCCGGATCGATCAGTGCGGCAATCACCAGTCCTGCAATCATCACGCCTTGCGCCCCCAGGATCCACGCCCGGCGGCGCCCCATCGGCAGGAAGGTGTAGCGATCCATGATGAAACCGTTGACCAGCTTCAGCGACCAGGGCAGCGCCGTCAGCGCGGCAACCGATCCGACATCGGCCGCACTGGCGCCGTTCACCGCCATCCACGCCGGGATCGCAAACCAGAACAGCCCGATCGGCATGCCCTGACCGACATAGAGAATGAACAGCGTGAACAGGCGCAGCGGCCGCGAATGCTCCAGCACCAGCCCCTTGGAGGTTGCCGTCCGGTCCATGCACTTTCCCCCTGTCCATCGCCCCGATACCGGCGCGAAGCACAACCCTAGGACAGGGTCGCCGCATGGCAAGGCGAAGCGCGCCGAAAGACGTCGCTTTGACGCATTTTTGACGAAACCTTCGAACCTGCGACAGCCTGCACCGAACAGGCTTAGAGCCGCGGGCGCACCAGCAGCGGCTTGAAGATGTTACGGCTCGGGCGGATGACGATGATCGCCACCCCGAGGATTGCCAGCGCCCCGCCTGTCAGCAATGGCCAGCCGATCGTATCGCCCGTCAGCCAGGTGCCGAAGGCGATGGTCAGCAGCGGCGTAAGCAGCGTCAGCGGCACGATCAGGTTGGCGTCGTAGGTCTGGAACAGGCGGAAATAGGCCGAATGCGCGCCGACCGAGACGACCAGACCTGCAAACAGCACGCATCCCGCCACCGCCAGCGGCGCGGCTTCCACGGCATCGGCCTGCCCGCTTTCCAGCAGCAACGTTGCGGGCAGCATGACCACCAGTGAAGCCACCGCAGCCCATGCCTGAAGCGCGACCGAACCGATCGCCAGCCGCTTGACGAAAACAGAGGCGAAAGCGCCGATCAGCACGCCCGCAAACGCAAAGCTCAGGCCGACAATGCTGCTAGATCCCGAAGGCGATCCGATCGCAAGGCCCACTCCGCCCAGCGCCAGCGCCATGCCGATCCCGCGCCGCCAGCGCACTTCCTCGCCCAGAAAGATGATCGTGAACAGCACAGTCAGCGGCGCGCCGGCAAGGTTGACGATCCCCACCGCAGAGGGGCTTGCGGTCTGGAGCCCGACGAATTGCAGTCCGAAGCTGCCACCGGTGACGGCAAAACCGATAGCGAGCACCATTGGCAGGCGGGCCGGGATCTCGCGCAGCAGCGGGAACAGCACCACCAGCACCATGGCCGAACGCAGCACGGTGTAGAACAGCGGCGGCAGTCCCAGCGTCGATACCGCGATCTTGCTGACCACCACATTCAGCGCCCAGGCGACATTGCAGAACAGCATGATGCCGAGCGCAGACAGGGGCAGGTTTTTGGGCATCAGACGGCAGCGTCGCCGAACACCTCTTGCACCACCCCGGCAGGCAGGCTGCCGCGCAATTCCTCCCGCCACACACTCGCCACCGCGTCCGAAGGTGCGCGCCAGTCGCCACGCGGACTGAGCGCCCCGCCAGAAGAGACCTTCGGCCCGTTGGGCAGCGCCGAACGCTTGAACTGTGAAAAGCCGAAGAAGCGGTGCAGAAACCGGTCAAGCCAATGGGCGATGGTCGCCAGATCATAGGCGTTCTTGCGCGCATCGGGGAAACCCGCAGGCCACAATCCGCCTTCGCGCTCCTTCCACGCGTGCCACGCCAGAAAGGCGACCTTGGACGGGCGCTGGCCATAACGGATCACGTGGTGGAGGAAGAAGTCGTTGAGTTCATAGGGCCCGATGAGGCTTTCGGTCGACTGTATCTGCCCGTCCGCGCCCGGCGGCACCAGTTCGGGCGAAATCTCGGTATCCAGGATCGCGCCCAGCACCTGCCCGCAGGCATCGGTGAACTGGCCCGTGCCGATGACCCAGCGGATAAGATACTGGATCAGCGTCTTGGGCACGCCCGCATTCACCCCGTAATGGCTCATGTGGTCACCCACGCCATAGGTGCACCAGCCCAGCGCCAGCTCGGAAAGATCGCCGGTGCCGACCACAAAGCCGTTATGCTGCCCGGCAAGCCGGAACAGGTAATCGGTGCGCAGCCCCGCCTGCACGTTCTCGAAGGTCACATCATGCACCGGCTCGCCGTCGGCAAAGGGGTGGCCGATATCCTCCAGCATCTTGTTCGCGGCGGGACGGATGTCGATTTCGCCTGCGGTAATCTCCATCGCCGCCATCAGCTGGTGGGCGTTGCTTTTCGTTCCTTCCGAGGTGCCGAAACCGGGCATGGTATAGCCGCGGATCATCGCGCGCGGCAGGCCCAGCCGGTCGCACGCCTTGGCCGCCACGATCAGCGCATGCGTGCTGTCGAGCCCGCCGGAAATGCCGATGACGAGGCTTTTCGTGCCCGTCGCCTGAATGCGGCGCATCAGGGCATCGACCTGGATATTGAACGCCTCGTAGCAATCCTCGTCCAGCTTGTCGGGACGATCGGGCACGAAGGGGAAGCGCCGCACCGGACGCAACAGGCCGATATCGCCTTCGGCAAAGGCGTGTTCGAAAATGATCCGGCGGTACTTGTCCTCGGGCCGGCCCGCGGCCTCTGCGGCGTCGGCGAAGGTCTGGTTGCGCAGACGTTCGGCCGCGATCCGGTCGGCATCGATATCGACCACCGTCAGTTCGCCTGTCAGATCGAACCGCGCACTTTCGGCCAGCAGATCGCCCATCTCGTAGATCACGCCCTGCCCGTCCCACGAAAGATCGGTGGTGCTTTCTCCGTGGCCGCTGGCGGAATAGACATAGGCCGCGATCGCGCGCGAGGCGGCGGAGCGGCAGTGCAGGTGGCGATCATCCGCGCGCCCGATGGTGACGGGCGAGGCGGAAAGGTTGCACAGGATCAGCGCGCCGGCGAGCGCGGCCATGGTGCCGGGCGGATTGGGTGCCCAGAAATCCTCGCAGATCTCCACCCCGAAACGGAAACCGGGCAAATTGGCGGCGGCAAACACCAGATCGGTGCCGAACGGCACTTCCTCGCCCGCCACCGCGATCCACAGGTCGCGGCAACCGCGCCCGTGCGCAAAGTAACGCTTCTCGTAAAACTCGCGGTAATTGGGCAGATAGCTTTTGGGCACCACGCCCAGCAATTCGCCGCCTGCGATCACCAGCGCGCAATTGTAAAGCTTGCCCCCGCGCCGCAGCGGCGCACCCAGCACCAGCACCGGCGACAATGCAGCAGACGCCTCAACCACCTCGGCCACCGCTTGCTCCACCCGGTCAAGCAGCGCGTCCTGCAATAACAGATCGTCAATCGCGTAGGAGGACAGCGTCAGTTCGGGAAACACCACCAGATCGACGTTGGCCGCATGCGCCTTGCGCGCCTCGTCGAGCACGCCTGCGGTATTATAGGCGACATCGGCCGGGCGCGCGCACGGGGTCGCCGTCGCCACGCGCACGAAGCCGTGGGCGTGCATGTCGTAAAAGGGGTGCGAGGTTTCGCTCATGATGCTTCACGCGCTTCCTGATGCCTTGGCCTACAGGCTCTAGCGGGTAATCCTTTCGGTTCCTAGCATCGCCCCGCAAAAGACCTGCTTTGCGCGGGCCAAGCCATTCGATTGTCACCTGTGCTTGCGCAGCGGCGAACCAGCCTCCAAGTGTTCTTTCACAGTCAACAGGAGCCGCATGTCATGGCCGACCCCACCTATGTCCCGCCCAAGGTCTGGAACCCCGAAACCGTCTCCGGCGGCCGCTTTGCCGGAATCAACCGTCCCACTGCGGGCGCCCGCAGCGAGAAAGCGCTGCCCGAGGGCGACAATCCCTTCCAGCTCTATTCGCTCGCCACGCCCAACGGGGTGAAGGTGACGGTGATGCTGGAAGAGCTGCTCGAAGCCGGGCACGCGGGCGCGGAATATGACGCCTTCACCGTCAATATCGGCGAAGGCGATCAGTTCACCAGCGGCTTCGTCGCGGCCAATCCCAATTCGAAGATCCCCGCGCTGATCGACAAGAGCGGCCCTGCGCCGTTCCGCGTGTTCGAAAGCGGCGCGATCCTTGTCCATCTGGCGGAAAAGTTCGGCGCGTTCCTGCCCGCCGATCCCGCAAAGCGCGCCGAGGTGCTGAGCTGGGTGTTCTGGCAGGTCGGCACCGGCCCCTTCATCGGCGGCGGCTTCGGCCATTTCTACGCCTATGCGCCGGAGAAATACGAATATCCGATCAACCGCTATGCGATGGAAGCAAAGCGCATCTTCGACGTCGCAGACCGGCGGCTGGCGGAGAGCCGGTTCCTCGGCGGGGACGAATATACCATCGCCGATATCGCCAACTGGCCGTGGCTGGCACCCTTCGTCGCCGGACAGATCTACAATGATGCAAAAACCTTCCTGAGCATCGACGAATACGAAAACGTCGCACGCTGGGCGCGCGAGATCGCCGCGAGGCCGGGGGTGAAGCGCGGGCGGATCGTCAACAAGACCTGGGGCGAGGAAGATACCCAGCTGCGCGAACGCCATTCGGCGGCCGATTTCGCGGGCAAGAACCTCGACTGGACATTCTGAACACGAAAAAGGGGGGCAGACAGCTGCTTTGTCCCCCTTCACAACGCGAAATCACACGCTATAGAGCGCGCCTCTGCTGGGGCGTAGCCAAGCGGTAAGGCAGCGGTTTTTGGTACCGCCATGCGAAGGTTCGAATCCTTCCGCCCCAGCCATTCCCTCCCTTCATCACAAATTTCCGGTTCGTCTGGCGCAGGCCAGACACGGCTTGAATCGCGTGCCTTGCGCGGGCATCACCGCGCGGGGATCGAGAGGGAGAGAGACATGACGATCAAGGCACGCGGCGCAATCGCCGCGCTGGCATTGCTGGCGGCAGGCGGCGCGGCGGCGCAGGACGCGCAAACCGGCACACCGGCATCGGGGGCAACCATTAGCGCACAGCAACGCGCGGCTGCCACGCTGCCGCCCGATGGCACGCGCGATGCGGACTTTTCGACCCGCGGCTTCCTTGCCACCCTGGCCGATCCCGTCATCCGCAATGCCAAGGGCGAGCCGGTGTGGAACCTCGACGCCTATGCCTTCGTCGACGGCCCCGCGCCCGCCAGCGTCCACCCCAGCCTGTGGCGGCACATGCGCTATCTGAAGCATCACGGGTTGTATCAGGTCACCGACAATGTCTGGCAGGTGCGCGGGTTCGATCTGTCGAACATGACCATCATCCGCGGCCAGACCGGCTGGATCGTGATCGACCCGCTCACCAGCGTGGAGACAGCCAAGGCGGCCATGACGCTGGTCAATCAGACGCTAGGTGAACGTCCGGTCAGCGCCGTCATTTATTCGCACAGCCATGCCGATCATTTCGGCGGCGTGCGCGGCGTGATCGATCCGGCCGATGCCGCATCGGGCAATGTCGCGGTGATCGCCCCCCACGGCTTCATGGAAGAAGCGACGTCGGAAAACATCATGGCCGGCGGTGCGATGCTGCGGCGCGCGGCCTACCAGTTCGGCACCGGCATGGCGCCCGGGCCGCAGGGACAGATGGGCAGCGGCATCGGCATGGCGGTTTCGGGCGGCACATTGTCGCTCGTCGCGCCCAATGCCAGCATCGCTGCGACCGGCGAGACGCGCGTGGTCGATGGCGTGGCGCTTGAATTCCAGATCGTCTCCGGCTCGGAGGCTCCGGCAGAGTTCAACGTCTTTATCGCGCCCGAAAAGACCTTTCTCGCCGCCGAAATCGCCACCTGCACCATGCACAACATCCTCACCCCGCGCGGGGCCAAGGTGCGCGATGCACGGGCATGGGCGCATTATCTGGACGAGGCGGCCACCCGCTACGGCCCGCAAAGCGACACCGTGATCTCCAGCCACTGCTGGCCCGTGTTCGGGCGCGCCGAGGGGACAGGGTGGCTTGAAGCACAGCGCGACAATTACCGCTATCTGCACGATCAGACGGTGCGCCGGATGAACCGCGGCGAGACCATGGCCGAAATCGCCGAAGAAGTGAGCCTGCCCGAAGACCTTGGGCAGGAATGGGCGACCCACGGCTATTACGGCACCTACAGCCACAACGCCAAGGCGATCTATCAGTTCTATCTGGGCTGGTACGATGCCGTGCCTGCCAACCTCAATCCGCACCCGCCGGTGGAGCGGGCCACGAAGATGGTGGATGCGATGGGCGGCGCGGACCGGGTGCTGGCACTGGCTCGCAATGCGATGGCGGCGGGTGATTATCGCTGGTCGTCGGACCTGCTGCAGAACCTCGTCTTTGCGACGCCCGACAATCAGGCGGCGCGCGCGCTGCTGGCGGAAAGTTACCAGCAGCAGGGCTACCAGTCCGAAAGCGCGATCTGGCGTAACCAGTTCCTGGCCGCGGCGGCCGATCTGCGCGGCGAAAGCGCCCGCCGGCCCGCAGCCCAAAGCACCGATCTGATCGCCGCAGTGGCAACGCAGGAACTGCTCGACAGCGCCGCCACCCGCTTCGCTCCGGAACGCTTCGGCGACAGAAAGCTGACGGTCGGCATCGCGCTGACCGACCGGGACGAGCAGGCAATGATCGAAGCCAACGGACGCGTGATGATCGGGCGCGTCGGAGCGCTGCCGCAGACCGCCGACGTCACTATCCGTGGCCCCCGGCTGATGATGCTGGCGCTGCTGTTCCTGAAACAGCCGGTGGCGATGATGCAGGCCGGAGGACTTCAGGTAGAAGGCGATCCGGCTGCGCTCCAGTTGCTGATCGACGCGCTCGATCCGATGCCGCAGGGCTTTCCCATCGTCGAACCCTGAACAAAAATCGGCAGACCTGCGCGAAGGGAATGGCGGACGGCGGCGTTGATCAGGCAGAGGCTGGCGGGCATCGGGCCTGCCGGGAAAGGGAAAGCCATGCGACCGACACCCTCAGCCAAGGTCTGGAAATGAGCGCGGCGAGCATTGCCCTCAACCGCTTCGGTTATGGCCTGGCGCGCGGGGAGCGGGTGCCGGATGATCCGGCGCGCTACCTGTTGCGCCAGCTCGATGCCTTCGACCCTGCCCCTGCCGTGATCGCCGCGCGCGCCGCCACCCGCGGCAAGACCGGCGAGATGCTGCAATTGCTGCGCAGCCTGCGCGAAAGGATGCAGCAGGCCGGCGAAACGGGCATGGCCGAAGCCGCAATGACCGGCCCGATGAGCGAAATGGCACCAGAGAATCCGCGCGCTGCCGCGCTCGCCGGACTGCCTCCCGAATATCGCACGAAATTGCTCGAAGCGCGCCGCGTGGTGGTGGACGATCTGGCAGTGCGCGTGAACGTCGCAGTCGCAAGCCCTGCCCCGATGGTGGAACGGTTGGTGCATTTCTGGAGCAACCATTTTAGCGTTTCTGTTGGCAAGCCGGGGACCCAGTTCGAAGTCGGCCCGCACGAATTCGGCGCGATCCGTCCGCACGTGCTGGGACGCTTTGTCGACCTGCTCAAGGCTGCGGTGCTGCATCCCGCGATGCTGCTCTATCTCGACCAGTTCCAGTCGATCGGCCCGGGATCGACCGCCGGACAGCGACGCGGACGGCGCGCCAATGCGCAGGGCCCGCGCGGCCTGAACGAGAACCTGGCGCGCGAGATCCTCGAACTGCACACGCTCGGTGTGGACGGGGGCTATTCGCAGGCTGACGTGACCGAATTCGCCCGTGCTTTGACGGGGTGGACGGTGCCGGGGGTCGGGCGGGTGGGACGCTTTGCCGAGGATCAGCCGGGCGGTGCGGCCTTCGTCGCGCTGGCCCACGAACCGGGGGCGCGCACCATCCTCGGGCGGCGTTACGGCGCCGGCGGCCCCGAACAGGCCATGGCCATTCTCGACGATCTTGCCGCGCATCCCGCCACAGCGCGCCACATCGCCACCAAGCTCGCGCGCCATTTTGCCGGAGACGATCCGCCCGCCAGCCTCGCCGCGCGGCTGGAGGCCGAATTCCTGAAGACCGGCGGCGATCTTGCCAGCCTCACCCGCACATTGATCGCGGCGCCCGAGGTGTGGGTATGCGGCCCGGTCAAGTTCCGTGCCCCGTTTGAATGGTTCATCGCCGCCGCGCGGCTTTCGGGCATCGACGCGCTTCCGCCGCAACGCATTGCGCGGGTGCTGAACGAGCTTGGCCAGTCGCCGTGGCGCGCGCCCTCGCCTGCCGGTTACGATGATCTGGCCGCCAGCTGGGCCGCGCCCGACGTGCTGCTGCGGCGCGCCGAACTGGCAGAGCGGATGGCGCAGGGCGCACCGGCTGACGACGTGCTGGCCCGCGCCGAAGCCGCCTTTCCCGATGCCCTAAGCCATACCACACGCACCATGCTGAAGCGCGCCGAAAGCGGACGGCAGGCGCTGGCGCTGCTGCTCGTCGCCCCTGAAATGATGCGGAGGTAAGCCGACATGCTCACCCGTCTCGATCGTCGTACCCTTCTGGCGGGATCGCTTGCGATGGGCGCCAGCGGGCTTGCCCTGCCCCGCATCGCGCTGGCGCAGGGCAGCGGCACGCGCAATCTCCTGTTCGTGCTGTTGCGCGGTGCGGCCGACGGCTTGGCGATGCTCGCCCCTGTCGGCGATCCCGGGTTTGAGGCACTACGCGGGGTCAGTCTTGCCGATTACGAGAACGCGCCGCGGATCGGCAGCTTCTTCGCGCTCCACCCCGCTTTCGTCGAAACAGGCAAGGCCGCGCAGGCGGGCGAGGCGCTGTTTGTCCATGCAGCCGCCACCGCTTACCGCGAACGCTCGCATTTCGACGGGCAGAACCTGCTGGAGACAGGCGGCACCGCGCCCTATGCGACCAGAGACGGCTGGCTCAACCGGCTGACGGCTCTGCTCGCCGAAGCGCACAAGGGCGAGCCGCCGCGTGCGCTCGCGGTCGCGCCTGCCGTGCCGCTGGCGCTGCGCGGGGCGGCGCCGGTGTCGAGCTATGCGCCGTCCGCCCTGCCCGAAGCGAGCGCGGACTTCATGACCCGTGTGGCGGCGCTTTACGAAGGCGATGCCGAATTGTCGGGCCTGTGGGCGCGTGCGCTCGAAACCCGCGCGATGGCGGGCGATGACGGTTTGCAGAACCTGCGCGATGCCAGCGCCAATGGCGCGTTGGTCGCCTCGCTGATGCAGGGCGAAAGGGGCGCGCGGATCGCGATGATCGAGGTGGACGGCTGGGACACCCACGCCAACCAGCGCGGTGCCTTCGCACGGCAGGCGCGCGGGCTCGACGCGATGCTGGCGGCCTACAAGGCGGGCATGGGTGAGGAATGGGACAGCACGATCGTGCTGGTGGCGACCGAGTTCGGCCGCACCGCGCAGCTCAACGGCACCAATGGCACCGATCACGGCACCGCCGGCGCGGCAATGGTGCTGGGCGGCGGCGTGCTCGGCGGGCGGGTGGTGGCTGACTGGCCCGGGCTTGGCACAGGCCAGCTCTATGAGGGCCGCGACCTTGCGCCCACCATCGCGCTCGAAAGCGTGCTTGCGGGCGCGGTGGCCGAACATTTCGCGCTCGACCCGGCGCCGACGCTGGCGCGGCTGTTCCCGGGCAGGAGCACCAAGCCGCTGGCCGGGATCGTGCGGGGCTGACCCGCCGACCCCGACCAGCGCAGTGCGTTCAGAAGCGCGCAGTGACCCGCACCCAGCCGCCGCGTCCCGCACCTGGCAGGCGTTCGCCCACCGACACGTCCGACGCGCCGACCCGGCTGCGACCCGCGAGATGCGGAGCGTAGCTTTCGTCCAGCAAGTTCTCGACCCCGACCTCGACCGCCAGCCCTTCGCCCAGCGCATAGCGTGCGAACAAGCCGAGCGTGGCGAAGCTTTCGCTCGGCTGCTCGCCATTGCTCACCGACACACGGTCCTGCGCAGCGGCGGCAAAGAGTTCGGCGCCGAGCGACAGCTTCTCCTTCGCCCAGACCGCCGAGAGCCGCAGATTGACGGGCGGAACGCGGTAGAGATCATCGCTCATATCGCGCCGCTGTCCGCGCACGAGGCTGGCCGTGCCCAATAGTTCCACCCGCGCCAGCGGACGGATGCTGAAGTCGAGATCGGCTCCGTAAAGCTCGGCATCGGTGTTGGCGAAGCGCAGCGGGGTGGGATCGCCATTCATGTTCGCGACCATCTCCACTGTGCTGTCGATCACGCCAACAGTCGCATCGAAGGGCACGCCCTGGATGAAATCGTCCACGCGGCGGTAGAACAGCGTCGGACGGATCGTCAGCCGGTCACCGTCATAGTCGAATCCCGCCTCGGCAATCCATGCTGTCTCGGGTTTCAGCGCCGGATTGCCGACGTAGATATTGCCGTCCGCCAGACCGAAACTCGCCTCGGTCGGGAGCCATCCGAACCGTTCGAGCACGCTCGGCACCCGCTCCTTGCGGGCCAGCGTGATGCGCGGCGTAAAGGCCCCGAGGGGTGCCCAGCCGCGCAGGACGACATCCAGTGTGGTGTCCGCGTCCTTTCGGTTGGCGGCGATGAAGGCCGCTGCCAGAGCGCGCGGCCCCATCGGCACCGCAGCACCCAGACGCGGCGCGCCGACCGACTGCCGGGTATCGTCGATCCGCGCGCCGGCCTCGAACTGGACCGCGCCCAGCCCGCCGCGCCACTGCACGAAGCCGCCGTAACGATCCGAACGGGCATCGGGCTGGCTTTCGATGAAGAAGACGGGATTGAACGGGTTGGTGATGGTGACGAATTTCTCCGTCAGTTCCACGTCGCCGCCGATCTTGAGATAGCGCCCATCCCCGCCGAACCTCACCGACGCTTCGGCCGTGGTGGTATCGGCATCGGCAAAGGTCGCGCGCGCCATCATCGCCGGTGCGGCAGGCTGACGGATGGTCTGGTTGTCCATCAGGTGCCGCACCGCGACATGGCCTATCCGGACATTCAGCGTCACGTCATCGGCAATCTCCCCGCGAAAGCCGCCCTGCACGAAATCGGTATCGAAATAGACGATGTCGAGCGCGAAGGGCGGGTTGCCCGTCGGGTCGGTCTCGCTGCGGCGATATTCGACGAACAGTTCGCCCGGGCTGGTGCGGAAACCCGCGTGGAAGCCATAGAGATTGCGTTCGAACGCGGTGCCTACTGCGGTGCCGCCGGGGAATGCGTAGTCATGCCCCTCCTCACGCGCGGCGATGACGCCAAGCCGCCAGTTCTCATTGGCGAGTCCTGCCATACCGCCCAGGGCATAGCTGTCATCGACGCTGCGATATTGTGCGGCTGCGCGCAGTTGCGGCGCAAGGCTTTCGCTGTCGGAGAACTGCGCCTGCACCAGCTCGGCATTGACCGCACCCGCCAGCGCCGGGCCGGAGCTGACCGGAGCGACGCCGCGCGCAACCTCGATCCGGTCGACAAGGATCGCGGGGGCATAGTGCAACGGCGGGTCCATCGCATTAGGTCCGCCGGTAGCAAAGCGCTGGCCGTTGATGCGGCCCAGCACCCGTTCACCCGCAAGCCCGCGATAGGAAAGCTGGCCCGAAAGCGCGCCGTTGCCGAACAGGTCACCCCCGGGCACGCGCGCCGCGATTGCGGCCGCATCGGCAGGCAGCGCGATCTGTTGCGGCGGCGCGATACCGTCGGCGCTGATCGCCTCGGCGCGCCGTGCAGTGACAATGATCGTATCGGTCAGCACCGCATCGGGATCGGTGGAGGGAGGATTGTGCTCGGCAGCGGCAGGAACAGCCGCGAGCATGGTGGCAGCGCCAAGGCACCGCCGGAAGTAACGCGAATTCATGATGATAATTCCGATTGCTCCGCCCGGCACGGTCCGCCCTTGCGGACAGCACCGACGGCCCGGGATCTCCCCGGTCAAAGCAAGACAGCACAGTCCGCCCCGCATCTTGCGGGACGCGAACAGCGCGGCTGAAGTCAGACCGTGAGTGAGGGCGGGCCGGTGGCCGGCGGCGGCGGAGCGGCAAGGCCCCGGCCGGGCAGAATCGCCAACCGGGCCGGCAGACGCGGCGCGGCGGGAACCGGTGGAAGCAAATCGAGCACGGGCGGCGCGGGCGGCAGCACAGGCGCACCCATCGCGGCAAAATCGCACAGCGCGCTGGCAAAGCTGGCGTGGCTGTCATGCCCGAAGTGATCCGAAACAGGCGCAGGCGCGCCAGCTTCGGTCATGGCATGATCGGCATGATGCGCGGTGTGATCGCCGCCATGGACCATCGCCATCATCGACATCATCGCCGGTTTGGCCATCGGAGGAGAAGCAGGCGCAGAGCCGACGAACGCCGCCAGCGCAGGCGACACCCCCGGACAGGGTACCAGCACCGCCTCTCCCGCACGGGCCTTGCCGATCATCCAGCCATGCGGCACCGCCCACTGCAACAGCGCCGCCAGGGCGGCCGCCAGCAGGGCAAAGCGGGACAAGGGGGAACGGCTCCGCGACACGGTGGCGCCGCGTTAGGCGATCAGGGCGCGCGGCGAAAGGGGCGATGTGCCCTCAGTCGCATCGTCTTGTCAGAACGAACACTCCGCATCGGCAGCATTCTCGTCACGCGCGATTTCGCTGATCTGGATTGCGAACTTGCCCTTGGACGAGAAAGTCAGCTGTTCGCCGACTTCGCCGAGGCAGGCGCTGGTCAGCACCATCTCGCGCCAGCCCTTGCCCTCGGCAACCGACAGCTTCTGCGTAATGTCGAGCGCCTTGCCGTCAGCGGTCACGGTCACCTGCGACTTGGGCCGGTCTTCCACCTGATAGGCGATGCGCCAGCCTGCTTCGCTTTCGGGACCGGTCAGGCGCAGCTTGGCTCCGGGCGCAAAAGCGACAAGGCGTGCATCCTCCTGCGCCTTGCGGTCGATCCCGGTGGCGGTGATGCCGTTGCCGGTGCCGCGCAGATCGGGCAGCACGGCATTATCGGCGACGGCCTGCACCTGCATGCCGAGCCGCCCGGAAGCGAACCACACAGCGCCGGTATCGGTTGTCAGCGAGGTGCAGGTCTCGTCGAGCGGTGCGAGTTCCGAAGTATCGCTAAGATCGCGGCCGTAGCCGAGCGGAAACAGCGCGCCTTCCGGCCCGTTGACCGGAGTGCCCCCGCAATGCGCGGGCCAGCTGAACGACAGGCGCCCGGTCGCGGGCCGATGGCCGAACAGAACGTCGGAAACCCCTGCCCCCTCGCTGCCCGGCAGCCAGGCGGCGACGAAGGCATCGGCGGCATTGATCTCGCGGTTGACCCACAAGGGCCGGCCCGAGAGGAACACCGCCACGGTGGGGATGCCGCGCGCACGATAGGCGCGCAGCAGTTCGAGCCCTTCCTCGTCCCGAAAGGCGAGATCCTTCCGGTCGCCGACGAATTCGGCATAGGGCTCTTCGCCGAATACCACGATCGCGACATCAGGCTTGCCGGACATGCTGCCCTTTGGTGCCAGCACCGCCGTGCCGCCTGCCTCGCGTGCGGCGGCGGCAATCCCGTCATAGATCGACGTTGCGCCGGGGAATTGCTCGGCGGTCAGCTCGCCGCCGCCCTGCCACGTCACCGACCAGCCACCGGCCTGTTGCGGGATATTGTCGGCGGCCATGCCCGCCACTTCGATCCGCGCCCCCGCCTTCAGGGGCAGCACGCCGCTGTTCTTGAGGATCACCTGCGACTTGGCCACCGCCTCGCGCGCGATTGCGCGGTGTTCGGAAGAGCCAAGCAGATCCCAGCGCTCACCAAACGCCCGCGCCGAGGGTTTCACCTCGCCACCGAAAATGCCCAGTTGCTGCTTAAGCCGCAGCACCCGCAGAACCGCCTCGTCAAGCCGTTGCATGGGGATGGTGCCGTTCTTCACCTGCTTGACCAGCGAGCGATGGAGCGCCTTCCAGTCCTCGGGCACCATGTAGACATCAAGGCCTGCCAGCAATGCATCGGGGCAGTTGCTGTTGGTGCAGCCTTCAACCTGCCCGTGCCCGTTCCAGTCGCCGACGACCAGTCCGCCAAAGCCCAGATTGCCGCGCAGTTCGCCGGTCAGAAGCGGGGCGTTGCCGTGCATCTTGGTGCCGTTGATCGAATTGAAACTGGCCATCACACTGGCCACGCCCGCACCGATCGCGGCGGGATAGGGCGCGGCGTGGATTGCCATCAGTTCGGCAAGATCGCCGTCGACGTCGCCCTGGTCGACACCTTGCGCAGTGCCGCCGTCGCCGAAGAAGTGCTTGGCAGTCGCCGCAACCTTGCCCACGCCAAGGAAACCCGGTTCGCCCGGGCGGCCCTGCAACCCTTCAACCATCGCTGCGCCGAGCCGCGCGACCAGTGCCGGGTCTTCGGAATAACTTTCATAGGTGCGGCCCCAGCGATCGTCCCGCGCAACTGCGATGGTTGGGGCGAAGGTCCAGTCGATGCCGGTCACCTCGATCTCGATCGCGGTGGCGGCGCCGATGCGGCGGATCAGATCAGCATCGCCGGTCGCGCCCAGCGCGATGTTGTGCGGAAACACCGTCGCGCCGATGACATTGGCATGGCCGTGCACGGCGTCGGTTGCCCACACTGAGGGGATGACGGGTTCATCACCCTTCAGCGGCGCAGTGGAAGCCTCCCAGAATTCGTCAGCCAGCTTGAGCCAGTCTGCCGCCGGCCCCTCGTCGTCGCCATAGGGCCCGGAATTGCCGCCGTTCAGGATCGTGCCGAAACGGTAGCGACGCACATCCTTGGGCGTGATTGAGCCGATGTCGGGCATGATAATCTGCGCGACCTTGCGCTTGACACTCATGCGCGCAAGCAGCTGCTCGGGCGAAGCGGGCGCGCCCTGCTCCGCCGCCTGCACAGGCGTGCCGGTCGATTGCACTGGCGGCGTGGCGGAACAACCAGCCAGCAGGGCGGCAAGGCCCGCACCTGTCGCGAGCTGCCCGAAAATATTACGCGTCACCAGACAAGTCCCTCCCAAGACCATTGATATGCTGGCCAGCCGTTCCGTTGAGAACGTTATCAAGATACTACAAACCCCGCCCGCTTTTGCAAGCGCCAAGCGGTCAGTTTCCGGGAGTTGCCAGCGGGCGGGCAAAGGAAGCGAGCAGAACCGCGCTCACCAGCGAAAGCACCGCAAACAGAACGAACAGGGCAGAATAGCCCAGTTCGGGCACCAGCAGCACGGTCAGCCAAGGCATCACCATCGCCGGCAGGGTGTTGGTAAGATTGAACAGAGCCAGATCGCGGCCCCGATGTTCGGGCGCCGGCAGCACCCGCAAAGTCTGGCTGGCGTGGAGCGAGAGGAAAATGGCCGCAGCGATGGCGAAGATGACGTATCCCGCCACCGCCTGCGTAAGATCGCCCGCGCCCGCCATGGCCAGCATGCCCAGCGCGCACAGCAGCGCGCATCCCGCGAGCGGCAGGATCGGCCGACCATGACGGTCGGACCAGCGCCCCAGCAGCAATGACAGGGGCACCGCACAGACCAGCACGAGGCTGAAGATATTGGCCGCCGAATTTTCCGGAAAATCGGGTGCCAGCGATCGCAGCCAGAACAGCAGGAAAGCGAACATTCCGCCCTCTGCCACCTGCACCAGAAACCGCGCCAGCCACATCCGTCTTACAGCCTGGCCTCGCGGGACAGTAGATCCCGGCAGGACCTCCGGTCGCGGCTGCAACAGCTCCGCGCGCCGCCGTGCGCCGCCGAATATCACCGCAGGCAAGACCAGCGCCGCCACCAGCGCCGCTACCAGCCACAGCCTTGCCTCTGGCGGCACCAGCCCGCCATAGGTCACCAGCGATCCCGCCAATGCGCCCAGCGCCGGAGACAGGGCCAACGCCCCGCCGAGCACGCCCTTCTGGCTATCGGGAAAACAATCCCCCGCCCACGCCATCAGCGGTGCCAGCATCAGGTTCAACCCCACCTGCCAGGCCATCACCAGCAGCACCAGTTCACTCGCCGAGCGCGCCTCGCCGACCGCGATCAGCAGCACGCTGGACAGGGCCAGCCCTGCGAGGATCCATGGTCGGCGCAAAGCGCTGCGATCGCTCAGTATCCCGGCGACAATGTTGGCTATACTGGCGACGACCGCACCGAAGAAGGTCACCCGTGCGAGCACGGCGACATCCTCTGCCCCCTGCAATTCCGCGATGCGCTGCGGCAACAGCACCGTCAACAAGGGGACATAGGCCACCGCACCGCCTGCTGCGGCCAGCGCGAACAGGATCAGGAACCAGCCCGGCTGGCGGGCCGCCGCCTCCGGGCCCGGAATATTCAAGCTGTGCCCGGCGCAGGCGCGGTGGAGGACCGCTCGACCAGACCTGCGGCGACCTCGATCACCTTGTCGCCTTCGCCTTCGGGCAAGCGCGCTATCAGCTGCTCGACCGCGCGCGACACGGTTTCGGCAATCGGTTGGTCGACAGCGGTCAACGGCGGCTGCGAGAAGCGCACGATCGGAGTGTTGTCGAAGGAAATCAGCGAGAGGTCGCGCGGCACCATTAGGCCGCGGTCGCGCGCGACTTCGAGCGCGGCGAGCGCCATCTGGTCGCTCGACGCGATGATCGCTGTAAGATCGGGCCTGCGATCAAGCAGTGCGCGTGCGGCGCGCGTGCCGGATTCGTAGCCGAAATCGCCGGTTTCGAGCAGGCCCTCGCTTGGCAGTCCATGCTCCTCAAGCGCCCGCTTCCAGCCGTCGATGCGCCAGCCGCTGAGGCTGTATTGGGCCGGGCCCGCGATCATCGCGATCGCGCGGTGACCAAGCTCGATCAGGCGGTTCGTGGCAAGATGCGCCGCGCCTTCATCGCCCATCGTAAGCGGAATGCCCGGTCCCGGCTGTTTCGATCCGATCCGCGCGAAGGGAATGCCCCGCGCCGCCAGCAGATCGGTGATCAGGCTATTTTCCGAGTGTGGCGGCGTCAGCACCACGCCGTCGGGCTGGAGCGCCGAGATCGCCGCGCCGAGTTCGCGTTCGACATGGTCGGAATGGGTATCGACCAGTTCCACCATCATCCGGTAGCCGTGTTTCGAACAGGTCAGGATGCCGCCCAGCAGCATCTGGTCGACCCAGTCCGTACCGCGCCGTTCGCGCCAGTCGGCCAGTGTGCGTTCGCGATCATTGATGGCGAGGATGATGTAGGAGCGCGACCCGCTCATGCGCTGGGCGGCAAGGCTGGGAACATAGCCCAGCCGCTCGATCGAGGCGCGCACCTTGTCGCGCAGTTGCGGGCGCACATTCGGGCCGCCATTGACGACACGGCTTACCGTCTGGAGCGAGACTCCCGCATCCTCGGCAACATCCCTGATCGTTACTGTCTTGCGCCCCCGCGCCATTGCTTCGCGTCTTTCCGTCCCGTCTGGTTCATGCACACCCGCCCAGTGTCAGGGGCTTGGGCACATTGATATATCCTGATCCCGTTGATGGCGAATTGCGCGGGAAAGCGCTTGCCCGCAAGCCCTTTCGCATCGTTTTGTTCGCACAGGCGTCCGCCCTACCGCCCTGATGGCGGGGCCAGCGCCGGCTGCGGTGCATCGATTGCCCCGCAAAGCGACAGGGCTGCTGACAGCGTTCCCGCTCCCAGCAGCCCTGCACTCATCCCGTCATCGCTCGCGTCAGAAATCGAACCGCGCTAGGAAGGTGAAGCGGCGGTCGTTGCGGAACGCCGAACGCGTCACCCGCGTACCGTCGAAGTCGACCACCTGGCTCGTCTCGGTGATTTCGTCGAGCAGGTTCACGCCCTGGATACCCAGCTTGATCTTGTCCGTAACCGAATAGAAGATCGACGCGTCGAGCTGCCCGGTGTCTTCCTGCCAGATCGGCGAGAACGGGAAGATGTCGTCGCGCGGGGTAATCAGGAATTCCGAGCGCCAGTTATAGGCGGCACGCATCGACAGCGGGCCCTTCTCGTAGAACACCGTGGCGTTGAACGAGTGCTTGGAAATGCCTGCCAGCGGCTGCTGCGCGACGAACGCGCCGCCGCCCAGCTGGTTGGCACCGGTGGTGATCGACGCCTGGCCAAAGTCGGACAGGTTCGGGTTCGAGAAGTCGCCGCCATCGACATAGGTGTAGGTGAACTGCGTCCCCAGACCGCTCAGCACGCCCGGCAGGAAGTCATAGACCTGCTGATGGGCAAGCTCGAAGCCCTTGAGCCAGCCGTCCTGGAAGTTCGCCGGACCCTGCACGTTGACGTCGATCGGACCGTTCGCGCCCTGGTAATCCACCCGCGAGAAGCCCTGATCGATGAACCCGTTCACATCCTTGGCGAACACCGCAAAGGTCAGCGAACCGACTTCGGCGAAGTACCATTCAACCGAAAGGTCATAATTCCACACCGAAACCGGCAGCAGGTTGCGGTTGCCGGTTTGGAGCGCGAACAGCGGCCCGTTGGCAAGTGCATCGGCACCCGCATTGGCCAGCGCCACGGTATTGTCGCCGATGCCGCCACCGGCGCGGAACAGCTGCAGGTCGGGGCGCGAGATGTTCTTCGACGCGGCAACGCGGAACAGCAGACCGTCGCCCACATCAAGCCGCGCATTGAAGCTCGGCAGCCAGTGGTCGAAAGTGATGTCGCGATCGTCGATCAGGATTTCGCCGGTATGCGCCGCGGCGAATTGCGCCAGGCGATCGGGCGAAAGCTGGCAGATGCCTTGCAGACTGATCGGCGGCGGTGCGCCGGTGCCGAAATTACAGCCCGCAGTGACTTCGCTGACCTGCACGACGCCGTCGCCGTTGCCGCCACCGACCTGCACGCCGTTTTCGAGCACCGGGGTGTCGAAGCGGCCCGGGTCGGGGAAGCCGATCCGGCCGAAGGTCGAAATCTGGGTTTCGACGTAACGCAGGCCGATATTGCCCTCGATATTCCACCCATTGCTGAAATCGGTGCCGAAATCGACGCGCCCGTAGGCCGCCTTGGTGACTTCGGACACGACCGAGACTTCACCCGGGCAGAACACGCCTTCGATGTCGCACGGCAGAAGCTCACCGGTCACCTCGTCGGGACGGATGCGGCCGTTGACACCGTAGTTGAAACGTTCCGGCGACATGCCGAAATTCTGGATTTCCTCGAACTGCTGATCGGTCAGGCCCGAGAGGTATTCGCCAAGGAAATCATCCCCGCCGAAATACCATGCCGCGCCGTTTTCGATCGGCAGCGGCACGTTGCCGCGCTGGAAATTGTCGCCGAACGGATTGCGGTATTGCGCATAATTCGGGAATTCGTCGACGAAGGCACCGCCCGCGATGGCGAATTCCTGACCCGGAAGCCCGGTGTAGAACCGGCCCGGAATGAAGCCGTTGCCGAACGGACCCGGTCCGCTCGCGCCGCAGCCGGCGCCCTCGCCCCAGGGGGCGCAGCCCGCGCGGCCTGCCCAGACCGCCGAAAGGTTGCCCCAAGTGCTGAAATTGGTGTTGCGGGTGGTGCGATCACGGTCGGCCCAGCGCGCACCGAAGCGTGCCGCCTTGAAGAAACCTTCGTCGCTGATGTCATATTCGGCATCGAAGCGCAGGCTCTGCAGGTCGCCCTCGTTCTTCTCGCGGCTGTCGAGGCCGAACCAGTAGTAGGTGTTGAGACCCGAGGAGAAGTAATCGGCCGGCGAACCGACTGGCGCAAGGAACTGGACCTTGGGCACCGAGCCGGTCAGGTCAAGATCGACATCGGCCCAAGTCGACATTGCGCCGAACACCGAATCACGGGTGAGATCAGAGCTGATCGACTGCGCTTCGAAGTTGACGCGGAAGCGATCGGTAACGTTCCACTTGATATCGATCGAGAAATCTTCGGTCGTGGTGTCGAGCGCACGCAGGAAGCGCAGCGAATCCAGCGGGATGCCGCCGCGACCGAACGGGGTGGCATAGGCATCGCCCTGACGCTGGCTGAGAATGCCGCGCTGGAAGATGCCATTCTCGTCATACTGGATGGTGGTGCCGTTGCGCGCCTGCGGGAACAGCAGTTCGTCGTCCACGCGCGAGATCAGCGCATATTCTTCGGTCTCGAAGCTCGCTTCGGCACGCAACCATTCGAAGGTCGCGACGAAGTTGCCGGTCGGATCCTCGTATTGCAGGATGCCCGAGAACGCTTCGCGCGTACGATCGAGATCGGTGGTGCGGATCCCGGCGCCCTTGGGCACCAGCACCGCGCCTTGCGGCGGGAAGTTGGCCGGATCGAAATTGGGATCGCCGACAAAGCCGCCCGAGCCGACCGACAGCGCCCGCAGACAAGGCCCGTCGAGCGCCGCTGCGCGGTAGCAGGGGTCAGCCACCTGCGAGGCATCGGTGCGGCTCTTGAGTTCGGAATAGGCATAGGAAGCCTGGATGCCAAAGGAACCGGCGCCGGTCTCGAAGGTGTTCGATCCGAGCACCGAGAATTCCGGCGACCATTCCTGCCGCAGGTCGCCGTAGTTCACCCCGACCGTACCGGCGAGCTTGAGACCCTTGGTGTCGAGCGGCTTGCGGGTGACAAGGTTCACCGTACCCGACGGACCGCCTTCGATCATGTCGGCGGTGACGTTCTTGAACACCTCGACCCGGCCGAGCAGTTCGGGCGATACATCATTAAAGCTCAGTTCGCGGCCGCCGGTGGCCGAGAAGATGTCGCGTCCGTTCAGTTCCGAACGGGCGAAGGGCAGGCCGCGAATGATCACCCCGGTGCCTTCGACCGAGAAGCGGTCAGGGTCGGTCGTCTTCTCGAAACGGCCGATGGTGATACCGGGAATGCGCTGAAGCGTTTCGGCCACCGAACGATCGGGCAGCGCGCCGATGTCTTCGGCAGTGACCGCATCGACGAAGGTGTCGGAGTCGCGCTTAATGTTCTGCGCGGATTCAAGCGAGGCGCGGAAGCCGGAAACGATGATCTCGGGGCCTGTCTGCTCTGCGACGGCATCATCCTCGCTCGCAGCCTGATCCTCGTCGGCATCTTGCGCGAGTGCGGGCGAGACAAGCGCAGCGGACATCGCCAGCGCCGAAGCGGTGCCGAGGACAAAACGACGCCGACGCGGCGCAACCTGTGCGTATTTCATGATGTTTCAAACCTCCCCTGACCCCGTGGCACATTCTTGCCGACCACTAGGGCTTGCTGATGCATTCGTAGCGCATGTTGTTAGCGTTCTCAAGACTTGTAATCTGCGTGCCATATTGCATTCTGGCAACACTTCGCGGGGCGGCAGAATCCCGGAACGACAGGCCAGTTTGGCCACGCAGGGATCGAGGAAAGCATGAAAATTCAGAACATAATCATCGTCGGCGGCGGAACGGCCGGATGGATGGCGGCGGCTGCCCTGTCGCGCCTCAAGGCCGGCCGGCCTGTGGAAATCACGCTGATCGAATCCGAAAGCATCGGCACTGTCGGCGTTGGCGAGGCAACGATTCCACCCTTTGTCGGCTTCAACCAGCTGCTCGGCGTGGACGAGCGCGAAATGCTTGCAGCGGTGGGCGGCACCTTCAAGCTGGGCATCCAGTTCGAAAACTGGGGCAAGGTGGGAGACAGCTATATCCACCCCTTCGGCGCCTATGGTTACACCATGGGGGGGATCAGCTTCCATCACGTCTGGCACCGCATGGCGCAGGGCGGCGACAAGCGCCCGATCCAGGTGTTCAACCTTGAAACCATGGCCGCCTATTTCGGCAAGTTCGCCCGCACCGAGGATTACAAGCGCGACGATCTGCCGCCAGTCAATTACGCCTATCACCTCGATGCAGGCCGATATGCCGCCTATCTGCGCGGCTATGCGGAAAAGCGCGGCGTTGTACGGCAGGAAGGCCGGATCGCCGACGTGTCGCTCGATGGGGAAAGCGGCTTTGTCACGGGCGTGACGCTCGACGATGGACGGCAATATGCGGGCGATCTGTTTATCGACTGCTCGGGCTTCCGCGGCCTGCTGATCGAACAGGCGCTGCAGACCGGCTATGACGACTGGAGCCAGTGGCTGCCGTGCAACCGCGCGGTCGCCCTGCCGTGCCTGCGTGAGGACGGCAGCCCGCCCCCGCCGTTTACCCGCGCCACCGCACACAGCGCCGGCTGGCAATGGCAGGTGCCGCTGCAACACCGCAACGGCAACGGTCATGTCTATTGCTCAAGCTATATGGATGACCAGGAGGCGCTCGACATCCTGCTCGGCAATATCGCGGGCAAGCCGCAGGCCGAGCCCAATTTCCTGCGTTTCGTCACCGGGCGGCGCAAGAAGTTCTGGAACAAGAACGTGGTCGCGCTGGGCCTTGCGGCGGGCTTCATGGAGCCGCTCGAATCGACTTCGATCCACCTCGTAAACACCGGGATCGACAAGCTGCTGTCGCTGCTGTCGCTCGACGGGATCACGCAGGCGCAAGAGGATGCCTTCAACCGCCTGACAGGCCGCGAATATGCCCGCATCCGCGACTTCCTGATCCTGCACTATAACGCCACGCAGCGCACGGATTCGGACTTCTGGAATTATGTGCGCACCATGGATGTGCCCGACACGCTGACCGAGAAGGTCGAAATCTTCAGGGCCAACGGGCAGATATTCCGCGAAGAGGACGAGCTGTTCACCGAAACCAGCTGGGCGGCGGTGATGATGGGTCAGGGGATCGCCATGGGCGGTCACAACGCCATGGCCGACGCGCTCGATCCGGCCAAGACGGCAGAGGAAGTGAACGAGATGGAGAGGTCGATCCGCTATCTCGTCCAGCACATGCCGGGCCACGGCGATTACCTCAAACGCTACTGCCCCGCGCCGTTGGCGGCCTAGAGCACCAGCGCCGCCAGCGCCCTGCCCGAAAGCCAGGCGCCCTCGACCCGCGGGGAATGCATCCAGTCGCCCGCAATGCCGATCCCGGCGGCGGCATCATAGCGCGCGCCCTCGCCGGACAGCGCCTGCGGCAAGGCGTAGAGCCAGCGATGCGCGTCGAGATGCTCCGGCGCGGCAGGCGGCGTACCCGTGGCAGAGAAAAAGTCGGCCAACAGAGTTCGCGCGACCTCGTCCCTCGGCCAATCGACGATCGCGCGGCTGCGCGCGGGACTGGCGTGGATCACCCAAGTCTCGGCCCCGCTGCGGCCCGGCTTGGCCGAATTGCGAGCCGCCCAGGAAACCGGCGCGGTCTCGCTGCGGTAAGTGTCTGCTGCGATCGGCAAGCCTTCGGCAAAGCCCGCCATCACCGCCCAGCACGGAGCAGATTCGACGCTACCGGCCAGCGCGGCAAGTTCCAGGGCGACCTCGGCCAGCAGGACGGCGGCCTGTTCGGCGGGAACAGCAACCAGCACCTGCGCGGCGGTGAACACCCCGTCGCCTGTTTCCACCCGCCAACCCGCGCCGTCACGCGATAATCCTTCCGCCCGCGTGCCCCAGCGCACGTCGAGCGCCTGTGCCATCGCGCGGATCGGCGCATTCATTCCGGGCGTGCCAACCCAGGCATCCTCACCTGCCGACGGCCAGCGCGCGACGACACCGGCCGCTTCCCATCCGTTCACAACCGCCTGAAAGGCCGGATCGCGCGCGGTGAAATATTGCGCGCCGTGATCGAAGCTCACCGTTTCGCCGGCGATCTCCACCCGCCGCGCGGCCATGCGCCCGCCTGGGCCGCGCCCCTTGTCGAGCACGATGACACTTGCGCCCTTGCGGGCGAGTCCGGTGGCGCAGGAAAGGCCAGCCATGCCCGCACCGATGACGAGAAAGTCGCTATTATGTCCGTCCATCCCGCGCCAACGCACGGGAAGGCTCAGGGTTTCGGCGATCGGCGGTTCAGGGTGCGCTGCGCGGTGGCCGCGCCTCGGCCAGCAGTAGCGAGAACCGATCCTCGCTATCCGTCCAGCGTGCGCGCGGCTCCCAGCCGCCTGCCGCCAGCAGCATGTTGGAGGTGCGGCGCGTGAACTTGTGGCTGTTTTCGGTATGGATGCTCTCGCCCGCGACCATGGCGAAAGGCTGACCGCTGACCGAGAAGGTCACATCCTTTTGCGCCACCAGATGCATCTCGATCCGCGCATAGGTGTCGTTCCAGCGCGCTTCATGGGCGAAGGCATCCACCGGAATATCGCCGGCCAGTTCGCGGTTGATGCGGGTAAGCAGGTTGAGATTGAACTTCGCGGTGACGCCCGCATCATCGTCATAGGCGGCGACCAGCGTTGCCTCGTCCTTGATCAGATCCATACCGATCAGCAGCAACGCGCCGACACCCAGCGTCTCGCGCATCGAACGCAGCAGGTCGGTCGCGGTGCGTGCGACCATATTCCCGATGGTCGAACCCGGGAAGAAGCCGAGTTTGGGCAACCCCTCGATCTCGCCCGGCAGTTCGACGCGGCGCATGAAATCGGCCTCTACCGGAAATACCGGCAGGCCGGGAAACTTGGCTGCGAGCGCAGCGGACGAGGCGCGCAGGAAATCGCCCGAAATGTCGAGCGGGACATAGGCCGAAGGCGCGATCGCCTGAAGCAGCAGCGGGGTCTTGACCGAGGAGCCCGAGCCGAACTCCACCACCGCGCGACCCGGCCCGATCAGGTCGGCAAACTCTGTACCGCGCGCACGCAGGATCTCGGTCTCGGCGCGGGTGGGGTAATATTCGGGCAGCTGCGTAATGTCCTCGAACAGCTGCGATCCGGTATCGTCGTAGAACCAGCGCGCGGGGATCGCCTTCTGCTCTTCCGCCAGCCCCGCCAGCACGTCGGCGCGAAAGGCCGTATCGACCCCGCCCGCGTCGCGTTCGACCAGCTTCAGCCCTTTCGGGGTTGTCATGCACCAATATCCTTCGCGAGCCGCAGGCCGGTGAATTGCCAGCGCTGATGAGGGTAGAAAAAGTTGCGGTAGGAGGCACGCGAATGGCCGCGCACCGTCGCGCAGCTTGCGCCGCGCAAGACCACCTGCCCGCTCATGAACTTGCCATTATATTCGCCCACCGCGCCCTCTGCGACGCGGAAACCGGGGTAAGGCAGATAGGCCGAGCGGGTGAATTGCCAGCAATCGCCGAACAACCCCGCCTGCCCGTTTGGTAAGGGCGGCGCTGCCCCGTCGAGCTGGTTGCCGCCTGCCGGATCTTGGGCGGCGGCAATCGCCTCCCATTCGAACTCGGTCGGCAGGCGCGCGCCTGCCCAGGTGGCGTAGGCATCGGCCTCGAAATGGGAAATGTGGGTGACGGGCGCGTGCGCGTCGCGCGCCTGCCAGCCCTGATGGGTGAAATGATCGCCTTCCCGCCAATACAGCGGCGCGGCGATCTTCTCCCGCTGCACCCACGCCCAGCCGTCCGCCAGCCACAGGCGCGCATCATTATAGCCACCGTCGGCGATGAAGGCGTCCCATTCGCCATTGGTCACCAATCGGTCGGCCAGGGCGAAGGGTTCGATCAGCACGCGGTGGCGCGGGCCTTCGTTGTCGAAGGAAAATCCGTTGCCGTCATGGCCCGCAGCCGCGATCCCGCCGGGGTGCTCGTGCCAGCCCATCGGTGCGGGCGCGGCGGCGGCGGGCGGCGGCGCGCCATCCCACATCGCCGGGCCGAGCGGGTTCTGGAACAGTGCATGCTTGATGTCGGTCAGCAGCAGTTCGATATGCTGCTGCTCGTGCGCGATGCCGAGCGCGATCAGGTCTGCGAGCGCCGGATCGCCGAGCAGCGGCGTCATGGCGTCATCCACCGCCGCGCGCCATTCCAGCACGTCCGCCAGCGTCGGGCGCGACAGCAAACCGCGCGAAAAGCGGTCGATGCGCGCGCCCTCGGTTTCGTAATAGGAATTGAACAGGAACGGCCAGTCCTCGCGCAGCAGGCAGTAGGCCGGCACGTGATCGCGCAGCAGAAAGGTTTCCCAGAACCATGTCGTGTGCGCGAGATGCCACTTGGCCGGTGAAGCATCCTCCATCGACTGGATGGTGGCGTCGGCATCGCTGAGCGGGGCGACCAGCGCCTCGGTCAGAGCACGGGTGGCTCGGAACCGGCCCGCCAAGTCGCTCGGCGTCACGCTATCAATATCATCCTGTCGCTCGCTGCGCGGCACGCGCTTCTCCTTCCCGCCCTGCGTCGGACATTCGTAACGTGCCCGTCCGCCGTTACAGAGGAAAGACGATAACACGCCGACACGGCTATCGGAAAATCGCAGCCCCGATCAAGTCTTTGCGCCGGGCCGCCCTTGCCGTAGGGCCTGCCGCAAGCCCGTTATGCCGCGTCGGCGCTGACCTCAGCCTCGCGACCGCCGGCCGCATCATTGAGCATTTCCGCAACGAGAAACGCCAGTTCAAGCGATTGTTCGGCGTTGAGGCGCGGGTCGCAATGAGTGTGGTAGCGATCGCCCAGACGTTCCTCCGTGATCGCCACCGCGCCGCCGACGCATTCGGTCACGTCCTGCCCGGTCATCTCGATATGGATGCCGCCCGGGTGCGAACCTTCGGCGCGGTGGACCGCGAAAAAGCCCTTCACCTCGCGCAGTATCCGGTCGAACGGGCGGGTCTTGAAGCCCGAATCCGACTTCACGACGTTGCCGTGCATCGGATCGCAGCTCCACACCACCGGATGGCCTTCGCGCTTCACCGCGCGCACCAGCTTGGGCAGGCCGTCCTCGACTTTGTCGTGGCCATAACGGCTGATCAGCGTGATGCGTCCGGCCTCGCGCTCTGGATTGAGATCGTCGAGCAGACGAAGCAGCGCATCGGGTTCGAGACTCGGCCCGCACTTCATGCCCAGCGGGTTGCCAATGCCGCGCGCAAATTCGATGTGCGCGCTGCCGGGGAAGCGGGTGCGGTCACCGATCCAGAGCATGTGAGCCGAAGTCGCATACCAGTCGCCGGTGAGCGAATCCCGCCGCGTCATCGCCTGTTCGTAAGGCAGCAGCAGCGCTTCGTGACTGGTGTAGAAGCTGGTGCCCTGCAACTGCGGCACGGTGGCCGGATCGATGCCGCAGGCTTCCATGAAATCGAGCGCCTCGCCGATCCGGTCGGCGGTCTGGCCGAATTTTTCGGTCCACGGCGTGCGGCCCATGAAATCGAGCGTCCACTGGTGCACCTGCCGCAGGTTGGCATAGCCCCCACCGGCAAAGGCGCGCAGCAGATTGAGCGTGGCGGCAGCCTGCGAATAGGCGCGCACCATGCGCTGCGGATCATTGCGGCGCGAGACAGGATCGAAATCGATCCCGTTGATATTGTCGCCGAGATAGCTCGGCAGCGTGACATCACCGATGGTCTCGGTCGGCGAGGAGCGCGGCTTGGCGAACTGGCCTGCCATGCGCCCCACCTTCACCACCGGCCGCTTGCTGGCGAAGGTCATGACGACCGCCATCTGCAGCAGCACGCGGAAAGTGTCGCGGATGTTGTTGGGATGGAATTCGGCAAAGCTTTCCGCGCAATCCCCGCCCTGAAGCAGGAAACCGTGGCCGTTTGCGACCTGCGCCAGATCGGCCTTGAGCGCGCGCGCCTCGCCCGCGAACACCAGCGGCGGATAGGAAGCGAGCGTGGTTTCCGCCTCGGCCAGTTCGGCCGCGTCCTCGTAATGCGGAAGATGCCGCGCTTCGCAGGCTTTCCAGCTGTCCGGGGTCCAGGTCTCGGGCACGTTCAAACTCTTTCCATATCTATCGCCACACGGCGTGCGCAAAGCCTGCGCGGGGGCGCCCGCTACAGGACGCGCGTTTCAATTGTAAAGCGACAAAGCCGCACAGGACAACTTTATTTCCCGCACGGCTTGATTGGCCCGCCCGATCAACGGCCGATCAGGTCGGCCCTGCCTGCCTGCGCATTCGCGGCGCCGGTGGCGGGTGCCTCGGCCAGTTTCTGACCTTCGGGCAGAACCGCCAGCCGGAACGGCGAGCCCTTGGCGAAATAGCGATCAGCCAGGAACTGCATCACCTGCGGGCTGGTCTGCGAATAGTCGGCCAGCAGGGTGCGCAGCAATGCCACGCGTTGCGGATCGCCGGTCGCACCTTCGAGATTGAACAGCCAGAACTGGTTGCCGGTCGAAGCGCGCCGGATCAGCTGGGCCAGCGGCTCGGTGACGCGCGCAAGCTCGTCGGCGGTCGGCGGATTGGCAGCGAGGTCCTTCGCGATACGATCGGCCTCGGCGAAGAACACGGGCACGAATTCGGGTTCGAGCTGCGCCACGGCGGTGATCCGCCCGCCGCTCGGCAGGTCTTCGGGCCACTTGGAGAAAACCTGCGGCGAATAGCTAGCTCCGGCGCGTTCGCGCAGCGCTTCGAGCAGGCGATTGTTGAACAGCTGGGTGAGGATTTCCAGCTGACGGCTTTCGCGCAGAGAAGCCACCCCGCCGCCGCTCGGCCAGGCAACCACTGCCGCGGCCTGATTGGCATCGCCGCGATGGGTCGCGATCGCTGGCCTTTCGGCGGTGGCGGCAAAGGCCGGAACGCGCGCGGCAATATCGGCGGGGATCGGATCACGCGGCGGAAGCGCACCGAAGGTCTTGCGCAGCTGCTCGATAATGGCGGGCTGATCGAATTCGCCGAACACCAGCACTTCGATCGGGCCCTGCTTCAACAACGGCTCCCACACCTTGCGGAAACCTTCTGGCGTAACCTGTTCCAGCGCCGCCGGATCGGGCGTGGCGAAACGGTCCTCGCCGCCGGTCACGAGATATTCCAGATCGCGGTTGAGCACCCCGCCGGGGCTGGTGGAATAGGTGTTGTAGGCCAATTCCGCCGCCGCCTTGGCGCGGATCACGGGATCGGGATCCCAGCGCGGCATCCCCAGCTTTGCCGCGAAAAGGTAAAGCTGATCGGCCACGTCTTCCGACCGTGTCTGCGCGGTGAAGGTGAACACTGCATCGTCGATCGAAAAGTCGAAGCCGAGCTTGCGGCCCGTGGCCAGCCGGTCGATCTCGTTCTGGCCAAGCTCGCCCAGACCCGAACCAACCAGCGCCGCCTCGCCAATCGGCGCATAGGCGGCATTGTCCTTGTCGAAGGCGCGATAGCCCGCACCGAAGCGCACCCGCACCGTGACGCGGCCCGGCTCGGCATCATTGGCCCACACCAGCGCCTTCACGCCGTTGGCGAAATCGACCTGTTCGATCTCCAGCACGCCCAGCGGCTGCTGGCTGGCAATCGTGCCCGGTGCGCCCACACGGGGCAATTCGTCGAAGGAGATGCTCTGCGCTGCCAGCCGCGCGCTGCCGTCGGCCTTTGCCTCGCGCGCCAGTGCCAGCCGCAATGCGGCCGCGTCCGCCTCGCCCGCCGTGGGCGTTACATAGACCGAGCGCGTTACCACCCCTTCGAACAGGCTGCGGGTATGCTCAAGCACTTCCTGCGGCGTGAGGCGCGGCTTCATCCCGCGGAACACGTCAAGCACCACCTTGGGCGCGGCCACGGTTTCGCGAATGTCGACGGCATTGACGAGGTTATTGGCGAGGTTCGATCCCGACTGGACGCTTTCCTGCTCCACCTCGTTGGCGAACACCACGTCGAATTCGGCGACCTCGCGGTCAATCTCTTCCTGCGTCGGCGGGTTGGCCAGCGCATCGGCGATCACGCTGCGAACATCGGCAAGCGCCGCCTGCCAGTCATTGGTCAGCGGTGCGAAGGTGACGAAGGTCGCATCGGTCGACCGCGAAATGTCATCCTGCTGGACCTGCGCATAAAGGAAACTGCCGCCGCCGCGCGCACGCGACTCAAGCCGGCGGTTGATGATCGCCTGCGCCACCGCATCGAGCAGCAGGCCTTCGTTGTAGACAATGGTATCCTGCACCGGGCGCCACGGACGCATCACCGCATAGGTCAGGCTGCGCGGCAAGTCGGGTTCGACGCCGATGGCCAGTTCCCCGATCGGGGCCGGCGCGCCAGCATCGTCGGTGGCCCCGGCGGGCGGAACCGGATCGCCGAAATCGGGTGCAACGCCCGGCTTGCCGGCGCCCTTCCAGTCGCCGAACCACTGTTCGACCAGCCCGGCGAGCAAAACGGGGTCGGCATCGCCCGCGACCACGATCACGGTGTTTTCCGGACGATACCAGCGCTGGTAGAATGCCTTTACGCCCTTGCCTTCGGCGGCCTTCAGGGTCTCATCGATGCCGATGGGGTTGCGGGTGGCGAGCCGTTGTCCCGCAAAGAAGGTGCGCCGCGTCAGATCGGCCATGCGCTGCCCCGCTCCGCCCCGCTCGCGCTTTTCGGCCAGCACGATCGGGCGTTCGGCCGCGACATTGGCATCGTTCAGAACGGGTTCGCGGATCATCCCCGACAGCAGCTTGAAGCTTTCCGACAGCTTGGCGTCATTGATGTCGGGAATGTCGAGCTTGTAGACCGTGTGGGTCGGACTGGTCTCGGCATTGGTATCGCTGCCGAAGGTCGCACCCAGCCGCTGCCAGGCGGCAATCGCCTCTGCCTGCCCCAGATATTTGCTTTCGCGGAACAGCAGGTGCTCAAGCAAGTGGGCAAAGCCCTGTTCACTGTCGGTTTCGTGCAGCGAACCGGCATCGATGCGGACCCGGATCGAAATCTGCCGCGGCGGCACGCCATTGCGCCGCACCGCATAGCGCAGCCCGTTCTTCATCTCGCCGAACAGCCACTTGTCGTCGACCGGCACATCCGACCCGCGATAGAGCCATGGCACCTCGCCCTCGCCCTGAAGCGCTTGCGGCGCAGGGACAGGCGGCGTGGCCGGTGCGGTTTCGGCCGGCGCGGCCTGGTTTTGCTGGGCGACCAGCGGCTGAACCAGCACAAACGGGGCAAGAAGAAGGGCGAGAGCGCGTGCCACGCGGGAATTGGAAGTCATGATCGGGCTTATAGGGCGGCAAAATGTGAAGCGATAGTGAATGCGCGTCCGGCGCTGCAAGGAGGGGCTGTGCCCGCTTGAAATCGGACGAAATCAGTCTTAAATGACGATACATGTTCATCGAAACCGAAACCACCCCCAACCCGTCCGCGCTCAAGTTCCTTCCCGGTCAGGCCGTGATGGTTTCGGGCAGCCGCGAATTCGCCACCCCCGAAGCCGCAGAAGCCAGCCCGCTGGCGCAGGCGATCTTCGATACCGGCGAGGTCGTAAACGTCTTCTTCGGTGCCGATTTCGTCAGCGTCACCGCCGCGCCCGGTGCCGACTGGAGCGCGTTGAAGCCGCAGGTGATCGCAATCCTGCTCGACCATTTCGTTTCCGAAGCCCCGCTGTTCGCTGCGACTAATGGCAACGGCATCACCGTCCCGCCCGAAGACGAAGCGGTGGTGGAAGAACGCGACGAGGATGCAGAAGTCATCGCCGCGATCAACGAACTGCTCGAAACCCGTGTCCGTCCGGCGGTGGCGGGCGACGGCGGCGATATCGCCTATCGGGGTTTCCGCGACGGGGTGGTCTATCTGACGCTGCAAGGCTCATGCTCGGGCTGCCCGTCAAGCACGGCGACGCTCAAGCACGGGATCGAGGGCCTGCTGAAACATTACGTCCCCGAAGTCGTTGAAGTCAGGGCCGCCTGAGTTTTTTACTCCAGTTTCCGGGGATTACCCATGACCACGCAATTCCACGACCACGTCCTGCCGGACGCGGCGCTCGACCAGCTGTTCAACGAGGCGCGCAGCTATAACGGCTGGCTCGACAAGCCGGTGACGGACGAGCAACTCCACGCGATCTGGGATCTGATGAAGATGGCCCCGACCTCGGCAAACATGCAGCCGGTGCGGATCGTGTGGGTCAAGTCGCCCGAGGCCAAAGCAAAGCTCGCCGAATGCGTGATGGAAGGCAACAAGGCGAAGGTGCTCGCCGCGCCGGTCACTGCGGTAATCGGTTACGATATCGATTTTCACGAGGAACTGCCCTGGCTGTTCCCGCATACCGACGCGAAAAGCTGGTTCGAGGGCGACGAGGAAGGCCGCAAGGAAGGCGCATTCCGCAATTCCTCGCTTCAGGGCGCTTACCTGATGCTCGCCGCGCGCGCACTGGGGCTTGATTGCGGTCCGATGTCGGGGTTTGATCAGGCCGCCGTTAACGCTGCCTTTTTCGCCGACGAGCCGCGCCACAGGGCCAATTTCATCTGTTCGGTCGGCTATGGCGATCCGGAGAGCATCTTCGAGCGTTCTCCGCGCCCGGACTTCGCGACCTTCAACCGTATCGCCTGAGGCGCATCTCGCGCTTGCGTGCCGCCCTGTGCTGGGGCATCGGCAGGCGCATGCGGATGCTCGCCATCGAAACCGCCTCAGAGGCCTGTTCCATCGCCCTGTTCGAGGGCGAGGACAGAATCGCGCATGATCATCGCGTGATCGGGCGCGGCCACGCCGAGGCGCTGGTGCCGATGATCGCCGCCCTGCCGGACAAGGGCCGCGCGGATCGCATTCTCGTTTCGCTCGGTCCGGGCAGCTTTACCGGGGTACGCATCGGGCTGGCGACGGCGCGCGCACTCGGTTTTGCGTGGGGTGCCGAGGTGCTGGGCTATCCGACGCTGGCACTGATCGCGGCGCAGGCTCAGGCGGAACGTCCCGGCCAGCCGCTGACAGTCTGCGTAAATGGCGGCCATGGCGAATGGTTCGTTCAGGACTTTGGCGCCGACGGACTGCCCGGAACCGACGTCGTTTCGCAACCGCCCGATGCGGCTCGCAACGACGCCCGCCATGACTTTGCCGCCGGAAATCGTGCGCGCGATCTTCTTGCGCAACGCGGTGCGAGTATCGCATCGCTCGACATTCTGCCCGATGCCGCAGCTGTGCCCCTGCTCCCCGCCGAGCTGCTGACCCACAATCTCGTCCCCATCTACGGGCGCGGGCCGGATGCCACCCCGATGGCCGGACGCGTGCCTGCATGACACCCTGCCCGCACCTCCTCGACCGGATCATGGCGGTGATGGAGACGGCATTCGATCCTGCATACGGCGAGGCCTGGAACCGGCGGCAGGTCGCCGATGCGCTGTCCATGCCCAGCACCCATGCCCTAGTGGTGGATGCCGACGGCGCGATCATAGCGGGCGACGGCACGACCACACGCGCTCCAGCCGGCTTTGTTCTCAGCCGTCACGTGCTCGACGAGGAGGAACTGCTGCTGATTGCGGTGGTGCCCGGATGTCGTCGGCGGGGTGTCGGTGAAACGCTTATCAACCACCTTTTCGATGCCGCACGCGGGCGAGGAATTACACGCATCTATTTGGAAATGCGTCGCGGGAACCCTGCCCTCCACCTTTATCGCAAACTCGGTTTCACACCGATCGGCGAACGCCCCAACTATTACCGCATGGCCAACGGGGAGAGAATCGACGCCATTACTTTTGGCTGCTCGATTTAATTCAACGAGACTCATCAGAAATTCGGGTCTCGGTAAATTCGCGAAGTTGCAAATGATCTATGTTTCGTCCATGGGCGATTTATCGGAAATATCCGAAGAATACGCATGAGGAACTAGTCGAAGCCATGGAAATCGAGATGAAAGAAACGCTTATTACGCTGACCAGCGATATCGTTGCAGCGCATGTCAGCAATAATGATGTTGCAGTGGGTGACCTGCCCGGCCTCATCACCAACGTTTATGACGCGCTCGCCAACCTCGGTGAAAAGGCGGAAGTCGAAGAGCCCAAGCCGCAGCCTGCCGTGGCGATCCGCAATTCGGTGAAGCCGGATTACATCGTCTGCCTTGAAGACGGCAAGAAGCTGAAGATGCTTAAGCGCTATCTTCGGACCAACTACGACATGACTCCGGAAGAATACCGCGCGCGCTGGGGCCTGCCGACCGATTATCCGATGGTCGCCCCCAATTATGCCGAAAAGCGCCGCGATCTGGCCAAGAAGATCGGTCTTGGCCGCAAGCCCGGCACCGCCGCGCCCAAGCGCCGCACCAAGAAGACCGCCTGATTGTGCGGATCGCCGCCCTGTTGAGAGGGTGGCAAGCCAGCTTGAGCAAGCAGCCCCGTCCCTATAAGGGTGGGGCTGCTTTGCTATTCATGGGTCCGGCTTGCGGGCCACGCCCACTTGGCGATGGAGCTGTCATTGAGCCAGAAAATCGATCTTGAACAACTTTGCGCGGAAAAAGGCCTGCGCATCACTGAACAGCGCCGCGTCATCGCCAGGGTCCTGTCGGAAAGCGACGATCACCCCGATGTCGAGCTTCTCCACAGTCGCGCTTCGGCGATCGACCCGAAGATCTCGATCGCAACGGTCTACCGCACCGTGCGCCTGTTCGAGGAAGCGGGCATTCTCGATCGGCATGATTTCGGCGACGGGCGCTCGCGCTACGAACCCGTGCCCGAAGCGCACCACGATCACTTGATCGACGTTGAGACCGGCAAGGTCGTCGAATTCGTCGATCCCGAGGTCGAGGCGCTGCAGCGCCAGATCGCCGAGCGGCTGGGCTACCGGCTGGTTGATCACCGCATGGAACTTTACGGCGTCCGGCTGTCGCGTGACGACTGAAGCCGAAGGCGGGCCGCGCCTCTCGCCTGTGGAACGGCGCGAATGGGATTTGCGGCTGGCGGCGGCCCGCGGCGAAAACACGCCGGTGTCGCCAATGGGCTGGGTGCGGCTGACGATGCGCGTGCTCGCACTTGTCGTGCTGATCGCTGTCTTCGTGCCGCTGCACTTCCTCTACCGTGCGCTTGCCTATGGTTCGCCTTTCCCGATGCTGTTCCTGCGCTATGCCGCAAGGGTGTGCGGCGCGAAGGTCGAAGTGATCGGCACGCATCTTAGGCGCGACGTATTCTACATCGCCAATCACATTTCCTGGGTCGACATCCTTGCGCTTGCCGGAGCGAGCGGCACCGCCTTCGTCGCCAAGGCCGAGCTTTCGCAGTCGCCCGTGGTCGGCTGGCTGGCGAGCCTCAACCGCACTGTCTTCGTCAAGCGTGAACACCGCATGGGCGTGGCAGAGCAGATCAATGCCCTGAAGGAAGCGCTGGTCGACAACTGGTCGGTCACGGTCTTCCCGGAAGGCACCACCACCGACGGGCAATCGCTGCTGCCGTTCAAGACCTCGATGCTGTCCGTTCTCGAACCCCCGCCGCCCGGCGTGCTGGTGCAGCCGGTGGTGCTCGATTACGGGCCCGTTGCCGAATGGATCGGCTGGATCGGGGAAGAAGGCGGGCTCAACAACGCCAAGCGGGTGCTTGCGCGCAAGGGAACCTTCCGGCTGCGGCTTTACTATCTCGAACCCTTCAGCCCCGAGGATTTCCGCGGCCGAAAGGCAATCGGCATGGAATCACGCCGCCGGATCGAGGAAGCGCTTCTGGAGATCCTCGGGCGGCCGCTGCGCACCTTCGCGCATACGGTGCCGCCGGTGCGTTACGCGCCGCGTCCCGAGGATGCCTCTCAGAATTAAAGGCCAGCGCGCACCAGCCAGTCGTGGAAAATCCGTACGGGGCGGCTTTCCAGCGCCACCGGCTTGCACACGAACCAGTAGGAATAGGGACTTTCCACCGGCGCGCCGGGCAGGTTGGTGAGGCGGTTGTCGTTCGCGCGGCGCAGGTGATCGTCGTGCATGATGGCGATGCCCAGCCCCTGCGCGGCGGCCTCCAGCATGAGCGCACCCGAATCGTAATGATCGATCGCGCCCGCCTCCATGTCCTCAAGCTGGTTCGCCTTCTTCCACGCGACGAAGCTTTCAGGCAGCTCGTTGTGGATCAGGAAGGTCTGCTTCGACAGACTTTCGGGCGTGATTTCCGGCCCAATGGCGCGCGCGACTTCCTTCGAACAGATTGCGTGAACGAGATTGTGATCGAGCCGTACCGCGTGCAGCCCGCTTGCCGGACCGCGCGACAGGATGATCGCGGCATCGAGCGTATCGCCGACCCGGTCTTCAAGGTGCGGTGCGGTGTCGATATCGATGTGCAGCAACGGGTGGCGCTTGCGCAGCTCGCCCAGCCGCGGAAACAGGCGCTGGCTGCCGAACATCGGCAACACGCCCAGCCGCAACCGCAGCAGCGCGATATTGTCCGACTGGCTCTCCACCGCGCGGGCCAGCGCCTCCAGATGCGGGTTCACCGCCTCGTAGAAAGCCTGGCCTTCGTCGGTGAGCTGCATCGACTGCCGGGCCCGCGTGAACAGCTTCTTGCCGACGAATTCTTCCAAATTGGTGATCCGGCGGGACAGCGCGGAGGGGCTGAGCCCGATCTCCTCAGCCGCCGCCCGGGCCGAACCGAGACGGACGGTGCGCATAAATGCTTCGAGTGCGCGCAGTGGGGGAAGACGGCGTTGCGGCATGGGATTCTCTCCTTGGTGAGAAGAGATACGCGCAAAACGGCATCAGGATGCAAAAAATCGAAGAAAAATTGCATACCGGGCGCAAAAGTTGCGCCTACTGCACGTCGTCCGCTTGGGTGGGCGGGTGGAGGCGCAGGCGCATGACGTGGGTTTCGTCGCCCGCCGTTACTTCAATCCGCCAGCCGCTGGGATGTTCCAGCACCGTGCCGACCGGCGGCACCGCCTCGGCCAGCACGAAAGCGAGGCCGCCCAGCGTATCGACCGCTTCCTCTACCTCGGCAAGGCGCGGATCGATCTGTTCGGCGATGTCGTCCAGTTCCGCCCGGGCATCGCAATCCCACATGCCCTCACCGATCGGAACGCACAGGGCCTCCGGCGTCTCGTCATGCTCATCCTCGATCTCGCCGACGATTTCCTCGACCAGATCCTCGATGGTGATGAGCCCGTCGGTGCCGGAAAACTCGTCGACCACGATCGCGAGGTGCACCCGGCGCGCGCGCATATCCGCCAGCACGTCGAGTGCCCCGCGCGCCTGCGGCACATAGAGCGGCTGGCGCAGCAGCGTCGTCCAGTCCTCGGGCGGCGGCGTGCGGTTCGCGAGGAAAGGAAACACGTCCTTGATGTGGATCATCCCGATCACATCGTCGAGCGTCTCGCGGTAGACTGGCATGCGCGAATGGCCATGTTCGGAAAAGGCGGCAACCAGTTCTTCCCAGCTGATCGCTGCGTCGACCGCGATGATCTCACCGCGCGGCACGGCAACATCGTCGGCATCATGCTCGGAAAAGTGAAGGAGGTTGCGGAGCATCTGGCGTTCGACCCGCGACAGATCGCCGCGCGCCTGCCCGCTGTCTTCGGACGTGCCTGAGCCGTTTTCGTCCTCGTGCTCGTCGATCGCTTCCTCGAGCTGTTCGCGCAGGGAGCGGGCCCCTTCAAGGCCGAGGATCTTGCGCAAGGCAGGCCACAGCCCGCTGCTACTGTCCGCGTCTCCCGAAGAAGAGGCGGAAAGATTGGAATCGGCCATGGCCTTCGACAATGCTCCTCCTGTTGTCATTCGCCATATGGGTCAGCGATACCCAGTTTTGCAAGTATGGCTGTCTCCAGCGCCTCCATTTCCTCGGCCTGCGCGTCGGAATCGACATGATCGTGCCCTGCCAGATGCAGCAATCCGTGAACGATCAGGTGCGCGGCATGATGTTCGAGGGCGATGCCTTTCTCCGCAGCCTCGCGCGCGCAGGTTTCATGGGCGAGCGCGATATCGCCGAGCATGACCGGCGGGCCATCGGGTGCAAGCTCGGCCAGTTCCGCGCTTTCGAGCATCGGGAAGGACAGCACGTTGGTCGGCTTGTCGCGATCGCGCCATTCGCGGTTGAGCACGTGCACCTCAGCGTCCGAGGTGAACAGCAGGCTGACGATCAGGCGGGCATTGGCGAGCAACGGCTCCCCCTCGCCCGCAGCATGGGCCGCGCGTTCCGCCAGCGCTTCCCACTGACCCGAAGGCCAGTCCTCGATATCGACATCAAGCTGCATGGCGCACCTTAGTCTCCCCCGGCACATAGCGGCCAGCCAACCGGCAAGGCATGGCTGCGGCGGCAGGAATGTTCGATGATTTCGCGGCGAGGATCATGCTGCCCGCGATAGGCGCAATCGCCGGCTCGGGGAAGAGGTGCGGCACTGGCAGATTGGGACGATTTGCGGTATCGTCCCCTTTGGGCCGAAAGGATTGCGGCAGGGAGAGCAATCATCCCGAAGATACGGCAAATCCCGATCGACACGCACCCGGAAAACACCGCTTTCCTGCTGCGTCACGGTGATGGCTATTCTGCCGAACAGTTTCAGGCGCTGCGCAAGATCCGTATTTCCGGCGGCGGCTGCGAAATTCTGGCCAGCCTCGCGCTGGTCGATGATCCGGACTTGATCGGCGCGGGCGAAATCGGCCTTGGCGAACAGGCCTTCCAACGGCTTGGCCTGCCCGAAGGCACCGAAGTCGAGATCGCGCAAGCCCGCCCTCCGGCAAGCCTAGAATTCGTGCGCCGCAAGATCGACGGCGAGGCATTGGGCGACGGTGAGATCGCGGCGATCATCCGCGATGTCGCGGCGCACCGCTATTCGCACATGGAAATCGCCGCATGGCTGGTCGCATGCGCAGGCTTCATGACCACGCAGGAAACGCTGGCCATGACCCGCGCGATGGTCGATGTCGGCAACCGGCTGCACTGGGATTCGCCGCTGGTGGTGGACAAGCATTGCATCGGGGGCATTCCCGGCAATCGCACCTCGATGATCGTTGTGCCGATCGTCGCCGCACACGGGCTGGTCTGTCCCAAGACGTCTTCGCGCGCGATCACATCACCCAGCGGCACAGCAGACACGATGGAGGTGCTTGCCACTGTCGATCTTCCCGAAGACCGGCTGACCGCAATCGTCGCGCAGGAAAACGGCGTCGTCGCCTGGGGCGGACGGATTGGGCTTTCGCCTGCCGACGACGTGCTGATCGCGGTCGAACGCCCGCTGCGGCTCGACACGATGGAGCAGATGGTCGCCTCCATCATCTCGAAGAAGGTCGCCGCCGGTTCAACCCATCTAGTGCTCGATATCCCGGTGGGGCCGACCGCCAAGGTTCGCAGTCAAAGCGAGGCGGTGCGGCTGCGCAAGCTGTTCGAATATGTCGCGCGGCACATGGGGCTGACGGTCAAAGTGGTATTCACCGACGGATCGCAACCCGTCGGGCGCGGGGTCGGGCCAGTGCTGGAGGCGCGCGACGTTATGGCTGTGCTGCGAAACGAGCCCGACGCGCCCGAGGACCTGCGCGACCATGCGGTGATGCTGGCCGGACACGTGCTCGATTTCGATCCGGGCATTGCGGGCGGCAAGGGCTATGCGCGCGCGCTCGAGTTGCTGGCTTCGGGTGCGGCACTGGCAGCGATGGAGCGGATCATTGCTGCACAGGGACCGCGCCAGCGCCCGCTTGTGGCCGGGCCGATGCGGCACGAGGTCAAGGCGACAGAGAGCGGGCGCATTTCCGCGATCGATTGCGAACGCATTGCCCGCATCGCGCGGCACGCTGGCGCGCCGATGGACAAACCCGCCGGGATCGACCTGCTGATCAAGTCGGGCGCGGTCGTGCGCGCGGGCGACGTGCTCTACCGCATCCATTCGAGCACCCGGACAGGCCTCGACTTCGCGCGCGATCTGGCCGGCGAAAATCCGGGATACACGATTTCGTGACGGCGGCGGCAGTTCACTTTTTTGCCGAGGCCAAGACAGAGGCAAACCGGCTGGCGGCTGCACTCGGCACCACCTGCGCGCCCGTCGCGGTCCACCATTTCCCTGATGGGGAGAGCCTTGTGCGGGCCGGGGAAACCGCTCCAACCGCCCTCCTCTACCGTTCGCTCGACAATCCCGATGCCAAACTGGTTGAACTGCTACTCGCCGCCGCGGCGCTGCGCGATCGGGGAGCGCAGCGGGTGATGCTGGTCGCGCCCTATCTTTGCTATATGCGGCAGGATACCGCCTTCCGCCCCGGCGAGGCGGTAAGCCAGCGGGTGATCGGCAGGCTGCTGGCAGACGCGTTCGACGGGGTGCTGACAGTCGATCCGCACCTGCACCGCACCCATGCGCTGGGCGAGGTCATTCCCGGCATTCCGGCAATCGCGGTAAGCGCTGCGCCATTGCTCGCCGCCGCGATCGACCGCGGTCTGCACCCTGCCCCGATTCTCGCCGGGCCGGACAGCGAATCCCGCCAATGGGTCGGCGAAGTGGCGCGGTTTGCCGGATTGCCGTTCGTGATCGGGAGCAAACAGCGTCGCGGCGATCGCGATGTCTCGGTCACCTTTGCCCATACCCGCGAAATTGCAGGCAAGCCGGTGGTCCTAGTCGACGATCTCGTATCCAGCGGCCGGACGTTGATCGCAGCGGCGGGGGCGTTGATTGCAGCGGGCGCGGCGCGGGTAGAGGCGCTGGCAGTCCACTGTCTGGCCTCGGAAGAGGACCTTGCCGCGATGCGCGCGGGCGGCATCTCCCGGCTGCACGCCACCGACACCGTGGCCGGACCAACCTCGGAAATATGCGTAGCGCCTTTACTGGCCGGGGCGATAAAGAATGAGGGCTGGACCTGAGGGGCAGCCTGATGCCGGATCATATGCTTACGCTCACCTTTCACGGTGCTGCGCAGACCGTCACAGGTTCGTGCATGGAGTTCCGCGCGGACCGGAGCGCGGTGCTTGTCGATTGCGGAATGTTCCAGGGTTCGCGCACGCTGGAAGCGCTCAATCACCAGCCCTGCCCGTTCGATCCCGCACGGCTCGACGCGGTAATCCTCACCCACGCGCATATCGATCACAGCGGGCTGCTGCCCAAGCTGGTGGCGCAGGGTTTTTCCGGCCCGATCTGGTGCACGCAGGAAACGATCGACCTGCTTGAACACATGCTGGCCGATTCCGGGCGCATCCACGAATTCGAGGCAGAACGCCGCAACCGGCGGCGCGACCGGGCAGGCGATGATCCCTGCCGCTTTACACCGAACATGACGCGATGGTCGCATGGAGCCAATGCCGCGCCATACCGCTCGAAACATGGTTTACCCCCGCGCCCGGCTTTCGCGCCCGCTTGTGGAATGCGGGACACATCCTCGGCTCGGCCTCGGTAGAGCTGGAAGCGGCAGGAACGCGGGTGATGTGTTCGGGCGATATCGGCCCGGACAACAAGGCGTTCTACGCCGACCCCGAAGGCCCTTCGGGCTTCGATCACGTGATCTGCGAAAGCACCTATGGCAACCGCGATCGCGAGGAAGTTAGCATCGCCGAACGCCGCACGCTGCTCGAGGCCGAAGTGCTGGCCGCCAGAGCGCGCGGCGGCAATCTGGTGATCCCGATCTTCGCGCTCGAACGCACGCAGGAACTGCTGCTCGATCTGGGACGGTTGATCGACGAAGGACGCATTCCGGGCACCCATGTGTTCGTGGACTCACCGCTCGCCAACCGCATCACCGGCGTGTTCGAACGCTATGCCACCGAACTGGAGGACACGGGGCGCAGCAATATCTTCGACAATCCATCCTTCCACTTCGTCAGCGATGTGGCCGAGAGCATGCGGCTCAATTCGGTCACCGGCGCGGTGATCATGGCCGCATCCGGCATGTGCGAGGCGGGCCGCATCCGGCATCACCTGCTCCACAACTTGCACCGATCGCGTTCGACCATCCTGTTCGTCGGCTTTCAGGCCCAGGGCAGCCTCGGCCGGGTGATCCTCGAAGGGGCCAAGGCGGTGCGGATTTCGGGCAACGACGTGCGGGTGCGCGCGCAGATCCGGCAGATCGACAGCTATTCCGCTCATGCCGATCAGGGCGAACTGGCAGACTGGATCGCGGCGCGCATGCCGATCGCGGGATCGCTGTTTCTCGATCACGGCGAACCCGACGCTGCCGAAGGCCTGCGCCGCCTGCTGCAGGCACGGCTTCCCGAACTGGAGGTGCGCCTGCCCGTAATCGGCGAACGCTATGCCCTTCCCGCCGGCGGCAAGGCGCGCCGCGAGACAACCGGACGGCAGGATCTGCCGCTTGCCACCGGGCGCGACTGGCAGAATGCCTATGCCGACTTCGCCACCTCGCTGAAGACCCGGCTGGCGCAGATGGCGAACGACGGTCAGCGCGAACGGGCATTGCAGCAGCTGCGGGAGGTGATGGATGCCCATGACGCGCGCAAATAGCACTGCGCTGCATCGCCGCGCCGCACGGGCCTAGCCCGCGGGCGATGCGGGCAGGCGATACACCACTGGCCTTCAGGGCCATCGGCCTTTCCAAGGTCTACCGCACCGGCGAGACCGAAGTGCACGCGCTGCGCGGTGTCGATCTGGAAATCGCCGCCGGGGATGTGCTGGTGCTGCTCGGCCCGTCGGGCAGCGGCAAATCGACGCTGCTCAACATCATGGGCGGGCTGGACCGGCCAACCGGCGGGCAAGTGTTCTTCGAAGGCGAGGAGCTGACCGGCCTCGACGATGCCGGACTGACCCGATTCCGCCGCAGCCATGTCGGTTTTATCTTCCAGTTCTACAATCTCATCCCGAGCCTTACCGCCGAGGAGAATGTGCGGCTGGTCACCGACATCGCTGAGCGCCCGCTCGATCCGCTCGCCGCGCTCGAACTGGTGGGTCTCGGCGATCGCAGGACGCATTATCCCGCGCAGCTTTCAGGCGGCGAACAGCAGCGCGTCGCGGTCGCCCGCGCCATTGCCAAGCAGCCCGAAGTGCTGCTGTGCGACGAGCCGACCGGCGCGCTCGACAGCGCGACCGGGGTGCGCGTGCTGGAGGCGCTGGTGCGGGTTAATCACGAGCTCGGCACCACGCTGGTAATCATCACCCACAACAGCGGGATCGCGGCGATTGCCGACAAGGTGCTGCATTTTCTCGACGGTCGGATCGCGCGGATCGAAACAAACGACAACCCGGTGGATCCGGCGGGGATCGTGTGGTGAAGGCGCTCGACAGGAAGCTGCTGAACGATCTGTGGCACCTGCGCGGGCAAGTACTTGCGATTTCCGTTGTGCTGGCGGCGGCCTCGGCAATCTATGTGCTGTCGGCGGGCACCCATGCCTCGCTTACCCGCGCGCGGGACGTCTATTACGCGCAGAACGGCTTTGCCGATGTGTTCGCCGAAATGACCCGCGCCCCCGCCGATATTGTCGAGCGTGCTGCCGTCATTCCCGGTGTAGCCCGCGCAGAGGGCGGGATCCGCCAGCTTGCGATGATCGACATGCCCGGAACCGATGCGCCGATGCGCGCGGTCGTCAATTCAATCGACGATCGCCGGGCAAGGCGGATCAACCGCATAACGCTTAAGTCAGGGCGTCTGCCGCTACCCGATGCCGCCGACGAGATCATCGCCGACGAAGCCTTTGCCGAAGCCAACGCACTCGGCCCGGGCGACCGGGTTGCGGCAGTAATCTATGGCAAGCGTCAGGACTTGCGGATTGTCGGTATCGGCCTTGCACCCGATCACATCTTCTCGATCGCGCCGGGCGATCTGGTGCCGGACAATAGCCGTTTCGGGGTGCTGTGGATGGGCCAGCGCGCGCTTGAGGCCGCGACTGACCGGGTAGGCGGCATCAACACCCTTGTTCTGACACTCTCCCCCGATGCTGTGCCGAGAGAGGTGATCCGGCAGCTCGATCACTTGCTTGCACCCTATGGCGGCACGGGTGCCTATGTCCGCGAGGACCAGATAAGCCACGCCCTGCTTGATAGCGAGCTGAAACAGCTCGATGCGCTGACGCGGGTGATACCGCCGGTATTCCTGGTGGTGGCGACGTTTCTGGTGCTGGTGGTGTTGAGCCGCCTGATCCGCACCGAACGCGCGCAGATCGGGCTGATGAAGGCGTTCGGTTACGCCAATGCGGCAGTCGGCTGGCACTATGCCAAATTCGCGCTGGTGATAGCGGTGCTGGCCAGCGTCATCGGCTGCGGTGCGGGCGTGTGGATGGGCCACGCGATGACCGATCTCTACGCCCGGTACTACCGCTTCCCGGTGCTCGAATACCGGCTTGATCCCACCGTTTTCCTGATCGCCGTTGTGCTGGCGCTGGGCGCCTCCCTGCTCGGCGCGCTGGTGGGCGCGCGCTCGGCAGTGGGCATCACGCCTGCCCAGGCGCTCGCTCCGCCCCCGCCGCCGATCTATCACGACGGGCCGCTGGAACGCCTTGCGGTGCGCGCACGGCTTTCGCCCGCCGGGCTGATGATCATCCGCCACATCGCCCGCTGGCCGGCGCGCGCGGCGATGACCGCAGGCGGCGTGGCGCTGTCGCTGGGGCTGCTATTCGCGACGCTCCAGTTCCACGATTCCAGCAGCCATATGATCCGCACCTTTTTCATCCGCGCCCAGGCGCAGGACCTGACAGTCACCTTACCCACCCCCGTAACGAGGCGGCACTGCACGAACTGGCAAAACTTCCCGGCGTAATCCGCGTGGAGGCGATCCGCGCGGTGCCAGTACGCCTGTCGCATGCCAACCGCACCGAACGGGCTGCGATCGAGAGCGCCGACAATGACAGCCGCCTGTCCGCCCGCATCGATCGCGACGGCGCACACCTCGCATTGCCGCCTGCAGGACTGATGCTGAGCCGCCAGCTCGCCGACCAGTTGGGAGTGACGATCGGCGCTGCGATCAGCGTCGAGGTGCTCGACGGCAAGCGCACCCGTGGCAATTACCGGGTGGCGAGCGTGGTCGACGAATTCATCGGCGCGCGCGCCTATGCCGACGCGCAGACCCTGATGCAGATCACCCGCGATGCCCTGCCCGCGAGCGGCGCGCTGCTGCGGATCGACCAGAACCGGCGGGCCAAACTGCTTGCGCGGCTGGACGAAATGCCCGGGGTGCTGGGCGTGAGCGAGCGCAGCGCCGCGCTGGCACTGTTCGAGGCGATGATCGACGACAACCTCTATACCATGCTTTTCGTCTTCGTCGGCTTTGCCTCGGCGATCGTGATCGGGGTGGTCTACAACAGCGCACGGATCCTGTTTTCCGAACGCGCGCATGAATTGGCGACTTTGCGGGTGCTGGGTTATCATCGCAGCGAGGTCGCGGCGATTTTGGTGGGGGAACTGGCGCTGCTGGTGGTGCTGGCGATCCCGCTGGGCTGCGTGGCGGGGGTCGGTTTGGGCCGGTTGATGACCGCGATGTTCAGTTCCGATCTGTTCCGCATTCCCTTCGCGCCGGAGCGTGCGACTTACGGTCTTTCCATCATCGTGGTGCTGGCGGCAGCGGCGATCACCTGCGCGCTGGTCGCGCGGCGGGTGGTCGCGCTCGATCTGGTGCGCGTTCTGAAGGCGCGCGAATGATGCTGCACCGGATCTCCCGCTGGCGCTGGCCGCTGATCCTCGCCGCGATTGTCGTGGCGGGGCTGGGTTTTGCCTTCTGGCCGCAGGCGGTGGAGGTCGATGCCGGCACCGTTTCGCGCGGGCCGATGGTCATCAGCGTGACCGATAACGCGGTCACCCGAGCGCAGGAGCACTATGTCGTGTCGGCGCCGGTCACCGGATACCTCTCGCGCATTGCGCTCAAGGCGGGCGACAACGTGCAGCGCGGGCAGGAGATCGCCAGGGTCAGCGGCCGTCCTTCCAGCCCGCTCGACCCGCGCAGCATTGCCGAAACACGCGCAGCGCTTGCAGCGGCACGGGCAGCAGCCGATCAGGCCCGCGCTGGGCTGGATCTGGCGCGCAGCGATCTCGCCCGGGCAGAGGCACTGGCTCCGCGCCAGTTCATCTCGCGCGCGCAGCTCGAAGCCGTCCGCGCGCGGGTGATCGTCGGGGAAGCCGCTGTAGCGCAAGCCCGGGCCGACGCCGCCCGGCTAAGTGCGATGCTTGCCCGCCCCGACGGCGCGACAGGTTCGCCCGTTACGCTCCATGCGCCGGCTTCGGGCCGGGTGCTCAGCGTCCTGAACGAAAGCGGCGGCGTGGTGCTGGAAGGCGCACCGATCATAACCATCGGCGATCCGGCTCTTCTGGAAGTGGTCGTCGATCTGCTCTCGCGCGAGGCGGTGCAGGTCCAACCCGGCGACCGTGCCGAAATCACCCGCTGGGGCGGGCCGGAACCGCTGGTCGGCACGGTGTGGCGGGTGGAGCCTTTCGGCCGGTTGCAGATCTCGGCGCTGGGCGTGGAAGAACAGCGCGTCAATGTCATCATCCGCTTTGCCGACCCGGCCCGCCTTGCAGCGGCCGGATTGGGGCACGGGTTTCAGGTAGACGCCACAATCGAACGCTGGCGCAACGACAAGGCGCTGCGCGTCCCCGTCGGCGCATTGCTGCGCGGCAGCGAGGGGCAATGGCAGGTCTATGTGATCGACGGGGGGCGCGCGCGGCTGACAGACGTGACCATCGGCCAGATCAATGAGGACTGGGGCGAGGTGCGCGCCGGGCTGGCAGAGAGCCAGCAGGTAATCCTCAACCCGGCCAGCATGGTCCACGACGGGCAGCGTGTGCGACCGCGCGCAGGGGCATCCGGCGACTGACGGAGCAATCGTGGGTTAGGCGCCCTCGCCCTCGTAAGCTTCGACGATGCGGCCCACGATGGGGTGGCGCACCACGTCGGCGGCAGTGAAGCGGATCGTGCCGAAGCCATCGACCCCTTCCAGCCGCCCGACCGCGTCGGCCAGCCCGCTCATCCGGTCGCCGCCCGGAATGTCGACCTGCCGCGGGTCGCCGCAGATCACCATGCGGCTGTTCTGCCCGAAGCGGGTCAGGAACATCTTCATCTGCTCGCGCGTGGTGTTCTGCGCCTCGTCGAGGATGATGAAACTGTCGGCCAGTGTGCGTCCGCGCATGAAGGCGATCGGCGCAATCTCGATCTCGCCATTCGCGAGCCGCCGCTCCACCTGCTCGGGCGGCATGCAGTCGTAGAGTGCATCGTAAAGCGGGCGCAGATAGGGATCGACCTTGTCCTTCATATCGCCGGGCAGGAAGCCCAGCTTCTCGCCCGCCTCGACCGCCGGACGCGACAGGATCAGACGCTGCACAGAGCCCGCAATCAGCTGGCTGACCGCCTGGGCCACCGCGATATAGGTTTTACCGGTACCCGCCGGGCCAAGCGCGAAGATGATGTCGTCCTTCGCCAGCGAGCGCATGTATTCGATCTGCGTTGCCGACCGCGGAACGATCGTCTTCTTGCGCGTGCGGATCATGATCGGCGGCGTGTCGCTCTCGCCCGATATGATCCCCTCAAGCGTTGGTTCGGCCGACATGGCGATCAGCGATTCGATCGCGCCGCTATCGAGATCCTCGCCCCGGGCGAGCCTGTCATACATGGTTTTCAGCGTCTCGCGGGCGCGGGATACGTCGTCCTCGGGCCCCTCGATCACCACCTGATGGCCGCGGGCATGGATATAGACCCCGAGCCGGTTCTCGACCTGCACCAGATTGGCATCGAACTGGCCGAACAGCGGCCCCAGCAGCGACTGGTTCTCGAAGGTCAGCTCCACCCGGGCGCGCCGGGGAGCGGCAATACCGCGGGGATCGGGCGAAAGAGCCGGATTGGCGGCGCGGGAGGGTCGTCGGCCCATAGCTTCCTTTGGCTTGGAGCGAGGGACAATCCCCCGTCCACGAGTCGTGAAGGTAAGGCAGGGTTGGCGCAAAGCAAGCGTAGGGGCCGTATTGCGCGGTGGAAAGTCACGCGCTTGTCACCACACCCTCGGTCGAGCAAAATGGCCGGCACAAGCGGAGGGAGAGAGAAATGCAGCGATTTGTCACACTGATCGCAGTGCTTGGTCTGGCAGGATGCGGCGCCGAAGCACCGCCCGCGCCGGAGGCCACCGGCGAGGCCGCAGCCCCAGCAACGGCACCCGCGAGTGCGGAAGCAGACATTCGCCACTTCCTGTTGCAGGAATATCCCGAGGCGGCGCCGATGCGCTATGCGCTGGCGTGGCACGATCTCGACGGCGACGGCACGGACGAGGCCATCGTGCATGTGGTGACACCGTGGCTGTGCGGCAGCGGCGGGTGCAACACGCTAGTGCTGGCGCAGGCCGGTCCGATGTGGCGGAAGGTCGGCGACATCAGCGTATCGCGCACGCCCGTTGCGGTGCTCGATAGCGCCACGGGCGGGTGGAAGGATATCACCGTCAGCATCGGCGGTGGCGGCGGGGCATCCGGCACCGCGGTGCTGAAGTTCGACGGCGAAAGCTATCCCGCCAACCCCACCGTGCCGCCCGCAGAGATGACCGAGGCGCAAGGCACCGTGCTGATCGCGGAGGACCCCGAACTGGTAGAACTGGCTGCGGTGGAAGAAACCTCAGGCGGGTGAGGCGATTGTCTCGCGCACCAGCCCCCTGAGCGAGTTCGGCCCCGCCTCGGCCAGCGTCACCTCGACCATGTCACCGATGGCCGCGGGCGCTTCGAACCAGACGCTCTGGAGCCAGGGCGACTTGCCGAGCCACTGGCCCTCGTGCTTGCCCTTGCGTTCGACCAGCACGGTGCAGGTCTTGCCGACGCTGGCGGCGTTGAAAGCCATCTGGTGGTGGCCGATGCGGGCCTGAAGGCGCTGTAGGCGGTCGTCCATAACCTGCGGAGCGATCTGGCCGTCCATCGTCGCGGCAGGCGTGCCGGGGCGCGGACTGTATTTGAAACTGAAGCAGGCGGCGTAGCGGACTTCGTCGACGATGCTCAGCGTGTCCTGAAATTCGGCCTCGGTCTCGCCCGGGAAGCCGACGATGAAATCGCCCGATAGCGCAATATCGGGGCGGGCGGCGCGGAAGCGTTCGATCAGCTTCAGATAGCTTTCGGCGGTGTGCTGGCGATTCATCGCCTTCAGGATGCGGTCATTCCCCGCCTGCACGGGCAGGTGCAGATAGGGCATCAGCTTCGCCACCTCGCCATGTGCGGCGATCAGGTCATCATCCATGTCGTTGGGGTGACTTGTGGTGTAGCGAATGCGCTCGAGCCCGTCGATTTTGGCGAGCGTGCGGATCAGTCCGCCCAGACCCGTGGGCCGGCCCTTCTCGTCCTCGCCAGCCCAGGCGTTGACGTTCTGGCCAAGCAACGTGATCTCCCTCGCGCCCGCTTCAACCAGCTTGTGCGATTCGGCAACGAGGTGACTGAAAGGTCGCGAAATTTCCGCGCCGCGGGTATAGGGTACCACGCAATAGGTGCAGAACTTGTCGCAGCCTTCCTGCACGGTGAGGAAGGCGCTGGGGCCACGCTTGCGGCGGGCCGGAAGCGCGTCGAACTTGGCGATTGCCGGCATGTCGGTGTCGGTCGCACGCTCGCCCTTCGTCGCCTTGTCGAGCATCTCGGGCAGGCGGTGATAGGCCTGCGGGCCGACCACGATGGAAACCGCAGGCGCGCGCGCCATGATCTCCTCGCCCTCGGCCTGTGCGACGCAGCCGGCGACCGCGATCAGCGGCGCCCTGCCCGCTTCCTCGCCAGCCTTCACCAACCGACCGATATCCGAATAGACCTTTTCCGCGGCCTTTTCACGGATGTGGCAGGTGTTGAGGATGACGAGATCGGCCTCCTCGCCCTCGGCGGCGGGGTTGATGCCGCGCTCGGCCAGCAGTTCGCCCATGCGCTCGCCGTCATAGACGTTCATCTGGCAGCCGAAGCTCTTGACCCGGTAGGTCTGCGGAGGAGTTTGCGGTTTCATGAGGGCTGCGCCCATAGCGCCGTTGGAGCCAGGGTTCAATCGCGCGACTTTTCAGCCTCGCGCCGTCCCTGATGGACGCAAGGCACCAGCGGGCGGGTCGCGCGTCCCGGATGCGCCTTTTGCTCGGGGCCGCATTCAACCATGGGCTTCGGCACCGCGTTGGCTTTTACCACCGCCAGCGCATCATCGCTGCCATAGGCGGCAATCCAGGTGATGCAGTCGGCCAGCGGCCTGACCTTATGCTTGGTGAACTGCCCGTTCTGCGGCCCGCAATTGACGGTGAACACATCCGCCGCCGGATCGATGTCGAACCGGGCAAAGCGGCGCAGCACCTCGCCCCTTTCATTGAAGACGGTGCGCTGCACGTCGTTCGTCATCCCGTCGCCGCCATAAAAGGGCGAGGTGTTGAACATGTAGGCGCGCACTTTGGGGTACCGGATCGAAACCTCGGTCGCCAACGCGCCGCCCAGCGAATGGCCGGTCACGATCCATTGCGGATCGCTGCCCCAGCGCGCGCGCTCTAAATCGAAATATCTCAGTGCGATCTCGATCTGGTCGCTACGCAAACTGCCGTAGAAGATATCGGTGAAGCCGTCGAAATCGGTGCCGCGGAACGCCATGATGCGGGCGGTCGGCCGGCGGTTGGGATCACCATCGCTGCCCGGAGCATATTGCGCGAACAATTCGTAGCCAAAGCCTTTCTTCGCGTCCTCCTCGGCGATCGGCAGCCGCTCGAGCTGTTCGAGCAGTGGTCCGTCATCAACGAACACATCGTCGTCGCCGGTATAGGCATTGGTCGCGGCGACCGCGTAGGGCCACGCCTCCACCGCCGCTTCGCGCACAAACGGGCACCACCCGCCCGGCTCCATCCGGCACGGGCTGCGCGATTGCGAGATATCGGGATAGGTGACGCAGGCCGTCAGAGCCAGCAACAGCGCGGGGGCAAGAAGGCGCGGCGTCACCCGATCAACCGTCGAAAGATCAGGCGACCGTCGCCTTGACGATCTTGCCCGGCGCACGCGGCGGTTCACCCTTGGGCAGCGCGTCGACGTGTTCCATGCCGCTTTCGACCTGCCCCCACACGGTGTATTGCTTGTCGAGGAACCGGGCGTCCTCAAAGCAGATGAAGAACTGCGAATTGGCGCTGTCGGGGTTTTGTGCACGCGCCATAGAGCAAGTGCCGCGCACGTGGGGTTCGGCGTTGAATTCGGCCTTGAGATCGGGCTTGTCACTGCCGCCCATGCCGGTGCCGGTCGGATCGCCACCCTGTGCCATGAAGCCCGAAATGACGCGGTGGAACACTACGCCGTCGTAGAAGCCTTCCTGCGCCAGCTCGGTGATGCGTGCGACGTGGCCAGGGGCCAGATCGGGGCGCAGCTTGATCACGACATCCTTGGGCTCGCCGTCGCCGGTGTCGAGGGTGAAAGTCAGCGTATCGGCCATTTCATCTGTCTCCTGAAAGAATTTGCGCGGTTCTATAGCGTTCGGCGCGGGACTGTCACCCTCTTCCCTTGCTTTTCATAGGTCGCTCCGTAAACGCCTCCCAATGGCCGATGATCGCATCACCGAAGACGATCTGCTGATCGCCGAGGCAGGCGAGGTCGAGGTGCGCCCGGACGACCGGGTCGACGATGAACGCCACGACGAGGAAAACCGGCTCAAACCCTCCTTCGTCAGCGCCGTGCATCTCGCTCTTGAAGCGGGCGACAAGGGCGCGGTCTATGATCTGGTCGAACCGCTCCACGCGGCCGACATCGCAGACCTGATCGAACTGCTCGACCGGTCCGAGCGCGCCGAGCTGGCGGCAGCGATCACCGACCTGATGACCAGCGACGTGATCGCCGAACTCAACGATTACGTCCGCGAAGACCTGATGGAGGCCCTGCCCGCGCAGGCAGTGGCGACCATTGCCGAACAGCTCGACACCGACGATGCGGTGCAGCTGATCGAAGATCTCGACGAGGCAGACCAGCGCGCGATCATCGCCGAGCTGGAGCCCGAAACCCGCGCCGCCGTTTCCAGCGCGCTCTCCTATCCGGAAGAAACCGCCGGACGCCTGATGAGCCGCGATTTCGTCGCGGTGCCGGAACACATGACGGTGGGCGACCTGATCGACTTCCTGCGCGAGGAAGGCGATCTGGAGCATGATTTCTTCGAAGTCTTCATCATCGACGAAGGCCACCATCCGGTGGGCACCTGCGCGCTGAACTGGATCCTCACCACGCCGCGCAGCGTGCGTCTGACCGACCTGATGAAGCGCGACCAGACCCTGATTCCCGTGACGATGGATCAGGAAGAAGTCGCGCTGATGTTCCAGAAATACGCGCTGATCTCGGCTGCGGTGGTGGACGAGAGCGGACGGCTGGTCGGCCAGATGACGGTCGATGACGTGGTGCACATCATCTCGGAAGAGGCCGGCGAGGACGCGCTGCTGATGTCGGGCGCGGGCGACGGCGACATCAACGAGCCGATCCGCGAAGCTTACACCGCCCGCGTGCGCTGGCTGGTCGCCAACCTCGGCACGGCGGTGGTCGCATCCAGCATCATCGCGCTGTTCGGCGCGGCGATCGAGCAGCTGGTGGCGCTCGCCGTGCTTATGCCGATCGTCGCCAGCATCGGCGGCAATGCAGGCACGCAGACCATGGCTGTGGCGGTGCGCGCGATTGCAACCAATCAGCTGACCCGCGCCAACACGCGGCGCATTCTGTGGCGCGAATTCCGCGTCGCGCTGCTGAATGGCGGCACAATCGCGGTGCTGATCGGGATTGCCGCAGGCGTCTTGTTCAGCCCGATGATGGGAATCGTGATTGCGCTGGCGATGGTAATCAATATCGGCATTGCAGGCCTTGCCGGCGTGCTGGTGCCGGTGATTTTCGAAAGGCTCGATCAGGATCCGGCGGTGGCATCTTCCGTCTTCGTGACGATGATCACCGATTCGATGGGCTTCTTCGCCTTCCTAGGTTTGGCAGTAGCAGCCGGCCTCGCCCCGCTCTAACCCTTCTGCCCGAGAGACAATCGGGGAGAGTGAAATGGCAGGACGGGTTTCGGGCAAGGTGGTGCTGCTAACGGGCGGCGCGATGGGTCTGGGCAAGGCATCGGCGCGGGCGCTGCTGGCCGAAGGCGCAAATGTCGTCATCACCGATATCGACGAGACTGCGGGCCGCACCACGGCGACAGAACTGGGCTGCGGCTTCCTGCATCAGGACGTCACCGACTGGGCGCGCTGGCAGGAGGTTATCGCCGAGGTTGAGACCGCGCATGGACGGCTCGACGTGCTGGTGAACAACGCTGCGATCACCGTGTTCGGATCGGTCATGGACATTTCGCCGGAGGATTTCCGACGCTGCTACACGGTCGATGTCGATTCGATCTTCATGGGCTGCAAGGCGGCAATCCCGCTGATGGCGAAGGGCGGCGGCGGCTCGATCGTCAATTTCTCGTCCGCCGCGGGCAACAAGCCTTCGCCCGATCTTGCCGCCTACAACAGCGCCAAGGCAGCAGTGGCAATGCTGACCAAGTCGATCGCGCTGTGGTGCGCGCGCGAACAGAACGGCATCCGGGTGAATTCGGTGCAGCCCGGCACAATCCTCACCCCCAATGTTGAAAGCGTGATCGCCGGCACGCCTGATCCGGACGCAACCCGTGCGGCGTTCTCGGTGGCGCAGCCCATCGGCCGGATGGGCGAGGTCGATGATATCGCGCATCTGGTGGTCTATCTCGCCAGCGACGAGAGCAAGTTTGCCACGGGTGCGCCCTTCATTGTGGACGGGGGCCTTTCTATCGCTTGATCGGGCGCGGCATAGGCCCACATTGGGGTCATGCCTCTTCACCTGACCAAGATCGCCTTCGGGGCGAAAAGCTATGACCAGCTTGCCGGATGGTATCGCGGTCGCGGCGAGATCCGGCTGACCACCCGCAACCGCCCGACCCGGCACGAGGAATGCGTCGGCGGTTCGCTCTACTGGATCATCAACCATGCAATCGTCGCGCGATCGACGATCACTGGCTTTGCCAAGACCGAGGACGGGCGGTGGGACATCTGCCTCGCGCCCGAACTCGTCCGCGTCCACACCCAGCCCAAACGCGCGCACCAGGGCTGGCGCTACCTGACCGAGGACAAGGCGCCGAAGGACGTTGCCGAGGGCGAGGACATCGGCGATGCCCTGCCCGGCAAGCTTGCGATGAAGCTGGAGCGGCTCGGCCTCGTTTAGGCGGCTCTATTGCAGCGTGCGTCCCTGCCGGATCAGCTGGGCAAGCCGCACGCTGGTTCCGGCAACGCATCGCCGCGCATGATCCGCGCCGACACTGGCCGCACTTGCGGTCGCCTCGGCGAACATCCGCCCACCGACTGAAACCACCACCAGATGCCCCGGCGACGCCTTGCGGCTCGCCTCCACCGTTTCGCGCAGCTTGGCCAGCGCGCGCTGTCGCGGAAGAGCGTCGGACAGTGCAATGTCGACGGCATCGTGCCCCTGTCCGGCGATCTGGTTGGCCAGCGCTTCCTTGCTGCCGGGGAACGCCATTTCCACCTGCCATCCGGCGTCGGTGAACTGATCGGCGAGCAGCGCGGTCCCCAGCATGTGCGGTTCCCCGGGAGCCGTCGCCAGCAGGACGGAATAGCGGCTGCGCCTGAGATTGGCCGCTCCGGCATAAGTGCGCACCGCGTGGCCAGCGAGTTGCAGCATGCTGAGCCCCACGGTCAGATCGAATTCGCTGCACCTGTCCGTCAGCCAGGCATCACCCATCGCCCGCGCTACCGGCTCTATCAGGTGAGAGACAATGTCGTCCGCGCTCCAGCCCTGTTCGGCGATGCTCGCAAGCCGCGCATTGATGCGGGTGTCGTCACCATCGAGCGCCAATTGCGCCATGCCCGGCACATAATGCGCCAGCGCATGCGGGGCGAGATCGCTCGGCCGGTGGCGCCGGCTCTTGTTCTCCTCGTGGCTGTAAAGCAGCAAGTCCCAGTCCGAAAACAGACGGCTGGAGACCATGTGTTCGGTCAGCACCTCGATATCGCGGTGGCGTTCGTCGGCGCGGATCGAGGCCCACACCTTGCGCAGCCCGTCGGGCGGGCCTTCGAGCGTCTGGAGGAAGCGCCCGTTTTCATAAAGCAGCATGCCTGTCACGCCGAGACTGCGGTTGCGCCGACGTGCCTTGGCGACGAGTTGTTCGAGTTCGCTTTCCGAAGGCCGCGAAACTGCGCGGCTTTGATAGGTCAGGCAGCCGATCCAGCTGTTCGGATCCGTCCTGACGATCCCCGTATGCACCTGCATTGCACCCTCCCCCAATCGGAATCGGGACAAGCGGGCATATCGGCGGGGGCTTCTATCGCGTCCCCTGTGCGATAACCCGGCGGATGATCCCGTCCGCGGATTGCTCTACAAATGGAGAGGTGAGCTGATCGCTGTGTGACAACCAACCCCTTCCGATATCCGTCGTGCCGCCTGACGGAATCGGAATTGACGTAGCGTCACCTATGACGGGGCAGGCGTCAATCTTTAAAAACGTTTCACTTTGCCACGGGGGCGCTCCACCACGATAGCGTCTGGTTGTCATGCGCCGATGTCCATACGCCTGCGGGGGTCCAGCGCAGCGCGCCGCTGCCCACAGCCTCGCCGAGTCGCGCGCGAATCGCTCCGCTTTCGGGATCGATCACCACCATGGTCTGATCATCGGTGGTGCGCAGCCACACTGCACCGCCTCCGGTGTCGATATCGCCCCACTTCAGATTGTCGCCCACCTTGGTGCGCCCGGCCACGGCGAGCGTTTCGGGATCGACCTTGGCGACGGTGCCGTCACCCTGTTCCTGCACCCAGACCGCGCCCTCGCCCGCTGCGAGGAAGCCCGGCGTTTCGCCCAGCGCGACAGTGCCGACCACGGTGTTGGTGGCAGGGTCGATCTTCTGCAGCAGCTTGCCCTCGCTCGACACAGCCCAGATCGCGTCGAAGCCGAAGGCAAGGTACCACGTCTCGGCCGCGACCGGGATGGTCGCGATCACCGCGTTGGTGGCCGGATCGATCCGCGCGACGGCACCGGCAGGATCGCTTGCCACCCAGACGGAGCCTGCGCCCGCGACCACATTGGTTTCACCCTTGGGGTTGGCAAGGCCGGTGGGGACCTTGGCTTCGAGCGTCGCGGTGCCCAGATTGATGCGGTAAAGTTCGGCGCCCTTGCAATTGGCGACCCACAGCGAGCCTTCGGCAATCGCCATTGTTCCGCAGGGACGCGGGACATCAAAGCTAGCGAGTTTTTCGGTGGTCGACCACTTCTCCACCCGGCCATCATTGGTGACCCAGACGGCATCACCATCGACCGCAAGGAAGTCGGCAAAGCCCGGTACCTGCAATGCCTTCTCGACAAGATCGGGCGCGGGGCCCTCGGCAGGCGGCGGCGGCTCTTCCGCGGCGCAAGCGGCGAGCAGGGCCGAAGCCATGATGATCGGGAGGGGGCGTGCTGCCGGAATTCGGGCCATCGCAATCCTTTCCATGAGCCGCCGGAAACAAAACACGTCCAGCGTGGAACCAAGGATAGGCATATTACATTTGTTCGCAATCGTAATAATTCCCCATGGACAAACCCCGGCGATGGGGTGATGCTGCGCTGGCGAAAGGAATCCGAATCATGCTCCACCAGCTTCGCCGCGCGGCACGTTTTCTCCTACTTGCATGTGCACTGGCGGTGGCGGGTTGCTCGGGCAGCGAGGAACCGGCGGAGCCGCGCACCAGCTTCAACATCGGCTGGTCGATCTATGCCGGGTGGATGCCGTGGCCCTATGCCCAGCAGACCGGCATCGTGAAGAAATGGGCCGACAAATACGGGCTCGAAATCAACTTCGTGCAGGTCAACGACTACGTCGAGTCGGTCAACCAATACACTGCGGGCAAACTCGACGGGGTGACGGTTGCCAATATGGACGCGCTGACCATTCCCGCTGCGGGCGGCAAGGATACCAGCGCGATCATCCTCGGTGATTATTCCAACGGCAATGACGCGGTGCTGCTGAAAGGCGACAGCAATGTCGCGGCGATCAAGGGGCGCGAGGTCTATCTGGTCGAGCTGTCGGTGTCGCATTACCTGCTGGCCCGCGCGCTCGAGACAAACGGCATGAAGCTGACCGACGTGAAGACGGTCAACACCTCGGATGCCGACATCGCCAGCGCCTTCGCATCACCGCAGATCACCGCCGCCGTGGCGTGGAACCCGCAGGTCACCACAATGAAAGGTGTGCCCGGCACCACGGCAGTGTTCAGTTCTGCCGATATTCCGGGTGAGATTCTCGATCTGCTGGTGGTCGACACCGCTACGCTCAAGGCCAACCCCGACCTGGGCAAGGCGCTGGCGGGCATCTGGTACGAAACCATGGCGATCATGGCGAAGGACGATGCCGAGGGAGCAGCTGCGCGCGCGGCGATGGCGAAGCTTGCAGGAACCGATGCGCAAGCCTTCGAGGGCCAGCTTGCCACCACCTATCTCTACACCGATCCCAAGACAGCGGTGACGGCGATGGCTTCACCCGATCTCGTCACCACCATGACACGGGTGCGAGATTTCAGTTTTGCGCAGGGCCTGTTCGGTCAGGGCGCACGCTCGGCCGATGCGGTAGGGATGGAGTTCCCGGGCGGCAAGACGCTGGGCGACACGAACAACATCACGCTGCGCTTCGATCCCACCTTCATGCAACTGGCCGCGGACGGGAAGCTGTAAGGTCGGCAGGCGGATAGCGGGGCGGACAGGCCGATGCGCTGGGTGAATCGCAAGATCGCGCGCGGCAATGCGCTGCTTCTGGGCGCGCTGCCACTCGCGGTGCTGGCGCTGATCTATCTGATTGCTGCGGCGAGCCGTCACGCGGCCAACCCTGCCGACAAGATCCTGCCCTTGCCCGGCGCCATGGCGAGCGCGATGGCGGCACTGATCTTCGAGGCCGATCCGCTGTCCGGACAATACCTTTTCTGGGCAGATACGCTGGCCAGCCTGAGCCGGCTCGGCATGGGGCTCGGTATCGCCACGCTTTCGGCGCTGCTTGTGGGGCTGGTGCTGGGCGCGCTGCCGCCGGTGCGCACCACCTTCGGCCCGATGGTGACAGCCATTGCGGTGATCCCGCCGATTGCATTGCTGCCGATCCTGTTCATCACCTTCGGCCTTGGCGAGACTGCCAAGGTTGCGCTGATCGTGGTCGGCATCGCGCCTTTCATGATCCGCGATCTGGCCGGACATATCGCCGCCCTGCCCCGCGAGCAGATCGTCAAGTCGCTCACGCTCGGCGCGTCGAGCTGGCAATTGCTGCTCCGGGTCGCGCTGCCGCAGGCGATGCCGCGCCTGATTGCGGGATTGCGCCTGTCGCTCGGCCCGGCCTGGGTGTTCCTGATTTCAGCCGAAGCGATCGCTGCGGATGTGGGTCTGGGCTACCGCATCTTCCTTGTCAGGCGGTATCTCGCGATGGACGTGATCCTGCCCTATGTCGCGTGGATCGCGCTGCTTGCGGTCGCGATCGACTTCCTGCTTTCCCGCACCAGCCGCACTTTGTTCGGCTGGGCGCACAAGGCGGGGCACTGACGCGATGCTGAGCCTTGCCAACGTCTGGGTCGAATATGGCGACAAGGTCGTGCTCGAACGCATCTCGCTCGACATTGCCGAAGGCTCTTTCGTTTCGATCATCGGGCCTTCGGGAGCGGGCAAGAGCAGCCTGCTGCGCGTGATCCTCGGACAAGACCAGCCGAGCCGCGGCAGCATCACGCTCGACGGGCAGGCGCTTCCGCAGGAATGCGGGCCGGATCGCGGGGTGGTGTTCCAGCGCTATTCGGTGTTCCCGCACCTGACGGTGCTCGGCAACACGCTGCTGGGGCTAGAATTCGCCCAAGCTCCCCTCGCCGCGCGCCTATTCGGATCGGCCCGCCGCGCGGCCATTGCGCAAGCTGAAGAGATGCTGGCAGCGGTCGGCCTTTCGGACAGCATGCACCTTTATCCATCGGAAATGTCGGGCGGGATGCAGCAACGGCTGGCGATCGCGCAGGCGCTGATAAAGCGCCCGCGTATCCTGCTGCTCGACGAGCCTTTCGGCGCGCTCGATCCCGGCATCCGCACTGACATGCATGCGCTCATCACCCGGCTGTGGCGCGAATTCGGGCTGACCATCATCATGGTCACCCACGACATTAAGGAAGCCTTCGGCCTCGGCACACGGGTGCTCACGCTCGACAAGCGCCGCCACGATCCGCACGCCCCGCACCGCTATGGCGCAGGCGTGATCTACGACATCGCACTGACCCGTAAAATGGCCGCCGAGGCCGAGATTGACGCCAGTATTACGATTGACACTAATGGTAATAATTGAGATGGTCCGCCCATGAGTACCGAGCCTTCCCGCCTTGCCCGTCTGTCGATGAGCCTTCCGGCGGAGCTGTTCCGCCAGCTCGACGTGATGGTTGAAGAACGTGGGCTGCCCTCGCGCTCGCAGTTGATCGCAGAATTGATCCGTCACGCGCTGGCCGAGCACGAGGCGCTGACCCGCCCCGAAGACATGCTCGCTGGCACAATCACCATCGTTTACGCCGGTGGTGGCGGGCGGGTGCGCCAGCAGCTTGCCGAAACGCAGAGCGATTACCTGAAAGAGGTAATCTCTTCGCAGCACGTGTTCCTCGAACAGGACCAGTCACTGGAAGTGCTGCTGGTGCAGGGCCCGGCAGTACGGTTGAAGCAGCTGTGCGATGCGCTGCGCACGATCCGCGGCGTCCAGCAATTGCAGCTGGTCACCACCACCGCGCTGCTGCCGCCGCTACACGAGCAGGATGGCGCCGGAGAGGCCGAAGGACAGGAGGCCGCCGAATGAGCCAGACCGCAGATCCCAAGGCCGCGCGCGAACATGCCCGCGCCCAGGGCGGCACAAGAGTGGAGACAATGCCGATCCTCCCGCCGGTCGCCGACGATCTGCCCGAAGGCGTGCCGGCCGATGATCTGCTGTGGGAAGAAACCGTCGCGCCCGGCGGCTACACCTCGCGCCGGATTGCGCGCGGCACCCGCCTGCGCCTGATCGACAAGGCTGGCGATGCCTGCGCCAGCCTCAATATCTTCAATGCCGAAATGCCGACCGAACGGCTCAATGTTGCCGACACCGTGAAGGTCCAGTGGAACGCCTATCTCGGTGTCGGCAAACTTCTGCTGTCGGACATGGGGCGAGTACTGATGAGCATCACCGCCGACGATGCGGAAACCCATGATGCCTTCTGCGGCACCTCCAACGCCGTCACCAATGCTGCGAAATATGGCGAGGGGCGGAACTCGGGCGAATATCCCAATGGACGCGACCGGCTGATCCTCGGCGCGGCCAAGCACGGGCTGACACGGCGCGATGTCCACCCCTGCATTAACCTGTTCAAGGGCACGAAGATCGAAGCCGACGGTGCGATCACGCCGATTATCGGCCCCTTTGCGCCGGGCCGCAGCATGATCCTGCGTGCCGAGATGGACGTGATCGTGGTGCTGGCCAATTGCCCCCACGTGCGCGATCCGCGCGCTGCATGGCATTCAACCCCGCTTCGCGTGACCGCATGGCGAGGACCGGTCACTCCCGAACAGGATACCCTGCGCAATGCCACGCCAGAAGGGCAGCGCGCCTTCCTCAATGTCGAGGATTACTACCGCCGCTGACCCCTCTCTCGATGCAAGGCCAAACATGACAGACGACCCGGCCCTCTCCGGCCTTTCCGGCTCCATTGTCCACGACGAGATCGTGCCCGCCCGCGCCCCGTGGCTGCACCATGTGGCCGCCGGACAGACGCTGCGGATCGTCGATGTCGAGGGCAATCAGGCGGTCGATTTCCTGATCTATTCCGCTGCCGATGATGCCGAACGCTATTCCGCTCAGGATACTGTCGCGGCGAAGGGCAACCTGTTCCTGAAGACGGGCAGCGTCCTGCTGTCGAACGAGGGCCGCCCGATGATGACCATCACCGGCAGCGCGGTCGAATATCACGATACCATCGGCGGCGCCTGTTCGTGCGAAAGCAACACGCTGCGTTACGGCCACCACACCCGGCATCAACACGCCTGCGTCGACAATTTCCTCGAGGCCAACCTAACCCAGGGGCGCGGCAAGCGCGACATGGTGTCGAACATCAATTTCTTCATGAACGTGCCGGTCGAGGATGACGGTACGCTGGGCATCGTCGACGGCATTTCCGCCCCCGGGCTGACGGTGGACCTCAGAGCCGAGATGGACGTGATCGTGGTGGTGTCGAACTGCCCGCAGATCAACAATCCCTGCAACGCCTTCAACCCCACCCCCGTGCGCATGATCGTGGCGGCATGAGCTTCGATACCGTCCTGGTCGCCAACCGGGGCGCGATCGCCACCCGGATTATCCGCACCTTGCGGCGGATGGGCCTCAAATCGGTGGCAGTCTATTCGGAGGCTGACGCGGGATCGCTCCATGTCGCACAGGCCGATATGGCAGTGTGCATCGGGCCCGCGCCTGCCGCCGAAAGTTACCTCAACGTGGCCGCGATCCTTGCGGCCGCCAAGGCGACCGGCGCGGGCGCGATCCATCCGGGCTACGGCTTCCTTGCTGAGAATGCCGAATTCGCCGAGGCCTGCGCTGCCGCCGGCATCGCATTTATCGGCCCCACGCCGGAAAACATCCGCACCTTCGGCCTCAAGCATTCCGCCCGCGCGCTGGCAGAGGCGCATGATCTGCCGCTCGCGCCTGGAACCGGGCTGCTGACCGATGCCGACGAGGCTGCCAAGGCCGCAGCGCGGATCGGCTATCCCGTGATGCTGAAGGCCACCGCTGGCGGCGGCGGTATCGGAATGCGTATCTGCGAAACCGAGGCCGCGGTGCGCGAAGGCTTTGCCGCGGTCGTGCGGCAGGGCGAGGCAAGTTTCGGCGACGCGGGCGTGTTCCTTGAACGCTACATCGCCAATGCTCGCCATATCGAGGTGCAGATTTTCGGTGACGGGCAAGGCCGCGTCATGGGGCTGGGTGAACGCGACTGTTCGCTTCAGCGGCGCAACCAGAAGGTGGTCGAGGAAGCCCCCGCCCCTTGCCTGTCGGACGCCAAGCGCGGCGAGCTGATCGCGGCGGCAACACGGCTGGGCGAGGCTGCGAACTATCTTTCAGCCGGAACGGTCGAATTCCTCTACGATGCCGACCGCGCGGAGTTCTTCTTCCTCGAAATGAATACCCGTTTGCAGGTCGAACATGGCGTCACCGAGGAGGTGATGGGGATCGATCTGGTCGCATGGATGATCCGCGGCGCGGCGGGCGATTTCGCCATGCTCGATGCGCCCGCGCCCATCCCCAAGGGCCATTCGGTGCAGGTGCGGCTTTATGCCGAAGACCCCGCGCTCGATTACCGCCCTACCACCGGCACGCTCACCAACGTCACCTTCCCGGCCGACATCCGCGCCGAGACATGGGTGATGGCCGGGACCGAGGTGAGCGCATTCTACGATCCGATGCTCGCCAAGCTGATTACCCATGCCGGGACGCGCGCGGATGCGATTGCCGCGATGGCCCGCGCGCTTAATGCCAGCAGGATCGACGGAATCGAGACCAACCTGCGCTGGCTTCGCGACGTGCTGCGCGAGCCGCGCTTTGCCAGCGGCGACGTCACGACGCGGCTGCTCGCCGGCGTGACGCATCGTCCGGCGAGCATTCGCGTCATCTCGGGCGGCACTTCGACGACAGTGCAGGACTTTCCCGGACGCCTCGGCCTGTGGGACGTGGGCGTACCGCCAAGCGGGCCGATGGATGACCGGAGCTTGCGGCTCGGCAATCTGCTGCTCGGCAACCCTGAAGGCACGGCGGGGCTGGAAGTCACGGCGAGCGGCCCGACGCTGCTGTTCGAAAGCCCGGCGCGTATCTGCCTTACCGGCGCGGATTTCGGCGCAAAGCTCGACGGCGCGCCGCTGGCGCTCGGCCAGCCGATCGATGTGGCGGCAGGCCAGACGCTCGCCATGGGGCGCGTTACGGGTGGCGGGATGCGCGGCTATATCCTGTTCGCAGGCGGGCTCGACATTCCGGCCTATCTTGGCAGCGTGAGCACCTTCACCCTCGGCCAGTTTGGCGGCCATGCCGCACGGGCGCTGGTGGCGGGGGATGTGCTGCATCTGGCCAACCGCGAGACGGCAACGCCCGCCGTGGCCGAAGGCCTTCCGCCGCTCGGCAAGACGTGGGAACTGCGCGTCCTCTACGGCCCCCACGGCGCGCCAGACTTCTTCACGCCCGGCGACATCGCGCGCTTCCTCGATGCCGACTGGCAGGTGCATTACAATTCCAACCGCACCGGTGTGCGGCTGGTCGGCCCCAAGCCCGAATGGGCGCGGCGCGACGGCGGCGAGGCGGGGCTGCACCCATCCAACATCCACGACAATCCCTATGCCATCGGCGCGGTCGATTTCACCGGCGATATGCCGATCATCCTCGGGCCGGACGGGCCTTCGCTGGGCGGCTTCGTCTGCCCCTTTACGGTGATCGCGGCAGACCGGTGGAAGATCGGGCAGCTTTCGCCCGACGACCGCGTGCGGTTCGTGCCGGTGACAATTGATGACGCGATGGCGGCAGATGCTGCACCGCTCACCGCCTTGCCCGCACCCTCGCCCGCGCCGTCGATTGCCGATCTCTCGCCGATCCTTGCCGAGATCCCGGCACAGGGGCGCCGGCCGCGAACAACCTATCGCCAGCAGGGCGACCGCAACATCCTCGTCGAATATGGCGACATCGTGCTCGATATCGAGCTGCGCATCCGCGTCCACGCGCTGATGCAGGCACTCGAGGATGCCGCCATCCCCGGCGTGATCGACATCACCCCCGGCATCCGCTCGCTGCAATTGCATTTCGACGGTAAGGTGCTTGACCAGCCACGTGCCCTTGCCGCGCTGATGAGGGCCGAGGAAGCGATGGGCGATCTGGAGGACTTCTCCACGCCCTCGCGCATTGTCCACCTGCCACTGAGCTGGCGCGATCCGGCAATCACCGAGACCATCACCAAATACATGGGCGCAGTGCGCGACGATGCGCCGTGGTGCCCCGACAATATCGAGTTCATCCGCCGCATCAACGGCCTGCCGGATACGCAGGCGGTCGAAGATCTGATCTTCGATGCGAGCTATCTCGTGCTCGGCCTCGGCGACGTCTATCTCGGCGCGCCGGTGGCAACGCCAGTCGATCCGCGCCACCGGCTGGTGACCACCAAATACAATCCGGCGCGCACCTGGACTCCGCCAAATGTGGTCGGCATCGGGGGCGCATATATGTGCATCTACGGGATGGAAGGGCCGGGCGGCTACCAACTGTTCGGACGCACTATTCAAGTGTGGAACACGCACCGCCAGACCGATGCCTTCGTCGACGGCAAGCCGTGGCTGCTGCGCTTTTTTGACCAGATCCGCTTCTATCCCGTATCCGCGGAGGAGCTGGCCGAATGGCGGCGCGATTTCCCCACCGGGCGGCGTTCGATCCGGGTCGAGGAAAGCGAGTTCCGCCTCGCCGATTATCGCGCGTTTCTGAAAGACAATGCCGACAGTATCGCTGCCTTCGAGGCATCGCGGCAGGCCGCCTTCGATGCCGAGCGCGCCGCGTGGGAGGCCTCTGGCGAATTCGACCGGGTGACCGATCTGCTGGCCGAAGACGCAGGCGCGGGAGAGCCGACCGAGATTGATCTTCCGGACGGCGCGGAACTGATCGAGGCACCCTTCGGCGGCTCGGTCTGGAAGCTGCTGGTCGAACCCGGCGACGAAGTGGCGGCGGGCGATGTGATCGCAGTGATCGAGGCGATGAAGATGGAATGCCCGCTCGAAAGTCCGGCCAGCGGTACGATCGCCGCGCTGTATATCGCCGAGCGCCAGTCGCTTCAGCCCGGTGCGCCGATGCTGGCGCTGAGGAGAGCCTCGTGACCCTGCCCGAACGCCTTTCCGCCGGAGCGATTGCCGCCGCCGTTTCCAGCGGCGAAAACAGCGCGGTGACGGTGATGGAAAGCACCCTCGCCCGCCTTGCCGACTATGACGCGGTGCAGCCGCAGGCCTGGATCAGCCGCGCCGCGGCTGATGATCTGCTCGCCCGGGCCCGCGCCATCGACGCGCGGGTGGCGGCGGGAGAGCACCTGCCGCTGGCGGGCGTCCCCTATGCGGCGAAGGACAATATCGACGTTGCTGGAATGCAGACCACCGCTGCCTGCCCCGCTTTCGCCTATATGCCCGAAGCCTCCGCCACGGTGATTGCAAAGCTGGAAGCGGCGGGCGCGATCTGCGTCGGCAAGACCAATCTCGATCAGTTCGCCACCGGCCTTGTCGGCACGCGCAGCCCCTATGGCGTGCCGCGCAATGCCTCCAACCTCGCCTATGTCAGCGGCGGATCGTCTTCGGGGAGCGCGGTCGCAGTGGCGGCGGGGCTGGTCGCCTTCGCGCTCGGTACCGACACCGCCGGATCGGGACGCGTGCCGGCGGCGTTCAACCACCTTGTCGGATTGAAGCCCACCAAGGGCCGCTGGAGCACGCACGGACTGGTGCCCGCCTGCCGCAGCATCGACTGCATCACGGTCTTTACTGGCGCGCTGGCCGATGCGCGGCTGGTGGATTCGGTGCTGGCAGGCTTCGATGCCGCAGACCCCTTTTCGCGCCCGCTTGCCGATGTGCCGATCACGGCAAAGCGCATCGGCGTGCCCCGCCCCGACCAGCGCCTGTTCTTCGGCGATCTGCAATCGGAAGAACTCTATGACCGTGCGCTGGGCGTGCTGGCCAAGCAGGGCGAGCTTGTCGAGATCGACATTGCCCCTCTGCTCGAAGCCGCGCAGCTGCTCTATGGTGGCCCGTGGGTGGCCGAGCGCACCGCCGCGGTCGAAGCCCTGCTGCGAAGCGATCCCGATGCGATAGATCCGGTTGTGCGCAGCATTCTCGAGCCCGGCCTTGGCATGACGGCGGTCGAGACATGGAACGGCGTCTACCGCCTCGCCGAACTCGCGCGCCACGCCGAGGCACTGTGGAAGGATGTCGACGCGCTGGCCTTTCCCACCACCGGCACGACCTACCGCGTCGCGGAGCTGGCAGCAGCGCCCGTCGCGCTCAACAGCAATCTGGGCCGTTACACCAATTTCGTGAACCTGCTCGACATGGCCGCAGTTGCGGTGCCGGCAGGCGCGCGCACCAACGGCACCGGCTTCGGCATCACCCTGATCGGGCCGGCGAATAGCGACCTTGCGCTCATCGCCATGGCGGAAAGCTATCTCGCCGCTGCCGACCTGCCGCCCATTCCCCCGCTCGACACCGGAGACCATATGGACACTGTCAAACTCGCCGTCGTCGGCGCTCATCTCGAAGGCATGCCGCTGCACTGGCAGCTCACCAGCCGGAACGCGAAATTCGTCGGCGCTTTCACCACCGCGCCGACCTATCGCCTTTACGCCATGGCCGACTCTGTGCCGCCCAAGCCCGCGCTGGTGCACAGCGCAGACGGGGGTGAAATCGCGCTGGAAGTTTACGAGCTCGGCATGGCCGAATTCGGCAGCTTCGTCGCCGAGGTGCCGCCGCCGCTGGCAATCGGCACCGTTACCCTTTCGGACGGCACCAGCGTCAAGGGCTTCGTCGCCGAACCGCGCGCGCTCGACGGGGCCGAGGACATCACCCACCTCGGCGGCTGGCGGGCCTATATCGGGGGGTTGTGATTGCCGCAGCACGCCTTCGCCCCATGCCCGCAAGGCCAATGGAGACCGCAGCCGTGACCGCGCCTGCGGCCGACGATCTGCTGGCATGGCTGCGCGCTAGCGGCGAGGAAATGCACACGCACACGCTCGCCGCGCTGCTCGAAGAACACGCCGCGCTAGCCCGCGCCAAGGAAGCCGCAGAAGCCGCTAACGAGGCCAAGACCCGCTTCCTCGCCAGTGTTAGCCATGAAATCCGCTCACCGCTCAATGCCATCTACGGCTACGCCCAATTGCTCGAACGCGGCACGGGCGACGGGGCGCAGAACGGCGTGGAGGCGGGCAAGGTGATCCGCCGCAGCGCCGAACACCTGTCCAATCTCGTCGAAGGCCTGCTCGACATCGCGCAGGTCGAAAGCGGTTCGCTGAAACTGGCGCGCGACACGATCCGCTTTCCGGCGTTCCTCGAACAAATTGTCGCGATGTTCGAACCGCAGGCGGCGATGAAAGGGCTGGCACTGCGGCTCGATTTGCCGCCCACTCTGCCAGAATTCGTCCGCACCGATCCAAAGCGGCTGCGGCAGGTGCTGATCAATCTTCTGTCGAACGCGATCAAGTTCACCGACTGCGGCGAAGTCGTGCTGCGGGCACATTACCGTAACGAACTGGCAACCTTCGAGATTATCGACAGCGGCATCGGAATCGCGCCGGCCGATGTCGAACGCATCATGTTGCCGTTCGAACGCGGCACGGCATCGGCCGAACGCGCAGGGGTAGGTCTTGGTCTCGCAATCACGCAGGCGCTGGTGACGATCATGGGCGGCGACATGCGGGTTGAAAGCACACCGGACGAGGGTTCACGCTTCATCGTGCGACTGATGCTGTCCAGGCCGCTTTCCCCGCCTGCCGACCTGCCTGCGCACGCGAGCACCCATTTCTACCTTGGGCGCGAACGCACGCTGTTGCTGATCGACGATGATCCAGCGCACCGCGAAGCCTTGCGCGGTCTGCTCGAACCGCGCGGTTTCCGGGTGCTGACGGCGCAGGGTGGCGAGGAAGGCCTGGCTCTCGCCGCGCAGACCCAGCCCGATCTGGTGCTGCTCGACGTATCGATGCCCGGCATGGGCGGCTGGGAGGTCGCGTCCCAGCTACGCCAGCGCCATGGCCCGACGCTCCGGATCGTGATGCTCTCGGGAGAGGCGGCGGACTCCGGACCACAACAGTCCGCGGTCGTGCCGGCGGATATTTTCGTGACGAAGCCTTTCGATTTCGATCACTTGCTCGATGTGGTGAGCGCGCAGCTCGGGCTCGAATGGCCTCAGGTTGCCTCGCATTCGGCAGACGACAAGGCACTTCCCGCACTGGTTGCCGCCGAAGCGCAGCCGCACCTTGCCGAAATCGAACGGCTGGTACGGATCGGCCATGTCCGCGCGATCGAGGCGCGGATCGATGCGCTTGCGGCCATCGGCCCGGATGCCGCCGCGCTGGCCGAGCGGATGAGGGTGCATCTCGACGCTTTCGATCTCAAGGCGCTGGCGGCACTGGCGGCGACAGGAGGCACGCGATGATCGCCCGCGAAGGCAGCCAGAGCACGCGCGACTGCATCCTGGTGGTCGACGACAACCCGGAATCGCTGCGCTTCCTCGTCGATACGCTCGAGACAGAAGGCATGGACGTGCTGATCGCACGCAGCGGCGAGGCAACTCTCGACCTGCTGGCCGAGGCCGCGCCCGATCTGATCCTGATGGACGCGCTGATGCCGGGGATGAGCGGGCTGGAGACGACGCGGGCGATCAAGCGTAATCCCAAGACGGCGCATATCCCGGTAATCTTCATGACGGGGCTTACCGATCCCGAACACGTCATTGCCGCGCTGGAAACCGGCGGGGTGGATTATGTGCGCAAGCCGGTGGTGGTGGGCGAATTGCTGGCGCGGATCCGCGTGCATCTTGCCAATGCGCGCGCCTCCTACCGCTCGCGCCTCGCGCTCGGGCGGGCCGGTCGCAGCCTTGCGGCGATCGATCCGGGCGGCGGGCTGATCTGGTGCACCCCGCAAGCGGAAAGCCTGTTCCAGCGGATCGATCCCGCCTGGGACAGCACCGGGTCGGCCTTGCCAGGGGGAATCGCGCCTGTGCTGACGCGGCTGCTGCGCGATCCGGCCCACGGCGGCCCTGTGAACCTTACAGTCGCCGGGATCGAGATCGAGATCGCCCTTACCGAAAGCGACCGGCCTGACGAGACGCTGTTCAAGATCACGGAAGTGGGCGAGGCGTCGAAGGTCGATCTGCTGCTGCGGCAGACCGAACTGACCCGGCGCGAGGCAGAGGTGCTGCTATGGGTCAGCTACGGCAAGACCAACCGCACGGTCAGCGAAATCCTCGGCATCAGCCCGCGCACGGTCAACAAGCACCTCGAACAGGTCTTCCGGAAACTGGGCGTCGAAACCCGCGCCGCGGCAACCGCACTTGCCGTGCGGATGCTATCGGAGTAACGATGTTGCAACCGATCGCTTCCGGACAGGCGATCACTACGTCATTTGGCCACTTACTCTGCGCCTACAGCTTGCCATGGATGGCAGGACAAAAGGGGCGGGGATTTTGCGGCACGCGGACCGGGGCCTACCGGTCACGGGTCTGTCTGACCAAAGCGTAAGCATGATTGGAGCACGCAATGTCCGGAGTACAGGTAGGTAAGCGGATCATCGGCGCAGATGCCCCCGTCACGGTTGGCTGGGAGAATATCGGCCGGGTCGAAGGCGGACCGTTCAAGCAGTTCTTCTTTACCTATTTCCAGCCCGCAGTGCTCTTCGGGCTGATCGCCTTTTGGTATTATGCCCCCAATGAATGGGCGCTGGCATCGATCGGGATCGCGATCGGCCTTGGTTTCAAGGTGCTGCTGCTCGGCCTTGAATGGGTCAATCCGCGCTATCGCAGCTGGCAGCTGACGTGGAAGGAGTTCGCCACGGACGTGTTCTATGTCGGGATGGGCTACACGCTGGTCCGGATGATGGGCACCTATCTGGGCGACGACGTGATGATCGAAGCCGTACGCAATGCCTTCGACTGGGACAAGTTCAGCTGGTTCACCGGTCTGCCGCTGCTGGTGCAAGCGATTGCCATTTCGATGATCTTCGACTTCGGCCAGTACTGGATGCACCGCGGCATGCACAATTGGTACCCGCTGTGGCTGACCCACGCACCGCACCACTACATCACCCAGCTCAACATCAACAAAGGCGCGGTCGGCAACCCGATCGAGTTGTTCCTGATCGGCCTCGGCGTCGGCGGGTTCTTCGACTTCCTCCCGCGCGCCTTCCTGCTGGCCGGCGCGATCGGCATGGCAGTGGCGACCTACCAACACATCAACGTGCGCTTCAACACGCCGCGCTGGTGGCGCTACATCTTCAACACGGTTGAACATCACAGCGTCCACCATTCGCAGGACTACGAGGCGACCCGCAGCAATTATTCGGGCACCTGGATCATCTGGGATCGCATCTTCGGCACCTGCGTGGATGGCGAGGCCGAATTGCTGGGGATGGAAGGCGGGCGCCGGATGGATATCCGCGAAACCATGGTCTTCCCCTTCACCGAAGGATACAACACGTTCCGCACTTGGCTGCGCAGGCGCCTGCAACTGCCCGAGGCTGCGCCTCACCAGCCCGAGCCTGCCGAGTGACCGGCGCAGTGGATCGGCTGGCGAACTGCGCATGAACCTTCAACTGCCGTATGTCGACCGGATCTGGCGCGCCAAAGGCGAAGTCATAATCGACGAGCCGCTGGCCGCCGAGGACGCGTTCGCCCGGCTTGACCCACTGTTCCAGACACCGGGCACGTCCTATGCGGTGGCGGGCGATACACTGACCTATTCCAAGAAGAACCCGGCCGCGCAGGACAAGCTTGCCACCTTCACCAGCGGTGCCCTTACGGTGGACCAGAAAAGCGGCGTTTCGCGGCTCTCCTTCCACGTCTCCAGCACGGCGCTGCTACTGTGCTTTCTCGCACCCTTGCTGTTCCTCGGCTTTGCCCAGATCGCCCATGCCGTAAACGCGTGGGAGGCGTCCACCGCCGAAGTCGCGGCGAAAGAGAAATCCGCGGAAGAAGGCAAGGACGAGGACAAGGACAAATCCAAGGCCAAGGCCGAACTGCACTGGATCGACAAACTGCTTGGCGCGCCCGAACCCGATGACCCGACCAAAAAGAAGGACAAGGGCGAAAAGAAGGAAAAGATCCGTACCACGCCGGCCTATGTGCTCGCCGGTCTTTTCTTCGTGATCTACCTTGTCGGACGGGTGCTCGAGCCCTGGCTGCTTAAACGTACCTTCCGCGCGGCCCTTTCGGGCCGTCCGGACGAATCGGTCGCAAGCACGGATGCGCCTCGCTCGGCAGGCGCACAGGCCCAACCGGACATCGGCTGACCATTGCACAGATTTGTTGGCGTCCTAGCCTGACGCAAGCCGCCATCGCGGTATCGGTTAAGCCCTTGTGCTGACCGAATAATAGCGTTCAGCAAATAATCTTGCACGCATCAGTCGTTGGCTGAAACGATATAAGTCAAATGGCGCATGGCGCGCATCGCTTGAAATCCACATCACAGTGAATGTCACGTCGCACCACAGGGGAAGTGTGCGCGCGACTTGGTTGAACCAGCGCATAAGACGCCGGACCGCCGATGGAAGGGGAGGAACATTTCACCCATTTATCGGGGGCATTGATGAACATCTCCAAGAACCTGCTGATCCGTCGCACCCTGCTTTCCACTACTCTGCTGACCGGCCTCGCCGGGATATCGACTGCCGCAGCCGCCGAAGAACTCGCCAGCGTTGCGGCTGACGATGAAGTTCTCGCGGCAAGCGCGGCGGCCGCCGAAGCACCCGGCGACGAAGCCATCGTTGTTACCGGTTCGCGCCTGCGCCGCGATTCCAACCTCGATTCACCCTCCCCCGTGGTGAGCATCACCGCCGAAACCTTCCGCGGCGAGCAGGAAGTGGCCGATGCGCTGCGCACTATCCCTGCGCTTTCCGCATCCATCAGCTCGGCCCAGTCGGTCGCGCCCGGTGAAAACGATAGCGGCGGCGCGGTCGGTGCAGCGACGCTCAACCTGCGCGGCCTTGGCGCGGAGCGCACGCTGGTGCTGGTCAACGGCCGCCGTCACGTCGCGGGCGTCGCCGAAACCTCGGTGGTGGACATCAACTCGATCCCCTCGTCGCTGATCAAGGAAGTCGAAGTGCTGACCGGCGGCGCATCGGCGGTCTATGGCGCCGACGCCGTCACGGGCGTGGTCAATTTCATCCTAGACCGCGAGTTCGACGGGCTGGAGATGGGCCTCACCGGCGGCATGTCGGACAATGGCGACGGCGAGAATTTCGACGCTTACGTGAAGTTCGGCAAGAACTTCGCTGATGGGCGCGGTAACATCACGCTGGTCGGCGATTACAGCTATGACAAAGGCATCCGCTTTGGCGATCGCAAGCAATTCCGCAATGGCATGATCGCCGATGACGGCCCCAACCCGGCGCTGCGTTTCCAGCGCGGTGATCTTGGTGGCAGCACGCCCAATTTCAGCAATTTCTTCAGCCTCGCCAATGGCCGCTATCCCTATGGCTTCGTCATCCCCCTGCCGGGCAGTGCGCGCTATGATTCGATCTTCCCGAACGGGACTGCACCGACCGCGGCCGAACAGGCATTGATCGACCGCGCGCTGGGCGCTCCCACCCGTGCCATCGGATCGCAGTACCAGTTCCAGATCACCTCGGCGGGCGGGGTTATCATTCCGGGCGACTTCGCCGATCCCAATTCGGACATCGACGGCGACGGCATCAGCGACTGCACCGAAAGCTTCACCGGCTTCAACGGCTTGTTCGACTATAACGGTTTCGGCGCGCTGGGCGGGTGCTTCATCGCCACCGAGAACGGGATCGAGGTGATCGACGACGACGGAATGATCGCCGGTAACTTCAACTCTTTCGGCGGCGACGGGGTCATCTTCGACAATAATGGCTATCTGATCCCCAAGACCGAACGTTACGGCATCAACCTGCTGGCCGACTACGACATCAGCGACACGCTGAACGTCTATTTCGAAGGCAAGTATTTCCGCCAGGAAACCACCTTCGGCACCAACCAGAACTCGTTCTACGACCTGCTGACGGTTGCGCCGGACAACCCCTTCATCCCGGCCGTGCTGCGGCCGATTTCCGATGCGGCCGGCGGGCTGTTCATCACCCGCGACCCGACCGACCTCGGCCCGAATATCGACACCAACATCTCGGAAACCTGGCGTTTCGTCGGCGGGATCAAGGGCAGTGTCACCGACGAGATCGACTTCGATATCTCGGCCAACTGGGGCCGCTACGATCTCAAGTCGATTAACCGCAACAACGTGCTGTATGACCGCTTCCTCGCCGCGATCGACGTGACCAGCGATGCGCAGGGCAATCCGGTGTGCCGCAGCGAGCTTGATCCGACGGTGCGTTCGCCCTCCACACCTTTCGGCATTCCGACGGGCGAGTTCGGCTATTTGACTTTCGTTCCCGGCCAGGGCCAGTGCAAGCCGGCCAACCTGTTCGGCGTCGGCTCGATCAGTCAGGAAGCGGTGGACTTCATCACTACCACCACCGTCAACACTTTCCGCACCGACCAGCTGCAGATCGACGCCGTGATCAGCGGCGATACCTCGGCCTTCTTCAACCTGCCTTATGACAGTGTCCAGTTCGCGCTGGGTGCCGAATATCGCGAGGAGAAGAGCCGGTCATTCTTCGATCCGCTGGTGCGCGGGATCCTGCCCGTCACCACGGTCGACGGCACCGCGGGACAGTTCGTCGGCGATGCGCCGGGCTTTGACGGAAGCGGCTTCTCGCAAACGTCGCTCGGCACCCCGCCCGACGGGTTCTTCCAGGATTCGGGCGGCAAGTATGACGTGGTGGAAATCTTCGGCGAGCTCGGCACGACGCTGGTCGAGGGCGTGCCCTTCGTCGAGGAGCTGCGGCTCGAACTGGCCGGGCGCTTCTCGGACTACAGCACGGTCGGTTCGGTGTTCACCTATGCAATCAACGGCTTCTGGGCACCGATCGATGATGTGCGCATCCGCGGCACCTATTCGCGGGCAGTGCGCGCGCCCAACATCTCCGAACTCTTCGCCCCGCCGCAGGCCGCCTTCTTCCGCCCGTTCGATCCCTGCGATCAGGCGGAGATCGACGCACTGTCGGCGGCGGGCGATCCGAACGTCGCCAACCGTATCGCCAACTGCCGTGCCGACGGCATCCCCGAAGGCTTCGCCGATCCGCTAAGCGCGCGTTTCGCCGGAACCATCGCGGGCAATCCGGACCTGCGCGAAGAAACCGCCGACACCTACACCGTCGGCATGGTGCTGCAGCCGCGTTTCATCCCGGGGCTGGCGTTCACGGCGGATTATTACCACATCCAGATCGACGACGCGATCAGCACGGTCGCGGCGCAGGACGTGGTCGACAACTGCTATGACAGCAGCACCTTCCCGAACGATTTCTGCAGCAGCTTCACCCGCAACCGCGATACGACCTCGGCGCAGTTCCTCGGCTTCACCTCGCTCAACCTGACGACCATCAACTTCGTCCGGATCGAGACCGCCGGGGTTGATGCCTCGCTGTCCTATCGCACAACCATCGGCGAACACCGCCTTGGCCTGTCCGCAACGGCATCGTGGGTGGACAAGATCGACTTCTTCTTCGATCCGACCGACCTCACCCGCATCGATCCCGAACGTGGCGAATTGCAGCGTCCCGAATGGTCAGGCCGCGCGACCGCAAGCTACGGCATCGGCAATTTCGATCTGAATTACACCGTCACCTATCTCGGCGAAATGGCGCTGCGGGCGGTGGAGATCGAAACCGTTGAGGCCCAGTTCGGTCCGGCGGGCATCACCGGCGAAACCTGGACCCACAATATCGGGGCATCCTACAGCCTGCCCGACATGGGTCTGGAAGTGTTCGGCGGGATCAACAACCTGTCGGATGTGAAGCCCTTCATCACCGAGCGCGCCTATCCGGTCAGCCCGATCGGACGGTCGTTCTTCCTCGGATTGCGCTGGACGATGTAATTCTGCGCCCTTCGCGGGTCGCAAGAGCCGGGGAGCCTTAGCTGGCTTCCCGGCTTTTTGCTGCCACGCGCCGCAGCACGTTGACATAGGTTTCGGGTGACTGCGCGCCCGGGATCAGGAATTTCCCGTTGACGATCATCGCCGGGACCCCGCTGATATTGAGATCCCACGCCTGCTGTTCCTCGGCGATCACCCGCGCTTCAAGCTCGGCATCGGCAAGCGCCGCGCGTGCCGCTTCCCGGTGCAGGCCGACGCTGGCAGCAATATCGAGCAGCACGTCGCGCTCTCCCAGCTTTTCGCGGCGGTTGAAATGGGCCCGGAACAGCGCAAGCTTCAGCTGCGTCTGCACCTGCGGCCCGGCCTGTTCAAGCGCGAAGGCCAGCAGCTTGTGGCAATCGCGGGTGTTCCACATCATCGCAGGCGGGGCCTCGCCCTCCCCTTCCCATGACAGCGAGACGCCTGCCCCATCGGCAATCGCCTTCATCTGCGCGCGGATCGCCGCGCCTTCCTCGGCACTGCGGCGATACTTGCGCTGGAGGTGGGCTTCCTGCTCCTCGCCTTCGGGCGGCATCTGCGGGTTCAGTTCGAACGGTCGCCAGCGGATCTGTGCGTCGATCTCCCCGTCCAGCTGCCCGAGCGCCTTTGACAGTTGGCCATAGCCGATCAGACACCATGGGCACATCACATCCGAATAGATGTCGATGGTAAGGCGCTGGAGAATTTCGGCGGTCATCGGTCAAGCCACCAGGCGATCAGGTGATGGGCGATGGCAAAGGGGCGCGGGAAATAGAGCAGGTCGGTGCCGTGCTCCCCTGCCGCGCGCGCCTCTTCCAGCTCGGCGCGGGTGAACCAGCGAGCATCGTCCAGCTCGGTCTCGTCGATGGTCAGTTCGGGATCGTCCGCCACCGACGTGCAGCCGATCATCAGCTGGCTGGGGAAAGGCCAGGGCTGGCTGGCTATGTAACGCACATCGCGCACGCGCACACCCGCTTCCTCATGGATTTCGCGCGCGACCGCCTCTTCGATGGTTTCCCCCGGCTCGACGAAGCCGGCGAGCGCGGAATACATCCGGGGCGGGAACCGCGGCTGGCGGCCCAGCAGCAGCTTGTCCTCGTGCTCCACCAGCATGATCGTCACCGGATCGGTGCGCGGGAAATGCTGCGCGCCGCAGCCTTCGCAATTGCGCTGCCATCCGCCTTTGGCAGGCTTCGTGGGCGCGCCGCAATTGGCGCAGAAACGGTGCCGGGCGTGCCAGTCGACCAGACTGCGCGCACCGCCGTAGATCGCCAGATCCTCCGGCTGGAGCATCTGCATCACCTGCCATGCGCGCGGCATGGCCGGGCCGGAAGCGCCCTCGGCAGGCACGGGGGCGAAGTGCGCCTTGTCGTCCATCATCCCGAGGAACACCAGTTCGGTATCCTCGGGCACGTCGGCGATGGTGTGCCACAGCAAGCGGCCCTGTTCGTCGAATTCGGGCAGCAACCCGTCGAGGTTCATCACCCGCGCGCGCCAGTTCATCAGATTGCCGAGCGCCGCCGGATCGACGCGGATGTGATCCGCGCGGTCGATCGGCGAACCGGCGAAAGCGATCGGCGGCGCAGCAGTTCCGGGAAGATGCATCAGGCCGCCTTCTGCGCGCGTTTGGCGGACATATCGGCCTCCATCGCGGCAAGGAATTCGTCACGGATCGGATAGGATTCGGACGGCATGTACTGGGTGAACAGCGCCGAGCGCAGGTTCAGCCCGAAATCGACCGCCGCCAGCGTGCCCGCCGCGCCGCCCCAGCCGAAAGTCTGCCCGACCGAACGTCCGCCCGCGCCGTGGCCCTGCCCTTGCATCCAGCTACCGGTCGTGTCCACGGTGGCGGGCAGCAGATCAGATGTGCCGACGCGCACCGCCTCCTCGCTCATCACCCGCAGCCCGTCGAGCATGCCGTAGCCGAGCAGCATGCGCAGGAAACGGTCGTAATCCTTGGGGCTCGACACCAGCCCGCCGCCACCGGCCGGAACTTCGGGCGGATCAAGATAGATCGAATTGACACCCGGATCGATCGGAAAGGCATTGCCCGCAACGATGCCGTAATTGTCGGTCAGGCGGTAGGCCTCGCTCTGCGGCACCTGCATGAAGGTGCTGTTCATACCGCAGGGCTCGAAGATGCGCTGCTTGAGGAACGCCTCGAACTCCATTCCGCTGGCAACTTCGATCACCCGGCCGAGCAGGTCGATGCTGCACGAATAGCTCCACTTCGTTGCCGGCTGGTACATCAGCGGCAGGCCCGCAAGACGATCGGCCCAGGCTTCCAGACCGGGCGCCGGGGTCACGGGCGGGAAGCCCGGGATCGGCATCCGGCTGACGCGCCCGCCGACGAGCCCCAGTTCATTATAGGCAGCCAGCAGCGGCCCTTTGCTGATAATCTGGTAGCCAAGCCCGGCAGTGTGGGTAAGCAGCTGGCGGATGGTAATCGGACGGTCGGCCGGGACGGTGTCCTCCAGCGGGCCTTCGGGATCGACCAGCACCTGCATATCGCGGAAAGCGGGCAGGATCTCGTGCAGCGGCTGATCGAGGCCGAGCTTGCCTTCGTCGATCAAGATCATCGTTGCCATGCCGGTGATCGGCTTTGACATCGAATAGATGCGGTAGAGCGAATTCTCGTCCACCGGCGTGGGCTTGGCGAGCGACAGGGTGCCGCCGCCGACGGTGTGCGGGTGGTTCTGTTGGCCCCAGCCGAAGGTAACGAGCAGGTTGGCAACCTTGCGATCGGACACATAGCGGTCAGCAAGTGCTGCGACATTGGGCCAGTCTTCGGAGACGTCATGGGCCAGCAGCGCGCGGCCGAATGGCAGGCCGGACAGCGCCGCTCCGGCAGCCAGCAAAGAACCGCCGCGGAACAGGGCGCGGCGGGAAAGAACGGCGGAATCGAAGGCGGCGTTGCTCATGGGGGATGAATCTCCGAACGGCGGGTTTTCGCGCCCTGTCTGCGGCAGCCCGGCCTATGGGTCAATCTCTCGGGTTGCAAATCGGAGGTGTCCTATGCATATAAGACACATGCTCAACGCACTTGCCTATCTCATCGGCCTCGTAAGCCTCGTCATCGTCATTCCGGCGCAGATTCCGCTGCTCGGCTGGGCCAATTGGCTCGCCTTGCCGCTGATTGTGATCGGCATCATCATCGGCGCGCTGTCGTCCAAGGACGGCGGACGCAATTTCTGCCTCGTGGTGCTGCTGATCGCTGCGGTGCGGCTGATGCTGGGCGGCGGGTTCTTCTAACCGGTCGCCGCCAGCGCCAGTCGCGCGGCCTTGGCGAACAGCGTCGCAAGGCCCGCTGCATCAATGTCACTGACCGGCCACCACTGCCCTTCGCCAGGCGGAATATAGGCCGTTTCCAGCGCCCGCACCTCCAGCGTCAGTTTGGCATGGGTAAAGCCGTGCCGCACCGCGCCCAGATCATGCCACTGGCCGGGCAGCGGCGCCTCCCCCGATCCATTGGCCTGCGCGCTCCAGCCGTCATCGGGCAGCGCGCGCATCCCGCCGAGCATCCCGTCTGCCGGACGGGTGACGAGCCACACTTGCGTCCCGCCCTTGCGGGTAATCCAGAACGCCGTTCCGCGCCGCTGGGGCACCGCCTTTTTCGCAGGCTTGACCGGCAGACGCTCGGGCTGGCCCTGAGCCAGCGCGCGGCAATCCCCGCGCAAGGGACACAGCAGGCAGCGCGGGCTGCGGGTGGTGCAGGTCTGCGCGCCCAGATCCATCATGGCCTGCGCAAAATCGCCCGCGTGGGCATCGGGCGTAATCGCGTCGGCAGCGCCGCGGATCGCCTTTCTTACGCCCGGCAGCGGATCGTCGATCGCAAACAGCCGCGCCACCACCCGTTCGACATTGGCATCGACCACCACCGCGCGGCGCCCGAAGGCAATCGCGGCAATCGCTGCGGCAGTGTAATCGCCCAGTCCCGGCAGCTTGCGCAATTCCGCCTCCTCGCCGGGGAAACCGCCGCGTGCGACCACTTCGCGTGCGCATTTCAGAAGGTTGCGGGCGCGCGAGTAATAGCCCAGCCCCGCCCATGCCGCCATCACATCCTCGTCGGACGCTGCCGCCAGCGCCTCGACCGTGGGCCAGACACGGGTAAACTTCTCGAAATAGGGCTTCACCGCAGCCACGGTGGTTTGTTGCAGCATCACTTCGGACAGCCACACGCGGTAAGGCCAGGCCGGATCATCGGGCAAGGGCGTGCCCGGCGGCAAGCGCCACGGCAATTCGCGCGCATGGGCATCGTACCACGCAAGCAGATGATCGGAGATACTGGCAGTCACGCCGCGCCTATGGCATGGCGACAAGACACATGGGAAGCGACAAGACATCCTCAGGCAAGGGAACACCCCGACCCTACACGCGGCCGCGCGGTCAGGGCGCGCGCGCGATCGGCGATCTGATGCCCGAAATCGGCCGCACCGCCTTCCGCCGCTTCGGCTTCGTGCAGAGCTCGGTCGTGACCCGCTGGCCCGAAATCGTCGGCCCTTCCCATGCGCGGGTGTGCAGTCCCGAAGCGATCCGCTTTCCTCCGGGCGAGAAAGCCGAGGGCATCCTGCAACTGGTAGTGGTGCCCGCCCACGCGCCGCTGATCCAGCAGGTCGTCCCCGAGATTACAGAACGGGTGAACCGCTTCTTCGGCTACAAGGCGGTGGCGCGGGTCAAGATCAGGCAGGGCGCGGTTACACCGGCGCAAGCCGACAAGCCGGCCAAACCGCCACCGTCGCTCAAGCCCATTCCGCTCGAACTGGGCGAATCCCTGCGCGATATCGGCGATCCCGAACTGCGCACCGTGCTTGAATCCCTCGCCCGCAGTCTGGGCGAGAAACAATCCTCCGAACAGGAACGAGACCCGTCATGATGCTGCGTTCGCTTGCCGCCATCGGTGCTGCAATGATCGCGCTGGCCGCCCCCGGCAGCGCCCAGAAAGACCTGTCCAATCCCGGCAGTGCCTTCGCCAAGGAGCAGCCCCGCGGCAACTGGCAGGCGGTGGTCACCCGCACCGAACGCGGCCACCTGATCGGTAATCCGGACGCGGATACCCGCCTGATCGAATTCGTCAGCTATACCTGCGGTCATTGCGCCCATTTCGCGGTGCAGGGCGAACCCGCGCTTGACCTGACGCTGCTTATGCCGGGCAAGATGGCGGTGGAAGTGCGTCCGGTGCTCCGCAACGCGCTCGATCTCACGGTCTCGCTGCTCGCCCAGTGCGGCGATCCGGCCGGTTTCAAGGACCGCCACCGTGCCTTCATGTATGCGCAGGACAAATGGCTCGCCAAGTTCACTAGCGCACCGCAAAGCCAGCAGGCGATCTGGGCACGTGCGGACAAGGCCTCGCGCATGAACGCCGCCAGCGCACTGGGCCTGGCCGACATGCTGATAAAGCGCGGCCAGTCCGCGGCGGAGGTGAATGCCTGCATCATGGACGATGCGGCCGCCCAGAAGCTGATCGACAATGGCACCGCCGACCGGCTCGATTTCGATATCCAGGGCACCCCGAGCTTCGCGCTTGACGGCAAGCTGCTGAATCAGGTTCACAACTGGGATGCGCTCTACCCCGTGCTGTCGGCACACTTCGCCCCCGCACCCTCGAAAGGTCTTTCGACCTCCGACTAAGGCATTTGTTCACAGGATCATCGCCCGCTCTTGCTGCAACGGCGCGGGCGAGGCTATCTTCCCTTCCCTTAATCCAAGGATCTCTGCCCGATGAAACGCACCCGCCTGTTCGCGATCAGTCTTCTTGCCGCCGCCCCGCTGGCGCTGGCCGCCTGCGGCGACGAGGCGGGGCCCGACGGCGTGACCAACAGCGAGCCGCTGCCCGCGGTCGCAGCGCCGGCCGGCACCAGCTGGGGCGAAACCGTCACTGTGACGCCCGAAGGCGGCTACATGATCGGTAATCCCGACGCGCCGCTCAAGCTGGTTGAATTCGCTTCTCACACCTGTGGGCACTGCGCCACTTTCTCGATGACCGGCAAACAGCCGCTCAAGGACAAGTATGTGGCCAGCGGCGTCGTCAGCTTCGAACTGCGCGAGGTGTTCCTCAACCCCTATGACGTGGTGATCGCGGCCATGACCCAGTGCGGCGCGAAGGAGCAGATGCAGCCGCTTTCGGACGAGGTGTGGCGCAACCTGCAAGAGGTCTTCACCGGGCTGCAAAGCAATCCGCAGGCGGTGCAGGCGGCAGACGGCCTTCCGGCTGACCAGCGCTTCGCCAAAATCGCCGAGGTGACCGGCCTCACCGATTTCTTCGCCGCACGCGGACTTAGTGCGGATCAGGCCCGCACCTGCCTAAGCGATCCGGCGAGGATGGACGCCCTGATCAAGAATACCGAGGCCGAAACGCGCAAGTTCGACATCACCGGCACGCCGACCTTCGTGCTCAACGGCAAGAAGCTCGACGTGAACACCTGGGAAACGCTCGAACCGCTGCTCCAGCGCGCCGGCGCGCGCTGACGGGCAGCGGGGGCGAGGCACCGGCCCGATGCAGATCCACCGGCTCAAGCTCAGCGGTTTCAAGAGCTTCGTCGAGCCGGCGGAACTGCGCATTGAGCCGGGGCTGACCGGGGTCGTCGGCCCCAATGGCTGCGGCAAATCCAACCTGCTCGAAGCGATCCGCTGGGTCATGGGGGAAACCTCGGCCAAGTCGCTGCGTTCGGGGGGCATGGAGGACGTGATCTTCGCGGGCACCTCCACCCGCCCCCCGCGCGACTTTGCCGAAGTGGTGCTCCACGCCAGCGATGACCGGGACGAGGAACTGGTCGTCACCCGCCGGATCGAACGCGGCGCGGGCAGCGCCTACCGTGTCAACGGGCGCGACGTCCGGGCCAAGGATGTGGCGCTGACCTTCGCCGACGCAGCGACCGGCGCACATTCGCCTGCACTCGTCAGTCAGGGCAAAATCGCACAGGTGATCGCCGCAAAGCCGGCCGAACGCCGCGCGATGCTGGAAGAGGCCGCAGGGATCGCCGGGCTGCACGTCCGCCGCAAGGACGCCGAAAGCAAGCTGCGCGGGGCCGAGGCGAACCTTGCCCGGCTCGAAGATCTGATGGCCGGGCTGGACGCGCAGATTTCCTCGCTGAAACGGCAGGCCAAGCAGGCCGAACGCTACACTGAACTGACCCAGAAAATTCAGGCGGCCGAGGCACGGCTGTTGTTCGCGCGCTGGCGCGAAGCGGCCGCCGCGGCCAAGGAAGCGCGCGCGGCAGCGGAAAGCGCCAATGCCGCCGTTGCCACAGCGCAGGCCGCCGTTGCCGAAGCGCAGAAAGAACAGGCCACCGCCGCGCAGGCATTGGCCGAAGCGCGCGACGAACTGGCCGACCGGCGCGACGATGCCAGCGCCCATGGCCACCGCATGGCCGCGCTAGCCGAAAAGCTCGAAGCTGCCGAAACCCGACTGGCCGATCTCACCCGCCAGCAGACCCGCCTGGAGGAGGATCGCGCCGATGCCGACCGGCTGACCAGCAGCGCGGTCGAGGCGCTGGCGCGGCTCGATACCGAGGTCGCAGCCAGCCGCAAGGCTGTGACCGATGCGGAGGCCGCCCGCCCCGCGCTGGCCAACCGTGCAGAGAACAGCGAACGCGCCAGCCGCACCGCCGAACTCGCGCTGGCCAAGGCGACCGCCGATCACGCCGGAGTCGAAGCCGAATGGCGCGTGGCCGAAGCCGCCGTCGAACAGGCCGAAGCGCGGCTCGCGCGGGTTGAGGCGGAAATGGCGCGGCTCGCCCGCACCCGCACCGAACTTGCCGAAAGCGGCGATCCGCAAGCCGATGTGGACGCCGCGCGGGCCGAGGCCGAAGAGGCCGCCGCAGAACTTGCGACGCTGCGCGAGAAACTCGCCGCAGATCAGACGCGCAAGGGCGAATTGCAGAGCGAACGCGACGAGGCATCATCTCGGCTCGCGACGGCGAAGGCCGAACTGGCCGGGATCGAACGCGAACACGCCGCTCTGTCCCGTGATCGCGATGCCCGGGCCAAGCGCGAAGCCGGGCGGCAGGGTCTTCCGGCCGCACTCGACCGGGTGAAAGTCGCTCCGGGATACGAACGCGCGGTGGCGGCGGTGCTGGGGCGGGACGGCAAATCACCGCTCGGCGCGCCGGGCGCGGCGCAGGACGGGCGTTTCTGGACGGGGGCCGGTGCGCCTGCACCGGTGGCCGACAGCCTGCTTGCCCACTTGTCCGATTGCCCAGAAGAACTGCGCGCCCGCCTCGCACTGGTGCATTGTGTCGATACGGATGACTCGCGGGAGCTGTCGCCCGGTGAATGGCTGGTCACCCGCACCGGACATCTGCGGCGGTGGGACGGCTTCATCGCGCGCGGCGAAGGCGCGGCGGAAGCGGCACAACTCGAAGCCGCCAACCGCTTTGCCGAGCTGGATGCCGCGCTACCCCCCCTGCGCGAAGCGGTTTCTGCGGCAGAGGCCGAGGACAAGAGGGTGCGCGAGGAGCTGAGCGCGTTGCAAACCGGGTTGATCGCGCAGGAGCGCGCCATCGCCGGTGCGATCGAAGCCGAACGGCAGGCCCTGCGGCGGCTCGATCAGGCCGAGGCGGCGAAGGAACGGCTTGCCGCGCGGCTGGCGGAACTCGCGGCCAGCGCGGGCGATCTGGAGACCCAGCTTGCCGCCGCGCGCGAGGAACTCGCCGCCGCCGAGGAACAACGCCAGCGCCTGCCCGCGCGCGATGCCGAACGCGCCGCGCTGGAGGCGGCACAGGCAAAGAACGAAGCCGCCCGCAGCGCGGTTCAGGCTGCACTGGCCGAACTGGCCGCGCAGGATCAGGCGCTGGCCGTTGCGCGCGAGCGGCTGGCGGCGCAGCAGGCCGAACAGGCGGGGTGGAAAGCGCGGTCAAGCGATGCCGAACGGCGCATGGCCGAGGCTGGCCGTCGCCTGTCGGAAATCGAGGAAGAGCGCGCCGTCCATGCCGCCAAGCCCGCCGCGCTGACCGCCGAGATCGAGGCAGGCGAGGCGACGCGCACGCGCCTTGGCGAGGAGCTCGCCGCTGCCGAAGCCGCCATGCGTGAGGCCGATACCCGCCAACGCGCCGCCGATGCCGAACTGGCACAGCGCACCGAAACGCTGGCGCAGGCGCGCGAAGGCCGCGCCAGCCTAGCCGCGCGGGCAGAAAACGAGGAATCACGCCGCACCGAACTGGCGCGCATTTCGGGCGAGCGCTTTCAGTGCCCGCCCCCGCTGCTGGGCAAACGGTTCGGTTTCACCGAGGATGATATCGCCCCTGCCAGCAGCGAATCGGAAGAACTCGAACGCCTCACCGCATCGCGCGAACGGATCGGGCCGGTGAACCTTGTGGCGGCTGACGAACTCGCCCGGATCGAAGCCGAACACGGCAACAACGCCAGCGAACAGGCCGAACTCGCCGAAGCCATCGCACGCCTGCGCGGTTCGATCGGCAGCCTCAACCGCGAAGGGCGCGAACGCCTGCGCGCCGCCTTCGAGGAAGTGGACAGCCATTTCCGCGTGCTGTTCACCCGCCTGTTCGAGGGCGGGCAGGCACATCTTGCGCTGGTCGACAGCGACGATCCGCTGGAAGCGGGGCTGGAAATCTACGCCCAGCCGCCGGGCAAGCGGCTGCAATCGCTTTCGCTGCTATCGGGCGGCGAGCAGGCCTTGACGGCGACCGCGCTGATCTTCGCCCTGTTCCTGACCAACCCCGCACCGATCTGCGTGCTCGACGAAGTCGACGCGCCATTGGACGATGCGAATGTGGAACGCTTCTGCGACCTGCTCGATTCGATGGTGCGTACCACCACCACGCGATATCTGATCGTCACCCACAACGCAGTGACGATGAGCCGGATGCACCGCCTGTTCGGGGTGACGATGGCGGAAAAGGGCGTGTCGCGCCTGGTCAGCGTCGATCTGGGCGAAGCTGCTCTGATGGCGGCAGAATAGGGACTTACGCGTCGAGCGCCGACGCCAGTCTGGTACGGACGGCTTTCAGCCCGGCGACGATTTCGGCCACGTCCGGCCCCTCGGTCACCATCAGTCGCACCCCCGGGGTAGCGTCCTCGCTGCGGGCATGCACGGCAGGTTCGCCTGCCGGTTTTCCACCCGTACGCAAGACTGCCTCTGCCCCTTTGAGGGTATAGCCCTCGCGGTTCACCAGCCGGTCGATCGCCTCGACCATCGCGACGTCGGCCGGCCGGTAATAGCGGCGCCCACCGCTGCGCTTCAGCGGCTTGAGCAGGGGGAATTGCTGTTCCCAGTAACGCAGGACGTGGGGCTTGATGCCAAGCGCCTCGCTGACTTCGCCGATGGTGCGCAACGCGCCCTCGTCTTTCCCGTCACCGAATTCGGCCATTGGCTCTCACCCCTTGTTCCTCACCCCTTGGCGATGCGTTCCTTGAGCAACTGGCTCGAACGGAACGTCATCACCCGGCGCGGGGTAATCGGCACTTCCACCCCGGTCTTGGGGTTGCGGCCGATCCGCTCGTTCTTGTCACGCAGCACGAAGCTGCCGAAGCCGGAAATCTTGACGTTTTCGCCGCGTGCAAGCGCATCGCTCATTTTGCCGAGGATCGCCTCGACCATTTCGAGCGATTCCGCACGGCTGAAACCCATCTTGCGGTTGATTGTTTCCGCGAGATCAGCGCGGGTCAAAGTGCCTACCGAACGCATCATGCGTTTTCTCCTTCGTTGGCGCGACCCATCCGAAGAACTTCAACTTACTATTTTCCGGCGATTTTGCAACGCGATGCTGCGATGAATGTTGAGTTTTCAGCATTTGTGTTAGCTGATGCCTTCGCGCCGCAGGGCACAGATCACAGACGGATCAGGCTCGCCCCCCAGGTGAAACCGCCGCCCATCGCTTCGAGCATGACCAGATCGCCCTGTTTGATTCGCCCGTCCTTGCGCGCGGTATCGAGCGCCAGCGGCACCGAAGCGGCCGAGGTATTGGCATGGTCCTGAACCGTGACGATGACCTTTTCCGGCGCGACCCCAAGCTTCTTTGCCGTCGCATCGAGGATCCGGGCATTGGCCTGGTGCGGCACGACCCAGTCAATCTGGTCGGCAGAAACGCCCGTTACCTCAAGCACTTCCTTGAGAACGTCGGACAGGTTCACGACCGCATGGCGAAACACCTCGCGGCCCTTCATGCGCACATGGCCGACAGTCTGCGTGCTCGACGGCCCGCCATCGACATAAAGCAGATCATGACATGATCCGTCCGCATGGAGACGCGTGCCGAGGATACCGGGGGCGTTTGCGCCCTGTGGTTCGCCCGAAGGCGCTTCGAGCACGACGGCACCGGCCCCGTCGCCGAACAGCACGCAAGTCGTCCGGTCTTCCCAGTCGAGAATCCGGCTGAAAGTCTCTGCACCGATCACCAGCGCGCGCTTGGCCATGCCGGTGCGCAGCAGCGAGTCGGCAGTGGCGAGCGCGTAGAGAAAACCGGAACAGACCGCCGCGACATCGAAGGCGATCCCGCCCGTGCAGCCCAGTGCGGCCTGCACCTTGGTGGCGGTGGCGGGGAAGGTGTTGTCCGGCGTGGCCGTGGCCAGCACGATCAAATCGATACTGGCAGCATCGACGCCCGCGTCTTCCAGCGCCGCGCGCGCCGCAGCGGTGGCCAGCGTGGCGGTCGTTTCACCCTCACCCGCGATGTAACGCTGACGGATACCGGTACGCTCGACGATCCATTCGTCCGAGGTATCCACGCGCTCCGCCAGTTCGGCATTGGTGACGACCTTTGCAGGAAGCGCCGACCCGGTGCCAATCAATCGCGATCCGGCCACGCCCCCAGGTTTCACAGGGCAACCTCACCGTCGCCCGAAGCGCGGCCCTTGCCGTTGCGTCCGAGCGCATCCTGTCCGAGCTCGGCAAGGTCGTGCGCGATCCGTTCGGTCAGCTTGTTTTCGAGCAACCGGGCAGCGACGGCTACCGCATTGGCAACGCCCTTGGCGTTGGCGCTGCCGTGGCTTTTCACCACCACGCCGTTGAGGCCGAGAAACACCGCGCCGTTGTGATTATTCGGATCGAGATGGTGCTTGAGCAGCTCGGTCGCAGGGCGCGAGACCAGAAAGCCGATCTTCGAGCGCAGCGAGGAGGTGAAGGCCTGACGCAGCAGGTCGGTAACGAAGCGCGCCGAGCCTTCGATCGCCTTCAGCGCGATATTGCCCGAAAATCCGTCGGTAACGACAACGTGGGTCTCGCCGCGATTGATTTTGTCGCTTTCCACGAAGCCGTCGAAGTCCAGCGCCAGCCCGCCTCCCGCCGAAGCGGCAGTGAGCATCGCAGCCGCACCGCGCAGTTCCTCGGTGCCCTTGATCTCTTCGGTGCCGATATTGAGCAGCCGGACCACCGGGCGCTCGAATCCGTTGACGATGCGCGAATAGGCCGCGCCCATCACCGCAAACTGCACCAGGTTGCGTGCGTCGGCTTCGGTGTTGGCGCCTAGGTCGAGCATCACCACGTCATGCGCCTGCAATGTCGGCATGATCGCGGCGAGCGCGGGCCGGTCGATCCCCGGCAGGGTGCGCAGCGCAATCTTGCTCATCGCCATCAGCGCGCCGGTATTGCCCGCGCTGACTGCGGCACCGGCCTCGCCGGTCTTCACCGCATTGACCGCAAGGCCCATGCTGGTGGTCTTGGCACGACGCATGGCGCGGCTCGGCAATTCGTCGCCGCCCACAACATCGTCGCAATGCAGGATTTCGGAGGCACCGCGCATGCCCGGATGATTGTCGAGCGCGGCGGCGATGCGCTTTTCATCACCAACCAGGAGGAACTTGAATTCCTCGTGCCGGCGACGGGCGAGCGCCGCGCCTTCGACCATCACGCGCACGCCTTCATCCCCGCCCATCGCGTCAACGGCGATACGCGGCAAGGTCATGGTGTTTCTCTCCGGTCTATCGTGAACGCCAGCGGCAATCAGCCGACGGCGACAACCTGACGCCCGTTGTAGTGGCCGCAGTGGCCGCAGATGTTGTGCGGGCGCTTCAGCTCACCGCAGTTCGGGCATTCGTGGAATGCTTCGACCTTCAGCGCATCATGCGAGCGACGCATGCCGCGACGGGAAGGCGATACTTTTCTCTTGGGGACAGCCATGGCGGCACCAATTCCTCAAATAACTTTGCGTTCGCGCCACCGGCTTGAAGCTTTGGACGCCGTGATTCTCGAAGGCCGCCCTTACGGCAAGGAACGCCGACGCACAAGCACTAGCAAGTACGCGGTTTCCTTGGCCAGCAGCGGCGGGAAGGCGCGCGCTATAGCGGAAAATTCGCACGTTGCAACCCGCGCGAGGCAGTCCTAGCAATGGCGGCATATCAAAGAGGGGATCTTCAACATGACCGTGCTTCCCGTAACGCTCGCCGCTGCGGCGGCTGCCGCCGTGCTCAACATCTGGCTGGGCATCCGCATTGGCGCGCTGCGCACCGCGCTGCAGATCAGTGTCGGCGACGGCGGTAGCGAGAGCTTGCAGCGGCGGATGCGCGCGCAGCTGAACTTTGTCGAGAACACCGCTTTCGTGCTGGTGCTGATCGCCGCGATCGAGCTGGCGGGTGCGGGCAGCTGGTGGCTGGCCTACGTCGCCGCAGTCTATTTCATCGGCCGCGTGGCGCACGGCTTCGGCATGGACGGTGGCAAGCTCAAGGTCGGCCGGATGATCGGCACGCTGGTGACGATGCTAGTGCAGCTGGGTCTGGCGGTCGTCGCGGTGCTGGTGGTGATGGGGGTGATGTAAGGTGAGCGCGATTGCCGTTGTGCTTTCCACTGCCCTGCTGGCCGCGCAGGCGCGGTCGGAGCCGAACGATCCTTGTCTTTTCGGAGTTTGGGAAGTCGTCAAATGGTCTGATCTCGACAGCGAAGGCAATCCAATGCAGCCTGATCGCTCGGGCGCTAGGGGACGTTTCATCTATACGCCTGAGGGATTTTTGAGCGTTCAGGTCATGCTTGACCCCGATTCTGCGCCCATAAAAGGTCGACAGGACGTAGATGGGCTGGCCGAAGCGGCACGCAATACGATCGAGTACTTCGGACAATATCAAACCGATGCCGAGAATGGCTCGCTAACACACCATATTGTGGGATCGGGCATTCCCAACCGTCGCGGGAACGACGCTGTGCGCAGCTACGCGATGAAAGATGGCAAATTGCTGATATTCTGGAATGAGCCGGATGGGCGACAGTTCAGCAGGACGCTGAAGCTGCTTGAACGGCTAGGAAATATGCCCTGCGAATTGTAACTTACCCGAGCGCATAATCGCTCACAAACGCATTGGTCTTGCGCTCGCGCCCGAAGGTGCTCGTCGGGCCATGGCCGGGGATGAACATCACGTCCTCGCCGAGCGGCCAGAGGCGCTGGGTGATCGAATCGATCAGGTCCTGATGATTGCCGCGCGGGAAGTCGGTGCGACCGATGCTTCCCTGGAACAGCACGTCGCCGACAATCGCGAAGCGGCTGGGTTCGTGGAAGAACACCACATGGCCGGGGGTGTGGCCGGGGCAATGGATCACGTCGAGCGTGAGTTCACCCACCGTCACCGTGTCGCCGTGCTTCAGCCAGCGGGTCGGCGTGAAGCTCTTGGCCACCATCCCCCAGCGGGGGCCATCATCATCTAACTGGTCGATCCAGAAGCGGTCATCCTCGTGCGGGCCTTCGATGGGGAGGCCCAGTTCCTCGGCCAGCATCCCGGCCTGCCCGCAATGATCGAGGTGCCCATGGGTTACGAGGATCTTCTCGAGCGTGACGCCCGCCTTGGCGACGGCTTCCTTCAGCCGGTCGAGATCCCCGCCGGGATCGACCAGCGCGCCCTTCATGGTTTTGGTGCACCAGATCAGCGAGCAGTTCTGCTGAAGCGGCGTCACCGGAATGATCGCGGCGCGCATGGGGGGTGTAGGCTTGGGTTCGGGGGTGTCGGTCATGGGCGGAAGGATAGCCTGGCGTGCTCGACTGACAAGTCACGGAATCTTAACGGCGCTCACGCTAGGATTTAGCAAGCTATTCAAGGAGAAAATCGATGTTCTGGAACAAAAGGCCCACCCCGGCCGCAGCTTCCCCTCTCCCCGAAATGCTAGATCCCGACAGCGCCGATGACATTGCCTGGATCAAGCAGAGTGGCGACCCGCTGATCTGGCACAGTGCAGCGCTCGGCATTCTTCTGTTCCGCGATGACAGCCAAGATTTCCTCACATGGCTCGTCGAGCAGGAAACCATGGACCGGGTAACCGCACTGGCGATCTTTCTGGCGCAATCCAACGGCAAGAACCGTCTGACTGGCGGAGTGATCCCCCCTGAGCAAATGCCGGAACCCTATCGATCCAAGCACATGAGGATCAATCATGTGATCGACCGGTTGTGCGAACTCGATGCGGAACGGACATGGCCCGAGCATGGTATCGGGCTCGGCATTGGCCTCGAACACGGCTTGGAAGAGGAACGGGAAAAGCTTACGGCTGAGCTGGGGAGCGAGCCCCGTTTTCCGCACAATCTCTTCGCTCGACCGATCCCTCGCCATACAGCGCAAATGCCCTATCTCGATATTGGCGAAGCCGAACTGTATTCCAGGGAAGCTGTCGCGCGCGACATGCCTTACTTGCTCGATTGACACGGCTGGGGGCTATACGCGCCCCCCCTTCCACACAACCCGGCCGATGATCGCTACTTCCTCCGCTGCGACCTCGACCGGCGGGTAAGCGAGGTTCTGCGAAAGCAGCGCCACCCGCCCCGCCCCCGTGCTTGCGACGCGCTTGACCATCAGGGTCTCGCCCAGCCTCACAACGTGGATGCCGTCGCGGAACGGACGCGGCGAAAGGTCGACGAGGATTTCGTCGCCGTCGTTGAGTAGCGGCTCCATCGAATCCCCCTCGACCCGGATCGCGGAGAGCTGCGCGCTTTCGAGCCCCTGTTCGGCGAGCCAGCGGCGCGAGAATCGGAAGGCGTCGAAGCCCGCCTCATCCCCCGGCACGCGCCCTGCCCCTGCCGCCGCGCCGAGATCGAGCCGCGGCACGTCAACCCAATCACCCGAGTCGCGCCGCTTAGGGGGCTTTACGTAGGAATTATCCTGCGACTCGCGCAATTCCTCCTCGCCAATACCCAGGAAGCGGGCGAGTGTTGCGCGATCCTGCTCCTCCAGCTTGCGCGGGCTCCCTTTGCGAATGAATTGCTGGAGATAGGTCGGATTGCGTCCCAGCAATTCCGAAAGGGCGGCCAAGCTCACCCCCTTCTCCTGCGACAATTCGAGCAGCCGCGCGCGCGGTCCGGCGAGGCTCTGACGGGGGTTTTGCGGGTCCTTAACCATGGAATTATCCTACACATAGGATTTTTCCTAGACAAGTAGGAAATGGCTATTATCCCCTTGGAGCACGTAGCCACGGTATTTAGTGTCAAGGACTCCCGAATCTGGCGGGGTGGTGATAAGGCGTCGATATGCGCCAAGCGATTTACAACGTTGCCGTTTCCGCGCCGGGGATTCTTGTTCCTAACGCCATTGGCGTGGCAGGGATCGCCGCGAGCCTATACCCAGACGCGACAAGAAAATTGGTGGGCGGAATGACTGTCGAACAAGTGCGTCTTTGGGCTGCCGCAGGCATCGTAGTGTTTTTGCTCTATTGGGTGCTGCGGCTTGCGCTAAAGCCTGCACCCACCAGCGAAGAGCAACCGCAAATAATGGCCGTGTCTGCAACTGGAGACCGGTCCGTGGCCTTTAACGGGACCAATAACGGCACCATCGACACCGGCGACAAGCACATTCATCACGCGCCGCCACCTTTTGAACTAACTCAACAATTTATGACTGACGCACTAGCTAAACTAAAAGCGCAGGCGGGCGACCAAACTGTTATTGCGTTTTTGAGCGCAGGGCCTGATCCTGAACACTTTGCAATGGCTAATTCCTTTGCCAAGTTCTTGGCCGATCAGGGATTTGAAATTGCCCAGCGTAGGCACGTTAATCAGGGTGGAATCCCGGGCATGGCCGAAAAGCCGTTTAAGATTATGGCTTGGGGCACCCTACTGGCTGTAGGATTTGACCCGACATGAGTGACCTAAATACCCGTTTTGATGCTCTTCTTTCGGCAATGGCCCACGGCCAGAAGCCTAGCGTGGGAAAGAAACCAGCAGCTCAGTCAGCATCGACGCAGGACGGTGACGCCGATTGTGACGATACTCAAACTCGCCGAGATACTTCGGAAGATGCTTCGCGCTGACGTGAATGTGAGTGCCGTTGATCCCGCGCTTTAGCTGCGACCAGAAGCCCTCAACGCTGTTCACGGTCGCGCCGCTGGTGCGGCATACATAGTAGCCCTTCGAGTGATTGACGGTCTTGTGCCAGTAGCCGTTCCACATGGCGATTTCCCGATAGCCGTGCAGCTCGTCTGTGTGAATTTCGGTGTGCGCTTTCACATGTTCAAGAATGTGCGGGACTAGCGAGACGGTCTTGCGATCAGCGACCACGCGGGTGGTGATGTTACCGCCACGCTCTTGAATGCCGAGAACGATGGTCTTGCCCTTGCCGCCGAAGCCGCCCTTGTCATAGCCGCCGATGAAAGTTTCATCGACTTCCACGGTCTTGAACGGCCCGCCCATGGGTTCGTCACTGTCCACGATAGCCATATACTTGCGAACCTCATGGCACATTCTCCACGCGGTCTTGTAAGTCACGCCGATCTGGCGCTCGACTTCCTTGGCAGCGACACCGTTACGCTTCGAGCAAAACAGGAACATGACGAAGAACCAGTCGCGAAGGCTAGTGCGGGTCGCGTGGAACGGGGTTCCGGCGGTCGGGTAAATCTGATGCCCGCAATACTCACAGCCATACGAGCGGCGCTTGGCGATGCGGTAGAACTTGGCGTTCTTGCCGCACTTCTCGCACTCGTGGCGCTCACCGAAGCGCACCAGCTTAAGGTGCTCAAGGCAGCTTTCTTCCGTGGGGAAGCGGTCCTGAAACTGGCGAAGGGTGGGGGCTTTCGTTTTCATGCAGGTTGTATAGCGGAAAGCGTTACGTGTCGCAAGGGGATAATAGCCTAGGAAATGAAGTGAAACATTTCAGGAACATCGGGCGACTCGCCCGGTGCAACACCTTCGACTCGGCAACCTACAGGGACGCAAAACCATGCTGCTTCGGACCATTGAAACCTTCCTGCGGACACACGCCATGCCCGCTACCAAGTTCGGGCGGCTCGCCGCCCATGACCCGCGCTTCGTGCTCGATCTGCGCATGGGCCGCATTCCCCGCCCCGACACCGAACTGCGCACCCGCGCATGGATGCAAGGCTATGCCGACCGCGCGGCGGCCGAACAGAAGGAGGCCGCATGATGCTGACCGAATCCCTGCGCGATCCATTCGCTCACGCCTTCGCCGATCTTGATGATTTCGAGGTGAAGTCCGCCCCGCTCGCCGGTTTCCGCGCACGCCGCACCACCGCCGACCGGGTCCGCAGCGCGCTCACCGCGCTGGCGCAGGGGCACGGCACGCTACTGTCGCATGACGAGAAAGCGTGGGCATCGATCACCTTTTCCGGCACGCGGCACGAGGTGGTGTTGGAGTTCCGCGGGCCCGAGGCCGTCGCAGGCGGCGAGGAGCTGATCGAGCGCCTGCCCGATCACGAATTCGCCCTGCCCGGCCAGCTGGTCGCCGATGCCACCATCACCAAAGTCGATCACCGCTTCGGCGCGATGGAGCGGCTGGAGGTGACGGCAGTGCTTTTGCTGCTGGAGGAGGGGTGATCCTTGAAGCGGCCCGTCGGCGCAGAGCCTCGGGCCGCCCAGCGGCCCGCAAGCGCGACCGCGCGCCCGCAGGTGCCCCGTAGCGAAGAGGAGGGAACTGCACCGAGGACGAGGCCCCGGAGGGGGCTTCGCAATCAGGAGCTTCTTCGGATCACCAGATTCCGGATCTCGCTCATGTCCTCCATCGCGAAACGGATGCCTTCGCGGCCCAGGCCTGAATCCTTCACCCCGCCATAGGGCATGTTGTCGACGCGGTAACTCGGCACGTCGTTGATGACGATCCCGCCGACATCGAGCCGGTCCCAGGCGTCGAACATCTGGAACAGGTCGCGGGTGAAGATGCCCGCCTGAAGCCCGAATCTGGAGTTGTTTACCTCCTCCAGCGCGGCGTCGAAGTGATCGAAACGTTGCAGGATGGCGAGCGGGCCGAAGGCTTCCTCGTTCTTGGCCTTTGCATCATCCGGCACGTTTTCGAGCAGGGTCGCCTCGAGCATGTTGCCGCGCGACAGGCCTCCGCCGCATAGCAGGGTTGCGCCGCCCTCCACCGCCTCGTCGATCCAGCCTTTCAGCCGCTTCGCCTCACCGTTCGAGATCATCGGGCCAATGAAAGTATCGCGCACCTTGGGATCGCCCGCGATCAGCTTGCCCGCACGCTCCACCAGCATCGCCTTGAAGCTGTCGTAGACCGCATCGTGGATCAGGATGCGCTGCACCCCGATGCAGGACTGGCCCGACTGGTAGAAAGCCCCGAAGATCACCCGCTCCAGCGCGTCGGCCAGATCGGCGTCCTTGTCGATGATCACCGCTGCATTGCCGCCCAGTTCGAGCACGACTTTCTTCTTGCCCGCCTTGGCCTTCAGGTCCCAGCCCACCCCGGGCGAGCCGGTGAAGGAGAGTAGCTTCAGCCGCTCGTCCACGGTAAACAGGTCCGCCCCGTCGCGGCTGGCGGGCAGGATGCTGAACGCGCCTTCGGGCAGCACGTCGCATTCGGCCAGCACCTCGCCCATGATCAGCGCGCCGAGCGGGGTCTTGGAAGCCGGCTTCATCACGAAGGGGCAGCCGACCGCGATCGCCGGCGCGATCTTGTGCGCGGCAAGGTTCAGCGGAAAATTGAACGGCGAGATAAAGCTGCACGGCCCGATGGGCACGCGCTTCCACATCCCCTGATAGCCTTTGGCGCGCGGGGAAATGTCGAGCGGCTGGACTTCGCCGTAATTCCTGACGGCCTCTTCCGCCGCGATACGGAAGGTGTCGATCAGGCGGGTGACCTCGCCCTCGGCATCCTTGATCGGCTTGCCCGCCTCCACGCATAGCGCATAGGCCAATTCGTCGAACCGTTCGCGGAAGCGTTTGACGCAGTGCATCAGCACGTCCTGCTTCTCGTAGGACGCCAGCCGCGCCATCGGCTCGGCGGCGCTCACGGCGCCCGCGATCCCCTCCTCGATCACATCAGGCGTGGCGAGCGCGGTACGGAACGCGACCTCGCCGGTATATTTGTCGGTTACCTCCAGATCGGTGTTGGGCTGCACCGCCTTGTTGTTGAGATAGAGCGGATAGGTGTCCTTCAGTTTCATCGGGGCAACTCCAAAATTGTCATCCCCTGTCAAAGCTCCTTCGACAGCCGCTTGATGTCGTGGTTCAGGATCTGGTCGTTCTCGGTATAGTCGACCGGGCAATCGATCAGGTGCACGCCCGGCGTGTCGCGGCATTGGGCAAGAAGATCGGTCAGGTGTTCGCTTGAGGTTACGCGGTGGCCCAGTGCCCCGTAGCTTTCGGCATAGGCGACGAAATCGGGGTTGCCGTAGGTCAGGCCGAAATCCTTGAAGCCCATGTTCGCCTGCTTCCAGCGAATCATCCCGTAGGCATCGTCGCGCAGGATCAGCACGGTGAGATTGAGGCCGAGGCGGACGGCGGTTTCCATCTCCTGCGAATTCATCATGAATCCGCCGTCGCCGCAGATCGCCATGACCTTGCGGTCGGGATAAAGCATCGCGCTCATCATCGCGCTCGGCAGGCCTGCGCCCATCGTCGCCAGCGCGTTGTCGAGCAAGACGGTGTTGGGCAGATAGGCGGTATAACCGCGCGCGAACCAGATTTTGTAGACGCCATTATCGAGACAGATGATCCCGTCTTCGGGCATCGCGCCGCGTACCTGCTGCACCAGATGCGGCGGGAAGATCGGGAAGCGCGCGTCCCCGGCAAGGCCCTGCGTATGCGCGACCTCGGCGGCGCGGTATTCAAGCATCCGCTTGAAATCCCACTTGCCCTGCGGGACGATGTCTTCCTTGATTTGCCAGATCGCGTTGGCGATGTCGCCGATCACCTCGATCTGCGGGAAATAGACCGGATCGACCTCGGCGGTCTTGGTAGAGACATGGATCACCGTCGGCGGGCTGTCCGAACCGACCGGGCCTTCCTCGTCATTGCGCATGAAGAAGGGCGGCTTTTCGATCACGTCGTGGCCGATATTGACGATGCAGTCCGCGTCCTGAATCGCGCGATGGACGAAATCGCCCGCCGACAGCGCGGCACAGCCGAGGAACAGCGGGTGGCGTTCGTCGACCACGCCCTTGCCCATCTGGGTGGTGACGAAGGGTATGCCGGTCTTGTCGATCAACTGCCGCAGCATCCGCCCGGTCATCTTGCGATTGGCGCCCGCCCCGATGACGAGGATCGGCTTCTTCGCCTGTTCGATCGCGACCACAGCCTGACGCACGGCCTTGGCCTCGGCACTGGGACGGCGGGCCAGCGAAGGGGCGAGCGGGCGGCTGGTGGTCTTTTCCTCGGCAATATCCTCGGGGAATTCGAGATGCACCGCGCCGGGCTTTTCCTCCTCCGCCAGCCGGATCGCCTCACGCACGCGGCTTGGGATGTTGTCGGCGCTGGCGAGCTGGTGGGCGTATTTGGTGATCGGGCTCATCATCGCCACCACGTCGAGGATCTGGAACCGGCCCTGCTTCGACTTCTTGATCGGCTTCTGCCCGGTTATCGCCAGCGTCGGCATCCCGCCGAGCTGCGAATAGGCCACTGCCGTCACCATGTTGGTCGCCCCAGGTCCCAATGTTGCCAGGAACACACCGGTCTTGCCGGTGTGGCGGCCATAGGTCGCCGCCATGAAACCCGCGCCCTGTTCGTGACGGGTCAGGATCAGCTTGATCTTGTCCGAATGCGACAGGCTTTCGAGAAAATCGAGGTTCTCCTCGCCCGGCACGCCGAAGATATATTCGACACCTTCCGCCTCGAGACACTCGATAAAGAGGTCTGACGCCTTTTTCGGATCACTCATGCTGTTTCCCCCCAAGCTGCACCGCCGGAACAAGGGCGCATCGCCCGTCTCCGCTATCCGCTACCGTGCAGATAGAACGGCAGTGTGACCGCTCCGTGATGGACCGGCCTTGCCCGGGAGTATTGCAGAAATGCGCCAAGGCGCAAAGCTTTGGGCCGAATCAGTAACCCATCCTAGGGTCGAACACCGGCGCGACCGGCTCCCCGCGCAAGTATTTGTCGAGGTTTTCAAGGAAGCGCTGGCCGGAACGCAGGAACATCTTGTCCTGCGCGCGGCCCGACAGGTGCATCGTTATATGCGCGTTGGGCAGCGACCACAGGGGATGGTCTGCGGGCAGCGGTTCGGGGGTTGTCACGTCGAGGAACGCCCCGCCAATCTGCTTGTTCGACAAGGCCTCCACCAGCGCGGGCTGATCGATCACGCTGCCGCGCGCGATGTTGACGATCACGGCATCCGATTTCATCGCCGCCAGCTCGGCCGCGCCGATCATGCCCTCGGTTTCGGGCGTGGCGGGCACGGCCAGAATCACCCAGTCGAACTCGCCCAGCCGCGCGCGCCATTCGTCGGGGCGCAGCGTGCCTTCGCCGCCCGAACGGCGCACCACGCTGACCTCCACATCGAAGGCTTCCAATCGCGGCTGGATCAGTTTTCCGATCGCGCCATAGCCCAGCAGCAGCGCCTTCGACCCGGCCAGCTCGCGCTTGCCGGGACTGTCGAGCAGCCATTCGTGCCGGTCCTGCGCGCGCACCACCTCGCGGTAGCCCTTGGCGATGTTGAGCATCCCCATCACCACATATTCGGCGATGGTGATGGCATTGATCCCCGCCCCGTTGGTGACGGTGATGCCGCGCTCGATCAGCACATCCATCGGCAGGAAATCGAGGCCGGCATAGATCGAATTGAGCCATTTCAGCTTCTTGGCCGCCATCAGCGAGCGGACCATGTCGTCCTTGTTGTTGGAATCGAACCAGCCGATTTCCGCCTCGGCCACCGCCTCCAGCGCCTCGTCATGAGTCATGAACCAGCGCACATCGAGGCCATCGGGAAGACGGTTTTCGAGCATCGGGCGGATCAGGCCCGAGATTGCCAGTATCGTCAAAGCTTCCACTCCCATCCCAGCGGGTCGCCGTCCATCACCTCTACGCCCTGCGCGGCAAGTTCGTCGCGGATCGCATCGGAGGTGGCGAAATCCTTGGCTGCGCGGGCTTCCTTGCGGCGGGCGAGCGCGGCTTCGATTTCGGCTTCGGTGATGCTCGCGGATTTGGGCCGGATGCGCAGATCGGCGCGCTCCATATTGCCCAGGCCGAGGCCCAGCACCGAATCCATCTTCGCCGCCGCCGTCACTATGCATTCGGGCGCGACCTTTTTCAGCGCAAGCATTTCCTCCAGCACGGTCAGCCCCTCAGCGGTGTTGAGATCATTGGCAATCGCCGCGTCGAACCGAGCCACGAGATCGCGGGTCACGCGCTCGCGTTCCCAGCTATCGCCGGGGATCTGCGTATCGGGCAGCTTCTCGCGCCACTTGGCGAAAGCCATCACCATCCGCTTCAACCGTGTCAGGGCGGCGCCCAGCCCTTCCCAGCTGAACTCCAGCTCGCTGCGATAATGCGCCTGAAGGCACATCAGGCGATAGGCGAGCGGGTGGTAACCCTTGTCGATCAGCAGTTGCAGCCGAAGGAACTCTCCGGAAGACTTCGACATCTTCCCCGATCGTTCGACGAGGAAGTTGTTGTGCATCCAGATGCGCGCGCCGGAATTCCTCGGATCGTCGAGGCCATTGGTGCAGCAATGCGCCTGATTCTGCGCGATCTCGTTGGGGTGGTGGATTTCGCGGTGGTCGATCCCGCCGGTGTGGATGTCGAAGGGAAAGCCCAGCACCTCGCCTGACATGACGGAACACTCAAGGTGCCAGCCCGGCGCGCCCTTGCCCCACGGGCTGTCCCACTCCATCTGCCGCGTCTCTCCCGGCGGAGTCTTGCGCCAGATCGCGAAGTCGGCGGCGTTGCGCTTGCCCTCGACGGCCTCGATCCGGCCCTCGCCCTCCTCGGTATTGGCACGCGCCAAACGGCCGTAATCCGCAACGGTCGAAACATCGAAATAGAGCCCACTCTCAAGCTCGTAGCAGTGCTTGTCCGCAATGCCCTTAGCAAACTCGATCATCTGCGGGACGTAATCGGTCGCGACCGTCCACTGCGCCGGCTGGCGGATGTTGAGGGCCTTCACATCGGCCCAATAGGCCTGCTTGTAATGCTCGGCGATGTCCCAGATCGACTGCGCCTTTTCCGCAGCCATCTTCTCCATCTTGTCCTCGCCCGCGTCGGCATCGTCGGTGAGGTGGCCGACATCGGTGATGTTGATGACGTGGGTGAGCTTGTAGCCCTTCCAGCTCAGCGTGCGCCCCAGCACATCGGCAAAGACATAGGCGCGCATATTGCCGATGTGGGGGTAGTTATAGACCGTCGGCCCGCAGGTATAGACGCGCGCCTCGCCCGGATGGACGGGCTCGAACACCTCGAGCGAACGGGTGAGCGAGTTGAACAGTTTGAGAGGCACGTCGGTCATGGCACGCGCTTTGGCCAGCCTACGCCCTTCCGTCAATTATCTCACTCGAACCCGATGAACTTCACCTGCTCGTCGAGCGGCACGCGCTGGCGTTCGAAATTGTTCACCGGCGCATCCGGATCGCGGTAGCCGATCGCCATGCCGCAGAAGAACATGTAGCGTTCGTGATCGAGGCCGAGGAAGTCGCGGATCACGTTGGCATAGAGCGCCATGTATTCCTGAAAGCAGCTATCCAGCCCTTCCTCGCGCAGCAGCAGCGCGACGGTTTGCAGCCACATGCCGGTGTCCGACCACTGGGCTTCCTTCATCAACCGCGGGAAATAGACGAACAGCACGGCGGGCGCATCGAAGCTGACCGCGTTCTTCATCATCGCCGCCATGCGCCCCGCGCCATCATCGCGCGCAATGCCCATCGCCCCGAACATCCCCGCCGACACGGCGTTGAGGCGTTCCTTGTAGGCATCCTCCTGCCCCGGCGCGGCCCAGTCGTACTCGGCCTGCTGAGGCGCGGACGTGGTGATCTTCGCCTGCAAGTCCTTGAGCGGCTGGCCGGTGACGATGCTTGCTTCCCACGGCTGATAATTGCAGCCCGAGGCCGCCCAGCGCGCGGTGTCCATCACGCGGGTCAGCGTTTCGAGATCCACCGGCTTGTCGAGAAAGGCGCGGATCGAGCGGCGGGAGGTGACGGCTTCGGTAACAGTGGTGGCCTTGCTCATTTTCTCTTTGTGCCCTTCTCATCCTCAAACAGTTCGGCGAGCTGTTCCATGATCGTGCCGCCGAGCTGTTCCACATCCATGATCGTCACCGCGCGCCGGTAATACCGCGTCACATCGTGGCCAATGCCGATGGCGACCAGCTGCACGGGCGAAGCCTTTTCGATCCACTCGATCACGCTGCGAAGATGCGCTTCGAGATAGCCGGCGCTGTTCACCGACAAGGTCGAATCGTCCACCGGCGCGCCGTCGGAGATCACCATCAGGATGCGGCGTTCCTCGGGGCGATGGAGCAGGCGGGAATGCGCCCAGATCAGCGCCTCACCGTCGATATTCTCCTTCAGCAGCCCCTCGCGCATCATCAGGCCGAGATTGCGGCGCGCGCGGCGCCAAGGCTCGTCGGCCTGCTTGTAGACTATGTGGCGCAGATCGTTGAGGCGGCCGGGGTTCTGCGGCTTGCCATCGGCGAGCCACGTCTCGCGGCTTTGTCCGCCCTTCCAGGCGCGGGTGGTGAAGCCGAGGATCTCGGTCTTGACCCCGCACCGCTCAAGCGTGCGCGCCAGAATGTCGGCGCTGATCGCGGCAATGCTGATCGGCCGCCCGCGCATCGAGCCCGAATTGTCGATCAGCAGCGTGACGATGGTGTCCTTGAACTCGACATCGCGTTCGACCTTGTAGGACAGGGCCGTGCCGGGCGAGACAATCACGCGGGAGAGCCGCGCAGCGTCGAGCACGCCTTCTTCCTGATCGAAATCCCAGCTGCGGTTCTGCTGCGCCATCAAGCGGCGCTGCAAACGGTTCGCCAGCCGCGTCACCACCCCTTGAAGCCCCGTCAGCTGGCTGTCGAGATAGGCGCGCAGGCGATCCAGTTCTTCCGCATCGCACAGGTCGGGCGCGGCCACTTCTTCGTCGAAGCGGGTGGTATAGGCCTTGTAATCGACGCTCGGCGGCACTTCGGCCTGCGGGCGGTTCGGGCGCACGGGCGCGTTGGAGGCATCGCCGTCCTCGCCCGGTTCGCCTTCGGACATCTCGCTGTCGGCCTGAGCGTCGGAGCTTTCCGCGCCCTCACCGTCGCCTTCGGCCATGTCGCCAGCCATTTCGGCGGCCTGCGGATCGCCCTCGCCCTGGTTTTCATCCTCGCCGGTCTGATCGTCCTCGGCCCCATCCTCGTCCTCGGCGTCGTCCGAATCGCTTTCATCGGGGGCGTCGGTGGGCCGCGTCAGATCGAGTTCGCGCAGCATGTCGAGCGCGAGCTTCTGGAATTCCTCCTGATCGCCGATCTTCTCGGCCAGCCCGGCGAAATCGCCGCCGACCTTCTCTTCGAGGAAATCGCGCACCAGCTCGATGCCGCCGCGTGCTTTCTCCGGCACTGCCTCGCCCGTCAGCGCCTCGCGCACCAGCAGGGCAAGCGCGGTCTGCAAGGGAACCTCGGAGGAATTCTGCGCCCGCACGATCTTGTCGCCCGCAGTGCGCAGTTCGGTCGCCGCGTCGAGATTGGCCTTGATCCCGCCGAAACGGTTGGCGCCCAGCGCCTCGTACCGCACCTGCTCGATCGCGTCGTAGCAGGCGCGCGCGATAGGCTCTGGCGGAGCGGACTTCGCATGCAGCGCGGCGTTGTGGTGCCGCAGTTTCAGCGCAAAACTATCGGCGAAACCGCGGGCCTCGCGCACCTGATCGGCAGGCAGATCGCGCCCCGGCAGCGGCACGCGGAAGCGGTTGCCCGCGCTGCCCGGCACATCGGCGCTCCATGCGACCTCGACCTCCGGATCGCGCGCAATCGCCCGCGACGCGCCGGTGAGCGCCTGCTTGAACAGATCGAGCGGGGACTGGTCGGCCATGCGTCTTTAAAGGATGCTCTGGCCCGTCTTGGCCCAGTCGGCAAGGAAGCCTTCGATGCCCTTGTCGGTCAGCACATGCTTGAACAGCGCGTGGATCACCGCAGGCGGCGCAGTCATGACGTCGGCGCCGATCTTGGCGGCCTGCAACACGTGGGTGACATGGCGCACGCTGGCGACGAGAATTTCGGTTTCGAAATCATAATTGTCGTAGATCAGGCGAATATCCTCGATCAGGTCCATCCCGTCGAAGCCGTTGTCGTCATGCCGCCCGACGAAAGGCGAGATAAAGGTCGCCCCGGCCTTGGCCGCGAGCAGCGCCTGATTGGCCGAAAAGCAAAGCGTGACGTTCACCATCGTGCCCTCGCCTGTAAGCGCCTTGCAGGTCTTGAGGCCGTCAACCGTCAGCGGCACCTTGATGCAGACATTATCCGCGATCTTGCGGAGGACTTCCGCCTCTTTCATCATCGTTGCATGATCAAGCGCGACCACCTCGGCGCTGACCGGCCCGTCGACGATGGCGCAGATTTCCTTGGTCACTTCCATGAAATCGCGGCCCGACTTGGCAATCAGCGAGGGATTGGTCGTCACCCCGTCGAGCAGGCCCGTGGCGGCGAGATCCTTGATCGCGTCGATTTCGGCAGTGTCGGCGAAGAATTTCATGGGTTCACTCCAGAGGTTTTCGAGTGGTCAGCGCAGCGCGGGAAGCCTAAAGGCGCACGCATGGCCAGACCGATCGTGTCATTCGCGCTGCTGCTTGCCGCCCTCGCCGCCGCTTGGCAACCATCGAAAGCGCTTGCGGCAGAGGAAGACACGCAATTCTGGCTGTTGACCTTCGCCACCGGCGAGGTTGCGGACGGCACCACCCTGACGGTGGACGGATCCCAGCGCTGGCGTTCGGACGCGCGCGGGGGCGACCAGCAGACGCTGCGCTTCAACGTCGATCACCAGCTTGCCGAGGGCGTGCGCGCGGGCGGCGGGATGATGGTGCTGGATGCCGGCGGCCTCACCGAATTGCGCCCGCACCAGCAGATCATTCTGGTGAAAGGCCGGTTCGAATCGCGCACGCGGCTGGAAGAACGCTTCTTCGACGGGGCCGACCGGATGGAGCTGCGGCTGCGCCAGCGGATTCTCTACACCCAGCCGATCGCCGAAGGCTGGCGCGCAACCCTTAACGGCGAATGGTTCGGCCTGTTGCAGGGCCGCAATGCCGGACAAGGCGCATCGACCGAACAATGGCGCGCGCAGGCCGCCGTCATTCACCGGATCGGCAAGCAGCTTGATCTGGGGGCGGGTTACTGGCTGGTGGTGTTTCCGCGCGGATCACGCACCGACCGTATCACCCACGTGCCGCTGACCACGATCACCTGGCATTTCTGACGCGTCAGAGGCGCGAGCCGAGCCCGAACACGCCGATCAGCAGCGGATCGCGGGTCGCGCGCGGATCGGCACGGATCGCGGCTTCCTCTGCCGCGATTTCGCCCCAGATCGCATCGTCAACCTCGCGCCCGATGCGCGATGCCACCTCTCCGACCCTGATGCCGGTGAGCGCGCCCAGCGCCTCTCCCACCAGCGGATCTTCGGCCAGCCGGATCGCATCGCCCAGTTCGGGCACCATCGCATCGAGCAAGGCGGTGCCCATCTCGCCGCGCAGATAAGTGCTCGCCGCGCTCGGCCCGCCGCGCACCAGTTCGATTGCATTGGCAAAGCCGATCACCCGCACGGCATCGGTCACCACCGGCGCAGCGCGGAAGCTCGCCTCGATCGCGAAACCGGCAAAGCGTTCCTCCAGCCGGTCCTTGAACAATTGCGAGGTTAGGATGCGCGACAGCGTGTTGCCGCGGCTCCCGAGAAACTGGTCGAGGCCGATCCTTGCCACCTGTTCGTCCCAGAAGCCGCCGGGCGCGGTCAGGCGGGCGAAGGCGTTGTCGGCGGCGATCAGCAGCAGGCGGCGCACCGCCTCTTCCATGCTGTAGCCGCCGCCGGTACTGGCACAGGCGGGCAACAGCAGCAGGGCACCGCCGCCGGCTACGCCGGCGAGCAGGGCGCGGCGGGTGGGGGTGGCAGCGACATTCCCGTTCATTGGCTTCTCTCCAAGCTTGCCCCTGCCCTATGCCGGTCGCCATATAACCCCAAGATGAACCGCGTTCGCCTCCTCGTTCTCAACGCCGCGCTCGGGCCGCTGGATTACCGGCTGCCCGAGGGGGTGGACGCGCCTGCCGGCAGCGTGGTGATCGCGCCGCTGGGGCCGCGCAAGGTGACGGGCATCGTCTGGGACGAAGGGCGCCTGCCGGGCGCGGAAATCGCTTTCGAGCGGCTGCGCCCGATTCTCGAAGTCCTGCCTGTACCGCCGCTCCCCGCCCCGCTGCGGCGGCTGATCGAATGGACTGCCGACTATTACTGCGCCCCGCTCGCCAGCGTGGCGCGCATGGCGCTGGCCAGCGGCGGCGCGCTGGGCGGGCCGGCGACGATGACCGAATACCGCCTTTCGGGCGGAACCCCCGAACGCATGACGCCGCAGCGCCGCGCCGCGATCGAGGCGCTGGAGGGCGAACAGGGCACGATGCGCGAACTGGCGGGCATCGCGGGTGTTTCCGAAGGGGTGCTGCGCGGCCTCGTCAATCAGGGGGTGATCGAGCCGGTCACCGTCGCCATCGATCGCCCCTATACGCCCGCCGATCCCGGACATGCCCCGCCCGATCTTTCGCCTGAACAATCGGCCGTCGCCGCGCGGCTGGTGGCGGCGGTCACCGCGCGCAAATTCGCCCCCTTCTTGCTCGACGGGGTGACGGGATCGGGCAAGACCGAGACCTATTTCGAACCCGTGGCCGAGGCGCTCAGGCTTGGCCGTCAGGTGCTCGTCCTGCTCCCCGAAATCGCGCTGACCGAGAATTTTCTCGCGCGCTTTGCCGCCCGCTTCGGCGCGGCGCCGGTGCTGTGGCACTCCTCGCTTAAATCGACCGAACGGCGCCGCGCGTGGCGGGCGATTGCCGACGGATCGGCGCAGGTCGTTGTGGGCGCGCGATCGGCGCTGTTCCTGCCCTATGCCAATCTCGGCCTGATTGTCGTCGACGAGGCGCACGAGATCAGTTTCAAGCAGGATGACGGGGTGCGATACAACGCGCGCGACGTATCGGTGATGCGCGCGCGGTTCGAAGCCATTCCCGTCGTGCTCGCCAGCGCCACGCCCGCGCTGGAAAGCCTGCATATGGCGGCGCAGGGCATTTACGAGAAGCTCGACCTGCCCAGCCGTTTCGGCGGGGCGAGCCTGCCCACGGTGCGCCTTATCAATCTGACCGAGGAGAAACCGGGCAGCCAGCGCTGGCTCGCCGGGCCGCTGGTTGATGCCTTGCGTGATCGGCTGGACAAGGGCGAACAGAGCCTGCTGTTCCTTAACCGCCGCGGCTATGCCCCGCTGACGCTGTGCCGCAATTGCGGGCACCGGTTCAAATGCCCTTCGTGCAGCGCATGGCTGGTCGAACACCGGCTGTCCTCGAGGCTTGCCTGCCACCATTGCGGGTTCGAAACGAGGGTGCCCGATGCCTGCCCCGAATGCGGCGAGAGCGACTGCCTGGTCGCCTGCGGGCCGGGGGTGGAACGTATCGCCGACGAGGTGCGCGACCTCTTCCCCGAAGCGCGGATATCGGTTGCCACCTCGGACACGCTCAACACCCCCGAACGCGCCGCGCAGTTCATCGCCGAGGCCGAGAACAAGGCGATCGACATCATCATCGGCACGCAGCTCGTCACCAAGGGGTTCCACTTTCCCGAACTGACGCTGGTGGGCGTGGTCGATGCCGATCTGGGGCTTGAAGGCGGCGATCTGCGCGCGGCCGAGCGCACCTATTCGCAGGTCGCACAGGTCGCAGGGCGCGCGGGACGCGGGGCCAAGCCGGGCGAGGTGCTGATCCAGACCCGCCACCCCGATGCGCCCGTCATCGCCGCGCTGGCCGATGGTGACCGCGACGCCTTCTACGCTGCCGAAACGGAGGCCCGCCGCGATGCGGGCGCGCCGCCCTTCGGTCGCTGGGCGGCGATCATCCTGTCCTCGGAGGACGAGCGGGAAGCGCGCGAGGCGGCGGTGCGGCTGGGCGATGCGCGCCCGCGTCTGGACGATGTGCAGATCCTCGGCCCCGCCCCCGCCCCGCTGGCGTTGCTGCGCGGGCGTTACCGCTATCGCTTCCTCGTCAACGCGCGGCGCAGCGCCAACCTGCAGGCTTGCTTGCGCGACTGGATCGGCGCGGTGCAATTTGCCCCCGGCGTGCGAGTGGGCGTGGATATCGACCCCTATTCCTTCGTTTGAGGAAACCGAAAGGGGGCGCTCTGCGTAACCCCCGCATGACCTCTCCCGTTCTCGTGCCGATCCTTGGCGACCAGCTTTCGCGCAATCTCTCCAGCCTTGATGGTCTCTCCCCCGACAACACCGTCATCCTGATGATGGAGGTGTGGGATGAGGCGACCTATGTGAAGCACCACAAGCAGAAGATCGTCTTGATCTTTGCGGCCATGCGCCATTTTGCCGAGGCACTGCGGGCAGAAGGCTTCACGGTCGATTACGTCACGCTGGATGATCCGGACAATACCGGCAGCTTCACCGGCGAGGTGGCGCGCGCCTGCGAACGCCGCGCCCCGTCAGAATTGCGCGTAACCGAAAGCGGCGAATGGCGCGTGGCCCGCGCAATGGATGAATGGGAGGGCCGCCTGCCCTGCCCCGTCAGCATCCTGCCCGACACCCGCTTCATCGCCACCCATGCCGACTTCCGCGACTGGGCCGAGGGTCGCAAGCATCTGACGATGGAATATTTCTACCGCGAGATGCGCAGGAAAACCGGGTTGCTGATGCGCGATGACGGCAAGCCCGAAGGCGGCGAGTGGAATTACGACGCCGACAACCGCGAACCGCCCAAGGAAGGGCTGAAAGCGCCGCCCGCTCCCAAATTCGCGCCCGACGACATCACACAGGAGGTGATTGCACTCGTCGGTGAGCGGTTTGCCGATCACTTCGGCGATCTCGAACCCTTCGGCTGGCCGGTCACGCGCGAACAGGCACTGGAGGCGGCAGATGCCTTCTTCGCGCGCCGCCTTGCCAAGTTCGGCCCCTATCAGGATGCGATGGTGCATGGAGAGGACGATCTCTACCACTCGATGCTGTCCACCAGCCTCAATATCGGGCTGCTGGAGCCATTGGAGCTGTGCCAGCGCGCCGAGGAAGAATACCGCGCTGGCCGCGCGCCGCTGAATTCGGTCGAAGGCTTTATCCGCCAGATCATCGGCTGGCGCGAATATGTGCGCGGGTTCTACTGGCATGCAATGCCGGGGCTGGCCGAGGCCAACGAGCTCAATGCAACGCGGCCGCTGCCCGAATTCTTCTGGACGGGCGAGACGGACATGCGATGCCTTGCCGACTGCATCCGCACCACGCGGGAAGACGCGCACGCGCACCACATCCAGCGGCTGATGGTGCTCGGCAATTTCTGCCTTATCGCAGGGATCGATCCACAGGACGTCGCCGACTGGTATCTGGCGGTCTATGCCGATGCCCTCGAATGGGTGGAGCTGCCCAATGTCGCCGGGATGGTGCTTTACGCCGATGGCGGGAATCTGGCGACCAAGCCCTATGCGGCGTCCGGCAACTACATCAACAAGATGTCCGACTATTGCGGCAAGTGCCGTTACAAGGTCAGCCAGAAGACCGGCGACGGCGCCTGCCCCTTTAATCCGCTCTACTGGCATTTCATGGAGCGCAACCGCGAAAGGCTGGAGAGCAATCACCGCATCGGCCGCATCTTCGCCACCTGGGACCGGATGGGCGAGGCCAAGAAGGCCGAATATCGGACAAGCGCGGAAAAGTTTCTCGACTCTCTTATCCCCGCCCGCAAAGGATGGGCGCGAAACGAAACGGGAGAGGCCGAGAAATGCTGACCATCCACCACCTGCGCCTGTCGCAATCCGAACGCATCGTCTGGCTGGCCGAGGAGCTGGGGCTGGATTACGACCTCAAGCTCTATAATCGCCGCACCGACAATCGGCTCGCGCCTGATGAATACAAGGCGCTGCACCCGATGGGCATTGCGCCTGTCATTACCGATGGCGACTTCGTGCTGGGGGAAAGCGGCGCGATCATGGACTGGATCGTGGCGAAATATGCGCCCGGCACCGCCCTTGTCCCCGGCCCCGATCATCCGGACTTCGCCGATCACCTGTTCTACTATCACTGGGCCAACGCCACCTTCATGACCAACGGCATGATGGCGCTGGTTGCCCAGTTCATGGGCGCGAGCGAGTTGCCTCCCTTCGTTGCCGACCGGGTGCAGAAAGGCTGGGCGATCGTCGAAAAGCGGCTGGGCGAGGCGGAGTATTTCGGCGGCAGCCAACTCACCACGGCGGACATCATGATGGGTTTCCAGCTCACCACCAGCCGCGCGATGAGCGGCATGGCCATCGACCACTTGCCGAACCTCAAGGCCTATCTGAAGCGCATCGGCGAACGTCCTGCCTACAGACAAGCAATGGCCAACTGCGAACCGGGAATGCCGCCAAAGCTGGATTGAGGCCGCCCTCCCCCCCCGGCCGATTCGCATCCCGACGCCGGTCATGTATACTCGCGCCTGCGTGTCTGACCGTGGGGGGAAGGAAACATGCCAAACCGGTTCCGTTCTGTGATCGCTTTCCTGCTGCTGGTTTCGGCAAGCACCGCTTGGGCTGACGATTATTCGGTGACGGCGGCGAAACTCGCCAATGCCATTTTCGAAGGGCAAAGCGACATCCAGAAAGAGCTGCTGCCGCCGCTCAGCAAGGAAGAATATGCCGAGCTCGAGAAACTGGCGGGCTGTCCTGCGACCGTGCGTGGAGGGGGTGCCGCCAGTTTCGTGATCTTCGACTGGCGCTGCCCTGCCGATCATCCTTCGGGCGAAATCGCCCGATCGACAGCGGTGCGTTTCAACGAGGACGGCAGGCTTATCGGCTTTGCGATCAATCGCACGCTGGAAGGCGCGCAGCCGACCGCGATCGCGCAGGCAAGATCCGATCTGCCATCGGTCCGCCCCCTGCTGCGCGCCTTTGCAGAGGCGGTGGTGAGCGGCGGGGACGCAACGCTGGACGGTCTGATCTATCTCGACAGCTTCGATGAGGCCCGACTGGCGCCCTATGTCGGCGGGAGCTTCCGCTTGTCGAGGACCATGGTCGCCGGAAATTTCAGCATCTACCTGTACAAGAACAAGACCAGATCCGGCGGGCGGCGGACTGCGGTTCTTCAACTCGACGATGCCGGGCGGCCATTGGGGCTGACTTTCGGCCCGAGATACGTCGCCGACCGACGATCGTCGGACGATGATGACAGGACGTATTATAGTGGCATCAGGAACAGGGAGCGCAGCGTCCAATCCTGTGTCGGCAAGACGGTGTGCTGAACCGCTCCGGGCGAGGCCTTGTTCTTCCTGCGTCTTTGTTATCAATAACTTTGCTTTGACCAGCGGCCCGTCGGCGCGTGCTTGAAACGCCCTCGCCCGGCTCGCCGCATCGCGCCGGTGCCTCGCTTCAACCGAAAAACCGGAACGCCCCGCAGGCGCGGCCCGTTCGTTCAGAGACAGGCGCGCGGTGCCACCTGCGCCGCCGCATAATTGAAGAACAGGAGGCCATTATGGTCACACCCGCAACCAACCCGAATTCCCCCCGCAGCAAATGGCTGTGGCCGACCCTGATCGCGCTGCTCGGCATGCTGGCGATCATCGTCCTGTTCAATCCCTCGGGCGACGGCGATGGCACAGTCGAGGATCCGATCCTGATCGAGGATATGGGAACCGGCACCGGTGTGGGCCAGAGCCCGGCACAGGGCGAAGACACGGCCCCCGCGCCCGAACCCTTCGCGCCGGGCGGCGAACCTGATCCGCAAGGCTGATCAGTCCGCGCCCTCGCGCCGCAGCAGTTCCGCCTTGATCGCAAGGCCATAGGCATAGCCGCCAAGCGTGCCATCGCTGGCGATCACGCGGTGGCAGGGGATCAGCACCGCGACATTATTCGCCCCGTTGGCCCCGCCTACCGCGCGAGATGCCTTGGGGTTGCCGAGGGCAGCGGCAAGCTCGCCATAGCTGCGCGTCTCTCCACAAGGGATGCGGCGCAATTCTTCCCACACCCGCTGCTGGAAGGCCGTGCCTTTGACGTCGAGCGGAATTGCCGCAGAACCCGTTCCCGGCTGTTCGACCGCCGCCAGCACCTGCGCGAAGAGATCGCGGAAATCCTCGCCCGCAGGCTCAAGCTGCGCCTTGGGGAAACGGGCGCGCAGTTCCGCCTCGCCTTCGCCGAAGGCCAGACAGCACACGCCCTTGTCGGTCGCCGCCACCAGCATGTCCCCCAGCGAGGTGTCCAGCACCGCCCAATGCACCACGCGGCCCGCGCCGCCCCTGCTCCAATCGCTCGCCGCCATGCCCAGCCTGCCTTTTGTCTGCGCGTAGAACTGTTTTGCCCCCGAATAGCCCGCAAGTTCGAGCGATCTCGCCACATTTTCCCCCGAACTCAGCGCATCGCGCACGCGCTCCTCGCGCAGTGCGCGGGCGAAGGCGGCAGGGGACAGGCCGACGCTGCGGGTGAACAGCCGCTGGAAATGCGTGGGGGTGTAACCGGTAAGATCGGCGAGCGCCTCCAGCGTCATTGCGCCGTTCCGGCGGATCGCGGCAATGGCGGCCAGCACGCAGGCCTCTTCCGCGCTCTGGTGATCAGGAGAGCAGCATTTACAATATCTTAGGCCAGCCTCTTCAGCCTCTTTCGGGTTCGCGTAGAAGCACACATTCTTGCGCAAAGGGGCCCGCGCCGGGCATGACGGGCGGCAATAGATGCCGGTCGAATGCACCCCCGTGACGAAGGCGCCGTCATAGCTGCGGTCCTTGGCCAGCACGGCCTGCCAGCGTTCCTCGTCAGTAATGTTCTGCAAATGTTTCACGTGAAACACTCTGCCAGAACGAAAGCCCTGCCGCACCCCCCAAGTCTTGCGTTCAATCTCGCGCGCCGCGCAAAAGGCGTTATAAGCCCTGCCCATGCGCCTCATGTTCCGCGCCCTTGCGCTGCTTATCGCTGCCCTCGCCGCCCCGCTGGCCGCCGATCCCGGCGACATCGACGCCGCTGCGCGCGGAGTCGTGCGCGTGGTGGTGATCGGGGACAATAACGGCGCGCTGGTGCCCGTCACCCATGGCAGCGGCTTTGCCGTCAGTCCGACGCGGATCGTCACCAATGCCCATGTCATTCAGGAAGCCTTGCAGGACGATACGCTGCGCATCGGCGTGGTGCCGAGCGAGGGCGAAGGCGGCACTTTCGCGCGGGTGATCGCGGTTTCGCCGCGCAATGATCTGGCGCTGATCGAAATCGCCCGCGGCACGCTGCGTCTGCCACCACTGACGCTGGCGGGCGGCGTGGGACGCGATTTGGGCGAAGTCTGGGCGGTGGGCTATCCGATGAATGTCGATCTGGCACAGGGCCTGACGATGGACGACATCTTCCGCGCCCAGCCGCCGGTCAAATCGCGCGGTTTCCTGTCGGGCGAGCGGCCCAGCCGCCAATTCGACACCATTCTCCACACCGCCCCGATCGCGCGCGGCAATTCGGGCGGCCCGCTGCTCGACGGGTGCGGACGAGTGCTCGGGGTCAATTCCTTCGGCGCGGATTCGGATAGCGGGGATGCCGAATTCTACTTTGCGGTTTCCTTGCGCGAATTGCTGCCGTTCCTCCGCGACAACAAGGTCGAGCCGGTAACCAACGCCCTGCCCTGCCGTTCGATCGACGAGCTCAATGCCGAGGAACGCCAGCGGCTCGAAGCGGCGCAAAGCGACGCGCGCGAGCGGCTGGCCGCACGCGCGGCGCGGCTGGGCGAGGTGCGCGAAAAGGCGCGCCTGACGGCGCAGATGGAAGTGCTCGAGGCGCGCGAGAACGCCATGGCATTGGCCCTGATCGCGCTGCTGGTTGCAGTCGGCAGCGGGGCGGCCGCCGTGCAGTGGCGGCGCGATCCGGCCACCAGCAAGCGCGCCGGACTGGCGGCAGGCGCGGCGGGCGCGGCGGTGATTATTGCTGGGCTGCTGTGGCTCACCCGGCCTGGCCTTGCCGAGATCGAGGACCGCGTGGCCGCTGCCCTTGCCGAGGCAGAAAAGGACGGGGACGCAGGCGGTAGCGCTGCCGGTGCGCCTTCGCAGGCCGCCGACGGGGCGCTGCTATGTTCCTTCCTGCCCGACCGCAGCCGGGTCACCAGCGCGCGCGCCGACGACGTCGCGCTGGACTGGAACGCCGATGGCTGCGTCAACGGGCGCACGCAATACGGCCTTTCGGCAGGCGGCGAATGGAGCCGCGTGCTGGTGCTGGAGGACGAGGCTGCGGTCGCGGTCAACACTTATGATCCGGCCACCCGCACATTCCGCACCGACCGTTATTTGCTGGGGCAGGCGGATATGGCGAAAGTGGTCGCCGCCCGCGGCAAGTACACTCCGCCCGCCTGTCAGGTAAGCGAGGCTGCGCGTACGCTAGGCGAACAGCAATCCGCGCTGGTTGCGCTGCTGCCCGATCGGCCGAACGAAAGGTTGGTGTTTGATTGCGTCGCCCGTCAAAGCGGGGGCGCGCCTTAATCCGGCATTCATCTGGCAAGAGACATTATATCCCTATAATCCAAGCATAAAACGGGATGATGTCATGGCAATTCGTCCAAATCTTGGTGCCGGCCTTGCTGCGCTTGCTCTGGTACTTGCGCCAGGGGCCGTTTCCGCCCAGCGCGATACCGTCAACATCCGCACCGAAGACCTGTCCACGATCGAGGTGGTCGGCGAACGCCCGCTGACCGCTGCCGAGGTAAAGGACGGGGTGCGCGAGATCTTCCAGCGCCGATCCCCCTTCGATCCGATCCCGCGTTTTCATGACGCCCTGTGCGTCCATGTAGCGGGGCTCGGCGAGACTCTGGGCAGTGAAGTCGGCAACCGTATCCGCGCCAATGCGCTGGCCGCGGGACTGGAAACCGGCAAGCCCGGCTGTGAGACCAACGCGCTGGTGATCGTCGTCAACCGGCCCGAACGGCTGGTCGCCCGCCTGCGCGAGGAAAAGCCGCAGATGTTCAGCGTGGCGAGCATTCGCCAGATCGAGCCGCAGTTGCGCACCAACCGTCCGGCAATCGTCTGGAGCCTGGGCGGCCTGCGCAATTCGCGCGGTGCGCCGCTGGTGGGCAATGCGGCGCTGCCGGGCGGGCTGGTGGTCGCCGCCAATGCTAACTTCGCTTGGCCGCAGACCGATGCCTTCTCGCCTTCGCGGGTAAAGGTGCCCTTCAGCCGGTCCAAGGATCTGTCGGTGGTTATGTTCGACGTGCGAAAATTGGACGATGTGCATCTCGTCCAGCTGGCAGACTATGCCACCGTCCAACTGCTGGCCACACCGCGTGCGGATGTCGCGGCGACATCGAACGATGTGCCCACCATCCTCAGCCTGTTCGAACTTGGCCCGCGCAAGGCACCGGCAGAACTGACCGCGCTTGACCGGGCCTATCTCAAGGGACTCTACACGATGGAGCCCAACGCCTGGAGCAGCCGCCTCGGCGGGTTCGCCCTGGCCGCCTATCAGGCTGGCGAGGCAGAGGAAGGATCGTGAGCGTCAGGCGCCATCTTGGCCCTATTGCAATCATTGCTGCACTGCTCGCCCTTCCCGCGCAAGCGCAGAATGTCGACGAGATCGGCGAAGATCTGCAAGGCCGTGAAGGCAATCCGATCATCGTTGAGGGTGAGAAGGAGCTGGAGAGAAAAGAACTGCGCGATGCCCTGCGCGATGTGGCGATGCGCGGGCGCACTTTCAGCAGGCCTCTGACACGCTTTCAGGCGCCGCTATGCCTTCAGGTCTCGGGTTTGGGTGAAACCCTCGGCGCGCAAGTCGCTGCCCGGATTGAGGAGAACACCCGGACGGCCGGCTTCCACGTCGCAGAGCCCGGCTGCGAGCATAATGCACTGGTGATCATCGTCAGGCGCCCCGGACAATTGATAGAAAGACTTCGCGAGGAGCAGCCCCGCCTTTTCAACGCGGGCGTAAATCGAAAGATCAAGGCGGCGCAGCGACGCGGCGATGTCGCGATCGGATGGTCACTGTCACGGATTGCCGATGCGCGGGGCAGGCCGCTTCTCCAGAGCGGGACATTCGCAGGCGCAGGAATTACCGGCGCCGAAGCCCTTTCCGCAAGCGCCGGCCAGGCAGTCCCGACGACGTCGAGCAGCGGCGTCTCGCGGTTCAAGATCCCTTTCAGCCTCGAACGCGTGCTTTCCGTCCTTGTCTTCGATGTCGATCGGCTGGATGGGGTTCACCTCGATCAGATCGCGGACTTTGCGACGATGCGACTGCTCGCCGAGCCACAGCCCACAGTCGAATTCGAAGAGGAAAATCCGGCGGATTCGATTCTCAACCTGTTCGACCTCGATCCCCTGGAAGCGCCGCAGGAACTGACGGCCGTTGATCGTGCCTATCTGCGCGGCCTCTATGCGATGCGGCCCAATGATCCCGGGACCCGGCTGGAGAGTTTCGTTCTCGCCGCCTACGAGGACATTCGCCGGGAAGATTGCGCGAAAGGTGTCACTGTCGCCTGCACAGACTCCGCCACACCGGCACCCTAGGCCGCCAGCGCCTCGCCACTCAGCGTGATGCGATGCATTTCGCGCGCGTGACCGTGATAATCATTGAGCGCGTTGTGCCAGGTTGTGCGGTTGTCCCAGATCGCCACCGTGCCCGGCTTCCACACCACGCGGCACTGGTTGTCCTCCTTCACTGCGGCGGCGAGCAGCTTTGACAGCAGCGGCATGCTTTCCTCGCGGGTCTGGCCGACGAAATTGATCGTGAAGGCACCGTTGACATAGAGCAGCCGGCGGCCCGTAACCGGATGGCGGATCACCACCGGGTGCACCGCGCCGGTCTTCAGATCCTGCCCGCGCAGGCTCTTGCCCTGATCGGTCTGCGAATAAAGGCCATCCGCCTTGTAGACATGGTCGGCGGTGTGGAACGCCTCAAGATGCTCGATCGCGGCCTTGGTGTCGTCGTCCAGATCGTCGTAGGCTGCGCCCATGTGGGCGAACAGCGTATCGCCTCCTGCCGGCGGCAGCACGCGGGCGACAAGAATCGATCCCATTGCCGGGATCTGATCATAGGAATGATCGGTATGCCACGCCCCGCCGATATTGGTGGTCTGGTCGGGCGCCTTGCTCACCAGTGCGATTTCCGGCCAGCGCGGATCGAGCGGGAAGTAGTTATTCAGGTCGATCCCGCCCCAGCGTTTGGCGAAGGCGATATGATCCTCCGGTACGAAGTCCTGATCGCGGAACACCGCCACGCCGTGTTCGTAGATCGCCTGCTTGATCGCCGCCATATCGGCATCGCTGCACCGGCTAAGCGACACGCCCGAAATCTCGACCCCGCAACGCGGAGCCATCGCCGTCATTTCCATCGATCCTCTCCCTCGGGCGATTGCCGCCTCGTTACGCGCAATCTGTCCCGCACGAGCCGCCGTGTCCAGAGAATCCCGTCCACCGGCTTGCAGGAACGGGAATCTGTTGCTAGGCGCGCGCCAGCCTTGCGGGCAGCCTCTCCGCTCGCCCTGTACCCGAGGCCCAAGCAATTACTCATCGAAGCTTCGCAAGAGGACTGCACGCGCGTGGATATTTCCGCCGGTATCAAGGCCAGCCTGGCTGGACGCTACGCCTCGGCCCTGTTCGATCTCGCTAGCGAGAACGGCAAGGTCACGGCTGTCGAGAGCGATCTCGAAACGCTCTCGGCCGCGCTCGGCGAATCGGCCGATCTGGTCGCGCTGACCACCAACCCCGAGCTTTCGCGTGCTGCCCAGGGCAGTGCGATGGCCGCTGTCGCCAAGAAGCTGAAGCTGTCGCCGCTGACCGCCAATTTCCTCGGCGTGCTGTCGGCCAACCGCCGTCTGGCAAAGCTGCCCGCGATCATTTCCGCCTTCAAGGCGATCGCCGCTGCCCAGCGCGGCGAAGTGTCGGCCACGGTCACCAGCGCCCACCCGCTGACGGCCACGCAGCTGACCGCGCTCAAGAAAAAGCTGACCGCGCGCGAAGGCCGCACTGTCATGCTGTCCGCCTCGGTCGATCCCGACCTGCTTGGCGGTCTCGTCGTTACCATCGGCTCGCAGCGCATTGATGCCTCGATCCGCACCCGTCTCAACTCGCTTGCCCAGGCCATGAAGGCTTAAAGGAAGAACCATGGAAATCCGCGCCGCAGAAATCTCGAAGGTCATTAAGGACCAGATCGCCAATTTCGGCACCGAGGCCGAAGTCAGCGAAACCGGCACCGTGCTGTCGGTGGGTGACGGTATCGCCCGCATCCACGGCCTCGATCAGGTGCAGGCCGGCGAGATGGTGGAATTCGCCAACGGGGTGCAGGGCATGGCCCTCAATCTGGAGGCCGACAATGTCGGTGTCGTGATCTTCGGTTCGGACTCCGAAATCGGCGAAGGCGATGTGGTAAAGCGCACCGGCACCATCGTCGACGTGCCCGTCGGCAAGGGCCTGCTGGGCCGCGTGGTCGACGCGCTGGGCAATCCGATCGACGGCAAGGGCCCGATTGAAAGCACCGAGCGCCGCCGCGTCGAAGTGAAGGCACCGGGCATCATCCCGCGCGAATCCGTGTCGGAACCCGTGCAGACCGGCCTCAAGGCGATCGACGCGCTGGTTCCCGTTGGCCGCGGCCAGCGCGAACTGATCATCGGTGACCGCCAGACCGGCAAGACCGCCGTCGCGATCGACACCTTCATCAACCAGAAGGAAGCCAACCAGGGCGACGACGAGAAGAAGAAGCTCTACTGCGTCTATGTCGCGGTCGGCCAGAAGCGTTCGACCGTCGCGCAGATCGTCAAGCAGCTCGAAGAAAACGGCGCGATGGAATATTCGATCGTCGTCGCCGCGACCGCTTCGGAGCCCGCCCCGCTGCAGTACCTCGCGCCCTACACCGGCTGTGCGATGGGTGAATTCTTCCGCGACAACGGCATGCACGCCGTGATCGTGTACGACGACCTTTCCAAGCAGGCCGTCGCCTATCGCCAGATGTCGCTGCTGCTGCGTCGTCCTCCGGGCCGCGAAGCTTACCCCGGCGACGTGTTCTATCTCCACAGCCGCCTGCTCGAGCGCGCGGCGAAGATGAACGAGGAAAACGGCCACGGATCGCTCACCGCGCTGCCGATCATCGAAACCCAGGCGGGCGACGTGTCGGCCTATATTCCGACCAACGTGATCTCGATCACCGACGGCCAGATCTTCCTCGAAACCGGCCTGTTCTACCAGGGCATCCGTCCGGCGATTAACGTCGGCCTGTCGGTGTCGCGAGTGGGCGGTGCGGCCCAGACCAAGGCGATGAAGAAGGTTTCGGGCTCGATGAAGCTCGACCTTGCGCAGTATCGCGAAATGGCGGCTTTCGCCCAGTTCGGCTCTGACCTCGACGCGGCCACGCAGAAGCTGCTGAACCGCGGTGCGCGGCTGACCGAGCTGCTGAAGCAGAAGCAGTTCTCGCCGATGCCGTTCGAAGAGCAGACCGTGTCGATCTACGGCGGCACCAACGGCTTCCTCGATGCCATTCCGGTGAACCGCGTCAACGAATACGAAGCGCAGATGCTCGACTTCATGCGCCGCGAACACGGTGACGTGCTGGCCGAAATCCGCACCTCGAAGAAGTTCGAAGGCGAAGTCGCGGACAAGACCAAGGCCGCGCTCGAAGCCTTCGGCAAGCAGTTCGCGTAAGGACGCCCTGACGTGCCCTCACTCAAGGAACTCAAGGGCCGGATCAACTCGGTCAAGTCGACCCAGAAGATCACCAAGGCCAAGCAGATGGTCGCGGCGGCCAAGCTGCGCCGTGCCCAAAGCGCGGCGGAGGCGGCGCGGCCCTATGCGACGCGCCTTGCCGCGGTGATGGCATCGCTGGCGGGCAAGGTGTCGGGCGATGCCGCCCCGCGCCTGCTGGCCGGCACCGGCAGCGACCAGCGCAACCTGCTTGTGGTGGTCAACACCGACAAGGGGCTGTGCGGCGGCTTGAACTCGAACCTCGTCAAGGCAGCAAAGGTCAAGGCGCGCGAGTTGCAGGCGGCTGGCAAGACGGTCGAATTCTACCTCGTCGGCAAGAAGGGCCGCGCGCCGCTGAAGCGCGAATACCCGAACCTGATCGGCGGCGGTTTCGACACCAGCACGGTCAAGACCCCGGGCTTCGACGAGGCGGAAAGCATCGCCGATGAACTGATCGCCATGTTCGACGCCGGCAAGTTCGATGTCGCGCACCTGATCTTCCCGACCTTCAAGTCGGCGCTGGCGCAGGACCCGACCGTGAACCAGCTGATCCCCGTCCCCGCCCCCACCGATGCGGTGGCGAGCGATGCGGTGGTCGATTACGAGCCGGGCGAGGAGGAAATCCTCGAGGAGCTGTTGCCGCGCTATGTGCGCACCCAGCTGTTCGGCGCGCTGCTCGAGCGTGAGGCTTCCGAACAGGGCGCCTCGATGACCGCGATGGACAACGCCACACGCAACGCGGGCGAGCTGATCCAGAAGCTGACCATCCAGTACAACCGCAGCCGCCAGGCCGCGATCACCACCGAACTCATCGAAATCATCGCGGGCGCAGAAGCGCTCTAATACGAAGGCTAAGGAACACATCATGGCCACCGCCCCCGCTCTCAACCAGACCACCAACGGCACCATCAGCCAGGTCATCGGCGCTGTCGTCGACGTGCAGTTCGAAGGCGAACTGCCCGCAATCCTTACCGCGCTCGAAACCCGCAACGGCGACAAAACGCTGGTGCTCGAAGTCGCCCAGCACCTCGGCGAGAACACCGTGCGCACCATCGCCATGGATGCGACCGAAGGCCTCGTGCGCGGCGCGGAAGTGATCAACACCGGCGCGCAGATCTCGGTGCCGGTCGGCCCGAAGACGCTCGGCCGCATCATGAACGTCGTCGGCGAAGCGATCGACGAGCGCGGCCCCATCGGCGCGGAAAGCACCGCCCCGATCCACGCCGAAGCTCCGGCCTTCATCGACCAGTCGACCGAAGCCGCGATCCTTGTCACCGGCATCAAGGTGATCGACCTGCTCGCGCCTTACGCGAAGGGCGGCAAGATCGGCCTGTTCGGCGGCGCGGGCGTCGGCAAGACCGTGCTGATTCAGGAGCTCATCAACAACATCGCCAAGGGTCATGGCGGCGTGTCGGTGTTCGCCGGCGTGGGTGAGCGTACCCGCGAAGGCAACGACCTCTACCACGAATTCCTCGACGCTGGCGTTATCGCCAAGGATGCCGATGGCAATGCGACCTCGGAAGGCTCCAAGGTGGCGCTCGTGTTCGGTCAGATGAACGAACCCCCGGGCGCGCGTGCCCGCGTGGCGCTGTCGGGCCTGACCATGGCGGAATATTTCCGCGACGTCGAAGGCCAGGACGTGCTGTTCTTCGTCGACAACATCTTCCGCTTCACCCAGGCGGGTTCGGAAGTGTCGGCGCTGCTCGGCCGTATCCCCTCGGCGGTGGGCTACCAGCCGACCCTGGCGACCGACATGGGCAAGCTGCAGGAACGCATTACTTCGACCACCAAGGGTTCGATCACCTCGGTGCAGGCGATCTACGTTCCCGCGGACGACCTTACCGACCCGGCCCCGGCCACCAGCTTCGCGCACCTTGATGCGACGACCACGTTGAGCCGCGCGATCTCGGAACTCGGCATCTACCCGGCGGTGGACCCGCTGGATTCGACCAGCCGCGTTCTCGAACCGCGCGTCGTGGGTGCCGAGCACTACGAAACCGCCCGCCGCGTTCAGGAAACCCTGCAGAAGTACAAGAGCCTGCAGGACATCATCGCCATTCTCGGGATGGATGAACTGTCGGAAGAAGACAAGCTGATCGTCGCCCGCGCGCGCAAGCTGCAGAAGTTCCTCTCGCAGCCCTTCCACGTCGCGGAAGTCTTCACCGGCATCCCCGGCTGCTTCGTGCAGCTCGAAGACACCGTGAAGAGCTTCAAGGCGGTGGTCGACGGCGAATATGACCACCTGCCCGAGCAGGCCTTCTACATGGTCGGCGGCATCGAGCAGGCGATCGAAAAGGCCAAGAAGTTGGCCGAAGAGGCGTAAGGCACCATGCCCCTCCACTTCGAACTCGTCACCCCGGCCAAGCTCGTCCGTTCGGAAGACGTCCACATGGTGGTCGTCCCCGGCACCGAGGGCGAATTCGGGGTGCTCGAAGGCCACGCGCCTTTCATGAGCACGATCCGCGACGGCGCAGTGCAGGTGTTCGCCAGCGCGGGCGCTGCGCCTGAAGTCATTCAGGTGCGCGGCGGCTTTGCCGAGGTCAACGAAAAGGGCCTCACCGTGCTTGCGGAGCATGTCGAAGGCTGACACCTTCAGGCAATCGACGAACGACCAACAGGGGCGGGCCGATGGCTCGCCCTTTTTGGCGGAGCATGTCGAAGGCTGACACCTTCAGGCAATCGACGAACGACCAACAGGGGCGGGCCGATGGCTCGCCCTTTTTGTTTGTATCCCCTTCCCTTTGCGGGCCTATCCGGCCACAAATGCGCTCGGTATTTCGGAAAGCGAGAGATCGCTTTCTTTGTTTTCTGGCGCGATTTCCGAGCCGCGCACTGATGGCAGTACGCTCGAAATCGCTCTTGAGGAGAGGACGCTTGAAACTTGTCTCAACCCTTGCCCTGGCACTCGCTATGACGATCACTGCAACCACCGGCGCTGCAGCCGCCAACGAAACCCCCGTTCCCGGCGTTCCCGGCCCCGAACAGGATCCCTTCATCTGGCTGGAAGAGGCACGCAGCCCCGAGGCTCTGGACTGGGTCGCCAAGGAGAACGAGCGCACGCTGGCCGCCTTCGAAGCCGACCCGCGCTATGCCCAGCTCAAGGCCGAGGCGCTGGCGATCTTCGACAGCAATGATCGCATCCCCTTCGTCAGCTTCCGCCCCGACGGCCTGTATAATTTCTGGCAGGACAAAGCGAACCCCAAGGGTGTCCTGCGCCGCACCACGCTGGAAAGCTACCGCACCGACAGCCCGGAATGGGAAGTGGTGCTCGACATCGACGCGCTCGCCAAGGCGGAAGGCAAGGAATGGGTCTATCAGGGCTCGTCCTGCCTGCCGCCCGCGCGCACCAAGTGCCTGATCGCGCTGTCCGACGGGGGCGAAGATGCCACCATCCTGCGCGAATTCGACACCTCGACCAGGCAGTTCGTCGAAGGCGGCTTCGTACTCGACAGCAAGAGCCAGGGCGGCGCGAGCTGGATCGACGAGGACACGCTGCTGGTGAGCCGCAGCTTCGGCGAGGATACGCTGACCGAAAGCGAATATCCCTTCACCAGCCGCGTTTGGAAGCGCGGCACGGCGATCGAGGATGCCGAGGAAATCTTCCGCGGCGATCCCACCGACGTTTCGGCAGGCGCCAGCCTGCTGCGCGACAATACCGGCACGATCCACGCCCGCACCGCCTATCGCGGGATCAGCTTTCACGAACGCCTGTTCTACGTCTGGAAGGACGGCGAATGGCTGAAGATGGACATTCCGACCAAGGCCGCGCCCTACGGCATCGTTGACGGCCACCTGCTGTTTTCGACCGATGTGGACTGGACGGTGGACGGGCAAACCTTCCCCGCCGACAGCCTGATCGCGGTCGATCTGGAGGAATGGAAGGCCAACCCCAACGGCGCGAAGAAGACGCTGGTGTGGGCGCCGGGCGAACGCCAGACCAAGCAGGGCGGTTCGATCACCGGCAATGCGCTGTTCGTGACGCTGCTCGACAATGTCGTGGGCAAGGTGCTGCAGTTCAATTTTGAAAACGGCGCGTGGGTCAGCAAGCAGGTGCCCCTGCCCGACAACGCGACGCTCAGCATTGCGGCCTCCTCGGACGAGACCGACCAGATCATGTACACGGTGAGCGGTTTCCTCGAACCGACCACGCTTTACTATTCGGACGGCACTGATGCGCCCGCCGTGCTCAAGACCAGCCCGGCCTATTTCGACCCCGAAGGCATGGAGGTCGAACAGCACGAGGCGACCAGCAAGGACGGGACGAAGATCCCTTATTTCATCGTCAAGCCCAAGGACATGACGCTGGACGGCAGCACCGCAACCCTGCTCACCGGCTACGGAGGCTTTCAGGTGCCGCGCCTGCCGGGATACCTCGGTTCCACCGGCAAGCTGTGGGTGGAAAAGGGCGGCGCCTATGTGCTCGCCAATATGCGCGGCGGGGGCGAGTTCGGGCCGATGTGGCACCAGACCGCAATCCGCGAGAACAAGCAGCGCACCTGGGACGATTTCATCGCGGTGGGCGAGGATCTGGTGAAGCGCGGCTTCACTTCGCCGCAGCACCTCGGCATCCAAGGCGGCTCGCAGGGCGGGCTCTTGGTGGGCACCTTCTTCACCCAGCGGCCAGACTTGCTGAACGCGGCGATCGTGCAGATCCCGCTGTTCGACATGCTGCGCTATCACCTCATCGGGCGCGGGGCATCGTGGATCGGCGAATATGGCGATCCGCGCATTCCCGAACAGCGCGCCTGGATCGAGGGATATTCGCCCTATCAGAAGATTGTGGAGGGCGTGGACTACCCCGCACCGTTCCTCTGGGCCTCCACGGCTGACGACCGCACTCACCCCGCCCACGCGCGCAAGGGTGCGGCCAAGCTGAAGGCGCTGGGCCAGCCTTATTACTACTTCGAGGACACCACCGGGGGCCATTCCGGCGGGGTCGACAACGAACAGCGCGCCAAGCTTCAGGCGCTGCAATTCATCTACCTGATGCAGCGCCTGATGGACGCGCCCGAACCTTTATCGGGCGAGTAACCTTCGCATCGTAATGGCCACGCAAGGGGCGGCTTCCGGCAAGGAGCCGCCCCTTTTGCGTTAGCCGCCGTAGGCCAACGCAACTGCCTGTAAAACAAGCCGACACTTTGCCCTCGGCTCGTCGCACGCGCGGCACGGGACGGGTCGTAAAGGGCAATTTAACCCTGTTCCGCAGGGTCTGGTTAAGCCTGCTCCGCAAGACTTGTGTTCATCGGGGGCGATGACAGCACGAGCACGAGAAGGAGCTGACGAATGGCGTACCCCAGGGATATTTCGATTTCCGAAGCGATCAAGCGATACGGCCTGCCCAAGAGCCACCGCGTCCATTGGTCGAAAGCGCGCAAGGATGACGTGGTGCGCGCCGTGCGGGAACAGGCGATCAGTTTTCACGAGGCGCGCCAGCGCTACCTGCTGAGCCGCACCGAGTTCGAACAGTGGGAAGCCGATTATATCGCCAGCGGAGGGGCCCGCAGCAGCGAGGCGGCGCGGATGCAGGACGCCTGAGCGCCTAGCCCGCCTCAGCGGGTCGGTGCGTCGAAATCGGCGGGCTTGTTCGCGATCCAGGCGACGAATTTGGCGATGGCGGGATTGGCACGGATCACTTCGGTATTGTCTCCGATCCGTGCCAGCTCGTTATTGGTGAAATTCGCGTGGATCGTCTTGTGGCAGATCGGGTGCACCGGCACTTTCACTTTGCCCTTCTTGGCCTTGGGTACGGGGTGATGCCACTGGATGATGTCGCCCAAGGGGCGCTCGCACAGCCAGCAGGTGAGCGGGGCTAGCTCGTTGCTCACTTCTTTTCCGCCGCTTTCTTCTTTTTCATCGCATCATGGAAGCGGTCGGCCCAGCCGGGCTTCACCAGCTGTTCGGCCCGCACCATCCTGAGCTCGCCAGGCGCGACGTCGCGGCTGACGGTGGAACCTGCCGCCACGATCGCATCCGCGCCGATGGTGACGGGCGCGACCAGCGCCGAATTCGAACCGATGAAGGCGCGCTCGCCGATGGTGGTGCGGTATTTGAAGTAACCGTCGTAATTGCAAGTGATAGTGCCTGCGCCGATATTCGCGCCGGCACCGATGGTGGCATCGCCCAGATAGGTGAGGTGGCTCGCCTTGGCGCCTGCGTGCATCACCGCGTTCTTCACCTCGACGAAATTGCCGATGAAGCTGCCCTCCTCCATCACCGTGCCCGGACGCAGGCGGGCGAAGGGGCCGACCTTGACGCCGCTCGCCAGTTTCGCGCCCTCGATATGGGAATTGGCACGCACCAGCACGTTGTCGGCAATGGTCACGCCGGGTCCGAAGAACACATTGGGTTCGATCGTGACATCGCGGCCGACCTGCGTGTCCCAGCTGAAGAACACCGTATCCGGCGCGATCAGGGTTGCGCCTTCGTCCATCGCCCGAAGCCGGCGGGCGGCCTGCCAGCGGCTTTCCGCAGCGGCGAGTTCGGCGCGCGAATTGATCCCCGATACCTCGTCGGCACCTGTCGCCACGATCACCGCGCAGGTGCGCCCGTCGGCAATGGCGATATTGACGATATCGGGCAGGTAGTATTCGCCCTGGGCATTGTCATTGCCGACCCGGCGCAGCAGCGCGAACAGATCTTCGGCCCGGGCTGCGATAAGGCCGGAATTGCACAGGTGGCAGGCCCGCTCGCCCTCGTCAGCGTCCTTGTATTCGACCATCTTGATGATGCGGCCGTCGTCATCCGCGATCACCCGGCCATAGGCGAGCGGATCGTCGGGTTCGAAGCCCAGCACCACGGCAGCAGGACTGTCGGGCGCGTGGAGCCGTTCGAGCATGGCGCGCATCGTCGCGGCCTTCACGAAGGGCACATCGCCGTACAGCACCAGCACATCGCCCGCAAAACCCGCCAGCGCGCCTTCGGCCTGCTGCACCGCGTGCCCTGTGCCGAGCTGCGGTTCCTGAAGGCAGGTCGCCGCGCGGTCGCCCACCGCTGCCTCGATCTGTTCGCGCCCCGCGCCCACGACGACGGCAAGGCGTTCCGGCGCCAGCTCATCGACGCTCGCCATAAGATGTTCGAGCATCGCGCGCCCGGCGATCTTGTGCAGCACCTTGTGCGTATCGCTCTTCATGCGGGTGCCCTTGCCCGCAGCAAGGATGATGGCGGCAAAGGGAGTGGTCGTGTCGTTCATGTCGGCCCCTGTAAGTCATGCCGCATCTGCCAGCAAATGCTTGCGGAATGAAGAAGCATCCGCCACGCGCACGCGGATGAACAAAATTCCCTTCGACGCGATCGGCTTCGACCTCGACGGCACCCTGCTCGATACCTTCCGCGATCTGGGCGCGGCGGTGAATCACGCGCTGGTGCTGGGCGGCTTTGAAGAGGTTTCGGTTGAAACCAGCAAGGATCTGATCGGCGGCGGGGCCAAGATCATGCTCGCCCGCGCGGTTGAGGCGCAGGGCGGCCTGCCGCAGGACGAATTCAAGCGGCTCTACAAGGCGATGCTGGCATTTTACGAACAGAACAACGCGGTCCACACCGTGCCCTATCCCGGCGTGCGCGAAGCTTTGGATGAGCTCGCCGCGCAGGGTGTGCGGATGGCGGTGGTGACCAACAAGTTCGAAGCCTTCGCCCGCAATGTCCTCACCCATCTCGATCTGATCGGCGCGTTCGAAACCGTGATCGGCGGCGATTCCATGGGCAAGGGCGAAGACGGCCAGTTCCTCGCCAAGCCGCATCCCGCCCCGGTTCTGGCCGCGCGCACGGCGACCGGCGGCGGGCGCATGGCCTTCATCGGGGATTCGACCTATGATGTGCGCGCCGCCAAAGCCGCGGGCGTTCCGGTGATCGCGGCGGCCTATGGCTATTGCGACCGCCCCCCGCACGAGCTGGGCGCGGACGCGGTGATCGATTCGTTTGCGGGCCTGATTCCCGCCTTGCACGGCCTCGAACGCGCCACCTGACCCTACGGCATCGCACTCTGTCAGTTCGACTGTTGCATGGGGCGAGAGAAAGTGCCACGCAGCGCCCGCAATCGGGTTTACGCGGGCGTAAAGCATAGCCATGCCCGCCCCTTCGCAAGACAGGAGAGACACGCATGAGCATCGATTTCAAGGACAAGGTTGCCATCGTCACCGGCGCCGGCGGCGGTCTGGGCAAGGCCTACGCGCTGGAGCTCGCACGCCGCGGCGCCAAGGTTGTCGTCAATGATCTGGGCGGTTCGCGGGACGGCACCGGCACCTCGGACGCGGCCGCGCAGGTCGTCGCCGAGATCGAGGCGATGGGCGGCGAGGCGATCGCCAACGGCGCTTCGGTGACCGAATATGATCAGATGGAAAAGATGATCGCCGACGCCAAGCAGAAGTGGGGCGGCGTGCACGTTCTCATCAACAACGCCGGCGTTCTGCGCGACAAGACCTTCGCCAAGATGGAGCCCGCCGACTTCGAATTCGTCGTCAAGGTGCACCTCACCGGCTCGGCCTTCGCCACCAAGGCGGCGTGGGAAACCATGCGCGAGCAGGGCTATGGCCGCATCCTCATGACCGCATCCTCGACCGGTCTGTTCGGCAATTTCGGTCAGGCCAATTACGGCGCAGCCAAGCTGGGTCTTGCCGGTCTGACCAAGACGCTTGCGCTCGAAGGCGCGAAGTACAACGTGCGCGTCAACACGCTGTCACCGGTCGCGGGCACCCGCATGACCGAAGACCTCTTCCCCGAAGAAGCCTTCAAGCTGTTCGCACCCGAAAACGTGGTGCCGGCGGCGCTTTACCTCGTCAGTGAAGATGCGCCCACCAACGCCATCGTCGGCGCGGGTGCGGGCGGTTACCACTCGGCCTGGACGGTGATGAACGACGCCGTGTGGTTGCCGGAAGGCGAGCGCACTGTCGAAGGCTTCGCCGCCCGCTGGGAGGAAATCAGCGCCTTCACCAACCTCATCGCCCCGCAGTCGGGCAGCGAGCAGTCGGCCAACATCCTCAAGGCGATGCAGAAGGTCACCGGCACGGGTCCGAGCAGCGCACGCGGCTGATCCGGTTCGCATCAATCAGGCAAGGCCCGTCCCCGCAAGGGGGCGGGCCTTTGCTTTTGCGAAACCTAATCCACCGCCTTCAGCAGCCGCCGTTCCATCGGCGCGAGGACGTTGGCGAGGTCGTGCCCGCGCTTGAGCACCTGTCCGTGTTCGCCGAAAAGCGTCCACATCCCCTGCTTGGACCTGAGCGCCGGGCGCTTTTCCAGCCGCGCCTGCGGGCGTTCGGCGGCGCGGCGGAAGGCGGCGAAAGTGGCGGCGTTGCGATCGAAACTCATCGCGTAATCGCGCCACTCCCCGGCAGCGACCATGCGGCCGTAGAGATCGAGAATGCGCATGAGTTCGGGCCGTTCGAACCCGACCTGCTCTGCCGCGCGGCCCGGGAAGGCCACAACCTGTCCGGCCAGCCCCGGAACCTGCCCCGCGTTCTTCAAACCCTGTCCCCGGTCAATCTTCGGTCCCGCTCTTCAACGGCAGTTCTTCCTGCACCGGCGCGCCGCGTTCGGTAAGCAGCGCCTTCATTTCCGCAAGTTCGGCCTTCACGCCCGCCAGCTCGGCCTCGAGCTTTTCGACGCAGTCGCGGCGCGGCATGCCTTCATCGTCGCAAGGCGGATCGTCGCAGGGCGTGCCGTAGGGGATGAATTCTCGCAGCCATTGTTCAGCCGGCACCAGCGTCGAACGGGCCTTCAGCCCGATCATCGTCGCACCGGCGGGCACGTCATCGGTTACCACCGCATTGGCGCCCACCCGCGCCCGCTCTCCCACCACGATGGGTCCGATGATCTGCGCGCCCGAACCGATGATGACATTGTCCATCAGCGTCGGGTGGCGCTTGCCGCCCTTGCCGCTGGTGGGATTGGTGCCGCCCAGCGTCACGCACTGGTAGATCGTCACATTGTCGCCGATCTCCGCGGTCTCGCCGATGACGGTGAAGCCGTGGTCGATGAAGAAATTCTTCCCGATCGTTGCGCCCGGGTGAATGTCGATCGCGGTCAAAAGGCGCGACAGATGGTTCACGAAACGGGCGAGGAAATAGAGCTTCGCCTGGAACAGCCAGTGCGCGATGCGGTGAAAGCCAAGCGCCCAAACGCCCGGATAAAGCAGGATTTCCCAGCGCGAACGCGGCGCCGGGTCGCGCGCGCGGACCGAGTCCAGATAGCTGATCAGGCGCTCGAACATGGCCATATCATTCCCACCAAACGCCGCGCGATGCAACTCGTGCAGGCTAGAACAGGCGCTGCTGCTCCGGCCCGTGCAGGGCTTCGAGCGCGGCGCGCCATACCGACATGGTGGCGGGCGACTGACGTTCAAGACTGATGCGGTCGATTGTGGCCGCCAGCGACTCGATTGCGGCAAAGCTGCGGGTGGTGCGCGGGACGAGATATTCGGCCGCCCCATCGGGCAGGGTCAATCCGCGCTGCTCGGCATGGGCAAGGATCAACTCGCCCGCCATCGCATCATCGGGTGCGCCGATGGCAAGTTGCAGCGAACCGCCGATGCGCGAGGCAAGATCGGGCAAGGCGATTCTCCACCCGCCATGTTCAGGATCGGCATTGGCGACGATCAGCAGCGCCCCGCCTTCGCGCGAACCACCCTGCTGCACCGCGTTCCAGCGGTGGAACAGTTCGGTCTCGTCGACGCGCTCGGCATCGTCGATCACTTCGATCTGCCCGTCTGCGGGAAGGCTCTGGGCCCAGCGCGCCAGCAGGCTCTTGCCCGAACGTGGCGGGCCGGTCAGCACGGCAACGTGGAACGGCCAGCGCGCCGGGTCCTGCAACGCCTCGATCACCGCCGCATTGGCATTGCCGACGACGATACGCTGTGCTCCGGCGGCGTTGCGCGCCGTCAGCGGCAGCGCGATCTGCGAAGGGGAATGGCGGCTCATCGACGCGGCTCCCGGCCCCGGTCAGCGGCTGATGGCGAGCGCGTTCGATCCCCGCCGCACCGTCAGCCCGCGCGCCTCCAGCGCTGCTGCGAGTTCTTCCAGCGTGCCGGCAAAGCTCACACTCATTACCGACGTGCCGCCGATCGCAGTGCTGGTGACGCCAACGCCGCGCACCCCTGTCGTCCCACGCACCGCGCCGAGCGTCGCATCAAACGCACCTGCATCGGGGGTGGCGAACTGGACGACGATGCTGCGCACTGCCGCCTCGCTGGTCTCGGCTCCGGCAACCGGCTGCGCATTGGTCTGCGGCAGATTGCCTGCCGCCGCTGCCGCAGCATCCGCCGCAGCCCGTTCACGCACGGCCCGGCCAATCTCGATCAGGCGAGCGATCGCGGGATCGACCTCGCCCGAACCGCCGAGCCGCAAGGTCGGATCGGGCCGCAGCTTGCCGCTTTCGAGCGCGCCGGTGAAAATCGCGTCCATACGCTCGACTGCGCGGGCGAGCATGTCGGGCAGTTCGTCCGGCCCCGATGCCTCAAGCGTGAAGCTTTCAAGCAGGTGGCTATCCGGACCATAGCGCGCGGTGAAGGTGCCGTTCACCGGCCCGCCGGGGAACTGGTGATCGATCCGCGCGAAGGCCATCAGCGCGTCGCCCGCGCCGTATTGATCGAGCGTACTGCGCCACCACGCGCGGCTGTGGCGCCCGGTCTGGCCGAAATTGACCAGCAGCGAATCGCCCCCTGCCCCGCTCGGGCGCACGTAATTGATGCGGCTGCGGCCCGGATTGAATCCGGCCCAGGCGCGCTGCCAGGCATTGCGCTGTTCAAAGGCGGTGTAGGTGCCGCCGCTGACTTCGACCGGGATCAGCAACATCGGCGCCGAGCGAGTCGCCTGTTGCGCTCCGCCGAGATAGCCGCTGGCGCGCTGGCGATCGAACACCACGCCGAGCGTCGCGATATAGCGCTTGTGCCCCAACCGCTCGCGCTCGATCACGATGGCGGAAACCAGACCGTCGAGCTGGCTGTCGGAAATCTTGGGCCCCTTGATCTTGTCCCAGGCCTTGCGCTGCGCCTCACGCCAGCCCTTGGCGCGGGCTTCCTCGGCGCTGTCGGCGGTGACATCGACGCTGATTCCGCGCACCTCGATATCCGCGCTGGCCGCAGTCGGCGCGATGCCGCGATCGCCCGCGACCTGTGCCACCAGCGCATAGCCGCCCCCAAGCAACGCCAGCGCCAAGGCCACGCCGCCCAGCTGCCGCAGCAGCGGTCGGGATTGGGGCGCATCACGGCGGGGAAGGGACAGAGACAGGCTCATCGGGGAAAATCGCGCGCCTTTTGCCCAATGGCGAGTGGAATTCCAAGCGCGAAAGGCTAAAGCGGCGTGCATGACTACGGGGAAAAACCAAAGCGGCGCGCCAGAGGCGACCGGCTACACCTATGCCGATGCCGGCGTTTCGATTGCTGCGGGCAATGCCTTGGTGAAAGCCATCGCCCCGCTGGCGAAGGCCACGGCGCGTCCCGGCGCGACCAGCGAGCTGGGCGGGTTCGGCGGATTTTTCGACCCCAAGGCGGCAGGCTACACCGATCCGCTGCTGGTCGCGGCCAATGACGGCGTCGGCACCAAGCTTAAGCTGGCGATCGAGCATGACAGGCACGATAGCGTCGGCATCGATCTGGTCGCAATGTGCGTCAATGATCTAATCGTGCAGGGCGCGGAACCGCTGTTCTTCCTCGACTATTTCGCCACCGGCAAGCTGGAAAACGGCGTTGCCGAGCGGGTGATCGCGGGGATCGCGGAAGGCTGCAGACACGCCGGTTGCGCGCTGATCGGCGGCGAGACAGCGGAAATGCCGGGCATGTACGCGCCGGGCGATTATGACCTCGCCGGCTTCTGCGTCGGCGCGGTGGAACGCGGCGAGCAGCTGACGGGTGACAAGGTTGCCGCGGGCGACGTGCTGCTTGGCCTCGCCTCCTCGGGCGTGCACTCCAACGGCTATTCGCTGGTGCGCAGGCTTGCGGCGGACAAGGGCTGGAAGCTGAATCGCCCCGCCCTGTTCGATCAGGATCAATTGCTGATCGACGCGCTGATCGCGCCGACGCGCATCTACGTGGCCAGCCTGCTCCCGCTGATCCGCGAGGGATTTATCAACGCCCTCGCCCACATCACCGGCGGCGGCTTGCTCGAAAACATTCCGCGCATCCTGCCGCAAGGCGCCCACGCTCATGTCGATGCCGACCTGTGGCCCCAGCCGCGGCTGATGGCGTTCCTGCAGGCGCAGGGGCATATTGAGCCGGAGGAAATGGCCCGCACCTTCAACTGCGGGGTGGGTATGGTGCTGGCGGTTCATCCGGACAAGGCCGAAGTCGTCACCGCAAGGCTTGAAGCGGCGGGCGAGACTGTGTTCCCGGTCGGCCGGATCGAAGCGGGCGAAAAGGGCTGCACCGTGCGTGGCAGCCTGGAAACATGGTCGGCCAAGGCGGACTGGAGCGCGACGCATCTTGGCTGAAAAGGCCCGCATCGCCATTCTGATCTCAGGCATAGGCACCAACATGGCCGCGCTGCTCTATGCCAGCCGCATGGCAGAAGCGCCTTACGAGGTAGTGCTGGTCGCCAGCAATGATCCGCAGGCACCCGGTCTCGCGCTCGCCGAACTCGAAGGCATCCCCACCTTCGCGCTGTCGCACAAGGGCATGACCCGCGAGGAGCACGATGCTGCGATGGAGACGGCGGTGCAGACCGCAGGCGCGGAAACAATTGTGCTCGCGGGTTATATGCGCATCCTGTCGGACGGGTTCGTGGAACGCTGGGCGGGCCGGATGCTCAACATCCACCCCTCGCTGCTGCCCAAATACAAGGGGCTGGACACTTTCGCCCGCGCGATCGAGGCCGGGGACAGCCACGCGGGCGCGAGCGTGCATCTGGTCACGCCCGAACTCGATGCAGGCGAAGTGCTGGCGCAGGCCCGCGTGGCCATCGCACCCGATGATACGCCCGCAACCCTTGCCGAGCGGGTCCGCTTTGCCGAACACCAGCTTTATCCGCGCGCGGTGGCCGAATATGTCGGGCGCTGGCGCAATCCCGAATGGCTGCTCCAGCAGGTGCGCGCCCGCGCCCTCGCGCTTGACGAGACCGAGGAACGCGAGAGCCACGGTAGCCCGGGTTTCCGCGTCGGCGGGGAGAAATCGGGCAAATTCTTCGCCTATTTCACCGATCAGCACCACGGCACGCCGCACATCGCTCTGCTCGTCCGCACCGGCTCGATGGACGAGCTCTTGGGCCTCGTCGAACATCAGCCGGAGATCTATTTCAAACCTGCCTATTACGGCGCGAGCGGCTGGATCGGGATCATTCTCAACCGTCCGGGCGTCGATTGGGACGAGGTCTCTGCATGGCTCCGGCGCAGCTGGCGCAGCGTTGCGCCGAAGCGGCTGACACGGCTGATGGACGCAGCGGACGCATTCTGATGCCCCCTGTGCGTGACAATCCGCTGGCGCGCGGCAAGCTGGCCCAGCAGGCGAGCGATTTTCTGGGAAAGGCGTGGGACAAAGGCTGGCTACCGCCGCCGGAACTCGATTCGGATGCCTTGTGGGCGTTCGCCGCCAAATCGCATGGAGCACGTGCCAAAGACGCGGAGCACGGCGGGCGCAGCGCCGAGGATGTCGCCGATTTCCGTGAACGGCTTTCGCGGATAATCGCAGCCGTGAACACCGAAGCCGATCTCAACCCGCTCGGAAAAGTGATGGCCTGGGGCCAGTTATCGCGTGTGGTGAAGAACCGTCTCGCCTTTGGCGCGCTGTGGCAGGACCGGCCCGAACTGCTCGAAACGCCCTTCGCCCCGCCGATGATCGTCATCGGCCATATGCGCAGCGGCACCACCCGCATCCACAAGCTGCTCGCCGCCGACCCGGCGCATTCGCACACGCGCTATTGCGACGCTTATCACCCCGTACCTTCACGCTGGGGCATGAACCGCATTGCCAGCGCGGTTGAACTCGCGATGCTCGGGCTGCTCAACCCGTGGATGCAGTCGATCCACCCCATGGCCCCGACCGAGGTCGAGGAGGAGCTGGCGTGGATCTCGGCGGCGCTGCACCATTCGATCTACGAATCGCAGTGGCACATCCCGGCCTACTCAGCGTGGAGCGAGGCACGCGATGCCGCGCCGATCTATCGCGAATTCAAGCGCATCCTACAGACCGACGCGGCCCATCGCAGGCTGGCGGACAAGCCTCGCGTGCTGAAGGTGCCTGCCTTTGCCGAGGATCTGGCCACGATCCTCTCGCTCTTCCCCGACGCGCGGCTGGTGCTGGCGCACCGCGATCACGCGGCAGTGCTCAAAAGTGCGGTCAGTCTCGCGGCGAACCAAATGGCGGTGCAATCGGATAGCTGCGATCTGGCGCGTATCGAAGCGCGCTGGCGGCACAAGATTGCCTTGCGCGAGGAACGCGTCGCGGTTGCGCTGAAAGGCTGGCAGGGGCCTGTAGCGCGCGCTTCCTTCGATGATCTCAACACCGACTGGGAAAGCGCGATCGCCCGCGTCTATGCCGAACTTGGCCTTGCCCTCACCCCGCAGGCGCTCGGCGCGATGAAGCGCATGATGGCGGCGAGCGAGGGCGGGCATCACCATGCGCACCGCGAACAGCTGGCGCGGTTTGCGGGAGTTGATTGAACCCACCCGTTCGTGTCGAGCGCAGTCGAGACACCCCGCACTGGCCTCTCGACTACGCTCGAGGCGAACGGATGTTGGCGCAAAGCAAAAGGGCCGCCCCTCGCGGGACGGCCCTTTGCAATTCCATCGGGCTGAAGGATCAACCGACGATTTCTTCCGGCTTGAAGAAGAAGGCGATTTCGATCGCCGCGTTTTCTTCGCTGTCCGACCCGTGGACGGTGTTCTCGCCGATCGACAGGGCCAGTTCCTTGCGGATCGTGCCCGGCGCGGCGTCGGCGGGGTTGGTCGCGCCCATCACTTCGCGGTTACGGGCGACGGCGTCTTCGCCTTCGAGCACCTGCACCACCACCGGCTCGCTCATCATGAATTCGACGAGTTCACCGAAGAAAGGACGCTCCTTGTGCACCGCGTAGAAGCCTTCGGCCTGCTCGCGGGTCATATGGATGCGCTTGGAAGCGACGACGCGCAGGCCGGCTTCTTCCAGCATCTTGGTGACCGCGCCGGTCAGGTTGCGGCGGGTGGCATCGGGCTTGATGATCGAAAAGGTGCGGGTGACCGCCATGATAGTGCTCCTGTGAACGTCTTTTTAGGGGGATATTGGCCGCGCCCCGTAGATGCTGCGCTGCAAAATGGCAAGCACCGCGATGAAGCGGCATCATGCCGCCACGCGCGCGCTTACCCCTCCCCCGGAAAAGCCGGTGCAGGCCTGCTCAGCCGCCCTTCTTGCTACCGATGATCAGCTGGCCGGTGGTGGCATCGCCCTGATGGGTGTTGGCGGTGACCGAGAGAGTCGAACCGTCCTTCTTGCGCTCACCGCCGATCATCAGGCTGCCATTCATGTTGGCATCGATCTGGATGGCGAACCCGGCCTCCTCGGCCTCCTTGCGGAAATGGGCGATAACCTTGTCTGCGGCATCGCCGGTCTCGAACATCACCATCGTCCCCGTCCCGTCGGGCTGGTTGACGACCGTATTGGTGATGACCTTTGCCCCGGGATAGAGGCTGAAACCGTCGGGCAGATCCACCGGGACGTCTGCGCCCGAACGCAAGGTGGCGGTGCCGTCCTCGCCTTCGAGGGTCATCGAGGTTTCGCCGGTATTCTTATCGATGGTGTATTCGGCAGTCTCGCCGTCCTCGGTGGTGAATTCGCCCGAAGTTTCCGAACCGCACGCCGCCAGCGCGAGCGCCACGCCGCTTGCGATGATCAAAGCCGTCTTGCGCATCTGTGCCTTCCCCGCTCCCGTTTGCCGGCTGCAACATCCCTCATCGGAACGCGCGCGGCAAGCCCTCATCCCTTCTTCACCCAGCGCCCGTCCTGCTGCTCGAAATAGGCGCGGGTCACGTCCGATCGACCGTCCTGCGCGCGCCATGCGGCACGAGCAGCCGGGGCCGCATCCGGCGTGAACAACAGGAATACCCGGGCAAACCCTTCGGTCTCGCGGAATTGTCCGTCCGCAATGATGAGGTGGCTTGCGCCGTTGGCCGGATCGCAATCGGCCGAAAGCAGGATGGGCTGGCGTTCGGCCCCGGCCGCTTCGGCCTCGCCATTGGCAAGAAAGCTCTCCGGTCCAGCCTGCCACAATTCCCGCGCGATCACGGCGCGCTTTGCGGGATCGGCAGCGACCACGAGCAGACGTTCGCCCTCACCCTGAACCCGCCGGGCGATTAGCGCTACTACCTTTTCTACCGGATCGCGCGAGACCTGCCAGAAATCCAGCTTCATGATGCGGGTTTAGACCTCCGGCAACGATCGGAACAATACTTCACATTGTCCCAGTCGCGCTCCCACTTCTTGCGCCATGTGAAAGGCAGCCCGCAGGCGAGGCAGGTCTTGGTAGGCAGGTCGCTTTTCTTGCGCATTTTCGGCATGCCCGGCCTACCGCTTCGCTACTTGAGGCCGGAAATGCGGATCAACCTTCCACCACATCCCGCACGAACCGGTCGAGCAGGCGCACGCCGTAACCCGTGGCGCCCTTGTCCCAGCTGTGGCCGGGCTTGGACGCCCAGACCATGCCGGCGATATCGAGGTGCGCCCAGGGCGTGCCGTTCTTCACAAACCGCTGGAGGAATTGCGCGGCGGTGATCGATCCGGCTTCGCGCGGGCCGACATTCTTGATGTCGGCGACGGGCGAATCGATCAGCTTGTCGTAATTGCTGCCCAGCGGCATCCGCCACAGCTTGTCACCGGTGGTCTTGCCTGCCGCATCGAGCTGCGCGGCGAGGGTATCGTCATTGGCGAACATCCCGCCATATTCGTTGCCGAGGCTGATGATCATCGCGCCGGTCAGCGTGGCGAGATCGACGATCCGCGCCGGTTCGTACTGTTCCTGCGCCCAGTGCAGCGCGTCGCACAGCACCAGCCGGCCTTCGGCATCGGTATTGAGCACCTCGACCGTCTGGCCGCTCATGGTGGTGACGATGTCGCCGGGACGCTGCGCCTTGCCGTCGGGCATGTTCTCCACGAGGCCCATCACGCCGATCACATTGGCCTTGGCCTTGCGGCTGGCCAGTGCCAGCATCGCGCCGGCCACAGCACCTGCGCCGCCCATGTCCCACTTCATGTCTTCCATGCCCGGCGGCGGCTTCAGCGAGATGCCGCCGGTGTCGAAAGTGACGCCCTTGCCGACGAACACGGTCGGCTTGTCATCCGCCGCGCCGCCGTTCCAGCGGATTGCGAGCAGCTTCGATTCGCGTTCCGAACCGCGCCCGACACCGAGCAACGCGCCCATGCCGAGCTTTTCCATCTCTTCCTCGCCCAGCACCGTGATGCCAACGCCCGTGCCCGCAAAGGCTTCCTCGCACGCGGCAACGAAGCTGGCGGGGTAGATGACATTGGCCGGTTCGGTAACCAGCGTGCGGGTGAATTCGACCCCCTTGGCGATCGCCGCCTCGCGCTCCCACGCGGCCTCGGTGCCTTCGGGCGCGCCGGTGACGTGAACCGTCGTCAGGGTCGGCTTCTTGTCGGCAGCCAGACGCGTGCGATACTTGTCATGCCGCCAGCCGCGCAGCCGCAGGCCGAGCAGCACCGCCGCCGCATCATCGGCCGAAAGGCCCGCGTCCGACAGATCGAGCACCATCGCGGTTTCGCCCGAAACCAGATATTTGGCGGTCAGCGCCGCGCCTGCGCGCTCGCAATTGAGCGGACGCTCGCCTGCGCCCGGCTCGCCCGCCCCGGCCAGCGCAATCCGCTTCACCGCGCCCTCGACGCTGGCGAAACCTTCGAACACCTGCCCCACCCGGCCCGAAAAGCGTGCAGCAGCAGCGCCTTCGACCAGCGCATTATCAAGTCCGGCAAGCGCCGCGCCCTGATTTACCACGCGGGCATGCAGGCGGATATCGGCGGGCGGCGTGGCGGTGAAATGGATCTGCATGGGTTCTCCGCAAGGTGAGGCGAAATAGACGCCGGCGTACATAATGCCCCGGCTGGAACGGCACGGCCCGCACTCGCCGACAAGGGTGTGCGCGGCACCGCAAACGCGATTGCGATTAGGCGCGAGCGGTGCAATAGGCAAGGCCATGTCGGGAGGCTTGAAGAACGGATCGCGCGGCCCTGCGCGCCCAGCCATGCGCTTCCCGGCGCAAGGGCTCTCGTCGCGTCTGGTTCTCGCTTTTGCGCTTTTCGCCGCGCCTAGCGTTCTGGCCGCGCAGGAACCGCCGCCCCCGGCAGAGGAGGCCGAACCGGCCAGCAGCCCGGTGATCGATTTCGAGGCGGAACAGCTCGGCTACGATAACGAGACCGACGTCGTCACCGCGCGCGGCAATGTGATCCTGCGCTCGGACGACCGTTCGGTGCGTGCCGATCAGGTAACGTGGGACCGCGGCGCGGGCACCATTATCGCCACCGGCAATATCCGGCTGGTCGACGAGGCCGGAAACCAGCTGTTTACCGACCAGGTCGAATTGAGTGAAACCTTCGAGGCGGGCGCCATGTCCGAACTGCTGATCGCCCTGCGTGCCGGCGGGCGGCTGGCGGCACGTTCGGCCGAACGGGGCGAAGACGGCATCGCGCTACTGACCGACGCAGCCTACACGGCCTGCGCCGTCACCGATGCCGAAGGCTGCGCCAAGAACCCGAGCTGGCGGATCACCGCCGACCGCGTGACCTACGACCAGAAGGCCGCCCGGGTGCGCTTCAAGGGGGCGATGCTGGAATTGTTCGGCGCGCGCATCCTGCCGCTGCCGGGTCTTGCGCTGCGCACTGACGGCAATGCCGAATCCGGTTTTCTCGTTCCCGATTTTCGCGTCAGCCAGGTCAACGGGCTGGAAATCAGCGGCGAGTATTACTGGCGTCTGGCGGATAATCGCGATCTGACGCTGGGGGCCTACGTCTTTTCCAATGTCGCACCCATGGCGAGCGCGAAGTGGCGTCACCTGACGGACAAGGGCGCCTATCAGGTCACCGGCTATCTTACCGCGAGCGACCGGCTCACCGATTTCACCGGCGGGCAGAGTTTCCAGAACCGGCCGCGCGGCTATATCGAGAGCAACGGGCGCTTCCAGTTCTCGCCCGAATGGAGCCTAACGGGTTCGATCCGGCTGGCGAGCGACCGCACCTTCCTGCGCCGATACGATCTAAGCCGCGATGACCGCCTGCGTTCGACCATCAATCTCGAACGGATCACCGACAAATCCTATTTCTCGCTGGCTGGCTGGGCGACCCAGACGCTGCGGATCAATGCCGAACAGGGGCAGATCCCGCTCGCTCTGCCCGCGCTCGATTACCGCCAGATCGTCGATGATCCGGTACTGGGCGGCGAGATCGAGTTTCAGGTGAACAGCCTCGCTCTGCTGCGCAATGACGGGCAGGACACGCAGCGCGCCTTTGCCGGAGCGAAATGGGACCTGCGGCGGCTGACGGGCCTGGGTCAGGTCGTGACGCTGACCGCGCTGGTGCGTGGCGACATCTACAATACCGACAACATCCTCGCCACGGCCACGCCGAGCTATCGCGGCACCGAAGGCTGGACCGGCCGCGGCGTCGCCACTGCGGCGCTCGATATCGAATGGCCCTTTGTCGGCGAAGCCTTCGGCGGCACGCAGGTGTTGAAACCGCGGGTGCAGATCGTCGCCAGCCCGCAGCTGCGCAATCTTGCCGTACCCAACGAGGATGCACGCGCCTTCGACCTTGAGGATTCGAACCTGTTCGCCCTCAACCGCTTCCCCGGTTATGATCGCGTGGAAGACGGCACGCGCGTTACCTGGGGCGTGGACTGGGAATTGCAGCGCCCCGGCTGGCGGGTCTCGACGACCATCGGCCAGTCCTATCGCTTCGACGATCCTTCCGAACAGATCTTCCCGGTCGGCACAGGCCTGTCGGAAAAGGTATCGGATTTCGTCGGACGAACCCAGATCCGCTATCGCGATTTTATCAGCTTCACCCACCGCTTCCGGCTCGACAAGGACAACCTGGCGGTGCGCCGCAACGAGATCGACGCGACCATCGGTTCGCGCCGCAACTATGTCGAAGTCGGCTATCTGCGGCTCAATCGCGACATCCAGACGGTGGAAGACCTGCGCGACCGCGAGGAACTGCGCGCCGCCGCTCGTATAGCGATCCGGCGTAACTGGTCGGTGTTCGGCTCGGGCGTGTTCAACCTTACCGATGCCGAAGAAGATCCGGTGTTCCAGCCTGACGGATTCGAACCGATCCGGACCCGCCTCGGGGTCGCCTATTCGGACGACTGCATCGAATTCGGCGCAACCTGGCGGCGCGATTTCATCGACGCGGGCGATGCAAGGCGCGGCAATACGTTTCAGCTGTTCTTCGCCTTGCGCAATCTCGGCTTCCGGTAAGGCAGCCACGAATTGGCAGGACCAACAAATCGGGGTAAGGGCCTGTCGCGGCAGCGAGCAGGCGTGGCGCGAGACGGACGGGACTCAGCTTCCATTCAGCCACGAAACAGCAGTTGCGGCACAGATGCGTGTGGGGTCGCGCGAGAATTTACCAAAGGCGGGATTGAACGAGTGAGAATGAAGCTGTTTGCAAACAAGGCCGGAATGACATCGCGGAGCGCCATCGCGCTGGCCGCGCTGGGCGCGCTGGCGATGGTGCCGGCGGCCGCTCCGGCGCAGACCGTCGCGGTACCGACCGCCGAAAATCCCTTTGGCCTGCCCGAGGATGTGACCATCTTCGGCAAGACCGATCCTGACAGCCGCACCGCCACCGCCGTGGTCAACGGCTTTGTCATTACCGGCACCGACATCGACCAGCGCGTGGCGCTTGTCACGGCGGCATCCGAAGCGCCGATCGCGGAGGAGGAGCTGCTGCGCCTGCGTGTGCAGGTGCTGCGCAACCTGATCGACGAAACGCTCAAGATCCAGGCCGCCGAAGCGCAGGAAATGAAGGTCACGCGCGAAGAAGTCGAACAGACCTACCAGCAGCTCGCCGCCCAGAACTTCGGCGCCCAGCCGGAGAAGATGGACGAATATCTGTTGTCGATCGGCTCCTCTCCCGCCGCGCTCAAGCGCCAGATCGAAGGCGAGATGGCGTGGGAAAATGTGCTGCGTCGCAACGTCATCCCCTTCGTCAACGTCTCCGCGGAAGAGGTCAATGACGTGCTCAAGCGCCTGAACGAGGCCAAGGGCACAGACGAATACCGGCTCGGCGAAATCTATCTGTCGGCCACCAGCGAAAACCGCGAGGCGGTGCTGCGTAACGTCAACGCGATTATCGAACAGCTCCAGCAGGGCGGCAGCTTCGTCGCCTATGCCCGCCAGTTCTCCGAAGCGACCACCGCAGTCGTGGGCGGTGATCTTGGCTGGGTGCGGCTTGGCCAGCTTCCGCCGCAGCTTGCCAGCGTCGCCCGCACGATGCAGCCCGGCCAGCTCAACGGCCCGATCGAGATTCCGGGCGGTTTTTCGATCATCTACCTGATTAACAAGCGCCAGGTGCTGATGGCCGACCCGAACGAGGCGCTGCTGAACCTGAAGCAGATCTCGATTGCCTTCCCCGAAGGCGTTTCCGAGGCCGAGGCCGAAGCCAGGGTCGGCCAGTTCGGCAGCTTCATCGAGGGGCTGCGCGGCTGCGCCGACGTCGAAGCCGGGGCTTCGGCCATCGGCGCACAGGTGGTGTCCAACGACCAGATCAAGGCCGCCAACCTGCCCGAACAGCTGCGCAACATCGTGCTCAACCTGCAAATCGGGCAAACCACACCGCTGTTCGGCGGGGTGCAGGAAGGCGTGCGCGTGCTGATGCTGTGCGGGCGCGACGATCCGCCCGATGCGGGTGCGCCCACCTTCCAGTCGGTGATGAACTCGATTGAGGAAGAGCGCATCAACAAGCGCGCCCAGCGTTACCTGCGCGACCTGCGCAACGACGCCTATATCGAATATAACTGAGCGCGCGGTCGGGTTCGTTGACCGCGCCCCTCGCGATCTCACTCGGCGATCCGGCGGGTATTGGCCCGGAAGTGATCCTCGGCGCATGGACGCGGCTGCGGACTGCGGGCAAGGCACCACCGGCCTTCGTGGTTGGCGGGCCGCAGCTGCTGCGCGGGGCTGCCGAACAGCTCGGAATCGATTGCCCGATCGTGCCGATTGCCGACCCTGCCGAGGCGCCATTCGCAAGCGCCGTGGGCCTTCCCGTTCTGGCCCTGCTGGACGGGCCGTGGCACCCAGCCCGCCCCTCAGAGGATGGCGCGCGGTTGGCACTGGCCTCGCTGCAATGGGGCGTGAAGTGCGCGCTGGCGGGAGCAGCAGGCGGGCTGGTCACTGCGCCTGTCTCCAAGGGCGCGCTGGCGGCGATCGGCTGGGACTATCCTGGCCAGACCGAATTCCTCGCCGATGCTTGCGGGCGCCCCTATCGCGATGCGGTGATGATGCTGGCCGGGCCTTCGTTGCGCACCGTGCCGCTGACGGTTCATGTCGCGCTGGCCGAAGTGCCGGGGCTGCTTTCCCCCGATCTGATCGTCCACAAGGCACGGATTGTTGCGGCAGGGCTGATGCGCGATTTCGGCGTTACTTCCCCGCGCCTCGCGATTGCCGCGCTCAATCCGCATGGCGGCGAAGGCGGGCAATTCGGTGACGAGGAAGCGCGCATCATCGCCCCAGCTATCGCCGCGTTGCAGGCAGAGGGGATAGGCGCATTCGGCCCCGTCCCCGGCGATGCACTGTTCATGCCCCGCGCGCGAACGACCTATGACGCAGCGCTTTGCATGTATCACGATCAGGCGCTGATCCCGATCAAGGCGCTGGAGGTGGACGAAGGCGTGAATGTCACGCTCGGATTGCCGATCATCCGCACCTCGCCCGATCACGGGACGGCGTTCGATATTGCCGGCAAGGGGCTGGCCGATCCCGGTGCCATGGCCGCGGCAATCGTGATGGCAGCGGATATGGCGGCGACGCGGTCAGCGGCTTGACCCCGTTCGTGTCGAGCGAAGTCGAGACACCTGCGCGCAGCCTCTCGACTTCGCTCGCGGCGAACGAATAAGGAAACCCGGTGAACCCTCCCAGCCTTCCCCCGATCCGCGACGTCATCCAGCGCCACGGCCTGTCCGCGTCCAAGGCGCTGGGACAGAACTTCTTGCTCGACGAGCAACTGCTCGCCCGCATCGCGGCGGTGCCGGGCGACCTTGCGGGCCAAAGGGTGCTGGAGGTTGGCCCCGGCCCCGGCGGGCTGACGCGGGCGCTGCTGCGGGCCGGTGCGCGGGTTACCGCCATCGAGATGGATCGCCGCTGCCTGCCCGCACTCGCCGAACTGGGCGATGCTTTTCCCGGTCAGCTGACAGTGATCGAGGGCGACGCACTGAAGCTCGATCACGGGGCATTGATGGACGGAGAGCCGTTCCACGTGCTGTCAAACCTGCCCTACAATGTCGGCACCGCACTGTTCGTGAAGTGGCTCGGCGGAGAGAACTGGCCGCCGCAGTGGAACTCGCTCACGCTGATGTTCCAGCGCGAAGTCGCCGACCGGATCGTTGCTGCCGCCGGAGACGACGCCTATGGCCGCCTCGCCGTGCTCGCCCAATGGCGCGCCGAGGCAAGGTTGGCGATGAAAGTCCACCGCAGCGCCTTCACCCCGCCCCCCAAGGTGATGAGCGCGATTGTCCACGTGACCCCTTCGGCGATGCCCGAAGGCGTCTCGGCACGGATGCTCGAACGCCTCACCGAAGCCGCCTTCGGCCAGCGCCGAAAGATGCTGCGCCAGAGCCTGAAGGGCGTACCGGGCGCGCTGGAGGCTTTGGCAGCGCTGGGAATCGACGAAACCCGCCGCGCCGAAACCGTCAGCGTGGCGGAGTTCGTCAGCCTCGCACGGGCGCTGTCCTAGCCTGCTTTCTTCACCTGCCGCCAGTGATGCAGCAGTGGCTCGGTGTAGCCGCTGGGCTGCTCGACGCCTTTGAAGATCAGATCCTTCGCGGCGCTGAAAGCGGGGCCATTCTCGTTACCGGTGAGCGGAGTGTAGAGCGGATCGCCCGCATTCTGGGCATCGACCTTGGCGGCCATGCGCGCGAGACTATCCATCACCTGCGCTTCGGTAATCACCCCGTGCAGCAGCCAGTTGGCGATATGCTGCGAGGAAATGCGCAGCGTCGCGCGGTCTTCCATCAGGCCCACATCATTGATGTCGGGCACCTTGGAACAGCCCACGCCCTGATCGACCCAGCGCACCACATAGCCGAGCAGGCCCTGGCAGTTATTGTCGAGCTCCTCGCGGACCTCCTCCTCCGACCAGTTCGCGCCGTCTGCCAGCGGGATCGCAAGCAGCGCGTCGAGACCCATCGGCTCGGGCAGGTGCTTCTGCACATCGAACACGTCGATCTGGTGGTAATGCAGCGCGTGCAGCGTTGCGGCGGTGGGCGACGGTACCCAGGCGGTGTTCGCGCCCGCCTTCAGGTGGCCGATCTTCTCGACCATCATCTGCCCCATCAGATCGGGCGCGGCCCACATGCCCTTGCCGATCTGCGCCTTGCCCGAGAGGCCGTGCTTGAGGCCGATGGCGACATTGCGCGCTTCGTAGGCCTTTAGCCAGTCGCTGCCCTTCATCGCGCCCTTCCTGAGCATGGGCCCTGCACGCATCGAGGTGTGGATTTCGTCTCCCGTCCGGTCGAGGAAGCCGGTGTTGATGAAGACGATCCGGTCCTTCACAGCATGGATGCAAGCGGCAAGGTTGGCGGATGTGCGGCGTTCCTCGTCCATCACCCCGACCTTGATGGTGTGGCGTGGGAGCTGAAGTAAATCCTCAACCGCGTCGAACAAGTCATTGGTGAAGGCGCATTCTTCCGGCCCGTGCATCTTGGGCTTCACGATGTAGATCGAGCCCTTGCGGGAATTGCCGAACTTGCCCTTGCCCTCGACATCAAGCGTGGAGATCCCGCTGGTGAACACCGCGTCCATGATGCCTTCGGGAATCTCGCTGCCGTCGGGCAGGCGGATCGCAGGGTTGGTCATCAGGTGGCCGACATTGCGCACGAACATCAGGCTGCGGCCCGGGAGCATATGCTGCGAACCGTCGGGCGCCGTATAACTCTTGTCGCCCGCCAGCGTGCGGGTGAGCGTCTTGCCGCCCTTCTCGAAACTCTCCGACAAATCACCGCGGATAATGCCGAGCCAGTTGGTGTAGGCGAGCAGCTTGTCCTCGGCATCCACCGCCGCGACCGAATCCTCGCAATCGGCGATGGTGGTGAGCGCAGCCTCGACGATGATGTCGGCGATCCCGGCCTTGTCGCCCGCGCCCACAGGTGTGTTCGAATCGAACACAACTTCGATATGCAAGCCATTGTTACAAAACAGCAGGCTCTTGTCGGTTTTGCCGACATACTGGCTTTCGTCCTGAAGCTTGCCGTCGTGCTCATTCTCAAGATCGGCCCAGCTCTGGTCCACAAGAGGCAGCGCCTCATCGAGGAACTGCCGCCCGCGCGCGATCACCGCCGCGCCGCGCGCCTCGTCATAGCCACCGGGCCGTGCCGGAGCCGCATCGAGCGCGTCGGTACCGTAGAAGGCATCGTAGAGGCTCCCCCAGCGCGCGTTGGCGGCGTTGAGCAGGAAACGCGCATTGAGGATCGGCACCACCAGCTGCGGGCCGGCCATGGTCGCGATCTCGGGATCGACATTCTGCGTGCCGATGGTGAAGTCGCCCGGCTCGGGGACGAGATAGCCGATCTGCGTCAGGAACGCCTTGTAACCTTCTGCATCGTGAGGCTTTCCGGCGCGTTCCATGTGCCAGGCGTCGATCTGCGCCTGAAGGCTCTCGCGCTTGGCCAGCAGCGCAGCGTTGCGCGGGGCAAAGTCGGCAAGCAGCGCGGCGAAACCCTTCCAGAAAGCGCCAGTATCCCGGCCAAGCGGGCCAAGCACTTCGCTTTCAAGGAAGCTCGCCAGCCGGGAATCGACAGCAAGGCCTGCGCGGGTGGTCATGTCGGTCATTCGTGTCCTCGTCGGTTGTTAGGCCCGGGGAGGAGAGGACAGCGCGCCTATGGCGCAGCGCAGACACGATTGCAACGGGTTGGACAGCCGCGCGCGGGCGGCTAGAGGTGGCAGGCCATGACCGCGCAGATCGATCTTTCCGCCTTTGATGCCCCCGCCATGCTCGCGCAGGTGCAGGCATGGAGCGCGATCAACACCGGCACCGCCAATCTCGCTGGACTGGCCGAGCAGGCTACCGCGCTGGCGGAGGCTTTCGCTGCGCTTCCCGGCACGGTCGAACTGGTCGATCCCGCCGCGGTTACCGCGATTGCCGCCGATGGCACCGCCTTTGACAAGCCGCACGGGCAGCATCTGCTGGTGCGGGTACGCCCGCAAGCGAATCGCCGTATCCTGCTGACGGGACACATGGATACCGTGTTCCCAGCCGACCATGCGTTCCAGCACCAGCGCTGGCTGGACGAGGAGACGCTGAACGGCCCCGGTGTGGCCGACATGAAGGGCGGCATCGCGGTGATGCTGCATGCGCTGACCGCCTTTGAACAGACCGCCAGCGCGTCTAGCCTCGGCTATGACGTGCTGATCAATTCGGACGAGGAAACCGGCTCGCTTGCCAGCGCCGCACTGATTGCCGAGCTGGCCGCGGGCAAGCTTGCCGCGCTGACTTACGAACCGGCCGCCCTGCCCGACGGCACGCTGGCGCATGAGCGCGGGGGGACAGGGAATTATTCGATCACCTTTACAGGCAAATCGGCCCACGCCGGCCGCAACCCGCACGAGGGGCGCAACGCGATCGTCGCGGCGGCCGATCTGATCCTGCAGCTGAAGGCGCTGGAAAGCGACGATCTCACCGTCAATCCCGCCAAGCTCGAAGGTGGGGCGGCCAATAATGTTGTCCCCGATCACGCCGTGCTGCGCTTCAATATCCGTCCGAAATCGACAGCAGCGATGGAAGGCTTCGATCATTCTCTCAAGGCTTTGCTGGCCACTATTGAGTCTGAACACGAGGTTTCCACTCACCGCCACGGGGGCGTCACCCGCCCGCCGAAGAAAGTCGATGCCCGCGCGCAGAAGCTGTTCGATCTGGTGCGCCAATGTGGTGCGGAGCTGGGGCAGGACATCCGTTGGCAATCGACCGGCGGGGTGTGCGACGGCAACAACATCGCCGCCTGCGGTGTGCCGGTGGTCGATACCATGGGCGTGCGCGGCGGCGCGATCCATTCGCCGAACGAATTTCTGATCGTCCCCAGCCTTGCCGAACGTGCGGCGCTTTCCGCCCGCGTGATCGCGCGCCTTGCCGAAGGCGCGCTTGCCGAAGGAACAACTGCATGAGCTTCCGCCTGCGCGCCGCGCGCGCCTCCGATCTCGAAGCGCTTTATGAAATGGCCAAGCTGACCGGCGGGGGCTTCACCAACCTGCCCCCCGATCGTGCCGCGTTGAAAGCCAAGCTGGAACGCGCCGAGGCGGCTTTTGCCCGCGACGACGAAGCGATCGCTGACGAACAATTCGTGCTGGTGCTGGAAAACGCCCGCACCGGCGCGGTGCGCGGCACCTGCCAGCTGATGACGCAGGTCGGCCAGCGCTGGCCGTTCTATTCCTACCGTCTCAACACCCTGACTCAGTATTCGCAGGAGCTAGACCGCACGGTGCGCGCCGAATTGCTCAGCCTCGTCACCGATCTGGAAGGATCGAGCGAGGTCGGCGGGCTGTTCCTGCACCCCAACGAGCGTGCCGGAGGCCTCGGCCTACTGCTCGCACGCTCGCGCTACCTGTTCGTGGCAATGCACCGTCCGCGTTTCGCCGATCGCATTCTGGCAGAACTGCGCGGGATCATCGATGAGCGCGGCGGTTCGCCCTTCTGGGAAGGCGTTGCGGGCCGCTTTTTCGGGATGAGCTTTCAGGACGCGGATTATTTCAACGCGATCAACGGGAACCAGTTCATCGCCGACCTGATGCCCAAGCACCCGGTCTATGTCGCGATGCTGGACGATGATGCGCGGAGCGTGATTGGTGTCCCCCACCCGACGGGCCGCGCGGCGATGCGGATGCTGGAGAACGAGGGCTTCCGCCACGATGGCTATGTCGACATCTTCGACGGCGGGCCGACTATGGTCGCGCATACCGACCTCGTCACCAGCGTGAAGAACAGCGCACAGGCGACCGTCACCGGCGTCACCGTCAAGGAAGGCGAACGCGCGATCTTGGCCACAGGACGGCTCGGCACGTTCCGCGCCTGTTTCGGCGCGCGGGTGCTGGACGCGGATGGAGGCATCGCGATCGATTCGGCCAGCGCCGACCTGCTTGACGTGTGCGAAGGCGACAAGGTGTGGAGCGTGGCGCGATGAGCCTTACGGAAATCAATTTCGACGGGATCGTCGGCCCTTCGCACAATTACGCCGGTCTCAGCCTCGGCAATATCGCCAGCGCCAGCCATGCGGGCGATCCGTCCTATCCGCGCGCGGCAGCGCTTCAGGGCGTGGCGAAAATGCGCGGCAACCTTGCGCGGCTCGGCGTGCAAGGTTTCCTGCTGCCACTCCCCCGCCCCAACAGCGCGCTGCAAGCGGCACTGGCGCTCGACGGGAGCGAGCCGCCGCAGCTTCACGCCGCGCCATGGTCGGCCTCGTCGATGTGGACCGCCAATGCCGCGACCGTCAGCCCAGCGCCCGACACCGCCGACGGGCGCTGCCACCTGACGCCGGCGAACCTTGTCACCATGCTCCACCGCGCGCAGGAATGGCCGGATACGAAGCGCCAGCTGGAAATCGCTTTCGGCGATACGCGGCACTTTGCCATCCACGACGCGGTGCCGCCGAGCTTCGGCGACGAGGGCGCGGCCAACCACATGCGGCTGTGCGAGAGCCACGAGCAGCAAGGGGTCGAGGTGTTCGTCTATGGCCGCACCGGCGGGCGCTTCCCCGCGCGCCAGCACGAACAAGCGAGCCGCCTGGTCGCCCGCGCCCACGGCCTCGCTCCAGCGCGCACGTTGTTCATCGAACAGAACCCCGAAGCGATCGCTGCGGGCGCGTTCCACAATGACGTGGTGGCGGTGGCCAACGGACGGGTGCTGTTTACCCACGACATGGCCTTTGCCGATCAGCAGGGCGCCTATGACGCGATCCGGGCTGCTTTCCCCGCGCTTGAGGTCGTGGAGGTGCCCTCCTCCGCCGTCAGTCTTGCAGAGGCAATCCGCACCTATCTGTTCAACGCCCAGCTGCTCACCCTGCCCTCGGGCGAGATGGCGCTGATCGTGCCCGAGGAATGCCGCGAAAGCGCCGCCGTCTGGAGCTGGGTGGAAGGCATGCTCGCGGGCAATGGCCCGATCCGCCAGGTGATCCCCGTCGATGTGCGCCAATCCATGGCGAACGGCGGCGGCCCGGCCTGTTTGCGCCTTCGGGTGGTGTGCGATCCGGCCACGGTCGATCCGCGCTTCTTGCTCGGCGAGGCCAAGGCCGATCTGATCGAAAAGACTATCGCAGCATACTGGCCCGAACAGATCGACCCGTCCGATCTTGGCACAGACAGCCTTGCGGCCAGCGTGATTGCCGCACGCCTCGCCTTGCTGGACGTGCTCGATCTGGCACAGCTTGGTTAACGCATTTGCCGACTCGGCGCCGATGGGGTTAGGGTTACGACATTGTTAAGACGGTACCGGGTCTCGGTGCCGAGTCTGCCCCGGGAGAGCCCATGCTGCGCAAGATCGGTCGGCTGTTCGTGATCAAGACGCGGTTTGAAGCGTTCCTGATCATTTACGCCCTCGCCCTGGGGTCAACGGCGCGCGGTTCGGCCTATCTCCAACAGTTTCCGGGCTTCGGCGGCCAGTTGCTGTTCCTCGCCACCACCGGCGCGGTGTTTCTGGCGGGCGCCAAGATGCTCGACTGCATCCGGCTGGAAAAAGAAGTGGCGGAATTGCGCGCCCGCACGGGCGAGAGCGAAGGCTAACCGCCGAGGCCGGCAAGAGGCCCTTCGAAAATCGGCTCGCCGTCATCATCATAACGCGGCAGCAATACCAGATCATCTGCATTGGCCAGCATCAGCGTAAGCTGCTTGTGTCGACGGTCGCGCCGCGCGCCCGCAAACAGCACCTCCAGCCGCGGCGTGCCGCGCACCACGATGCGGCGATTGCGGAACATCGCCTTGATCGCGGCGAGCGAGGGCTTCACGAATTTCCGGTCACGATCGCCATCGACGACGATGCCCGCTCCGCCCTCGCGCCCTGCTCTGCCGGAGGGCGACAGATCTGTTTCCTGCGGCAGGTTGAGCAGATCGAACAGCGTCTGCGCATCCATTTCGATCAGAATGTTGTTGCGGTCCGAGATCGGGCTCTGGTCGAGATGCGGCATCCCGAAATCGAGCTCGGTCATGTCATAGAGGTTGGGGGTCATCTGCATCAGCAGATATTTGTCCCCGCGCACCGCAACATCGCCGATGTCGATGACCGCCGCCATTTCCGGCGTCTCACCCGGGGGCAGCTTGCGCGCAGTGCGCAGCAATTGTTTCGGCTGGAGGCAGCCGACCTCGCAGATGGCGCGCATCCTTTCGAGATAGGCTTCACGGGTTTCGGAGGAGGCGGCGGCAGGTTGCGGCTGGGCCAACATGCCGATCAGTGCGCTGGCGAACAAAAATGGCCTGGGTTGCAATGCGGCCTCCTGCAATCAGGTGGGGGATTCTGTTGCTAGGCTCCCCCGGGCCCCCGGTTTCCGATTCTGTTACCCGGTTCGGTCCGAACCGTGCTCTTAGCTTTGTAAATTCAGGCCGTTAAGCCGTCACATTACGCAGCGAGAGCAAGTGCTTCGTTGTCGTTGGCACTTATTGGTTTTGAGCCTTTAACGGGTTACTCAGCCCGGACGAAAACACTGCTTTTCAACACACGTCGATCCTAGTTCGGCCCCATCAGGAACAGCGCAAAGCGCAGCTTCTGGTGGAGCCGCCGGGTACTGCCCCCGGGTCCGTTGCGCCTATGACACAGCGCAGTTTATCGCCATAGTCGGTTGCCCGACATGGCTGATATAGCGCGGCATTCCTGAATGTGAAGTGTATCCCCCTCCCGCAGGCAGGAGGGGGTAACACTTACTTCTTCAGCGCATCGCGGATCTCGGTCAGCAGGTCGATCTCGGTCGGACCTGTCGGCGCGGGCGCGGCCTCTTCTTCCTTCTTCTCGAACTGCGCGGTGACCTTGGCGGCGTAACGCACCAGCAGGAAGATGATGAAGGCGAGGATCACGAAATTGATCACCGCGGTGACGAATGCGCCATAACCGATCATCGCCGCACCCGCTTCCTTCAGCGCGGCATAATCGTCCATCGCGCCTTCATAACCTTCGGGCACGGACAGCAGGATGAAATGGGAAGAGAAATCCGCCCCCCCGAAAATCGCGCCGACCAGCGGCATGATGATATCGCCGGTAAGCGAGGTGACGATGGTTCCGAATGCGCCGCCGATGATCACCGCGACAGCCAGTTCCATCACGTTGCCCTTGGCGATGAAAGCCTTGAATTCCGACAGCATGTCTATCCCCTTGTGTCCGCTGCTGCCTTCTTCTGGCACTCTCTCCGTACGCTGCCAAGCCGTACGGTTTCCTCCCTCCACCGCTTGAACCGCCAAGGAGGTGTGCTATATCGGCAATACAGGAACTTGCTGCGCCGCCCCTGTCCTCGGGCAGCGCCATCAGGAGGGATCGGATAATGAAGCTCACCACCATGCTGCGCGGCGCCTTTGCTGCCGTCGCCGCGCTCAGCCTTGCCGCTTGCGGGATCAACTCGGTTCCCGCCGCCGAGGAAGAAGCCAAGGCCAAGTGGGCCGATGTCGAGGCGCAGTTCCAGCGCCGCGCCAATCTCATCCCCAACCTCGCCGAAGTGACCAAGGGCGCGGGCGAGAACGAGCGCAGCATTCTGACTCAGGTCACCGAAGCCCGCGCCAAGGCGACCAGCGTCAATGTCACCGCCGAAGATCTCGACGATCCGGCCAAGATGGAAGAATTCGCTGCCGCGCAGAGCCAGCTCAGCGCCGGGCTCGGCCGTCTGCTCGCCAGCTTCGAGGCCTATCCGCAGATCCAGTCGAACCAGAACTACCTTGCGCTGCAGAGCCAGCTCGAAGGGACGGAAAACCGCATCGCTGTCGCCATCCGAGACTATAACGAAGCGGTACGCAAGTATAACACCACGATCCGGACCTTCCCCGACATCATCGGCGCGAAGGTCGTCCATGGGGCCGAACCGATGGTGCCCTACAAGGCCGTGACCGAAGGCGCCGAAGCCGCGCCGACGCTCGACATGACCTCGAACTGAGCGGCGTGATCCGTCGCCTGCTCCTTTTGCTCGCGCTGGCGGGGGCGCTGTTCGCATCCCCGCTGGCCGCAGAGCCGCAATTTCCCGAGCTGACAGGGCGGGTGGTCGACAATGCCGACCTGCTCTCGCCCGAACAGGAAGCACAGCTGACTGCCAAGCTCGAAGCGCTTGAAACCCGGTCGCAGCGCCAGCTGGTCGTCGCCACGGTGCCCGATCTGCAGGGCTATGATATCGCCGATTACGGCTACCAGCTCGGCCGCTACTGGGGCCTTGGCGATGCCCAGCGCAATGACGGCGCGCTGCTGCTGGTCGCCCCGAATGATCGCAAGGTCCGGGTCGAGGTGGGTTACGGCCTCGAAGGCTATCTTACCGATGCGCTGTCCGCGCTGATTATCCAGAATGCCATCCTGCCGCGGTTCCGCGACGGCGATTTTCCCGGCGGGATCGAGGCGGGGACGGATGCCATCATCGCCCAGCTTGAGCTCCCGCCCGAGGAAGCGGCCAAGGTCGCAGCCGAGGCAGGCAAGAAGCGCCAAAGCGACGGCGGCTTTCCGATCGGGGTGCTGATCTGGCTCGCCTTCATGTTCTTCTTCTTCGTACTGCCCATCCTTGCCGGACGCGGGCGGCGGCGCAAATACCGCTCGCGCGGCTCCGGCCCCTGGGGCGATCGCGGGCGCGATGCCGCGGACACCGCGCGCGACATCATCCTGTGGGAAGTGGGCAGCGCGATCCTGCGCGGCGCGCTGTCGGGCGGCGACGATGACGGCGGCGGCTGGGGCGGTGGCGGGTTCGGCGGAGGCGGCGGCTTCGGCGGGGGAGGATTCTCTGGCGGCGGCGGCTCTTTCGGAGGCGGCGGCGCCTCGGGGGGATGGTGACACATGGCGTGGCTTGACGAGGCAGGACACCGATTGGTCAGCGAAGCCGTGACCGAGGCGGAAAGCGCGACCGCGGGCGAGATCGTGACCGTGCTCGCCGACCGCAGCGACGGCTACACCGATGTCGCGCTGCTCTGGGCGGCGGGCGCGGCTTTCACGATGATGAGCATCTTTGCGGCCTTTCCTCTGCCCTTTCTCGAATTGTGGGACCGGTTGATCGGCGGCTGGGGCCACGAATGGACCACCGGAGAGCTGGCGAGCATGGTGATCGGGCTTGGCCTGCTCACCTTCCTGGTCGTGATGCTGGTACAGCAATGGCAGCCGCTCAAATTCGCGCTGGTGCCGGGCCCCACCCGTACCGCACGCGTCCACGATCAGGCAGTGCGCCAGTTCAAGGTCGGCGCGCAGGCGCGCACCACCGGCCACACCGGCGTGCTGATCTACCTGTCGATGCGCGAACACCGGGCCGAGATCGTCGCCGACGAAAGCATCGCCGCCAAGGTTCCGGCCGAAGTCTGGGGCGAGGCGATGGGCGATATGCTCAGCCATATCCGCAAGGGCCATGTCGCCGAAGGGCTGGCAGCGGGCATCCGCGATGTCGGCTTCGTTCTGTCGCAGCATTTCCCGCGCGGCAGCGAGGACGTGAACGAGCTGCCCGATCGGCTGATCGAAGTCTGATCACCCTTCCCTCTTGACCCGCCGCGCGCGAACCTGTCGAAAAGCGCCACCCAGCCTCACCCGATGGAGTTCCCCTTGATCAAAGATCGCGACGCCGACTTGCCTGAAGAGATCATGTGGGAAGGCCGCTTTATCACGGCCAAGAAGCGCGGGCGGTGGGAATATGTCGGGCGCGCGCGCGGCATCCGCGCCGCCGCGATCATCGCCCTTGATGATGACCCGGACGGCACGCGCCACGTCATCCTGGTCAGCCAGTATCGCGTACCGCTGGGCCGCTTTTGCCTCGAGATTCCGGCCGGGCTGATCGGCGATGACGAGGGCAAGGAAGGCGAGGATGCGACCCTCGCCGCCGCGCGCGAGCTGGAGGAGGAAACCGGCTATCGCGCCGGAAGCCTCGAGGTGCTGGGCGAATTCTATTCCTCGCCGGGCATGGTTTCGGAATGCTTCACCCTGCTCAAGGCGACCGCGCTGGAACGCGTGGGCGAAGGCGGCGGGACGGAAGGCGAGAATATCACCGTTCACCGGGTTGCCTTGCGCGATCTTTCGCGCTTCGTGGCCGAATGGCGACGCGCAGGACACGCGGTCGACGTGCGCATCGCCCTGTTTTTGAATTTGCTGGGCTGATAGCACCGGAATATTTGGGAGAGGATCAAGATATGGCAGGACGTGTAGCGGGCAAGATGGCCCTGGTGACCGGCGGCGCACAGGGCCTGGGCCGTGCGCATTGCATCCGCTTGGCGCAGGAAGGCGCGCGGGTGCTGGCAACCGACATCAATGGTGCGGGCGCGGCGGAAACCGCGGCGATCATCAATGCCGAAATGGGCGAAGGCACCGCCTTTTCGATCGCCCATGACGTGACCGACCCGGCGCAGTGGGAAGCCGCGGTGGATGCCGCGCGCGAACACCTCGGCGGGCTCAACGTGCTGGTCAACAATGCCGGGATCGGCGTTGCCGGCAATATCGAGACCTGCAAGTTCGAGGACTGGCAGCGCTGCTTCGACATCAACGTGAATTCGATCTTCCACGGTTGCCAGAAGGCGCTGCCGCTGATGCGCGAGCATGCGCCGGGATCGATCATCAACATCTCCAGCATCGCCGGCCTGATCGCCAGCGACACCATGCCGGCCTATAATTCCTCAAAGGCGGCGGTGTGGATGCTGTCGAAGTCGATCGCATTGCACTGCGCCAAGAAGGGCATGCAGATCCGCTGCAATTCGGTGCACCCGACTTTCGTCGATACGCCGATCCTTGACGGGACGGCCAAGGCGCACGCGCTCGACAAGGAGGTGCTGATGGAAAAGCTGGCGCGGCAGATCCCGCTCAAATTCGTGGGCGAGCCCAACGACATCGCCAATGCGGTGCTCTATCTCGCCAGCGATGAAAGCCGCTTCATGACCGGGGCGGAGCTGAAACTGGATGGCGGCATTTCCGCCATGTAAAAAAGAAAGGGGCCCAAAAAGGCCCCTTCCCGGTTTGTCCAATCAGGTGCAGCGGCCCGAAAACCGGGAACCGCTTTTCTGGCGCTGCACTCAATCCGCGATCAGCGCGACCGCGAGGTAGATGAGGATCGGGCTGCCAAAGCCGAGCAGCGTGGCGGCGACGAAGCCGATCCGCACCAGCATCGTATCGATGCCGAAATAGTCGGCAATCCCGGCGCAGACGCCGAAGACCTTCGCATTGGTCTTGTCGAGGCGGAAGCCAGCGCGGGGCGGCTTGCCGTCGGGATTGCGGGTAACGTTGTTCATTTCAGTCGCACTCCTGTTGCGTGGTTAGGGTTTACGCCGTCAGGCCGGGGCTGGCGGGGATGATCGCATAGGCAAAGCTTGCAACCGTCAGGATCACCGCGAAGGTGGCAGAGGCGAAGCGGGCAGAAGTTTCGGGGCCGAACATGGTCAAATGGTCCTTGTGAAAAAAGAGCTGGTCAGTGCCGAAATCAGGCAACGAGGCTCGGACTGGCGGGGATGATCGCATAGGCCAGGAACGCGGCCGAAATGACGACCGAGAAGGCAGCAGCGAAAAAGCGTTCGGAAGCTTCGATGGCAAACATGGGGTAATCTCCTTGGTGTTTTTTGCTGTCCCTCGAGACCATCCCGGGGACGCAAACAACATTGCAGGAGCCGTGCCAAACTCGAAAAACGGCGGAATTCCGCCATTCCTTTGCTTTCAACCGGCCGACATGCCGTTCACCTTCCCGAAAGCTTGGTGAAATTTCCTAAGGATTGGGATTGCGGATTGCGGGGTGTGCGCACTGGCCAAATCCTGCCCCTCCCGCTAACCGCGCAAAGGCCATGGGCCTCAGCCGGATCAGCCTCGAAAACTTCCGCAACCACGCAAGCACGACGCTTGGGGAGACGGCCCATTTCAACCTGCTGGTGGGCGAAAACGGCGCGGGCAAAACCAACCTGCTCGAAGCGCTATCGCTGCTCGGACCGGGCCGTGGCTTGCGGCGTTCGAACCTTGCCGATCTCGCTCGCCGCCCTGCGCCGGGCGATGCTCCGCTGCCTTTCGCCATCGGCGCAAGTCTGAACGAGGCGGGCACTGTCTCCGCGCGGATCGGCACCTATACCGAAGCGGGTCAGCCCGGACGGCGGCTGGTGCGGGTCAACAGCGCGCCCGCGAGCGCGGCAAGCCTTGCCGAATGGCTGGCGCTGTCATGGCTCACCCCGGCGATGGACGGGCTGTTCACCGACAGCGCGGGCGCGCGGCGGCGCTTCATGGACCGCATGGCGCTGGCGATCGCACCCGATCATGCGCGGCGGGTCAATGCGCTGGAGGCGGCGCTGCGCGAACGCGGACGGTTGCTTGAACATGGGGGCGATCCGCGCTGGCTGGATGCCGTGGAAGCGCAGGCGGCAGACCACGGTGCGGCCGTGGCGGCGACACGGGCGGAGCTGGTCGCACGGCTGGCGGATGAATTATCGGCGCTGCCCCCGGAACCTTTTGCGCGCCCCGCCCTCGCCTATCGCTCCGGCGGCCCGACCGACGAGGCCGGTTTGCGCGCCGAGTTCGCCCGCAATCGCCCGCGCGACCGGGCGGCGGGCCGCGCGCTCACGGGCCCGCAGCGCGACGAGTTGGAGGTGGTGATGGCCAGCACCCGCCAGCCAGCCGCATCCTGTTCGACTGGCGAGCAAAAGGCGATGCTGATCGCGATCACTTTGGCCCATGGCATCCTCGCCGCCTCCGGCCGGCCGAGCGTGCTGCTGCTTGATGAAGTCGCCGCGCACCTTGACCCGGTGCGCCGCACCGAATTGTTCCGGCGGCTGCGCGAAGGCCGCGCGCAGGTGTGGATGACCGGCACCGAACTCGCCCCCTTCGACGCGATCCGCGAAGAAGCGGCGATCTGGCGGGTCAGCGGCGGCAGCGTGGAACGGCTCTAGCCTTCGCCGGGTGGGGGCAGCGCCCCTTCGACCTCTCCGAGCGTCGAGGCAACCAGCCGTTCGATCCCTTCTGCCGTGGGATGGATGCGATCGTCCTGGAACAGATCGGATTCGCGATAGATATCCTCCAGCCAGAAGGGGATCAGCGCCGCGCCATGCTCCTTCGCAAGTTCGCGGTAGAGCGCATCGAACTGCGCCTGGTATTCCGGCCCGTAATTGGGCGGCGCACGCATCCCCATCAGCAACACCGGAATGCCGCGCGCCTTCAATTCGTCCAGCATCTTGCCGAGATTGGCCTTGGTTTCCTCCGGCGAAAGCCCACGCAGCAGATCATTGCCGCCCAGTTCGAGGATGAACAGATCGGGGGTTTCGCCTTGCGCGTCGAGCGTGAAGGCAAGCCGCATCAATCCGGCCGCACTGGTATCGCCCGACACGCCCGCATTGGCGATCCGCGCATTCACGCCCTTGGCCCGCAGCGCCGCCTCCAGCTGCGCCGGGTAACTTTGCTCCGGTTCGAGGCCATAGCCCGCAAACAGGCTGTCCCCGAATGCCAGAATGCGCCGTTCCGGCCCCATCACCGGGATCGGCGGCGGCCCTTCGCCCGCGCCAAGCGCCGCGCCCGAAGCGGGCGGCGCGGTCGCCTCTTCGGCGGGATCGCCGCAAGCCGCCAGCGCCAGCAGAGCCGCGCCCGCCACCATCATTTTCGACCAACCGCGCCCGTGCATCCGCGAACCTTCCGTGACAGTACCTTGTTGCATCCCTTCACCTATGCCATCGGAACCGTGTGACAAGTCCCTCTCTCGCAATCTCCGCCCGCAATCTCACCCTCACCCTCGGCAGCAGTGCCGCGCCGGTGACGATCCTGCGGGGTATCGATCTCGACATCGCGCATGGGCAGGTGGTGGCGCTGCTCGGTCCTTCCGGCTCGGGCAAGAGCTCGCTTATGGCGGTGCTTTCCGGCCTCGAACGTGCCAGCGGCGGCAGCCTGACGGTCGCCGGTGCGGATTTCACGTCGCTAAACGAGGATGGCCTTGCTGCCGCACGGCGGGGACGGATCGGGATCGTGCTGCAGGCATTCCACCTGCTGCCCACCATGACAGCGGCAGAGAATGTCGCCACACCGATGGAACTGGCCGGGATGGAGGATGCCGCGCCGCGCGCGCTGGCGGAACTGGAAGCGGTCGGGCTCGGCCACCGCACCGGGCATTATCCCACCCAGCTTTCCGGCGGTGAGCAGCAGCGCGTCGCCATCGCCCGCGCCACCGCACCGCGCCCGGAACTGATCTTCGCCGACGAGCCGACCGGCAACCTCGACGCCGCCACCGGTGAGGAGATCATCAACCTCCTCTTCGCACGCCGCGCCGAAACCGGGGCGACGCTGCTGATCATCACCCATGACGCCAGCCTTGCCGCGCGCTGCGAGCGGGTGCTGACCATGGCCGACGGGGTGATCGTCTCGGACACGGCTTCGGGCGCATGAGCCTGCCGCTTTCGACCGCATGGCGCATCGCCCGGCGCGATCTCAATGCCCGCTTCAAGGGGCTGCGGCTGCTGCTGGTGTGCATCTTCCTCGGCACCGCCGCCCTGGCCGCGATCGGCACGTTGACCGCCGCGATCGAGCGTGAACTGGCTTCCAGCGGGCAGGAACTGCTCGGCGGCGATCTCGAGGTCGAGGTTTGGCAGCGCGATTTGCGTGCCGACGAACTGGCCGCATTGCAGGAATATGGCGAGGTATCGGGCGGTTTCCGCTTGCAGGCCATGGCGAGCACGCCCGATGCCGCCGCGCCGATCGAATTGAAGGCGGTGGACGCGAAGTGGCCGATGTTCGGGACGCTCGTGCTTGCCGACGGGCGCGAGGTCGGCGCGCCGTCCGGCAATGACGCGTGGATTGCCGAGGGTGCGCTCGAACGGTTGGGGATCAAGGTCGGCGACAGCTTCAGCGTGGGCACCGTAACGCTGACCGCAGCGGGCGTGATCAGGGACGAGCCCGATCGCCTGTCCGAAGGATTCCAGCTCGGCCCGACGGTGATCGTCGCGCGCGGCGTGCCCGCAGAGGCCGGATTGCTGCAACCGGGCGCGCTGTACCAGAGCAAGCACCGCGTCGCCTTTGCCGATCCGGGCCGCGACCCCGAAGCGGTCGAGGAGGAACTGACAGAGGCTTTCCCCGAAGCGGGCTTCGACTTCCGCACGCGCGACCGTGCCTCGCCCGGGGCAGACCGCTTTGTGCGGCAGATGAGCGATTTCCTCACGCTGGTTGGCCTCGCCGCGCTGGTGATTGCCGGAATCGGGATTGCCGGCGGCGTGTCGTCCTACCTCGACCAGCGCCGCAGCAGCATCGCTACGCTGAAAGTGCTGGGCGCGACCTCGGCTGACATCGTGCGCATCTATGCCCTGCAAATCGGCGCCGCGGCACTGGCGGGAAGCCTTGCTGGGCTGCTGGCGGGCGTCGCTGTTACACCGCTGCTGGCCAGCGCATTGCAAGGCCTGCTGCCGGTCGAAAGCGGCTTTATCATCGCGCCCGGCCCACTGGCGCTGGCGGGAGCATATGGCCTTCTGGTCGCCTTTGCCTTCGCTGCCGCGCCGTTGCTGCGTGCCCGCACCTTTCCGGCAATGGCGCTGATGCGATCGGGCATCGTACCGCTGTCGCGCGACAAGCGGGCGCTGCTGGTAACGGGCCTTGGCCTTGCCGCGATCTGTGCGCTGGCGCTGCTGACGACTGATCAGCCGATGCTGTCGGGCGGATTCCTGATCGGCGCAGGCGGCGCGCTGGTATTGCTGGCGGGGCTCGGCTGGGCGATCCAGCATTTCGCCCGCCGCCTGCCGCGCCCGGCCAACCCGCTGCTCAGAAGCGCGATTGCCAATCTCCACCGTCCCGGCGCCCCCACCGGCGCGCTGGTGACGGCGCTCGGCTTCGGACTTGCCGCCTTCGTGCTGCTTGCCGCAGTGCAAAGCGCGATCGACGGCAATATCCAGAGCCGCGTGCCGCGCGAGGCGCCCGATTACTTCGTGCTCGACGTGCCGCGCGACAAGGAAGCGCGTTTCTTCGAACTGGTCGAGGCCGACTTCCCCAATGCCGTGATCCGTTCCGTCCCGACCATGCGCGGCGCGGTGCTGGCCTATGGCCAGAAGGACAAGATGGTCCGCGTCGCCGATCTGGAGGAAATCCCCGAAGGCGCTTGGGCGCTGCGCGGTGAGCGCGGGCTTACCTATGCCGATCGCGTGCCGCCCGGAAACCGCGTCGTCGCAGGCAAGTGGTGGAGCCCGGTGCATCAGGGAGAGCCGCTGGTTTCGATTGACAAGCGGCTGGCCGACGCCACCGGCCTCAAGGTCGGTGACTATCTCACGATCGGCATTCTCGGGGTCGAGCGCACCGCGCGCATCGCCAACCTGCGCGAAATCGACTGGGAAAGCATGGGCTTCAACTTCGCATTGGTGTTCAGCCGCAACGCGATCAGCGATGCGCCGCACAATCTCGCCGCGACCATCGATCTGCCCGAAGATGCGGACTCCGCCGCGCGCGGAACGCTGTTGCGCGCGCTGGTGAAGGAATTGCCGTCAAGTTCGGTGATCGAGGTCGGCGGTATTCTGGTGGAGGCGCGCAACCTGCTCCAGCAAGTCAGCCTCGCCACGCTGGCAGCGGCGGCTGTAACGGTGCTGGCGGGTCTCGCGGTGCTGATGGGCGCGATTGCCGCCGCACGGGCAGCGCGCACCTATGACACGGTGATGCTGCGCGTGCTGGGGGCGAGCCGGAGGCAGATCCTGCTGTTGCAGCTGGCCGAATACGGCCTGCTCGCGGGCCTGCTGGCGCTGGTCGCCCTGGCGCTCGGCGGCGGGCTGGCATGGGTCGTGATAACCCGCCTGTTCGAATTCGACTGGCTACCCGACTGGGGGCAGGTGCTCGCGGTGCTCGGCCTCGGCGTGGCGCTGGTGCTCGGCTTCGCGCTGGCGGGTTCGCTGCCGCTACTGCGCGCAAAACCCGCCCGCGCTCTGCGAGAGCTCTAGGCTATCCCGCAGAGCGCGCGCGGCAGCAAGATCACGCGAAGACATCTTCACTGAAGGGATCCTTGGGATCCGGGCCAAAGCGGTTGCTGCCCGGCGTGCCGGGCATGGCCATAACAACCAGCAACCCCAATGCGATGAGCAAACCGATTATCGGAAGCGCGCTGCCAACTATGAACCCGAGATACCACCACCCGGACATGTCGCGATCATGGAACCGCCGGACCGTGACCGCGATCGAAGGAATAAAGGTAGCCAGAGCATAAAGAGCGTAGATGCCGATCAGAACCAAAGCGATCGGACTTTCGGAGAAATTGCTCGCAAAGTCGGCCGATGCCGAGAAACCGTCTCCCTGGGAATCGAAGTCGGAACTGCTGCTTGTCGGCGAAAGGATGATGGCCGGAGTGACGAGCAGCAGCCCGACCAGAATATTGAGGAGCTGGAACATCCAAAACTCCTTGCGCCGCCAACGGCCTTGAAAATCGACATACCGTTTGAACGGCAAAATCATCCATTCCATGTGCGTGATCCCCTCTCATGCGTTGTGCGTAACACCCTCTCAAGGCACCATAATCCTTGTTCCAAGGCAAACGAAAAGGCCCCGCGCATCGCTGCACGGGGCCTTCGCATTTCGTTACGGGCGTCCGCGTCAGAAGCGGAAGCGTACCAGGCCGCCATAGGTGCGCGGCTGGTTGGGATAGCCCGAAACCGTGCCCGCCTGCGCGACGCCGTCGAAGACGGTGAGCAGATATTCGTCGTCGAGCAGGTTGCGGCCCCAGACACCCAGTTCGATCCCGTTATTGAGCGCCAGCGTGATCGCGCCGTTCACGAGGTTGACCTCGCGGCGGAAGATCTCCGTGTTGCCCAGCGCCGCATTGAAGGTCGGCAGACCGTTGTTGATGTCGGTATTGCTTTCGTGGCTGTAATCCAGACGGGTGATCAGCTTCGAACCGCTGTCCCATTCGTGGGTGTAGGTTGCCGAAGTGGCGATCGCCCAGGACGGGATGCCCGCCGGCCGCTGGCCGGTCAGATCACCAACCACCGAACCGGTGAAGCTGTCGAACAGCGGATCGAGGTGGGTCACCGCGAAGGTCAGCACCAGACCGTCGGTCGGGTTGATCGTGGTGTCGAACTCGAAGCCCTTGACCGACTGTTCACCTGCGTTGCGCAAGGCGAAGCCGGTGCCGGTGAAGGCGAAGCTCTGGAAGCCCTGGATCGTCTGGTCGAACACCGCGAGGTTGAAGCCGACGCCGTCCCACTGGCCCTTCACGCCGATTTCGTAGACTTCGGCTTCTTCCGGACCGGCAAAGCGGGTGCCGGATACGAGGTTCGGAACCGCCAGCCCCGCATCGCGGATCGGCGAGGACGGCGCGAGGATCGTCGAACCACGCGGGCCGGCAACGAAATCGGTACCCAGCGGACGGCTGTCGCGCGAAAGGTTGACCGAGCTCGCCTTGAAGCCGGTGGCATAGCTCAAATAGACGTTCAGTTCGTTCGAGAACTGATACGCGGCGCGCAGCAGGTAGGTGAACTTGTCGTCATTGGTACGACCATCCTCTACCGCGTTCGGAATGGCGAGGAACGGCGGCTGGAACTGGAACGGTTGCAGTGCCAGCAGCGGGTTCTGCGCCGGGTTGGTCGCCGCCGCCGCGATCGCGGCGAAAGCAGCCGGGTTGGCGGCCTGGAAGGCGGCGATCTGGGCCGGACCGATATTGGCCGGCGGCGTCGCCGTCAGCTGTGCGATCTGGCCGACGATAACCGCATCGACAAGGTTGATGTTGGCCAGCGGATCGAAGCTATTCTGGCTCAGCGCGAAACGCTTCTTGTCGTCGGTGTAGTTGAAGCCGGCGGTCAGCACGAGGCCGTCGACCGGTTCGAAGTCGACCGTACCGAACACCGACCAGGCGGTGTTGTCCATGCGGAAGCTTTCGCTGGTCAGCAGCGGGGTCAGGAAGATGCTTTCCTGCGGCAGGCCAAGTGCGGCCTCCACCCCGTTGAACACGCTCGGCGCGCCTGAAAGGACGGCCGCCGGGTTACCGCCGGCAAGGATTTCGAAGAAGTCGCGGATCTGCGACCCGTTCTCGATCCGGCTTTCCTGCGTGATCTTCTCGTCGAAGTAGAAACCGCCGAGCAGGAAGTTGATCGGCCCGTCGAAATCCGACGCGACGCGCAGTTCCTGTGTGAAGGTGTCGACGCCCTGATCGCGCTGTTCGCGGGCGATGTCGGCACCGGTGTAGTCGATATCCGAACGGAAGAAGTTCGTCAGTTCGCGATAGGCGGTGATCGAGGTGAAGCTCAGCGCACCGGCGCTGTAATCCATCTGGATCGAGCCGCCGTAGTTATCGACTTCGTTGACCGGCACGATGTTGAGGCTCGACGTGCGGTTGAAGAAGGTGTCGAAGTTCTGCACCTGCCCGCCCAACAGGTTGAGTGCGGGCGCAGTCGGGCCGGCGACAACAGTGCCGACCTGACAGCAAACTTCGTCGATACGCGAATAGTCGGCGATCGCGCGGATGCGGAAATCGGGCGTCGGCTCGATCAGCAGCTGGCCGCGGGTCGACCAGCGGTTACGGTCGTTCTGGTCAACACCGAGATTGACGATCTCCGCCGTCCCGTCACGCTTCTGATAGGTGCCGTCGAGCGAGAAGGCGATGTTATCGGTAATCGGCCCGGTCACATCACCGCGAAGGAAGATGTTGTTGAAATTGCCGTAGCTCGCCTCGACCGAACCGCCGAACTCGAACTGCGGTTCGCGGGTAATGATCGAGATCACGCCGGCGCTGGCGTTCTTGCCGAACAGGGTCGATTGCGGACCGTTCAGGACTTCGATGCGTTGGACGTTGTTAAGGTCGGACAGGGCGCCGGCCGAACGCGAACGGAACACGCCGTCGATGAACACGCCGACCGAAGGTTCGACGCCGAAGTTGTTGTCGCCGTTACCGAAACCGCGGATGATGAAGGTCGAGGCCGACGAGGTCTGAAGCTGGCTGACGCGCAGCGACGGGGTGACGGTCTGCAGGTCGAGCACGTCGCGGATCTGCGCCTGCTCCAGCACTTCGCCACTGGTCACCGACACTGCGATCGGAGTTTCCTGCAGGGTCTGTTCGCGCTTGGACGCGGTGACGATAATGACGTTGCTGCTTTCCGGTGCCTCGATTTCGGGCTCCTGGTCCTGTGCCAGCGCGACGCCCGGCATGGCGGCGGCAATGGCGGCAGCACCTGCCAGCAGGGTGGATCGGTACGAGCCGGCAAAGCCGGTGTGGGTCGAACGCATGGAAGCTCCTCTCCTCAAATCCCTCGACCCCGGCCCGTACCTCCCGATACGTTCTCTCCCGTGGTCGACGGGCCGAGTGATAAGCCAGCGACGGTTGCCCGACAAGCGCAAAGCCCGCGGTTTCCGGGGGCAAAAACGCCGTGTGTGGCACGCAGGCCACAGTGACTAACCCCTTGCAAAGCAGCGCCTGCGCCCCGACGCTTGCCCATCCGACGCTCTTGCGCTAGGCGGCGCGGCAATGTTGCAACGCAACAAGCAGCGCGCCCGCGGCACCTTGCCGTAGCGTCGCGGCCTGTCGCCAACCCGCCACAAACCCGGCCTACCTCGCGCGCCCGGCCGTGCGCCATGCTTTTGACCTGCCCGGATCGGCTGCGCCCGGGACCTGACTGGAAAAACGAAAAAATGTCCTCCTCGCTGAGAAATATCGCGATTATCGCCCACGTTGACCACGGCAAGACCACGCTGGTCGACCAGCTGTTCCGCCAGTCCGGCACTTTCCGCGAGAACCAGCGGGTGGAAGAACGCGCGATGGATTCGGGCGATCTCGAAAAGGAACGCGGGATTACCATTCTCGCCAAGTGCACCAGCGTCGAATGGACGCCGGAAGGCGGCGGCGATACCACCCGCATCAACATCGTCGACACCCCCGGCCACGCCGACTTCGGTGCCGAGGTGGAGCGCATCCTCTCCATGGTCGACGGCGTGATCCTGCTGGTCGACAGTGCGGAAGGCGCGATGCCGCAGACGAAGTTCGTCACCGGCAAGGCGCTGGCGCTGGGCCTCAAGCCGATCGTCGTCGTCAACAAGATCGATCGTCCCGACGGCCGCCCGCAGGAAGTGCTCGACGAAGTGTTCGACCTGTTCGTCAGCCTCGATGCCAATGACGAACAGCTCGACTTCCCCGTGCTCTACGCCTCGGGCCGCGACGGCTATGCCAGCGATGATCAGGAAGCCCGCAGCGGCACCCTCGCCCCGCTTTTCAACAAGGTGATCGAGCACGTACCGCCCCCGGGCCTCGACCCGGACGCCAAGTTCAGCTTCCTCGCCACGCTGCTCGATCGCGACAACTTCATGGGCCGCGTGCTGACCGGCCGCGTCCAGTCGGGCACGATCCGCGTCAACGACCCGATCCACGCCATCGACATGGACGGCAAGGTGATTGAAACTGGCCGCGCAACCAAGCTGATGAGCTTCGACGGTCTGGAACGCGTTCCGGTCGAAATCGCGCGCGCGGGTGACATTATCGCGCTCGCCGGTCTGGAAAAGGCGACCGTCGCCAACACCATCTGCGATCCCTCGGTGACCGAACCCATCGCCGCACAGCCGATCGATCCGCCGACGCTGGCGATGCGCTTCTCGGTCAATGACAGCCCGCTTGCGGGCCGCGAAGGCAGCAAGGTTACCAGCCGCATGATCCGCGACCGGCTGCTGCGCGAAGCCGAAACCAATGTCGCGATCCGCGTGACGGAATCCGAGGACAAGGACAGCTTCGAAGTCGCCGGACGCGGCGAATTGCAGCTCGGCGTGCTGATCGAAACGATGCGCCGCGAAGGCTTCGAGCTTGGCATCAGCCGCCCGCGCGTGCTGTTCCGCGAGGAAGACGGCAAGCGCATGGAGCCTTACGAGACGGTCGTGATCGACGTCGATGACGAACATTCGGGCACGGTTGTCGAGAAGATGCAGCGCCGCAAGGCCGACCTGGTCGAAATGCGCCCCTCGGGGCTCGGCAAGACCCGCATTACCTTCTCCGCCCCCTCGCGCGGCCTGATCGGCTATCACGGCGAATTCCTGTCCGACACGCGCGGCACCGGGATCATGAACCGGTTGTTCGAAAAGTACGGCCCCTACAAGGGCCCGATCGAAGGCCGCATCAACGGTGTGCTGATCTCCAACGGCGATGGAGAGGCGGTGGCCTATGCGCTTAACTCGCTGGAAGAGCGCGGCACGCTGTTCATCAGCCCGCAGATGAAGGTCTACGAAGGCATGGTGATCGGCGAGAACGCCAAGCCCGACGATCTCGAAGTGAACCCATTGAAGGCCAAGCAGCTCACCAACATCCGCTCCAGCGGCAAGGACGACGCGATCCGCCTCACCCCGCCGCGCCGCATGAGCCTGGAGCAGGCGATCGCCTATATCGACGACGACGAGATGGTCGAAGTCACCCCTCAATCGATCCGCCTGCGCAAGGCGCTGCTGTGCCCGCACGAGCGCAAGAAGGCCAAGCGCAAGAAGGAAGATTGATCCTCGCAAGGCCGGGCGGCGTGATTTCATGCCGCCCTGCCTCGCGACATAATCTTGCCGCGCATCCTGATTGCGGGACAGGGATTTAGCCGATCCGCCACAGCGCTAGGCAATCCTTGCGAATTTCGGGCGAGCGGTGGCCAAGCACGCTCCGGCTTGTTACCCACCCGCGCCATGAACAGCGCAACCCTTGCTTCCCTCGCCGCCTATTTCGTCCTCATGCTCGCGATCGGGCTTTACGCCTGGCGCAAATCGACAGCGGATTCGGAAGGCTACCTGCTCGCCGGACGCAACCTGCCGCCTTCGGTCGCGGCATTGTCGGCAGGGGCCAGCGACATGTCTGGCTGGTTGCTGCTGGGCCTGCCGGGCGCGCTTTATGCCGCCGGGCTGGTGGAGGCGTGGATCGGCATCGGGCTGTTCGTCGGCGCGCTGGCCAACTGGGTGCTCGTAGCGCCGCGCCTGCGCGAACAGACCGAGCGGATTGGCAACGCGCTGACCATCCCGCAATTCCTCGCCAACCGCTTCCCCGAGCGGGCGACGATGCTGCGCGTCACCTCGGCGGTGATTATCGTCGCCTTCTTCACCGTCTATACCGCCGCGGGGCTGGTGGGCGGCGGCAAGCTGTTCGAGACCGCCTTTGCCGGCATCCTGCCGAACACGATGTTCAGCGATTACATGATGGGCATCCTGATCACCGCGGGGATCGTGCTCGCCTACACCATGATCGGCGGTTTTCTGGCCGTCAGCCTGACCGACTTCGTGCAAGGGCTGATCATGATGGGCGCGCTCGTCATCATGCCGCTGGTGGTAATGTTCGGCGCCGGCGGCGAAGCGGGCGGGAGTCTGAAGGACGTGCCGGTGGAGGGTTTCCTCGACATCACCCACGGCCTCACTGCAATCGGCTTCATCAGCGCGGTCACCTGGGGTCTGGGCTATTTCGGCCAGCCGCATATCATCGTGCGCTTCATGGCGATCGACAAGGTGAAGAACGTTCCCCGCGCGGCCGCTTTCGGCCTCGGCTGGATGGGGATCGCGCTGATCGGTTCGATCGGCCTCGGCATCGCGGGCCGCGCCTATGTTGAACGCAACGAGCTGGTGATCGCCGACCCCGAAACGATTTTCATCGTGCTCGCGCAACTGCTGTTCCACCCGGCGGTGACGGGGTTCCTCTACGCCGCGCTGCTGGCGGCGATCATGAGCACGATTTCCTCGCAGCTGCTGGTGTCGTCCTCATCGCTGACCGAGGATTTCTACCGCCTGTTCCTGCGCCGCGACGCGTCGGAGCGCGAGGCGGTGAATGTCAGCCGCATCGCCGTGGCGCTGGTCGCTGTCGCCGCCTGCCTGCTGGCGAGCGATCCGAACAGCGAGGTGCTGGGTCTCGTCGCCAATGCTTGGGCGGGCTTCGGCGCTGCGTTTGGCCCGCTGATCCTGCTGGCGCTGATGTGGCACGGCAAGGATGGCGGCGGCATGACGGGCGCAGGTGCGGTTGCGGGGCTTGTGACCGGGGCTGGCGTGGTCGCGGCGTGGATCGCGCTGGGCTGGAACAAGGCCTTTATGGGCGGACCGGGTCTTTACGAAATCGTCCCCGGCTTTGCCGCAGCGATGCTGGCGATCATCGTGGTCAGCAAGGCGACCCGGAAAAACCTGCTGGCGGTGTAACCACCGGGCACCTGCACGCGAAACCCGGGGTGTCAGGAACGCGCCGCCGTCCTCCCCCCCTCCCCCCATCCGGACGGGCGGTGCGCTCCTGCACCTTGTTTTCCTGACCGGAGGATTTCCCATGCTGCGTTTTGTCTCGCTGCTCGCCGCTATCGGCGCGCTGTTCGCTGCCGCCCTGACTGTCACCGCCCGCGCGGAAACCGGCGGCGGCTGGCAGGCCTATGATGCCAAGGCCTTCGCCGCCGCACAGGCCGCAGGCAAAACCATCGTGGTCGATGTCCATGCCGACTGGTGCCCCACCTGCCGCGCACAGGCTCCCATCCTCGATGAACTGCGCAAGGAGCAGGCCGGCGACAAGATCGTCTTCATCAAGGTCGATTTCGACAGCGACAAGGCCTTCCTGCGCGCCCACCGCATCCCGCGCCAGTCGACCGTGGTGGTGTTCAAAGGCGAACGCGAAGTCGCCCGCTCCATTGCCGAGACCGATCGCAAGCGCCTACGCGCCGTCGTCCTCGGCGCGCTGTAAGGAGCGCGCATCATGGCCACCGGCGTGCTGCTCGCCTTCCTTGCGGGATTGGTGACGATCCTCAATCCTTGCGTGCTGCCGCTGGTGCCCATCCTCGTCGGTTCGGCGCTGGGCAAGAGCCGCGCCGGGCCGCTTGCGCTTGCCGCCGGACTGGTGACGAGCTTCACCACTTTCGGCTTTGCCGCGATCGCATTCGGCCATGCGCTGGGGATCGACGAAGGCGCGGTGCGCGCGCTGGCGGGCGCATTGCTGCTGGCGGCCGGTTTTGTGCTGCTGGTGCCGCAGGCTCAGACCGCGCTCAGCGCCGCAGCCGCGCCGCTGGCCGGTTTCGGCAACCGTAGGCTGGCGCAGGTCAGCGGTAACGGGTGGCACGGACAGGCGGTGATCGGCCTATTGCTCGGCCTGGTCTGGGCACCCTGCGTCGGCCCGACGCTCGGCGTCGCGATTGCGGCGGCAAGCCAGGGGGAGAACCTGCTGGCGAGTTTCACCATCTTCCTTGCCTTCGGGCTGGGCGTGGCCACCTCAATCCTCGCCTTCGCCTATGGTTCGCGCCGGGCGCTGGGTGAACGCCGCAAGACACTCGTGACACTCGCCCGCTACGGCAAGCCGCTATTCGGCGCGGCGCTGGTGGTGGTCGGCGCGATGGTGCTGTCCGGCTTCGACAAGGTGCTGGAGGCCGCGCTGCTCGACGTGCTTCCGGCCGGGCTGGTGGCCTTCACTACCCGGTTCTGAACGTATCGCCCTTCCCTCAGGTCGCAACATGGGGCACTTTGCTCCGTGGGGAGGAAAGGACGATGACAGACAATCATGGCAGCGGGCCGCGCGTGACCGGGCCCAGAGTGACTGGATTGGGCGGCGTATTTTACGTGGTGCGCGACCCGGAAGCGACCCGCGCGTGGTATCGCGATACCCTGGGGATCGACGGCCCCTATGGCCCGCAATTCGCGTGGGCCGACGATCCGCGCGCCAATCCCTATTCGTTGGTCAGCCATTTCGCCGACGATGAATATATCAAGCCGGGCACGGGCGGCTTCATGATCAATTTCAGGGTCGATGACCTAGACGGGTTCGTTTCCGGGCTCAAAGCCAAGGGCGTTGCGATCCTTGGGCAGGCGGACGAAGGCTATGGCAAGTTTGCATGGCTGCTCGATCCCGACGGGATAAAGATCGAATTGTGGGAACAGGTTGCGGACGAGTTGCCGTAATCGCACCGGCAATCACCCCTATGCCGCAGGCAAGCCTCGCTTCAGCGCATTTGTTTCCGGCTCGTTAACCATTTCTGCGCAATAATTCTTAGCCATGAAAACAAAGGCATTCATTCGCGGAACGACGCTGCTGGCAAGCGCACTCGCACTGGCGGGCTGCGGTTCGATGGTTCCCGGCGGAAGCAGCGGCGCGGCGCCGGGCACGGCGAGCACTGCCGCACGCGCGCCGGCACGGCCTGCCACCGGGATCGCGTCGGCCCCGCAAAGCTATGCTGCAAGCGAGACCGATCGCGGCTGCCTTGCCGATCTGGGCGCAAGCGGCGCGCGGTTCGAATTGCTGCCGGACACCTACGCCGCACCGGGCTGCAACAAACTGGGCACCGTGCAGCTGTCGGCATTGGCGGGCGACCGTTCGATTTTCGGGGTCAGCAATCTCGGGCCCGTCCGCTGCGGCACCGCCAAGGCCTTCGGCGACTGGGCGCGTTTCGGGGTCGATCGCGCCGCGCGCCAGATCCTCGGCAGCCCGATCGCACGGATCGAAACAATGGGCTCCTATGCCTGCCGCAATGTCGCCGGGACGGAACGCCGTTCCGCGCACGCCCGCGCCGAAGCAATCGATGTTTCAGGCTTCGTGCTGGAGGATGGCCGCCGGATCGTGCTGCGGCGCGACTGGAACGGCGGGGATGCGGAGACGCGCGAATTCCTGCGGGTGGTGCACCGGAGCGCCTGCAAGCGCTTCGGCACGGTGCTCGGCCCCGAATACAATGCCGCGCACGAAGATCATTTCCATCTCGAAGGAACCGGCGCGAAGTTCTGCCGCTAGATCCGGAAGCCTTACCTTTCAGCGGCTCCGGCGCACTGAACCACCAGAAGCACCGGAGCCGCCCGGGGGTACCTTCCCGTTGTCGGCGGACTAGGCCCGCAACCTGGGTTCCAGCTTCGCTTCCAGCCGCAGCCTAACGGCTTCGGCAGCGTGACGCGCACCAAGCTTGTTCATCATGTTGGCGCGGTGGATTTCAACCGTGCGTGGGCTGATTTCGAGCTCGCGCGCGATCGCCTTGTTGCTGCTGCCTTCCGCCAGCCAATCGAGCACCTCGCGTTCCCGCGCCGACAGCGTCGATATCCGGTCGCGCGCCTCGATCATGCGGCGACGGGCAGCGCCGAACAATTCGGCCTCCTTCTCGATCCGGGTCAGGCAGCGGGTAAAGCGTTCGGGATCGAGCGGCAGGGCCAGATAATCGAGCGCGCCCGACTTGATCGCCTCGACAATGCGGTTCGGGCGTGGCTGGACTTCGACCGCGATCAGCGGCAGCCATATCCCCAGCCGGGCAAGCCGCTCAAGGATCATCCCCACCCCGCCATCCTCGGCCGTGTCGCGGGCAATGATAAGCCCGTCGCGCGGCGGATGGGCCGAAAGCTCCGACAGATCCCCGTAGACTTCGCAATGGTGACCAAGGGCAAATCCCACCCGGGCCAGTTCGGCGCGCTGGCGGCTGCACGAGTCGACGATGTGGAGAGGGGTTTTGCGTGTCATGTGACGATGACTGCGCCAGCCCTGTACGCAATTCACGCAAGGTCGCCGCCGATCCGGAGGGTTTATCATCCCCCCTCTACATTAAGGCATTGAAAAGGCTTTGATATATTACTCCATATCGAACCTTGATTTCGCCCGCCGGTCAGCTCTCGCCGTCAAAACTGTACGGCGGAAGCGAATGGAACGCCGATCGCAGCGCATCGCCCCAACCCGATGAGATCGTTGCAAAATAGGGATCATCGGCGGTAACGCGGTGTTCGTGGGTGGCGGCAAAGGCATCCTTTTCGATCACCAGCAGATCAAGAGGCAGGCCAACCGACAGGTTCGCCTTGAGCGTGGAATCGAAGCTGACCATCAGCAGTTTCACCGCATCCTCGAAACTCATGCCCTTGTCATAGCCGCGGATCAGGATCGGGCGGCCGTATTTGGTCTCGCCGATTTGGAAGAACGGGGTGTCCCAGCTCGCTTCGATGAAATTGCCTTCGGGGTAGATCATGAACAGCCGCGGCTGCATCCCGGCGATCTGTCCGGCAAGGATGATGGTCGCGGTGAAACGCCCTTTGCCGGTATCGCCGTTGGCGCGCTGGACGTCCTCGATCGTGGCGCGCAGCAGCCGCCCGATCTCCGTCGCGACCTGGAACATGGTCGGCCCCTTCAACAGCGTGTTGTCGCGCTCCGACGGGGCCTTGGTGCGTTCCTCCAGCTGGCTGACGACAGCCTGCGTGGTGGCAAGATTGCCCGCGGTCATCACCGCGATCATGCGTTCGCCCGGCACCTGCCAGTGGAACAACTTGCGGAAGGTAGAGATATTGTCGACGCCCGAATTGGTGCGGGTGTCGCTCATCAGCACGAGGCCGGATTCGAGCACCATGCCAACGCAATAGGTCATGTCGGTTTATCTCCACAGGCACCGCCAACGCGGGCGCGCAGCCCTAGCCCAAAGCCGCGGCGCGCGCAAAGCACCAAGCTTCGGGAAATCGCGTTACTGTGTGGTCTGATCCTGCGACTGCGATTGCGATTGCGACTGCACCTGTGGTTCCGACGCGACGGCGACACCGACCTTGAGCACTTCCTCGGTACCGCCGAAGCTGATGCCGGTGACGGGCGCCGCGTCCTTGTAATCGCTGCCGGTGGCCACGCGGACATAGCGCGGATCGGGGCAGATGCCGTTGGACACGTCGAAACCGACCCAGCCCAGCCCTTCGACATGGGCTTCGGCCCAGGCGTGGGTCGCTTCCTGCTCGATCCGGTCGTCCATCATCAGATAGCCGCTAACATAGCGCGCCGGAATTCCGCTCGCCCGCGCCGCGCCGATGAAGACATGCGCGTGGTCCTGACACACGCCGTAACCGTGGCTGACGGCTTCCTCGGCAGTGGTAGAGGCATGGGTGCGTCCGGCCTCGTAGACGATCCGTTCGCGGATCAGGGCGGACAGCGCGTGCAGGAATTCGAGCGGCTCGTCATCGGCCGAACCCGGCACTTCGCGCAGCAGAGCACGCAGTTTCGGACCCGGGCGGGTCAGCGGGGTCTGACGCAGGAAGCTCCACAGCGGCAGGTGACCCGAATGGCGACCGATCACCCCGGCATTGTCCTCGGTTTCGACCACGCCCTCGCAAGTCACCGTCACCTCACGCGCGCCCGGATCGATCCCGATCAGCGTGACGTGGTTGAAATGCTGGTCGTCGTAGGACAGCTCCGCATGAGCGTTCTCGAAGGTCATCGTCCAGGCGATGATGCGCTGGCCCTGCGTCTCCTTCGGCGTCAGACGCACCCGCTGGAGCGCATGCATCACCGGCTCGGAAAAGGCGTAATGGGTGGTGTGCCGGATCGCCAGTCTCATGGTGCTCATGCGCGTGCCCTCATGCGTGGAACCGGTAATCCCCGGCAATCGCCTGACCGATCGCGGCATTGCGGGCGAGGAAATCGACGAGGAATTCGTGCAGCCCCTGATCGAAGATCTGGTCGACACTCAGGTGGCTGATGCGGGTATCGGCATCACGCATCAGGGTAATCGCCTGGCCATCTACCCCGTGCATCCGCGCCAGCGCGGCAAGGTTTTCGCGCAGCGCGCTGCGGCAAAAGGCAAGGCTGCGCGGGAAACGGTCGTCGAGAACGAGGAATTCGACGATCCCGCGCGCCTCGATCTGGCCCGCGTTGAGCCACGAATAGACCCGCGCCCCCGCGACCGAGCGCAGCACCTGCTCCCACTGTCCGGTATCGAGGCTTGATCCGACATAGGACAGCGAAGGCAGCAGCAGGAAATACTTCATGTCGAGGATACGCGTGGTGCTATCGGCACGTTCGATGAAGGTGCCCGCGCGGGCGAAGTGATATCCCTCGTCGCGCAGCATCGAACCGTCGAACGCGCCGTGCACCTGCGTGCCCGCCCGCCGGATCGTGCCCAGCACCTCGCCCACCGCGGTCTGGCCGACGGGTCGCGACAACAGCTTGTCGAGCTTCATCCAGTTATCGTTGACTGCTTCCCACACGTCGGAAGAGATGTTGATCCGGGCTTGCCGCGCATTGCTGCGCACCGCGCCGAACATCGCGCGGACATTGCCGGAATTGGACGAGCCGCGCAGCACGAAGTTCCACACCGTCAGCCCGTCGTAACTCTCGTGCGCGGCCTCGTAGGGCTGTTGGAGCCCGAGCGTCGCGATCACCGAGCGCCATTCGGCCTCGGCAGCGACAAGATCGCGGGTCAGCGCCATGCGCAGCGCCGCTTCGAGCAGGCGCGCGGTATTCTCGGCCCGCTCGAGATAGCGGAACATCCAGAACAGGCTGTTGGCGGTGCGGCCTAGCATGGTCTTGTATCCCCCATCCTAGTCCTTCAGCACCCAGGTATCCTTGGTGCCGCCCCCTTGCGAGGAATTGACCACCAACGATCCCTTCTTCAGCGCCACCCGCGTCAGCCCGCCCGGCGTGATGTCGATGCCTTCGGGCGATACCAGCACGAAGGGGCGCAAGTCGACGTGGCGCGGCGCGAGCCCGGCGCGGGTGTAGATCGGGCAGGTCGACAGCGCGAGCGTCGGCTGGGCGATGTAGTTTTCGGGCCTGGCTTTCAGCTTGTCGCGGAAGGCGGCAATCTCGCGCTTGCTCGCGGTCGGCCCGATCAGCATGCCGTAGCCGCCCGATCCGTGCACTTCCTTCACCACCAGTTCGGCAAGATTGTCGAGCACGTAGGCAAGGCTGTCCGGGTCGGCGCAGCGCCAGGTCTGGACATTGGGCAGCAGCGGTTTCTCGCCGGTGTAGAATTCGACGATATCGGGCATGAAGGAATAGATCGCCTTGTCGTCGGCCACCCCGGTGCCCGGCGCATTGGCGATGGTGATGCCGCCGGCGCGGTACACGTCCATGATCCCCGGCACGCCCAGCACGCTATCGGGATTGAAGGTGAGCGGATCGAGGAATTCGTCGTCGACCCGGCGATAGAGCACGTCGATCGGTTTATAGCCGCGCGTGGTGCGCATCTGCACCCGCCCCTCGACCACACGCAGATCGCTGCCCTCGACAAGTTCCGCGCCCATCTGGTCGGCAAGGAAGGCGTGTTCGAAATAGGCGGAATTGTAGATGCCCGGCGTCAGCACCGCGACCGTCGGCTTGCCGCCGGTGAAGGCGGGCGGGACGCAGGCCGCGAGGCTGCGCGCAAGCCGGCGCGGGTAGTTGGAAACGCTTTCCACCGCAATCCGGCTGAACAGATCGGGGAACATCGCCATCATCGTCTCGCGGTTCTCCAGCATGTAGGAGACCCCCGAAGGCGTGCGCGCGTTATCTTCCAGCACGAAGAATTCGTCCGGCCCGGTGCGCACCAGGTCGATACCGACGATGTGGGTATAGATCCCGCCCGGCGGGGTGAAGCCGACCATATTGGCAAGCCAGGCGTCATTGGCGCGCAGTAGCCGTTCAGGCAGGCGGCCCGCACGTACGATTTCCTGCCGGTGATAGAGATCATAGAGGAAGGAATTGAGCGCCCGCACCCGCTGTTCGATCCCACGCGACAGTCGGCGCCATTCATTGGCGGTAATGATGCGCGGCACCATATCGAACGGGATCAGGCGCTCTTCCGCCTCGTTCTCGCCATAGACGTTGAAAGTGATGCCGGTGCGACGGAAAGTATCATCCGCCTCGCGGTTCTTGCGGTTGAGGAATTCGCCGGGCTGTTCACCGAACCAGCGACAATATTCGCCGTAGGCGGGACGGGTGTTGCCGTTGCCATCGAACATTTCATCGAATGTGCTGCCTTCGGCGCTCATTGACCCCCGCTTGTACCTTTAGGTGCAGTGCAGCAATCTAACCGCGCTTTTGTAAAAGGAAAGCACTTGCTGACTTTTGCGCAGCCAAGACTGCGACCGGCAGCCTCAGCGCGTGGCTTCGAGTTCGCCGAGCAGGGTGTGGATCACCTGCGGATCATAGGTGAAGCCCATATGCGTGCAGCGCAGCGCAATGGCGCGATCACGCTCGCCCGCGCGCCCGGCCGCACAGCGCGGGGCGATCGCACCGTCATTGGGGCTCCACAAGGCCACGGTCTCGACCGGCGGCTTGGCGGCAAGATCGGCATCGACCGGCGGGGCATCGACCGAATAGCCGGTGATGAACTGATAGGCCCGCCAGACATTGTTGGCGCGCGGTGAGCCGGAAAAGGGCGATCCCATGGTGATGACCTTAGCGACCGCTTCGGGCCGCCGCTTGGCGATTTCCCGCGCGAACAGCCCGCCAAGGCTCCAGCCCACCAGCACCACCGGTCGCCCGTGGCGCGCGTGCAGATCGGCCAGCCGCGCTTCGAGAAATGCGAAGCGTTCCTCGTCCGGGCCCCAGTTGAAGCCGAGGCCCCAGCGCTTGGTATGGTGTCCCGCCGCCTCCAGCTGGCGCGCAAGATAACGCATGCGCACCGGATGGGTCGCGAAGCCGGGCAGGATCATCACCATCTGCGGATTGGCGGTGGCGGCAATCTCGATCTTGCGGCGCGGGCGGCGGAAGGGTTCGAGCAGCACTGCCGTCTCCCCCAGCATCCGCACCAGCGCAGGTTTGCCCGCCTCGTGTTCTTCGGGGCAGTCCTCGCGCGCCAGCGCCAAGCGGCGGGCGAATTCGCTGGCGGCATAGGCCTGCTGCGCCTGTTGCGCCTGCGCGCCGACCGCCGTCGCCGCCGCGACCAGGGGGGCGGGCAGACGGGACCGTTCCGGAGCAAGGCGGGGCATTTGCATTGCCCGCACCAAGCCAGAACCGGAATGAATGTTCAATTAATTGTAATCACCGTAACAAATCCGACACATTCTACTGCGCCGGACAGTCGCCGACCCGTTCGTGCTTTGCGGCGAAGCTCATCGTGCCCTCGCCCATTTCCGGCACGTTCATCTTCATGGTCGCGGTGAAATCGGAACTGGTGGGCGTGGCCGTGCCGTTCATGGTCATGCGGGCATCGCCTTCGGGGGTCTTGCACACCATCACCGCGTCGAATTTGCCGTCCTTCAAGCTGAAGCTGTCATAGGAACATTCGCCGTTCTGGCCGCGCTTCATCATCTCCTCGAAGCCTTCGGCGACTTCCTCCTCGGTCAGGCAATAGTCCGACGTGGTGGTCATGCCGCTGCCATGGCCTGCCATTTCGGCGGGCATGCCGGGGATTTCCATGCCGGTCATGGTGATGGTCGCCTTGTAAAGGCCGGGCTGCGGCTTGATCCCTTCGGCGGCGATCTGGCTGGCAGCTTCGTCCATGCTCACCTTGCCGTTGCCGTCGGCATCGGCGTTGCCGCCCGAACAACCCGCCATCAGCCCGCCCAGCGCCGCGACCAGTGCAATCCGCTTCATTTGCATGTCCTCCCTTGCCCGGCCGCCCAAGCGACGCCCGCGATTGCCTTTATCCATAACCAATTATGCATTGGAAAGGGCAGGAAATCGCAAGCCGCTTGAGAAGCGCGGGCGCTGCCCTCATATGGCAGGGCATGGCCGAACTCGTGATCCGCCGCGGACTGGACGAGCCCGAAACGGGCGCCGACTTCACCCCGCACCGCCCCCAGCGTCCCGACAAGTCGATGGGCGGGATCCCGTTCAAGCTGGTGTCGGACTATGAACCGGCAGGCGACCAGCCGACTGCGATCAAGGAGCTGACAGAGAGCGCGCTCGCAGGCGAGAAGACGCAGGTGCTGCTCGGTGTCACCGGATCGGGCAAGACCTTCACCATGGCCAAGGTGATCGAGACATTGCAGCGACCCGCGCTGATCCTTGCCCCCAACAAGATCCTCGCCGCGCAGCTTTACGGCGAATTCAAGAGCTTCTTTCCCGAAAACGCGGTCGAATATTTCGTCAGCTATTACGACTACTACCAGCCCGAAGCCTACGTGCCGCGCTCCGATACCTATATCGAGAAGGAATCGAGCGTGAACGAGGCGATCGACCGGATGCGCCACTCGGCCACCCGCGCGCTGCTCGAACGGGATGATGTGATCATCGTCGCTTCGGTTTCGTGCCTCTATGGTATCGGCTCGGTCGAAACCTATTCGGCGATGATCTTCGACATCAAGGCGGGCGAAACCGTCGACCAGCGCGAGCTGATCCGCAAGCTCGTGGCGCTGCAATACAAGCGCAACGACGCCGCCTTCACCCGCGGCTGCTTCCGGGTGCGCGGGGACAGTCTCGAAATCTTCCCCTCACACTATGAGGACATGGCCTGGCGGGTCAGCTTCTTCGGCGACGAGATCGAGGGAATTTCCGAATTCGATCCGCTCACCGGCACCAAGGGCGCTTCGCTGGAGAAGGTTCGGGTCTACGCCAATTCGCACTACGTCACGCCCGGCCCGACGATGAAGCAGGCAACGGCCGCCATCAAGTTCGAGCTGGAGGAACGGCTCAAGGAGCTGGAAGCCGAGGGCAAACTGCTCGAACGCCAGCGGCTGGAACAGCGCACCAATTTCGATCTCGAAATGATCGCGGCGACGGGCTCCTGCGCGGGGATCGAGAACTACTCGCGTTTCCTTACCGGGCGGCTCCCCGGCGAACCGCCGCCGACGCTGTTCGAATACCTGCCCGAAAACGCGCTGCTGTTCGTTGACGAAAGCCACCAGACCGTGCCGCAGATCGGCGCGATGGCGCGCGGGGACCACCGCCGCAAGTTGACGCTGGCCGAATACGGCTTCCGCCTGCCGAGCTGCATCGACAACCGCCCGCTGCGCTTCAACGAATGGGACGCGATGCGCCCGCAGACCTTCGCGGTCAGCGCCACACCGGGCGGCTGGGAAATGGAGCAGACCGGCGGCGTCTTCGCCGAACAGGTGATCCGCCCCACCGGCCTGATCGACCCCCCGGTCGAAATCCGCCCGGTCGAGGATCAGGTGCAGGACTGCATCACCGAGTGCAAGGCGACCGCCGCCAAGGGTTACCGCACGCTCGTCACCACACTGACCAAGCGGATGGCCGAGGACCTAACAGAATTCATGCACGAGGCCGGTGTTCGGGTGCGCTACATGCACTCGGACGTCGAGACATTGGAGCGCATCGAGCTGATCCGCGATCTGCGCCTCGGCGTCTATGACGTGCTGGTCGGCATCAACCTGCTGCGCGAGGGGCTGGACATTCCCGAATGCGGGCTGGTGTGCATTCTCGACGCCGACAAAGAAGGCTTCCTGCGTTCGGAAACCTCGCTGATCCAGACCATCGGCCGCGCCGCGCGCAATGTCGACGGGCGGGTGATCCTCTATGCTGATCGCATAACGGGAAGCATGGAACGCGCGCTTGCCGAAACCGATCGCCGCCGCGCCAAGCAGGAGGCGTTCAACGCGGAACACGGCATCACGCCCCAGACGATCAAGCGCAACATCCACGATATCGTCGCGCATTCGGCGGCGCAGGATTCGGTGCTGGTCGATACCGGCGATGATGAACGCAACAATCTCGTCGGGCACAACCTGCGCAGCTACATCGAAGACCTTGAAAAGCGTATGCGCGAGGCCGCAGCGAACCTCGAATTCGAGGAAGCCGGACGCCTGCGCGACGAGATCAGGCGGTTGGAGGCGGATGAGCTCGGCCTGCCCGAAGGCGAGCGCAAGGCGCCGATGGTCGGCCGTTCCAACGAAGGCAAGCCCGGGACGCGCAAGACGCGGTATGGCAAGACACGCTACAAACGGATGGGTGGGAAGCCGTAGGCGCGCCTCTTGAACGCGCGCGTTAACCCTGCCACTCCCCTCGTCCCATGAACATCCGAGTCATCGCTGCGCTGGCCGCTGCCAGCACCCTCGCCCTTACCGCCCCCACCATCGCGCAGGACGCGCCCGCAAAGGCAGAGGCGTCCACGCCCGAACGGCAGGTTCGCACCCGCGATCTGGCAGGCACTTTCGGCGGGCAACGCATCGCCTATCGCGCCACGATTGCCGATACGATCCTGAGCAGCGACGACGGCAAGGCCGAAGCGGTGATCGTCACCACCTCCTATGTGAAGACCCCTGTCGATGCCTCGCGCCCGGTGTTCTTCATCTACAACGGCGGGCCGGGTTCGGGTTCGGTGTGGCTCCAGATGGGCGCCTTCGGGCCGAAGCGCGTGGCGATCCCCAGCGACGCGCGCGACGATGGCGCCCCGCCCTATCCGCTGCTCGACAATCCCGACAGTCTGCTCGATGTCGCCGATCTCGTGTTCATCGATCCGCCGGGCACCGGCTTCAGCTATCTGACGCAGGGCACCGACGCGAAGAAGTATTACGGCCTCAGGCAGGACGGGCGCGCGGTGGCGCAGGTGATCCGCCGCTGGATCAACGACAACGGCCGCTGGGGCAGCCCCAAATATCTCGGCGGGGAAAGCTACGGCACCAGCCGCACCGCGATGGTGGTCGATGAGCTGGAAGGCTCGACATACAATGACGTCGGCCTCAACGGGCTGATCCTGATTTCCACCATCCTCGACTTCGCCGGACGCGAGCCGACGCCGGGCAACGAAATGGCCTATATCGTCACCCTGCCGAACATGGCGGCGGCGGCCTGGTATCACGGCAAGGTTCAGGCGCCTTCAGTGGAAGCGATTGTGGAAGAAGCCCGCCGCTTTGCCATCGGGCCATTCGCGTCGGCGCTGCTCAAGGGGCAGGAATTGCCGCAGGCTGAAAGGGAGGCCGTGCGCCGCGAATTCTCTCGCCTTACCGGCCTGTCGGAAGAATATCTCGAACAGGCCGATCTGCGCGTCACCGACCAGCGGTTCTACAAGGAACTGCTGCGCGATCGCGGGCAGACCATTGGACGGCTGGATGCGCGTTACACCGGCACTGATTACGACAATGCGGGCGAGACGCCGGATGCCGACCCGAGCTTTTACGGGATCGACGCCGGCTATACCGCCGCGATCAACCAGTGGGCGCGCGAGACGCTGGGTTACGAGACCGACCGCGTATACCAGTCGATCGGCTCTGTCGGCGGGCAGTGGGACTGGTCGCTCGGCAGCGGCTGGGGACGCAACGCCTATCTCAACATCGCGCCGCTGATCGGCAAGGCGATGCGCCAGAACAGCGGCCTTCGGGTGTTCAACGCGCAAGGCTGGTACGATTTCGCCACGCCGTTCTTCGGCGCGGAATATTCGCTGAAGCGCACCGGCATCCCGCAGGACCGGATCACTTGGAAATATTACGATGCGGGCCACATGATGTATATCCGCGATGAAGACCGGGCGAAGCTTTCGGCCGATATCCGCGAATTTATCAAGGCACGGTGATGACAGCACGAGGCATCCTTGCAGGCGTAACGGCAGCGGCGGCGCTGGCTTTGCCCGCCTGCAAGCCGCCGCCCACCGATGCTGCCGTGGCGCGTGCGGCGAACCTGCCTGCGCCCGCCGGCCCGTCCGAACCGATCGCCTCGCCCGATACCGAAGGCGCGGTGTGGACGGTGAGCGGGGGAGAGACGCGGCTGGTCTACGGCATTCCCGGCGAACCGGTGCTGGTAGCGCTCGAATGTATCGGTGCGGGCAACCCCGATGCGCGGCTGAAGATCACCCGTCATGCCGCAGCCGATGCCGGCGCGGGCGCGCTGCTGGCGCTGATCGGCAATCGCCGGATCGCCCGCATCCCGGTGGATGCGACCAAGGGCCGTGGCGGGCTGCTGTGGGAGGGAGAGATCCCTGCCCGCGCACGCGACTGGGACACCTTGGGCGGCCTGCGAGAGGCGACCGTCACGGTCCCCGGCGCTGGGCTGGTAAAGCTTAATCCGAGCCCGCTGCCGATGCAGCTGGTGGAGGCGTGCCGGAGTTCGCCCGAGCCTGCGTTTCCAGCAGATCCGTCGTAAGCACCTGGGGCAATTGTTCGGGCGCGGAGGCTCCCGGCGCATACCACAGGTAAAGCGGCACGCCCGCCGCGCCCTGCTCGGTCAGGAAGGCGGTGATTTCCGGATCGCGCACCGTCCAGTCGCCGATCATCGTGACGACACCAGCTGCCTCGAACGCATCGCGCACGCTCTCGCGCTCGATTGCGGTGGCTTCGTTGACCTTGCACGTCACGCACCAGTCGGCGGTGAACCATAGGAACACCGGTTGCCCCGACGCGCGCGCTTCGGCCAGCGCATCGCGGCTGAAGGGCGTGGGCGCGTGGATGCTGACGGTCTGTTCGCTGCCCTTGGCCTCGTAGACGTTGGGGAGCGCGATTGCGGCAAAGGCGATAAAGGGCGCAGCGACGAGGGCAAAGGCAGGCCACGCCATCTTGCCGCCACGCTGGAGCCGCCCGACGATCCACAGCGCGATCAGCACGCCGATCACCAGCAGCAGTGCGATACCGCCGAACGCCTGCCCGCCCAGCTGCGTGGTGAGCCACACCAGCGCGAGCGCGGTGAGCCCCATCGGGATTACCATGATCCGGCGGAAACGCTCCATCCACGCGCCGGGCTTTGGCAGCATCCGTCGCAGCGGCGGCACGAAGCCCAAAGCCAGGAACGGCAGCGCCAGCCCCAGCCCCAGCAGCGCGAACAGGAGCAGCGCTTGGCCCACCGGCAACAACAGCGCCGCACCCAGCGCCGCCGCCATGAAGGGGCCGGTGCAGGGCGTGGCGACGAAGGCGGCAAGCAATCCGGTGGCAAAGGCACCGGTGCGCTCGCCCCCCATGCTGACCGAAAGCGACGGCAGTTCATACAATCCGGCGAAGTTCGCCGTGATCGCGGCGGCCAGCACCAGCAGCGCGACGACCACGCCCGGCTCCTGCAACTGGAAGGCCCAGCCGACCTGTTCGCCCGCCGCGCGCAGGGCGAGCATCAGGGCTCCCAATGCGACGCAGGCCAGCACCACCCCTGCGGTATAGGCCAGCCCCTCGGCCCGCGCGCGCGCCTCGCTCTCGCCCGCGCGGGCGAGGCTCAGCGCCTTGAGGCTGAGGATCGGAAAGACACAGGGCATGATGTTGAGCAGCAGCCCCCCCGCGAGCGCGCCGAGGATCAGCGTCCACAGCGGCGGGGCGACTGCGCCTTGCGCTCCGGCGATGACTTCGCCGTTGGTCGGGACATCGCCCGCTGCCGCTGCGAAACGCACCCCCGCGCCGTCGCCAAAGGACAGGATGCCGGACACCGCTTCAACCGCTTGTCTGCGTTCATCCAGCTGGATTTCGGCCACCAGCAGGTCGCCCGCGCGGCGGAAGGTCTGCGGCGCGGCATATTCGACCAGCCGTTCGTTGGAGATGAATACATGCGGATCGGCCAACGCCACTCCGGCGGGAAGCGGGATACCGATACGCAGGGTCTGACCGGCGATCGCAAAGGCTCCCCGCGCATCCAGCAACGGCGCGATGCTTGCTCGCCAACGCGCAAAATCACCGCCCATCGTCGCCTTCAGCACCGCATCCTGCGGCACACAGATCTGGTCGGTGCAGGCAAGGTATTCGACATGGCCTGTGATCGGGCGAACGTCTGTCAGGCTTGCATCGGCAGGCACCTTCACCGGCACCAGCACGGCATATTGCCCTTCGTAGACGTGGTTCATCAGCCCGCTGATCGTCAGCCGCTGCGGCACCGGATAAAGCGGCTCGCCCGCCTCCCAGCCAGCCGGCAGACCAAGCGTCAGCCGCATCCCCTGCCCCGCATCGCCCGGGTTCGACCAGTAGCCGTGCCATTCCTCGGATTTCGGGGTGAAGCGCAGGGCCAGCATCCACTCCCCGCCCGGCTTTGGCGCGCCGTCTGCGAACAGCGCCACGGCGATATTGCCGTCGCCATAAAGCGCCCGCGACCCGGCATCCGGCTCCGCATCCTGCGCGTGCGCCGCGCCGGCCAGCAGCACACTTGCGACAAGCGCAAGCACCCATGCAGCGAATTGTCGGATCGGGAGCGGGAAGTTTCTTGCGCGGGACACGGGCAACCCTCTAGGCACACAGGCTCAACTTCGCAATCGGAGCCGATACGGTGACACATCCTACAGAAGAAACCCGCGATCTGGTGATCCTCGGCGGCGGGCTGGTTGGGATGACATTGGCGCTGGCGGCGGCGAAGAAGGGCATGTCCAGCCACGTGATCGACCGCGCCGATCCGGCCGAGCTGACGGCCGAAGGCTTCGATGATCGCGCCACCGCGATCTCCACCGCCAGCTGGCACCTGTTCGAGAATATCGGCATCGCCGAGGGGCTTGAGGAATTCGCGTGCGACATTTCCGCCATTGCCGTCACCGATCAGAACAAGCCCGGACGGCTCGATTTCGTTCCCGGCCCCGATGACGGCACGCTGGGGCGGATGTTTCCCAACCGCCGGTTGCGGCTCGCGCTGTTCGAAGCGGCGGCAAAGGAGCCGCTGATCCACTGGACCGCGAAAGCGACCGTGACCGAACGCCAGCGCAGCCAGTACGGCGTCGCTGCGGTGCTGGCCGACGGTACCAAGCTGAAAGGCCGGCTGATGATCGCCGCCGAAGGCCGCCAGTCGCCCACCCGCGATTCCGCCGGCATCACCATCGCGAAGTGGGATTACGAACACCGCGCGATCATCGCCGGGCTGACCCATGAAAAGCCGCACGACAATGTCGCTTGGGAAATCTTCTATCCCGCAGGGCCGTTCGCGCTGCTGCCGATGAACGACGATGCCGACGGCACGCACCGTTCCTCGCTGGTGTGGACCGTGTCCGAGAAGGACGGGGCGGCGGTGATGAAGCTGGGCGACCGCGCTTTCCTCGCCGAAGTCGAAAAGCGTATGGGCGGCGTGCTGGGCCGCGTGCTGAGCGTCGGCCAGCGGTCGAGCTATCCGCTCGGCTTCCACCACACGGCCAAGATCACCGCCGAACGCCTCGCGCTGATCGGCGATGCGGCGCACGGCATTCACCCGATTGCGGGGCAGGGTCTCAATCTCGGCCTGCGCGATGTCGGCGCGCTGGTGGAAGTGCTGGCCGATGGTGCGCGGCTGGGCCTCGATCCGGGCGATCCCGAAGTGCTCAAGCGTTACGAGACGTGGCGCGGGCTCGACAGCTTCATGGTGGCACTGGCGACCGACGGCCTCACCCGCCTTTTCGGTGCGCCGGGCAAGACGGCTAGCGCCGTGCGGCGGCTCGGCATGGCGGCTGTGCAGCGCACGCCGATGCTCAAGAATTTCTTCATGGACGAAGCGCGAGGCGTTTCGGGCGATTTGCCGGAGCTGCTGAAGGCGTAATCTGTTTGCGCGCCACCTTGCAGTGGCGACAAAACTAATTCCCCACCACCACCGGGCTCAACTGCCGCACCGGATTGCCCGCACCATCGCGCAATCCGCGCTGGTCGAGCACAGCCGCGGTCTCGATCACTTCAAGTGCTTCCATCGCCTTTGCATAACGTTCGGCGTCCTTGATCCAGCCTTCCGCTTTGTCGGCGCCGGGCATGCCCTTCACTTCGTCGATCGCGTTCTGATAGCGGCCCTGTTCAAGCGCCCAGCGCGCCCGTTCAAGCCGCCGCTGCGGCTGCGGCGAAGGGGTGCTTTCGCGGCGGAACACAAATAATTGGCCCAATTCGCGCTTGAAGCTGCCCCACGACGGCCCCTCGCTGCCTTCGCGCAATTGCGGGCCTAGCCCTTCGAGCCGCGCCACCAGCCCGTCAAGCCGGACAGGATCGCGCGAGAAGGTGATGATCGTGCTCACCGCATTGGGCCACTGGTCGCCGAAACGCAGCCGCAACTGGTCGGCCAGATAGCCAAGCTCCGCTCCGCGTTCGACGGCGCGGCGGGTGGCGAAGGCGATCAGCAGGCTTTCCGCCCGCGCCGCATTGCCCGCCGCCGCCTGCGCTTGCAGATCGAGCCGCGCGAGGCGCTGTTCGGCAGCGGCAAGGCGCTGGTCCAGCCCACCCTGCTGTTCGGCCACGCGGGTAACGGCTTCCACCGCCTGTTCGGCATTTTCGGGCGTGATCGGTTCGGCCAGCGGGCTTGGCGACGGGGTCAGCGCGGCGCTTGGATCAGCGTCGGGTGCTGCGCCCGTTTCGGTGCCGCCCGCAGGACCGCTCAAAGCCACGCCATTACGGTCGGGCTGAAAATTGTACCACACGACCCAGCCCACCAGCAGCCCCCCGGCGATAAAGGCGGCGAGCACGGCCAGCAGGATTCCCCGTCCCGAGGAAGGTTTGCGGCGACTTCCGTATTTCGATTCCATCAGGTTCCGTTCTGCGACCTTGTTCTTATCGCCCTGGCGCGGCGGGAATGGAGCTTGGCTTCTGGCACAAGTGGGATGCCATTGCCAACAAGGCAACCTCGTCCGGGCTGGCGGCGATGTGGACGGCCTGCCAGCCCTCCCCAGCAGCAGCCGCGATGCGCGGGCCGAGCGCGGCGAGCGTGATGGTTTCGCGCTCCAGCCCGAGCCGGTCGCACTCGCCGGCGAAGTGGCGCGCGGTGGCGGCCGAATGGAGCAGCACCATGATGTCGCCCGCAGCCAGTTCCCCCGCCGACGGATCGAGCGGGAGCATGACGTTGCGATAGGCAATGACGGTGTCGAAACTGACGCCCGCAGGGGGCTTCAGCGGTACGTGTTCTTCCCCCGCGATGCGCAGCAGGCGGCGCGGCGGTGCAATCGTGTCGAGCACGCCTTGCAGGCCACCGCTGCCGACCATTTCGACCGCAAAACCCGCTTCGCGCGCTGCCGAAGCGGTGGCCTCGCCCACGGCGAAGACGGGTTTGTCGGCAAGCGGCGCGAGATTTGCACCGCCATGCAGGATCGCATTGGCGCTGCCGATCAGCAGCCCGTCATAGGCGGCCGGATCGGGGCAGTCCCACGCCACGGGACGGATTTCGGAAAGCGCCTGTCCGGTTATTGAAAGGCCCAGCGCGCGGGCTTTCTCCAGCGTCGCGGACAACCCCGGTTCGGGGCGCAGCGCGAGCAGGTGGACGCTCATTTTCCCTGGCGGAAATGCGGCGCGATGCCGGGGGTGGCGCGGGCCAGCAGGTCGGCGGCCAGCGCCTTTACCGGCGCATGATCGCCCGGTGCGAAGCTGGCCGTGCCCTCGATCCGCTCGGCCCCGTCGGGACTAAACAGCGCGGCGCGCATCGACAGGCTATCGCCCCCGCCCGTGCACAGCACCGCGACCGGCGAATGGCAGGTGCCGCCCAGTTCGGCGAGCAGCGCGCGTTCGGCCTCCAGCTCGGCGCGGGTCGGCGCGTGATCGATGGCGGCAAGCAACGCGGTGGTGCGCGCATTATCGGCGCGGCATTCGATCGCGATCACCCCCTGCGCGGCGGCGGGGATCCATTCACCCTCGCCCAAGGGGCTGCCGACTGCGCTCTGACCGAGCCGTTCAAGGCCCGCGGCGGCAAGGAAGGTCACGTCCGCCTCGCCCGCCTCAAGCTTGGCGAGCCGCGTGGCGACATTGCCGCGGAAGGTGACGACCTTGCAATCGGGCCGCAGGTTCAAAAGCTGCGCGGCGCGGCGCGGGGCGCTGGTGCCGACAACCGCGCCCTGCGGGATCGCGGCGATGCTGGCCGCACCGACGAGGCAATCGCGACGGTCGGCGCGCGGCAGGAAGGCGGGAAAGTGGAATTCGGACGGGCGGATGGTCTCGACGTCCTTGGCCGAATGCACCGACAGATCGATCCGCCCCTCACCCAGCCATTGATCGAGTTCCTTGGTCCACAGCGCCTTGCCGCCGATTTCGGACAGCGGGCGGTCCAGCACCTTGTCGCCGCTCGCCAGCACGGGCACGAGTTCGACCTCGTCCTCGGCCCAGCCGTGGGCGGCGCACAGGCGGGCGCGGGTTTCAACTGCCTGCGCCATCGCAAGCGGGGAATTGCGGGTGCCCAGTCGCAAGCGCGGGGCGTTTGGAGATGCTTCGTTCATGGCTATGCTTGCCCTAGCCTTCACAAAGACTAGATGGAAGCCGGATGGGATCGGCAACGCACACCTCTGAAGCACCTCTGGTGTTGGGCATCGAATCGAGCTGCGATGAAACCGCCGTCGCGCTGGTGCGCGGCGACCGCGTGATTCTGGCGCAGGCGATTGCCAGTCAGGAGGCAGAACACGCGCCCTATGGCGGCGTGGTGCCCGAAATCGCCGCCCGTGCCCATGCCGAACGGCTGGCACCGATGCTGGAAAAGGTGATGGGCGATGCGGGCCTGAGTCTTGCCGATGTCGATGCGATTGCCGCCACTGCCGGGCCGGGGCTGATCGGCGGGGTGATGGTCGGTCTGGTAAGCGCCAAGGCGCTGGCGATGGCGGCGGACAAGCCGCTGCTGGCGATAAACCACCTCGAAGGTCACGCGCTTTCGCCGCGGCTGGCCGATGCAGGGCTGGAATTTCCCTATCTGCTGCTGCTGGTTTCGGGCGGGCATTGCCAAATCCTCGCCGTCGAGGGTGTGGGACAGTACCGCCGCCTTGCCACCACCATCGACGATGCGCTGGGCGAGGCGTTCGACAAGACCGCCAAGTTGTTAGGCCTCGGCTATCCCGGCGGGCCTGCGGTGGAGCGGCTGGCGCTGGAAGGCGATCCCAAGGCCGTGCCGCTGCCGCGCCCGCTGAAGGGTTCGCGCGAACCGCATTTCTCCTTTGCGGGCCTCAAGAGCGCGGTGCTGCGCGCGGTCGAAAGCGGCGAGCATCGGCCTGCCGACATTGCCGCAAGCTTCCAGCAGGCGGCTGTCGAATGTCTGACCGACAGGCTCGAACTTGCGCTTGATACTGCGGGGCCTTTCCCCGCGTTGGTGGTGGCCGGCGGGGTTGCGGCGAACAAGGTGGTGCGCGGCGCACTGGAAACCCTCGCGGCGCGTCACGCCATGCGCTTCACCGCCCCGCCGCTGGCACTGTGCACCGATAATGCCGCGATGATCGCCTGGGCGGGTTGCGAACGGTTGGCGATCGAGGGCAGGGATTTTGCGGGCGATGCCCTAGATTTTCAGGCCCGCCCGCGCTGGGCGCTCGATCCGGATGCGGACAAGGTGCGCGGGGCGGGAGTGAAGGCATGACGGCACACCAGACCATCGGCGTCATCGGCGCAGGCGCATGGGGCACGGCGCTGGCGCAGATGCTTGCCAGCGACGGGCGCGAGGTCATCCTCTGGGCCTACGAGCCCGAAGTGGTCGCCGCGATCAATGCCGAACACAGAAACCCGCTCTACCTGCCCTCCGCCACCCTCGCGCCGACGATCTGCGCGACCGGCGATCTGGCCGATCTGGCGGCGACCAACATCGTGCTGGTCGTCACCCCCGCACAGGTGCTGGGCAAGGTGCTGGCGGGCCTATCCCGCCAGCCGCGCGATCTGGTGCTGTGTTCCAAGGGGATCGAGGCAGGCACCGGACGCCTGATGAACGACGTCGCCCGCGAAGCTTGCCCCGACAGCGCCATCGCGGTGCTTTCCGGGCCGACATTTGCGCATGAAGTCGCCGCGGGCCTGCCGACCGCCGTCACGCTCGCCTGTTCGGGCGGCGCGGCGCAGTGGGAACGTCTGGCGCCCGCCATCGCGCGCCCCGCGTTCCGCCCCTATTATTCCGACGATGTCTGCGGCGCGGAAATCGGCGGCGCGGTGAAGAACGTGCTGGCCATCGCCTGCGGGGTGGTGGACGGACTGGCGCTTGGCCAGAACGCCCGCGCCGCGCTGATCGCGCGCGGCTATGCCGAAATGCTGCGCTTTGGCGAGGCATTGGGCGCGCAGACCGAGACACTGGCCGGCCTGTGCGGACTGGGCGATCTGGTGCTTACCTGCTCCTCCACCTCAAGTCGCAATTTCTCGCTCGGCAAGGCACTCGGCGAAGGCGCCTCCGCAGCCGAACTGATGGCTGACCGCCGCACCGTGGCCGAAGGCGCGCACACCGCGCCCGTGCTGGCGGATCTGGCGGAACGGCGCGGTATCCCGATGCCGATCGTGGCTGCCGTCAACGCCATTCTGGGCGGAGCGGGAGCCGGCAAGGTGGTGGCCGAACTGCTGTCCCGCCCGCTGCGGGCCGAACTCGAAAGCGATGCAAAGGACCTGACGGCGTGAGCCAACCGCCCGCCGACAGTGCCCCTGCCCCGGAAAAGGGCGGCGACGATCTCGCCACGCTGGCCAAGGGCGGGCGCACCAATACGATGGGTTTCGTGGTGCGCCTGATCGCGCGCATTCCCTTCCTCGTCATCGCCACCCGCCTTTACGGGGCCGAGGCGCTGGGGCGCTTCGCCTCGGCGCTGGTGCTGATAGAGATTGTCGCGCTGATCTGTTCGCTGGGCGAAAAGCGTGGTCTGGCGCAGCGCCTGTCCGAAGGCGCGGGCGAAAACCGCAGTGCGGAAACCAACCTTGTTTATGACGGCATTCTGCTGGCGCTGGCCTATTCGGCGGTTGCCGCCGGGGTGCTGCTGGTGTTCCCCGAACCGATGTTCCCCAACGGCATGAACAGCCCGTGGGACATGTGGCTGGTGGCCACCATCCCCGCCTTTGCCGTCACCGAAATCCTGTTGGCCGCGCAGGCCTACCGCTTCGATATCGCCACCACGGTGCGCGCGCGGGCGGTGGTGGAGCCGTGGACGATATCGATCGGGGCAGGCGTGTTCTTCTTCATCCCCGAAACGCGCGATGCGGGGCTGGCGCTGGCGTTCATAACCTCGATCTATGCCGGGCTGCTGACGGCGCTGTGGCCGTTCCTGCGCACCTATGGTCTGCCGAAGAACTGGACACCGCAGGCCCGCGCGATGCTGGGCATGTCGGCGCGGGCTTTCCCGCTGGTTGGCGCGGACGCGATTGAGCGCGGGACACGGCTGCTCGACATTTTCATCCTCGGGTTGTTTGCACCGCCGCAAGCGGTCGGCATCTATTACGCCGCGCAGCAAATCGCCTCGCTGCCGCAGAAGCTGAAGACGTCCTTCGAGCCCATCCTGTCGCCCGTCATCACCAAGAACCTGCGCATCGGCAACATGGAAGCGATTGCCGCGCAAGTGCGGCAGGTGGGCTTCTGGATCATCGCCGTGCAACTGGGCATCGCGCTGGTGCTGGGCATGCCGGGCGAGGCGGTGATGGGCCTGTGGGGGCCGGATTATGTCGCGGGCACCGCCGCGCTGGCCTTCCTGCTGGCGGCCGAGGTGGTCGCCTCGATGGCGGTCGTGTCCGAAAGCGTGCTCGTCTACATCGCCCGCAAGCGCAATCTGGCGATTTCGGTCGGGATCATTGCGTTGCAGGCGGGGCTGACAGTGGCGCTGATTATGGCGGTGCGCAATGCAGGCCTGGGTGGCGGGTATCAGGCCGCAGGCGCCGCGGGCGCCTTGATGATCGCACTGGCAACCTCCAGCCTCGTCAAGGCGCTGCTGCTGAAGCGCCTGCTCGGCGCGAGCGTTTCGAACTGGCGCTGGCCGCTTGTCTATGCAGCGGCTGCGGCGGTGGTGGTGGGATATGCCTTCACTCTGCTGCCCGAATGGATCGAGCTGCTGGTCGGCATCCCCGCCGTGCTCGGCACCTATGCGCTGGTGATATGGCGGCGCGGCTTTGGCGAGGAGGACAAGGTGCTGTTCCGCAAGAATGTCGTCCCGGACGAGGACAGCTCGTCCCCCGCATAGAGCGTTCAGTCGCTATTCACGGCTGCGAATCGATTTTTCAATCCGCTGGAACAAGCGGGGAGAAAAGTGATGCGAGGGACAAGACTGATCGCCGGCCTGGCGCTGTGTGCCGTGATCGCGGGCTGCGCCGGAAACGATAGCAGCGATATGGCTGCCGCCCCGCCTCCCCCGCCTGCCAGAGCGCCGGCGTCGCAGGAAGTCCTCACCGTCACCGGATCGCGATTGGCCAAGGCATCCGCAGCCGACATGGCCTATTTCGCCCCGCCGGTGGTGGTCGCCACCGATCCCGGCCGCGAGAAATATGATGGCAAGGAAGTCTCGCCGGTCAAGCTGGTCGCCGCAGAGCCGGTCAGCACCTTCAGCGTCGATGTCGATACCGGCGCCTATGCCAATGCCCGGCGTTTCCTGACGCAAGGCATGATGCCCCCGCAGGACGCGGTTCGCACCGAGGAGATGATCAATTATTTCCGCTACGACTATGCCAGGCCGCAGGATCGCAGCCAGCCCTTCACGGTAACCACCGACGTCGCGAAAACGCCGTGGAACGATAATACCTACCTGATGCGCATCGGGTTGCGCGGTTACGATATCGACAGCGCCGAACGCCCGCCTGCGAACCTTGTGTTCCTGATGGACGTATCGGGTTCGATGAACAGCCCCGACAAGTTGCCGCTGGTCAAGACCGCGCTGGCGGGCCTCGCGGGCGAATTGTCGTCGCAGGACAAGGTTTCGATCGTGGTCTATGCCGGTGCGGCCGGCATGGTGCTCGAACCGACCAGCGACACTGGGAAAATCCGCCGCGCGCTGGAAAGTCTTTCGGCGGGCGGATCGACCGCGGGCGGCGCGGGGATCGAGCTCGCCTATCGCATTGCCGAGGACAATTTCATCAAGGGCGGCGTGAACCGCGTGATCCTTGCCACCGACGGCGATTTCAACGTCGGCGTGTCGGACACCAAGGCGCTGATCGAGCTGATCGAGAACAAGCGCGATTCCGGCATCACGCTCACCACGCTCGGCTTTGGCACGGGCAATTACAACGAAGCGATGATGGAGCAGATCGCCAACCATGGGAACGGCAATTACGCCTATATCGATAGCGCGCTGGAGGCGACGAAGGTGCTGGGCGAGGAGATGTCGAGCACGCTGTTCACCATCGCCAAGGACGTGAAAATCCAGGTTGAATTCAACCCTGCCGTCATCAGCCAGTATCGCCTTGTCGGCTACGAGAACCGCGCCCTTCGCGAAGAGGATTTCGACAATGACCGCGTGGATGCGGGCGATATCGGCGCAGGCCATCAGGTGACCGCAATCTACGAGATCGTGCCGGCGGGCACGAAGGGCTGGATCGCTCCGCGCCGCTACGAGGATGTCCCCGCCGAAGCCGCCCGCACAAAGCTGGCCGAGGCCGCCAATATCAAACTGCGCTACAAACTGCCCGATGGCGAAAAGTCGCGGCTGATCGAAAAGGCGGTGCCGTCGGGGCTTCTTTACGCTGCCGCGCTGCCCAAGGGCGATTTCGCCTTTGCCGCCGCTGTCGCCGCTTTCGGGCAGGTGCTGCGCGGGGACGAGATGATGATGGGATACAGCTTCGATCAGATCGGCAGGCTCGCAGGCGATCAGGACAATTTCTGGCGGCAGGAATTCCTGCGTCTCAACGCGCTGGCGGGGAGCATGAAGGGCGGCTGAGTTAAGGCACCGTGCTTCCACCGGCGCGGATCAGGGTCTATTGGCGGGCGCGACCGATTCTGTGCTGGAGCATACCATCGTGATGACGAATGATCTGAATGCCTTGCTGCCCTTCATCCTGATCGGGCTGGTGGTGCTGGTTGTGGCCGTCTGGTTCATTGCCAAGGCCAACCGCAAAACCTCCGTGATCGACGACGGCACCCGCGCGAAGGATGTGCTCGACGAAGGCGCCGAACGCGCGCGCCGCAATCAGGCGCTGATCGATGCCGCCCCGGCTGCGGTAAAGCCCGCGCCCGAACCGCTCTCAGCCGCGGCCAATGCGCAAGCCGTGGCCGCTGCGCCGCTGGGCACCGATGCCGAGGCCGGGCCGCAGGTGGTTCCCACCACCACACCCGCCCCCGCCGCGGCTCCGGCCCCGTCGGCTGCGGACGACCTGTCGCGGATCAAAGGTGTCGGGCCCAAACTGGTGACACTTCTGGGCGAGCTCGGCGTCACGTCCTTCGCGCAGATCGCGGCATGGTCCGATGCCGATATCGAGCGCATCGACGCGCAGCTCGGGCGGTTCAAGGGCCGCATCACCCGCGATCAATGGGTGGAACAGGCCAAATACCTCGCCGCGGGCGACGAGACCGGCTTCGCCGCGAAGTTCGGCAACAACGGGTAAAATACGGAGCAAGGTTTACGTCCAACCCGTGTTACACTCCGGCAGTCCCGGAGTCGCGGACACGGGGAGAAGACCTATGGCCTTGCGAATATTGGTGGCCGAGGACGAGTATATTACCGCCTTCGACCTGCGTGATACCTTCGAGGAAGCCGGCTACGAAGTCGAAGGCCCGTATGCCGGGATTTCCTCGGCCATGCTCGCCTGCCAGAAGGCAAAGCCCGATCTGGCGATCCTCGATATCGAGCTGGTCGACGGCCTGACCTACGAGCTGGCGCAGACGCTGATCGACGACAACGTGCCGGTGATCCTCCATTCCGAACGGGCCGAGCGCGATGAAATCGCTGCCCGGTTCCCGCGTGCGGTGGCGGTGGCAAAGCCTTGCCCGCCCGCTGCGCTGCTGGACGCGGTAGGCCGCGTGCTGGCGACCTGCTGAAAAGCCGCGCGCAGCGGCGCTGTTGGGCGCGCTCCCCCTTGCTCCGTCCCGCCAAGCCTGCGAAGGCATGGCAAACAGATTAAGCAGGAGCATCGCCATGCACGGCACCCCCGCCCCGAAGAGCGGAATCGCCCCGTTCAACTGGGAAGACCCCTTCGATCTCGAAAGCCAGCTGACCGAGGAAGAGCGGATGATCCGCGATGCCGCGCACGGCTTCGCGCAATCCGAATTGCAGCCGCGCGTGATCGACGCCTTCCGCGAGGAGGTGGACGCGCCCGAACTCTTCCCGCTGATGGGTCAGGCGGGCCTGCTGGGTGCCACCATCCCCGAAGAATTCGGCGGCGCGGGCGCAGGCTATGTCGCCTATGGGTTGATCGCGCGCGAAATCGAGCGGGTCGATAGCGGCTACCGTTCGATGGCGAGCGTGCAATCCAGCCTCGTGATGCACCCGATCTACGCCTATGGTTCGGACGAACAGCGCCGCAAGTATCTCCCCGGCCTCGCCGCAGGCACGTTGATCGGCTGCTTCGGCCTGACCGAGCCTGATGCGGGTTCCGATCCGGCGGGCATGAAGACTTACGCGAAGAAGGACGGTGACGATTACGTCATCTCCGGCAGCAAGACCTGGATTTCCAATTCGCCCTTCGCCGACGTTTTCGTGGTCTGGGCCAAGAGCGAGGAACATGGCGGCGCAATCCGCGGATTCGTGCTGGAAAAGGGCATGGCCGGGCTTTCAGCGCCCAAGATCAAGGGCAAGATTTCCCTGCGCGCCTCCACCACCGGCATGATCATGATGGACGAGGTGCGCGTGCCCGCATCCGCGCTGCTGCCGAACGTGGAAGGTCTGAAAGGCCCGTTCGGCTGCCTCAACCGCGCGCGTTACGGGATTTCGTGGGGCGCGATGGGCGCGGCGGAATTCTGCCTCGCCGCCGCGCGCCAGTATGGCCTCGATCGCCACCAGTTCGGCCGACCGCTTGCCGCCACGCAGCTGTTCCAGAAGAAGCTCGCCGACATGATGAGCGACATCGCGCTGGGCCTGCAGGCGTCGCTTCGCGTCGGGCGCCTGATCGACGAGGGGCGCTTTGCCCCCGACATGATCTCGATCGTGAAGCGCAACAATGTCGGCAAGGCGCTCGATATCGCCCGGCAAGCGCGCGACATGCACGGCGGCAACGGCATTTCCGAGGAATATCAGGTGATCCGCCACGCGGTGAACCTGGAAACCGTCAACACCTACGAAGGCACGCATGACGTTCACGCGCTGATCCTCGGCCGCGCAATCACGGGGATCGCGGCGTTCTGATGAAGCTCTACGGCTACTTCCGCTCGTCGACCTCCTACCGGCTGCGCATCGCGCTGAACCTGAAAGGGCTGGCGTTCGAGAACGTGCCAGTCGATCTGCGCACCGGCGCGAACAAGGACGCCGCCTTCACCGCGCGCAATCCCTTCGGCTCGCTGCCGATGCTGGAGGCGGACGGGCGCGATCGGGCGCAATCGATGGCGCTGCTCGAATGGCTCGACGAAGCCTATCCCACCCCGCGCCTGCTGCCGCAGGATATCGAGGCGCGCTACACCGTGCGTGAACTTGCCTACGGCATCGCGACCGAGATCCACGCGGTCAACAACCTGCCGGTGCTGAAATATCTCAAAGACCCGCTCGGCCATTCGCAGGACGAGATCGACGTCTGGTATCGCCACTGGCTCAAACGCACGCTCGATCCGGTTGAGGCGCGGCTGGCGCAGCTGGGGACGGGCGATTTCCTGCACCGCGATACGCCCGGCCTGTTCGAAGTAGTGCTGATCCCGCAACTCGCCAATGCGCGGCGGTTTGCCTACGATCTTTCGGCGTCCCCCCACATGACCCGGATAGAGGCCGCCTGTCTTGCGCTGCCCGCCTTCATCGCGGCCCATCCCGACAACCAGATCGACGCCGAATAATTTTTCGCCAGGAGAGAACAGAATAATGAAGCTCGCGACCCTCGATAACGGCACGCGCGATGGCAAGCTGGTGGTGGTGTCGAAAGACCTCACCCGCTGCTGCGCTGCCGGCTACATCGCCCCCACGCTGCAAGCCGCGCTCGACGATTGGAGCCGGATCGCGCCGGAACTCGAAGTCCTCGCCCGCGATGTCGAGCATGAGGCCGTGCCGTGCGAACGGTTCCACGAACGCCAGGCGCACTCGCCCCTGCCGCGCGCCTATCAATGGGCCGATGGCAGCGCCTATATCAACCATGTCGAACTCGTCCGGCAGGCGCGCGGGGCCAAGGTGCCCGACAGCTTCTATCACGATCCGCTGATGTATCAGGGCGGCTCCGATGCTTTCCTACGCCCTCGTCAGGATATACCCCTCGGCGATCCGGCATGGGGCTGCGACATGGAGGGCGAGATTGCCTGCATCACCGACGACGTGCCGATGGGCGTTTCGGCGGAAGATGCGGCAAAGCATATCAAGCTGCTGATGCTGGTGAACGACGTGTCCCTGCGCGGGCTGATCCCGGGGGAGCTGGAAAAGGGTTTCGGCTTCTTCCAGTCCAAGCCCGCCAGCGCCTTCTCGCCCGTGGCGGTGACGCCCGACGAGTTGGGCGAGGCCTGGGCCGACTGTCTGATCCATCTGCCGCTGATGGTGGATTACAACGGCCAGCCCTTCGGCCGCGCCAATGCCGGCGTGGACGCGACGTTCAACCTGGCGCAGCTGGTCGCCCACGCGGCCAAGACGCGCAATCTGTGCGCGGGCACGGTGATCGGGACCGGCACGATTTCGAACAAGGGTGCCGATGGCGGGCCGGGCAAGCCGGTGGCCGATGGCGGCGCGGGCTATTCCTGCATCGCCGAAATCCGCATGATCGAAACCATCGCCGACGGCGCGCCCAAGACCCCCTTCATGCAGGCGGGTGATACGGTGCGGATCGAGATGCGCGACGAACACAACCACTCGATCTTCGGTGCCATCGAACAGCAGGTGGTGGCAGTCTAAGCTCGGATTAAGGGGCGATCTCGGCGGATCTCGCCCCTTTTTCGCGTTATCTCGGCGATTTTCGACCGCTTTCGCGATGTTTCACGTGGAACACTTCACGATGAAAAGCCGAGGCTTTCCGCCACCGCCGCATTGACGATCTTGCCATTGTGGACGTTCAGCCCGGGGGCGAGATGCGGGTCTTCCTCGCAGGCCTTCAGCCCCTTGTTCGCCAGCGCCAGGCCGAACGGCAGGGTGGCGTTGTTCAGCGCATAGCTGCTCGTCAGCGGCACCGCGCCGGGCATGTTGGCGACGCAGTAATGGATGATCCCGTCGACCTCGTAGGTCGGGTTTTCGTGGGTAGTGGCGTGCGAGGTTTCGAAGCAGCCACCCTGATCAATCGCGACATCGACCAGCACCGCACGGTGCTTCATCTCGCCCAGCATCGCGCGGGTGACGAGGTGCGGCGCACTCGCCCCGGGGATCAGCACGGCGCCGATCACCACGTCGGCCTGCGCGACCGCCTGTTCGATGGTGCCGACGGTCGAGAAACGGGTGATCGCGCGGCCTTGGAACATCTCGTCCAGCTGGCGAAGACGCGGCAGCGAACGGTCGAAGATTTCTACCGTTGCACCGAGGCCCACCGCCATGCGCGCGGCCTGCGTGCCGACCACGCCGCCGCCCAGCACCACGACCCGCGCCGGAAGCACGCCGGGCACCCCGCCCATCAATGTCCCGCGCCCGCCATTGCTGGCCCGCAGCGCCTGCGCACCCGCCTCGATCGACAGGCGACCGGCAACCTCGCTCATCGGCGCAAGCAGCGGCAGGCCGCCGCCGGGGCCCGTCACGGTTTCATAGGCGATGGCCGAAACGCCCGCCTGCATCAGCCCGCGCGCCTGATCGGGATCGGGCGCAAGGTGCAGGTAAGTAAAGAGAATTTGCCCTTCACGCAGTTGCACCCATTCGGACGGCTGCGGTTCCTTGACCTTCACCACCATTTCAGCGCGGGCAAAGACTTCGGCGGCGCTGTCCACCACCTCGGCCCCGGCCTTGCGGTAGGTATCGTCGTCCTTGTCGATGCCGAGGCCCGCCCCGGTTTCGACGATCACGCGGTGCCCGGCGGCGACATATTCGCGCACGGCTTCGGGGGTAAGGCCGACGCGGAACTCGCTCAGCTTGATTTCCTTGGGGACGCCGACCAGCATGATTCTCTCCTCGCGATGCAGCGGAGTCGCCGCTAGAGTATACGCAATAAAATTACAAGTTCGCGCAAGGTCGAATCAAACTACGGAGCCCACCATGACCACCTATCCCACCCTCAAGATGCTGATCGACGGCGAATGGATCGCGACGGGCCATGGGGGAAGCATGGCGGTGGTGAACCCGGCAACGGGGGCGGAAATCGGCCAGTGCCCCAAGGCGAGCCCCGCGCAGCTCGATGCCGCGCTGAAGGCGGCGGATGATGCCTTTGCCGGCTGGAGCCGCACCCCGGGTGCCGAACGCTACGCGATCCTGCGCCGCGCCGCCGATCTGCTGCGCGAACGCGCTCCGGCGATTGCCGCCGTGATCACCGCCGAAATGGGCAAGCCCCGTGCGCAGGCCGTGGGCGAGATCACCGGCTCGACCGACGTGATCGACTTCCTCGGCGAAGAGGCCAAGCGCAAGGGAGGACGCCTGATTCCCTCGCGCGGGCAGCAACTGATCGCGCAGATGGTGACCCACGAACCCGTCGGGCCGAGCGTGCTGCTGACGCCGTGGAATTTCCCGGTGAACCTGCCTGCCAAGAAGATCGCAGGGGCGCTGGCGGCGGGCTGCACCGCGATCCTGAAACCGGCCGAAAATACGCCGGCCTCGGCGCAATTGCTGGTTGAATGCTTCGTCGATGCAGGGGTGCCCAAGGGCGTGCTGAACCTCGTCTATGGCGATCCCGGTCCGGTGTCCGAACACCTGATCGCCTCGCCCGTCACCCGCAAGGTGAGCTTCACCGGATCGACTGCGGTGGGCAAGCAGCTGGGCGCACTGGCGGCGAGCCACATGAAGCGCTTCACCCCGGAACTGGGCGGCCATGCGCCGGTGATCGTCAGCCGCCACGCCGATCTTGAACGCGCCGTGGCGATGTGCGCGGCGACCAAGTTCCGTAATGCGGGGCAAGTCTGCGTTTCGCCCACGCGCTTCCTGGTCGACAAGACGATCTACGACCGCTTCGTCGCGGAATTCGCCGAGCGCACCGGCAAGCTGAAGGTCGGCGATCCGGGCGCGGATGACAGCGTCGATATGGGCCCGCTTGCCCATGGTCGCCGGATCGCGGCGATGGAACAGGTGGTAGCCGATGTCGGCGGCAATCGCGGTGAAGTCGTCACCGGCGGTGCAGTCATCCCGGGCAAGGGATTCTTCTTCCAGCCCACCGTGATCGCCAACCCCGCCCCCGACAGCCGCTTCATGACCGAGGAACCCTTCGGACCCATCGCCGGAATCGTTCCCTATGACACGATCGAGGACGCGGTGCGGATCGCCAACAGCTTACGCTACGGGCTCGCGGCCTATGCCTTCAGCGGCAATCTGGACGAGGCGCATTACCTCGGGCGGGCCTTGCGTGCGGGAATGGTGGGGATCAACCAGCTGATCGTTGCCTCGCCCGAAACCCCGTTCGGCGGGGTGGGCGATTCCGGCTTCGGTTCGGAAGGCGGCGAGGAAGGCTACCTTGCCTTCACCGACACCAAGCTGGTGATGATGGCGAAGGCGGGGGGCTGACCCTCGCCCGCCGGGCGATCAGGCGATCAGCCGGGCAATCCGCTTGAGCAGCGAGTGACTGCTGTCCATCGGCTGAATGCGCCCGTATTGCGCGCGCCGCGAAAATTCGTCGTTCAGCCGGACAGTGCGGTTCATGGGATCCGGCCCACTGGACCAGATAGTTGGTCTTGCCATTGTCGCGTTCCCGATTCGCAGTTGTTGTGCGATTCAAGTTAACAGCAAAACTGTGGAGAAAATATGAAAGTCATGGTTAACGACCTTGCGTCCGCCACAACTCACCGATCCGTGCGGCGCACTCCGGCAGCACGCACATCGGCAAGGGTCGGATAACCGTTAACGGCCATCAGAAGATCGGCTTCGGCGAGGATCGATCTTAACACCCACGCCGCGCCTTCCGCGCCGCCGAGTGCGAGTCCGTAGGTATAGGGGCGCCCCACCCCGACGGCGCGCGCACCCATCGCCAGCGCCTTGACCGCATCGGTGCCCGAACGGATGCCGCTGTCGAACAGCACCGGCACATCGCCCGATGCCTTCACCACGTCTTCGAGCAGATCGATGGTGGCAATCCCGCCATTGGCCTGCCGCCCGCCGTGGTTGGAACAATAGACCGCATCGGCCCCGCTATCGACCGCGCGGCGCGCGTCGTCGGGGTGGCAGATGCCCTTGAGCACGATCGGCAGCTTCGTCACCGATTTGAACCACGCCATGTCCTCCCACGTAAGCACCTGTCCAAAGGTCGCCGCCCAGGTGAAGATCGCCGCCGCCGGGTCCTCCTCGGGTGGCTTGGCGAGCAGCGAGCGGAAGACGGGATCGGTGAAATAATTCTGCAGGACCTTGCCGCGCAGCTGCGGGAAATTGGAGGCGTTGAGATCGCGCGGCCGCCAGCCCGTTACCCAGGTATCCAGTGTCACCACCAGCGCCTTGTAGCCGGCATCTTCGGCGCGGCGGATCAAGCTTGTCGCCAGCTCTTTATTCTTCGGGGTGTAGAGCTGGAACCACGCGGGCGTATCGCCGCAGGCCGCCTTCACATCCTCCAGCGGATCGTTGGCAAGGGTCGACGCGCAGAACGGAACGCCCGTCATCGCCGATGCGCGGGCGGCGGCCATATCGCCGTGGCGGTCCTGCGTCGCCTCGCCGTTCAGGCCGATGGGCGCCATGAACAGCGGGGTAGGATATTTGTGGCCGAAGAGATCAATCGAAAGATCGCGGGTCGCGCAATCGACCATCATGCGCGGCACCATGCCCCAGTGGTGGAAGGCCGAGGCATTGCTGTTCTGCGTATGCTCGTCCCCGCAACCGCCCGCGACATAGTTGGTGAGGCTCGGGCCCAGCGCCTCGTGCGCGCGCTTTTCCAGCGTGGCGAAATCGACGGGGAAAGTGGGCAGAATGCCTTTCAGCCCCGCGTTGTAGATTTCGTTCTGCATCCCGCCGAAATTGGTCATGGCTTGTGGTCTCTCCCGTCTCTCTCGATACGGGATTCAGACCATCAGGCCGTGCAGGGCAAGTGCTTTTTCAGGCAAACAGCCGCTGAAGGCGGGGCCGGACTTTCAGAAACCGGACATAGGCGGCTTCCAGCACGCGCAACACGGGCGACCAGCGCGCCGCCAGCCCCAGCGGGCGCAGCAGCGGGATCGCGCGCCACATCGCGGCAAAGGCCGCCGCGCCGTCATGCACCACCCCGTCCTGTTCGGCATGGAACCGGGCGAGCAGCTGCGCCCGGTCAACAGGGCAGGACGGGTCGCTTCCGGCTGCGACATCGACAAAGGTAATCGCCCCGCGCCGGTCGAGCCGCCGCATCACCGCGATCTCGCGCAGACAAAGCGGGCAGGCACCATCGTACCAGACTTTCACCCGGCTCACGGCGCGATCCACAAGCGGATGACATAGGCCACCGCCCCAAGCACCGCGACGCTAGCCGCCCAGATGCCCGCCATCCATAAGAGGCGCTTCCACAGCGGGCCTTCGGGTTCACGTTCGGGCGGCGCCAGCATCAATGGTAACCTTCATCCGCCACCTTCCCGCGGAACACCCAGTATGCCCAGGCGGTGTAGCCGATGATCAGCGGCAGGGTCAGCGCGACGCCCACCAGCATGAAAATCTGGCTGCGTTCCGGAGCGGCGGCATCCCAGATGGTCAGGGCTTCGGGCACGGCATAGGGCCAGATCGTCACCCCCAGCCCGCTCATGCCGAGGAAGAACAGCGCGATGCCCAGCCAGAACGGCTTGGAATTGCGCTCCTTCAGGATCGCGCGCAGCATCGAGATCGCCACGATGCCCGTCAGGATCGGCACCGGGGCGACCCAGTAGATCTCCGGCGCGGTCAGCCAGCGGGCGGCATAGTCGGCATTGAGCGAGATGTTGTAGAGGCTGACAGCGCCCATCAGCACGATGGTCGCCGCGCCCCAGCGGATCGCGAGCTTGCGGGCATGGGCCTGCTCCTCGCCGTCCAGCTTCCAGATCAGCCAGGTGCTGCCCAGCAAGGCATAGCCCGCCACAGTGCCGAGGCCGGTCAGCAGGGTGTAAGGCGTCAGCCAGTCCCACCAGCTTCCCGCATAGGCGCGGCCTTCCACCTCGATCCCCTGCAGCAGCGCGCCCAGCGTCATGCCCTGCGCCAGCGCGGCGACGAAGCTGCCGCCGGTGAAAGCCATGTCCCAGAACTTCTGATGCGCCGGATCGCGCCAGCGGTATTCGAATGCCACCCCTCGGAAGACCAGGCCCAGCAGCATGGCGATGATCAGCGGATAGGTTGCGGGCAGGATCACCGCATAGGCCAGCGGGAAAGCAGCGAACAGCCCGCCTCCGCCCAAAACCAGCCAGGTCTCGTTCCCGTCCCACACCGGCGCGATCGAGTTCATCGCCCGGTCCCGCTCGCGCCCTGCAGCGAAGGTCGGGAAAAGGATGCCGATGCCGAGGTCGAAGCCGTCCATCACCACATAGGCGAACACGGCAAAGGCGATAATGAACGCCCAGATGACGGTCAGATCCATCACACCGGCTCCTTCTCGTTCGCGCGGTCGCCAGGCAGCGTTTCCGCGCCGCCCGGGTTCTGCATCGGACCTGGGGTAATCCCGGCGGTGCGGATCGGGCCGGTATCGCCGCGCTTGGCTCCCAGTTCGCCCGGCTTGGGCGGCTTGCCCATCAGCTTGAGGATATACCAGACACCGATGCCGAAGACGGTGAAGTAGACTAGGATGAAGGCCAGCAGCGAGGCCGCCACGGCCGGTGCATCAAGCGGGCTTGCCGCATCGGCGGTGCGCAGCAGGCCATAGACCACGAAAGGCTGTCGGCCGACTTCGGTGGTGATCCAGCCTGCCAGCACTGCGGCAAAGCCGGATGGCCCCATCAGCACCGCCGCACGGTGCAGCCACCGCATTTCGTAAAGCCGTCCACGCACCCTGCCCCACAGGCTCCACAGCCCGATGCCGAGCATGGCAAAGCCGATACCGACCATCACCCGGAAGCTCCAGAACACCATGCCCACCGGCGGCTGTTCGTCTTCGGGAATGGTGTCGAGCCCCGCGAGCGGCGCATTGAGATCGTGCTTGAGGATCAGCGAGGAAGCCTTGGGAATTTCGATCGCATAGCGCACCGTCTTTGCCTCGCTGTCGGGGATTCCGAACAGGATCAGCGGCGCGCCTTCGGGGTGGGACTGGAAGTGCCCCTCCATCGCCATCACCTTGGCGGGCTGGTGCTCCAGCGTGTTGAGCCCGTGCATGTCGCCCGCGAAGATCTGCAACGGCGTCACGATCGCCGCCATCCACATCGCCATGGAGAACATTTTGCGCGCGTGCGGATTGGCGCGGTCCTTGAGCAGGTGCCACGCCCCCACCGCGCCCACCACGAAAGCCGTCGTGAGATAAGCCGCCATCACCGTGTGCACGAGGCGATAGGGAAAGCTCGGATTGAAGATGATGTCGATCCAGCTTTCGCCCGGCATGAACTGGCCGTTTTCGGCGATGAAATAGCCGGTAGGCGTCTGCATCCAGCTGTTGACCGAAAGGATCCAGAAGGCCGAAACGAAAGTGCCCAGCGCCACCATCAGCGTAGCGGCGAAGTGCAGCTTCTTGCCGACCTTGTTCATCCCGAACAGCATCACGCCGAGAAAGCCCGCTTCGAGGAAGAAAGCGGTCAGCACCTCGTACGCCATCAAAGGCCCGATGACGGGCCCCGCCCTGTCGGAAAACACCGCCCAGTTGGTGCCGAACTGGTAGGACATGACGATGCCGGAAACGACGCCCATCGCAAAGGCGATAGCGAAGATCTTCAGCCAGTACTTGAACAGATCGAGATAAACGGGCTTGCCCGTTTTCAGCCACAGCCCTTCCAGCACCGCAAGGTAGCTCGCCAGCCCGATCGAAAAGGCCGGGAAGAAGAAGTGGAAGCTTACCGTGAAGGCAAACTGGATCCGCGCGAGCAGCAGGGCGTCGAGGTTTTCCAACATGGTAGTGAGCTAATCCCTTGCCGGCGGCGATCAATTGCAATCGCTGCACGGGATATACGGTTTGAAGACGAAAGGGTTGCACCGCCGGACGGGGGGATGTCCGGCGGTGCATAGTCGGTCGGGTTGATCAGTCGACCGCGACCATCCGCAGATAGGGCTTGATGGTGGTGAAGCCTTGCGGGAACATCTCCTTCGCCTTCTCGTCCGGGATCGAAGGCGGGATGATCACCTTATCGCCCGGGCGCCAGTCGGCGGGAGTGGCAATCCGCGCCTTGTCCGACAGCTGGAGGCTGTCGATCACACGCAGGATCTCGTCGAAATTGCGACCCACGCTCATTGGGTAGGTCATGGTCAGGCGGATCTTCTTGGCCGGGTCGATGATGAACACCGAACGCACCGCCGCGGTTTCGCTCTGGTCGGGATGGATCATGTCGTAGAGCTTGGCTATTTCCAGATCGGGATCGGCAACGATCGGGAAGGTCAGCTTCACGCCCTGGGTTTCGTCGACGTCCTTGACCCATTCGAGGTGCTCCTCGACCGTGTCGGTCGAAAGGCCGAGCGGCTTGCAGTTACGCTTTTCGAACTCGGCTGCGAGACGGGCGGTCATGCCCATTTCGGTCGTGCAGACCGGGGTAAAATCGGCCGGATGGCTGAAGAAGAATACCCAGCTGTCACCCGCCCAGTCGTGCAGCGAAATCTCGCCGGTGGTGGTGGCAACGGTGAAGTCGGGGGCAGTATCGCCGATATGCAGAGACATGGCAGTTTCCTTCTTATTTGCTATTTCGTCTTTTCCGAGAGTGATCAGTTGGTGCCTTGACGGCCGCGACTGCCACCGGGTCCGCGCCCCATCGATCCGCCGCGTTCGACGCAGCGTTTGAAGGCGGGCAAATGGCGCTCTCGCGAGGCCCATTGCAGGCGAGTGAGCGTGTCGCGCACCTGAGGATCGCCGATCGTCGGCAGTAGCCGGTCGTAAAGCGCGATGTTCTCCACTTCCGCCGCGACACCCTGCTTGCAGGCCTCAAGCACTGATGCAGGCGCGGCGAGTTTGCCGAGATAGGGATTGGCCGCGTCGTAAGAAAGCCCGAGGCGGTCCATCTCGGCCCGGACGCTGGCCGCATGGCGGCGTTCGGCCTCGATGATGTTGATGAAGGGGCGCACTTCGCCGAATGCCGCGATCACCGCCGCATAGGTGGCCTCGGCCTTGTATTCGTCATCAAGTGCTGCGCGAAGTGCCTCGGCATCGCCGGAAGACTGCGCGGAAATTGCCGCGCCGGGAATTGCCGCGGCCAATGCGAGGGCTCCGGCAAGCAGCGAGGGATTGGTCTTTCGGCCTGTCATAGTGGCCTCCTTTCGTCTCACCAATCACCCTAGGCGCCCCGCCCGAGTCGCGCAATTTCAATTTATCAGTTAATGTAATCGGAATTCCAAAATTCGCCGAATTTGGCCAAAATGACGGTATTTCCGGCCAAAATCGGCCAATTAGTTACATTTTAATATTAATTGAAGCGAAGGGCGCTTTGATCGTGAAGGTCAGATCAGCCCGCGCGCCAGCATCGGATCGGCAGCGTCCGGCTCCTCGCCCGTATCGTTGGCCAACTCGCCGAAGGCCCGGTCCTGCGACAGGAACACGCGGCCCGATAGCTCGTCGAGGAAATGGGCGCGCTTCAGACGGTCCATCACCGGCCCCTTCACTTCCGACAGATGCAGCTTCACACCCCCGTCGGACAGGCGGTGGTTGATCGCTTCCAGGCTTTCGAGACCGGATGCATCGATCGCATTGACCGCGCTGCACATCAGCACGACGTGGCGCAAGGCAGGCCGGTCGGCGACCTGTTCAAGCACATATTCCTCCAGCCAGCGCGCGTTGAGGTAGGTCAGGCTTTCATCGATACGGATCGACAGCAGATGCGGCAGGGTGAGCACCTTGTGGCGTTCGACATTACGGAAATGCTCGGTTCCCGGCACCCGCCCGACGATCGCGGCATGGGGCCGGCTGGCGCGCCACAGATACAGCAGCAGGCCGACGCCGACGCCCGCAATCACGCCCAGCTCCACGCCCGCGAGCAAGGTGACGGCGATGGTCGCGGCATGGGCGGAAAAATCAGCCTTGGAATAGGCCCAAAGCCGCCCCGGGGTCTTCAGATCGACGAGGCTCAGCACAGCGACGATGATCGTCGCCGCCAGCGTTGCGTTGGGCAGATTGAACAGCAGCGGGGTGAGGAACAGGCTGGCAAGCGCGATGCCGACCGCAGTGAAGGCTCCGGCCGCAGGGGTCTGCGCGCCCGCGTCGAAATTGACCACCGAGCGCGCGAAGCCGCCCGTCACCGGATAGCCGCCCGACAGCGCCGAGGCGATATTCGACGCCCCCAGCCCGATCAGTTCCTGATCCGGCACGATCCGCTGGCGGCGCTTGGCGGCCAGCGTCTGCGCAACCGACACACTCTCGACAAAGCCGATGATCGAGATCAGCAGCGCGGGCACCCACAGCGACTGGATCAACCCCATGTCGGTGGAAGGCAGGGCAAAGGGCGGCAGGCCTTGCGGAATCGCGCCGACAATCGACACGCCCTTGTCCTGCAATCCGAAGGCGATCACCGCGAGGATCGACACTGCCACCGCAACCACCGGCCCTGCCTTGGCCGTCATGTCGGCAGCGCGCGCGCCCATGCCCAGGCGTACGAGGAGCGGTTTCAGCCCCTTGCGCACCCAGAAAAGGAATATCGTCGCAGGGATGCCGATGGCGAGCGTCGCGAGGTTCGTCTCGCCGATCTTGCCCGCAAGACCGGCCAGCATTTCAGGCCATGTCTCGCCCGAGACCTTCACGCCGAGGATGTGTTTGAGCTGGCTGGTGGCGATCAACACGCCCGAGGCGGAGATGAAGCCGCTGATCACCGGATGCGAAAGCAGGTTGGCGAGGAACCCCAGCCGCAACAGCCCCAGCACCGCCAGCATCACCCCCGACAGCGCGGCAAGGGTGATCGCGGCTTCGAGATAGGCCGCCGTCCCGGGCGCGGCCACGGCACCCGCCGCGCTCGCCGTCATCAGCGAGACGACCGCCACCGGCCCCACGGCGAGCGTGCGACTGGTGCCGAACAGCGCATAGGCGATCAGCGGCATGATCGAGGCATAAAGACCCACCACCGGCGGCAATCCGGCCAGCATCGCATAGGCAAGGCTTTGCGGGATCAGCATGATGGTGACGATCACCGCCGCCATCAGGTCGCTGGTCAGCACATCGCGGTTGTAACTGCGGCCCCATTCGAGGATGGGCAGATAGCGCTGAAGCATGTCCTTCGGGCCTTTACTGGGCGATCAGCCCGCCAGGGCCGGCAAGCCATTCGCGCCCCTTGAGCATCCCGTTCCAGTAGAGCCACGGCAGCAAATCGGCCTTCAGCATCCATGACAAGCGAGTGGGTTTGGTGCCGTCGATCAGCCAGGTCGGAAAGCTCGGTGCGAGCTTACCGCCATATGCGAATTCCGCGAGCACGATCTTGCCCCGTTCCACGGTGAGCGGGCACGAGCCATAGCCGTCATAGCCTGCCGTCGGCCCCTTCCCGTCAAGCTGCCGCAGCGCGTTGACCGCGACCACAGGCGCCTGCTTGCGCGCCGCAGCGGCGGTCTTGGCGTTGGGCATGGAGCCCGCATCCCCAAGCCCGAAGACATTGGGATAACGCACGTGCTGCAACGTCTGCAGATCGACATCGGTAAAGCCGCTTTCCGCCGCAAGCGGGCTGTCGGCCAGAAATTGCGGCGCGACCTGCGGGGGCACGACGTGCAACATGTCGAAGCTGGTCGAAACCTCGCCATTGGCGGTCTTGAAAACTGCAACCTGCGCCGGGCCGTCGACCGCGACGAGGTTGTTGCCGAGTTCCAGATTGATGCCGTATTTCTCGACATAGCTCATCAGCGCAGGGACATAGTCGGCAACGCCGAAGAGCACCGGTCCGGCGTTGCGGAATTCGACTTCGATATCTTTCAGCACGCCCCAGCGACGCCAGTGGTCGCAGGCCAGATACATCACCTTCTGCGGCGCGCCGGCGCATTTGATCGGCATCGGCGGCTGGGTGAAGATCGCCCGACCCGCGCGGGTCTTCTGCACCAGTTCCCACGAATAGGGCGCCAGATCACCGCGATAGTTGGAGGTAACCCCGTTCTGGCCAAGCGTCGCCTGAAGCCCTTCGATCTTTTCCCATGCCAGACGGATGCCGGGGGCGACGATCAGGACTTCGTAGATGATGGTGCTGCCGTCGGCGAGCGTCACCTGGTTGTCGTCCGGCTGAAAACTCGCCGCGGCCTGTTTGATCCATGTCGTGCCCTTGGGAATCACGCTCTTCATCGGGCGAATGGTGCTGGCAAGGTCGAAAACCCCGCCGCCCACCATTGTCCAGCCGGGCTGATAGGCATGGGTATCGCTCGGCTCGACGATCGCGATGTCGAGCCCCGGGCGGCGTTGCAGCATCGAGGCGGCCGCGGCGATCCCTGCTGCGCCGCCGCCGATAACGACCACTCTGTGTGACTGCGTGCTCATGCCCGATCCCTCCCGTGTCTGGTTCTATTCGGTTGCGGCCATCCGCTCGGCGAGGGCCGAGAGGTCGTATCCGGCGGCCTTGGCATTCGCGATCCGGTCCGCGACGCTAAGCCGCCGCACATTGGCGAGGGCATCGAGCGTCGCCGCGCGGGTGCCGGTGCGGCAATAGGCCAGCACCTTGCCTTGCGTGCCGCGCCGGATAGCACCGAAAGCCTCGACCGCGGCAGGCGGGAACACCCCGCCGGCAACAGGAATGTGGTGGAAGGCAAGCCCCGCTTCCTGCGCGGCGCGGCGCATCTCGTCGAGCGGGGGCTGGCCCGGCTCCTCGCCGTCGGGGCGGTTGCAGATCACGGCGGCAAAGCCCTTGTCCGCCAGCGCCGCCAGTTCATCGGGCTGCATCTGCGGAGAGACTGCCAAAGTCGCGTCGATATTGCGCAGTTCCATCGTCATTTTCCTTCCACCAGCCGCACCAGCAGCATTCCGGCCAGCATCGCCGCCACAAAGATCGCAGCCGAAGCGGGCGCGATTGCCAAAGAGGCAAATCCAGGGCCCGGGCACAATCCGGCAATTCCCCAGCCAATCCCGAACAGCGCCGATCCGCCGACAAGGCGCGGGGTCAGGTCGCTGCGGTCGGGGAGCGAAAATCCTTCGGCAAAGACGGGGCGCTGCATGCGGCGCTGCACCAGCCACGCGATCGCCATCACCAGCACCGCGCCGCCCATCACGAAGGCAAGCGTCGGGTCCCATTCGCCAAACAGGTCGAGAAAGCCGCGCACCCGGGCCGGATCGGTCATCCCGCCAAGCGCCAGCCCCGCGCCGAAGATCGTGCCCGACGCCAGCGGAACAAGCGTGTCGCGGATCATGGCAGCACCTCGATACCCAGAGCATTCATCGCGGCTACAGTGGCAAACCCGGTGATCATGAAGGTCGCCGTGGCAACCAGCGAACGCTGCGACAGGCGGCTCATGCCGCACACCCCGTGCCCGCTGGTGCAACCCGAACCGAGCCGCGTGCCGATCCCGACGATCAGTCCCGCGACGACGAGCGGCAAAGGGCCGGCAAAGGCCGGCGTAGCAGCTCCCGAAAGGCCCATGACGATCAGCGCGCCGAGAGGCAGCCCGATGATGAAGGCGAAGGCCGCGCTGCGCGGCAGCGAGCCCGACGCGATGCCGAAAGCACGCGCGGCGATGCCGGACACGCCGGCAATGCGGCCCGCGCCCAGCAGCATCAGCGCCGCAGCCAAGCCGATCAGCACCCCGCCGCCAAGCCCGGCCAGCGGGGCCGCATCAGGAAAGCCCGGCAAGGTCATACGGCATTCACCGGCAGCTTGAGGTAAACCACGCCGTTATCGTCGGCGGGCGGCATGTGACCGGCGCGCATGTTGACCTGCACCGAAGGCAGGATCAGGCGCGGCATGTCGAGCGTCGCGTCGCGCGCCTCGCGCATGGCCACGAATTCGTCCTCGGTGATGCCGTCATGGGCGTGGATATTGCCCTCGCGCTCGGCCGCGACGGTCGTCTCCCAGACATAGGTGGAGCGACCCTTGGGCAGATAGTCGTGGCACATGAACAGCCGCGTCTCGCCCGGCAGCGACAGGATCCGCCGCAGCGAGCGGAACAAGGTGCGCGCATCACCGCCCGGAAAATCCGCGCGGGCCGTGCCGTAATCGGGCATAAACATGGTATCGCCCACAAACACCGCCTCGCCCACGACATAGGCGATGCAGGCCGGGGTGTGGCCGGGGACATGCATCACGGTCACCGGCAGGGTGCCGATGGTGAAGGTATCGCCGTCCTTGAACAGCGCATCGAACTGCGAACCGTCACGCTCGAACTCGGTGCCGGCGTTGAACAGCTTGCCGAACACGTTCTGCACCGTGGTGATGTGCTCGCCGATGGCGATCTTCCCGCCGACCTTGTCCTGCAGATAGGGCGCGGCCGAAAGATGATCGGCATGCGCATGGGTTTCGAGCAGCCACGTCACTTTCAGATTATGCGAAGTAACGTAATCGATTACCGCATCAGCAGAGGCGGTCGAAGTACGCCCCGAAGCAGGATCGAAGTCGAGCACCGAGTCGATAATCGCCGCTTCCATCGTCGCCGGATCGTGGGCGACATAGGTTACCGTAAAGGTGGCAGGATCGAAAAAGGCAGCAATTTCGGGACGCAGCGCGCCATCAGCCCGCGCGCATTCGACCTGCGCGGTTGCCGCAGCAAGGATCGAATCAACTCCACTCATGGCTCTTCTCCATTTGTTTACATAAATTGTGTATATGTATTGCAATATCCGTGTCAAGTGCTATGCAGGCCCCATGAACGCATCCAGCAACCTGCCCCCGCCCTGCGCCGGCCTCCGTATCGGGGATGCCGCCCCCGATTTCGAGGCACGCAGCACCATAGGTCCGGTCCGCCTGTCGTCCTTTCGCGGACGCTGGCTGGTGCTGTTTTCGCACCCGGCCGATTTCACGCCGGTCTGCACCACCGAATTCGTCGCACTCGCGCGTGAGGCGTCCGCGTTCGAGGCGCGCGACTGCGCGCTCATGGCGCTGTCGGTCGACAGCCTGTTCTCCCACTTCGCCTGGCTGCGCATGATCCGCGACCGCTTCGGCGTGGAAGTGCGCTTTCCCATCGTCGAGGATCCGACGCTGGTGATTGGCCGCGCCTTCGGCATGGTTTCCCCCCAGGACAATGACAGCGCGACGGTGCGCACCACCTTCTTCATCGATCCTGCAGGCGTGATCCGTGCGATGACCTGCTATCCCGCCAATCTCGGCCGATCGGTGCCGGAGATGCTGCGCATCCTCGACGGGCTGCAGGCGATCGATGAAAGGCACGCGCTGGCACCTGCCAACTGGCAGCCGGGCGAGCCCATGCTCAATCCCCCGACCCAGAATCTTGATGAAGTCTACGGCACCGACGACATCACCGGCTGGTTCCTGCGCGACGCCCCCGAGGGCGGGAAAGGCAAGCGCCGGTGACTGAGGACGAGCTGATCGAGGCGCTCAAGGCGCTGGCCCATCCGCTGCGCTTCCGGATCCTGTCGGCACTGACCGAAGGCGAGCGCAATGTCGGCGAAATCGAGCAGGTGACCGGCATTGGCCAACCGGGCCTGTCCCAGCAACTGGGCGTGCTGCGCAAGGCCGGACTTGTCGATACCCGCAAGGAAGCCAAGCTGGTGTTCTACGCAATCGCCGCCGCACAGATCGGTGCCGTCACGGCATCCATCGCCGCGCTTGGTTCGGGCATCGCGGTGGCGGCAGAGGCCCCCTCCCCCTCGCGCACGCCCGCACCCGGCGTCGCCAATTTTGCCCGCATGTCCTGAACCACTGCGGACGAATGTGCGCGCCTAACGACAGAAAAACTTGCCGTTAAAGTCGTTTAACCAGCCTCAGAGTGAGGCAAGTCAATGTAAATCGTAGTGAACGCCAATTTACATTATAATCATTCACAATACTCACGTCGCATTGCCTTCGCTTTTGTCAGAACCATCGCGACTCGCAACTCCGGACATTTCCCAATGGTGACCAACTTGGCCAACTGCGCATGACAGTTGCGGGATCATTTATTGGGAGCGAAAATCATGGGGTTTCAATCCAAGCGTAGCGCACTGGTCGTCGGCACGTCGATTATGGCCATCAGCCTGACGATGCCGGCAATGGCGCAGATGACAACAACGACAGTTCCGGGCGTCAGCCTGCCGGCCGTTGCCACCATTCCAGGCGAAGATCCGCTTGAAACAGGCGTCACCAGCACCGGAACGCCAGCCGCCACCGCCACAGTCGACAGCGTAGCAAACGGCACGATCGAACAGCGCGTGGTGGGCGAGGAAGGCGGCGCGAGCGAGGATGCCGCTTCGCTGACCAATGACGGCAGCACCACCATCCGCGCCAGCGCGACCGCCACAAATACCGAAGCGCAGGCCATCGCCAATGCATCGATCACCGATGCCGTGTTTCAGAATATCGCCGGCCCCTACACCGCCGTTTCCGGCACCTTCGTCAACACCGGCACGCTGACCGTCGCATCCTTCGCCAGCGCTACCGGCGCGACCGGGCCGGGGATGGGCGATGCCTTCGGAGCGCGCGCGCATTCCTCCGCGATCGGCGGCGTGCACCAGGAAGCCGTGATTGAAGGCAGCAAGAGCGGCACCACCACCGTCACGCACACCAACAGCGGCACCTTCAACTTCTCGTCAACGGCGATCGCATCGGCGGTGGATTCGGCCAGCGCCTCGTCCGAGCTTGAAGAAGCCGTGTTCATGCGTGCGCAGGGCAATGGCAGCGGCTCGGTGACGGGCACCACCACACTGACGAATAGCGGCGCGATCATCGCCGCTTCGACTGCCAGCGCGACATCGACCGGGCTTGACGCCGAGGCTACCGCAGGCGCGGGCGGCGGCGAACACGGCCTGTTCCACATCCGCACCGCCGTCAACGGCACGGGCGTCGACGTCGGTAACTCCACTCTCGCCAATCTCGCCGGGGGCAGCATCACCGTCAGTTCGACCGCGACCGCAACGGCGCTCGGCAATGCAAGTGCCACGGCGCTCGGCGGCGATGGTTTCTCTTCAGCCGAGGATAGCAAGGGCACAGTGATTCTGGTGCAGGCGCAGGCCAGCGGTGCGGATGAAGGCACCGCCAATTCGACCATCACCAACGCCGGAACGATCACCGCGACCTTTACCTCCCAAGCGACTTCGACCGGCGAGGATGGAACGGCCGATGCTGTCACGATCTCGAACGGCACGATCCGCCAGATCGTCGAGGCGGGCGGGCCGGAAACCTTCGTCGGCCGGGTCGGCACCGCGACCCTGACCAATGCCGCGGGCGGTACGATCGCCATTTCGGCTGCGGCCAACAGTTCGGCCGCTGCGGACAGCAATGCCAGCGCAGAACTGGGTGCCGCAGTGCTCCAGAACGGCGAAATCATCGGCGTTTCCAACCTCGCCTTCAGCAATGCCGGGACCTTCTCGGCAGGTTCGAGCGCGACGGCGGATTCGAGCGCTGCCCTGGCGAATGCGGCGGCGCTCGCCCGCGGTGTGCGGCAGGCCGGCATTTCGGTCGGCGGGTTCAACGCCGCATTCTCGAACGCAGGCAATTTCACAGTCAGCGCTGCCGCCAATGCCGATGGTGACAGCGGCGCCACCGGCAGCGCCGAGGCCGTCGGCTATCAGGTGATCAGCGAGCCGATGGCGCTTGCCGTCACCAACAGCGGCACGTTTACGGTCAACGCCAATGCCACCAGCAACGGCGGTGCCGAGGCTTCGGCTACCGGCATGGAGTTCTTCGCCACGATCGACCCGACCACGCTTCCGCCCGAAGAAGGCGGCGGCGGTGGTGAACACGGCGGCGGCGGCGGCGGTGGCGGTGGCGAGGAAGAGGTCGAAGACCCGTGGGATGGCTGGACCAACAGCATATCCGGGTCGGTGACCAATTCCGGCACCATCGCCGTCAACGCCACCGCTACAGGGGGAACGCCGGTCCAAGGCCCGCTCGCTTTTGCCGACGCACTGGGCGTGCATTTCGCTTCCGCAGTCAACACCGCGACCTTCACCAATTCCGGCACCATCCGCGCGACCTCCATCACCAATGGCGGTCTGTCCGAGGCCGTCGGCATTCTGGTGAGCGATTTCTCGACTTCGCCCGTACTGCCGGGCGAGACTGACCGGATGACGATCGTCAACGCCGGAGGCACAATCATCGCCCGCGTCAGCAGCGATGGCGGTGCCACCTTCCAGCACGGAACCGCGATCGACACCGGTTTCGCACCCAATCCGGTGGACATCAGTTTCACCGGCGACAGCAATGTTTACGGCAATATCGTGCTGGGCGGCTCCGATACCGTCACCATCGCCAACGGGACGACCACTTTCGACGGAATCATCAATCCGGTCGGCCCGGTGATGGACGGGATTGCCCTGCTGTCGGCAGGTCCGGTGGGTCCGCTGGTGGGCAGTCTGACCGTCGCCAACGGCGCGACGCTGTATCTGGTCGATCAGCCGAACGACAACCCGTCCTATGACGGCCCGGCTGCGGTCAATGTCGACAGCTTTACCATCGCGGGCGGCGGGACGCTGCAATTGCAGCTGCCCAGCAGCACGATGGAAGCCGATGCGGAGGCGGCCTATCCCTATGTCAACGCCAACACGGCGAGCATCACGGGGGCCAACCTGCGACTGGTGATGAACACGCCCAACGGCCTTTACGATGATCTCTACGTGTTCAACGATATCATCGATGCCGGTACGCTGACGGGGCAGTTCGCTTCAGTGGTAACCGACACGGGATCGGTCCTCCTGACGCCGACGGCGAGCTATGACACCGAAAGCAATGTCGATCTGCGGATCGCACGCGTGGCGTTCGATGGTGTTGCGGGGCTGACAGCCAACGAAGCTGCCGCAGCCGACGCGATCGAGGCCGCCTATGATCCGATGCAGGGCGGCGACTACGGCACGCTGCTCGCCAACCTGTTCCTGATCGATGATGCCGGCACCTATGGCGAGGCGATGAACCAGCTGAGCGGCGGGCAATATGCCGGCCACATGCAGGCGCTGCGCAACAATGCCCTGCAGGTCAGCACGATGGTGGCAGACCAGACCGATTGCGCCCTCAACAAGGGCGGGATCGAGCCGTGCCGCGATCAGGATGGCGGCCTGCGTCTGTGGGCGGCGGGTGGCATCCACGATGCCCGTGTCCGCACCGACGGTAATGGCATCGGGATGCGCAGCGACGGTGCCCATGCGCTGCTGGGAGTGGATTACACCACCAGCAACTTCACCATCGGTGCCTTCGGGGGCTATCGTCAGGTCGACTCCGATGCCGATCTCTACGGCGGGCAAGTGAACAGCGACGGCTTCCAGATCGGCTTGCTGGCCGGTTACGACAGCGGCGATTTCTACCTGCGCGCCAATGGCAGCTATTCGAAGCTGAACGGCGACAGCACCCGCACGGTCGGCGTTCTGTCCACCGCAGGCACGATTTCCGGTGAACCGGATTTCCGTGTCACCTCGCTCTATGCCGAGGCAGGCGGTCGCTTTGCCCTTGGGCAGACGTGGGTGACCCCGTTCGTCGGGCTCGAATATACCGATGTGAAGATGCAAGGCTTCACCGAAACAGGTGTCGGCGGAGCAAACCTCGCCTTTGCGAAACAGAGCCAGGACGAAACCTCGTTCCTCGCCGGAATCAAATGGGCGGGCAAGCTGGGGATCGTCGTGCCGGAGGCAAAGGTCGCCTATCGCCACGATGGCGACGGTGTGTTCGGCACCATGCAACGTTTCGCCGATGCACCGGGCAACGCGCTGTTCCTCACCACCTCGCCGCAGACCGACAAGGATTCGGTGATGGCAGGTGTCAGCCTTTCCGCGCTGTTCAACGACAGGGTGACGGGCCGGATCGGCTATCAGGGCCGCTTCGCCTCGGGGCTGAGGGACAATGCCGTGTTCGGCAGCCTGGTGATTACCTTCGGCGGAAAATAACGGGCTGCCCCGCCCCGGCCTGCCCATGACGGGCCGGGCACAGGAGAAGGCTCCGGAGCATCGCTCCGGAGCCTTCTTTGCCTAAGGCTTGGTCAGGCCCAACTGCTGCTCGATGAATTCGGCCTGCTGGCGGTAATAGAACAGCTGGTTGGCCAGCTTGCGCCAGCCGTGGCCTTCGTCGGGAATGCGGATGAAGGGCGCAGGCACACCGTTCGCGCGCAGCGTCTTCACCATCGTCTCGGTTTCCGAAATGTCGATCCGCGGGTCCATCACCCCATGCGAATAGAGCACCGGCACAGTGATGCGATCAGCTTTCCGGATTGGCGAGTTGACCTTGTAGAACGCGCGCCACTTTTCCTCGGAGATGTCGCCATATTCGATCTTGTCCGCCGCCTTGAGCGCGGGCGAGGCGATTTCCAGCGCGGTGACCCAGTCGGCCACGCCGAACAGCGCGACCCCGGCAGCGAATTCGCCCGGATATTCGGCCAGCACCGCATTCACGGCATAACCGCCATAGGAACCGCCCATCACCGCCGCACGGCTGCCGTCGATCAGCCCGTCGGCGGCAAGCGCCATCTTCAGATCGACCAGATCGCTGATCGAATCGAGCCGGTTCTCCCGGTCGTCGAGCGTCGAATAGGTGCGCCCCAGCCCGGTGGAGCCGCGCACATTGGGCTGGAACACCGCCAGCCCGCGCGCAACGTGATATTGCGCCACCGGTTCGAAGGTCGCGACGCTCTGGCCGGAAGGGCCGCCATGCACGTCGAACAGTACCGGCGGCGCATCGGCGCCGGTGCCTGCCCCGTCTGGCAGATAAAGCAGCCCCTGCAATTCCACCCCGTCGCGCGCCTTGTAGCGCACCACCTTTGGCCGGACGAGCCGCGCGGGATCAAGCCCGGCGAGATTGGCGGCGAACACCTTCTCTGCCGTGCCCGCGACGGGGTTGGTCATCCAGATCTCGCCCGGCGTCTGCCAGCCGCTGACGCGGACCATCAGCTGCCCGTCGCCTTCGCAATCGAGCTGGTACTTGCCTTCGGGCAGGTCAGGCATGGTGATCGGATATTTCTCGGTGGTGTGCCAGCCGCGCAGCTCGTCAAAACCATCGCGGTTCTGCGTGAAGTAGAGATACGAACCCGCCGGTCCGGTGCCGCACAGCTCAAGGTTTTCGACATCGGCGTCGGGCTCGAATATCGTCGAGAAGGATCCGCTGGCGACATCGTAATAGGACAGCGCGCCGAATTCCCGGCCGACATTGGTCGAGAAATAGAACCCTTGCGAATTGGGCCACCATTCGAACCCGCCAAGGGTGTGGCTGGCGCGCTGTTCGACCGGCGGTTTGGAGATCGTCTTCATCGCCTTCGTCGCAAGGTCGAGCAGGTAGAGATTATCGGCATCCTCGCCCACGGTCTCGGTCACCAGCGCGTATTTGCCGTCGGGCGATATCGATTGCGGCACCAGACCAAGTTCGGACTGGACGATCAGCTCGCTCTTGCCGTCCATCGTGCCGCGATAGATATCGAACACCCCTGCCCCGCGCGCCGTCGAAGCATAGACGTAGCTGCCGTCGGCGGCGAAATCGCCGAATACGCGAAAATCGCCGCGCGCTGCGGGCAGCACCTCGGTTTCTGCGCTGCCGTCGGGGGTGATCGCGAAATAGCCGGGCTGTTCATTGCCGTCGCGGTCGGCGGAATAGAACAGGCTTTTGCCGCCGGGCGTCCAGCGCGGCGCGAACACGCCGGTCTTGAAGGTCACCTGCTCCGGCTGACCGCCGGCCGCGGGCATCACCCACAGCTCGCTTTCACCGGTAATGTCCCAGGCAAAAGCAATGGTCTTGCCGTCGGGCGAAAGGTTCGCCGCGCCCGCGCCGCTGGCGAGAAGGTAGCGCGCGATATCAGCCGGATAATCCCCCGCGCGCCCGATGGTGACAGGGCCCCCGTCCGGCTCGATCGCTTCAATCGAAAGATCGGCGCCCTTGGCACCGCCGAAGCTTTCCGCAGCATCCTGTGCAAACGAAACACCGGGCAAGGCCAGCACGACGGCAGCACTGGCAAGCAGAACGGAACGGATCACGGGCACCTCACTGGCTGGAACATACTCCCGCGCAACCTAGCGCCGCCGGGCGCATAGGCAATGCGCTGCATGCCGGGCTTGCAGGGATCGATCCGAACGGATCGCCCTTTTTCGCAAGCCAGAATCGATTTCCTGCTCTATGGGGCCCACGGACACGCCGCCGTGGCTTGTGTCATTGCTCATCACCACGAGAGCGTTTTGCCGTTCAGAGCGAACTGGCGTTCTTCTCCTATCCTAGGCCTTTGCCATGAAATTTTCCTCTCTCCCCGCCAGCCTCGAGGCTGCCCTTGCCGAGCGCGGCTACGCCGCGCCGACCCCGGTGCAGGCCGAAGTCATGCAGCCCGACGCAATCGGCCGCGACCTGATTGTTTCCGCCCAGACAGGTTCGGGAAAGACCATCGCCTTCGGGCTTGCCATGGCCCGGGAAATCCTGGGTGACGATGAAAAGATCGGCTTCACCGAAAGCCCGCTCGCGCTGATCATTGCGCCCACGCGCGAGCTGGCCTTGCAGGTCAGCCGCGAACTGGAATGGCTCTATGCCAAGGCCGGGGCGCGGATTGCCACCTGTGTCGGCGGCATGAACCCGCAGCAGGAACGCAAGGTCCTGCGTTCCGGCGCGACCATCGTGGTCGGCACGCCGGGCCGGCTGCGCGACCATCTGGAACGCGGCGCGCTCGACCTGTCCGGCCTGCGGGTCGCGGTGCTGGATGAAGCGGACGAAATGCTCGACATGGGCTTTCGCGAGGAGCTCGAAGAAATTCTCGACGCGACGCCGGAAGGCCGCCGCACATTGCTGTTTTCCGCCACCATGCCCCGCCCGATCGAGGCTCTCGCCCAACGTTACCAGCGCGACGCGCTGCGCATTGCGACGATCTCCGAAGGACGCGGGCATGGGGACATCGACTATCAGGCGGTGACGGTATCACCGCCCGAAGTCGAGAACGCGGTGGTCAATCTGTTGCGCTATCACGAAGCGGAAACCGCGATCCTGTTCTGCGCCACGCGCGAAAAGGTGCGCCATCTGCATGCCACCTTGCAGGAGCGCGGTTTCGGCGTGGTCGCGCTGTCGGGCGAGCATTCGCAGTCCGAACGCAACCAGGCGCTGCAGGCGCTGCGCGACCGGCGCGCGCGGGTCTGCGTCGCCACGGACGTGGCTGCCCGCGGGATCGATCTACCGACGCTGAGCCTCGTCATCCATGTCGAAATCCCGCGCGATGCCGAAACGCTGCAGCACCGTTCCGGCCGGACCGGCCGCGCGGGCAAGAAAGGCACCGCTGTGCTCATCGTGCCGTTCTCGCGGCGCAAGCGAGTGGAATCGATGCTGCGCCATGCAAAGATCCCCGCAAACTGGACTGACGCGCCCGATCGCGCGGCGATCAAGGAACGCGACCGTGCGCGCCTGCTCGAAAAGCTCCTGCAACCGGTCGAAGCTGACGCAGGCGATGCAGAACTGGCCGAACAGCTGCTGGCGCAGCGCACTCCGGCACAAATTGCCGCCATGCTGGTTCAGGCGCACCGCGCAAGCCTGCCCGAACCGGAAGACCTGATCGCCAACACGCCCGACGCCCGGCGCGATGCGCAGAACGAACGCCACCGCCCCGGCTTCGAGGACACCGTGTGGTTCCGCATGGCGCTTGGCCGGCGACAGAATGCCGACCCGCGCTGGGTTCTCCCGCTGATTTGCCGCCGCGGCCATGTCACGCGCAATGAAATCGGCGCGATCCGTATCGGTCCGGACGAAACCTATTTCCAGATCCCGCGCCAGATCGCCAACAGGTTTGCCGCCGCCGCCGATCGATCGGCCCGCGACGGCAGCGACGACGAACCCGTTGCCATCGAAGTATCCGAAAGCGGCCCGCGCGAGGCGGCGAGGGACAACCGCCGGCAACATCGCGGGCGCGACAATGCCGATACGCCGCGGGTAAAAGCGAAGCCTGCGTTCAAGACATTCGACAAGGCCAAGGGCAACAAGAACGGCAAACCGGGCAAACCGTTCAAGGGCGCGCACAAGCATAAGCGGCCCTAGCTGCCTGCCCGAAGACGAGCGGCAGCGCGGCTTCGACCAACTGGAAACGGCATGCCCCCGATCTCGCTGACGGGGGCCGTCCTACCTCTTGGAAACCCTCTGCCCGGCGCGTTGCGAATACCCTGCCGCGCAGAGCCGGTTAGCTATTCCTGATGCGCTTCGTCATAGTGGCGCTGAAGCCAATCGGCGCCATAATCATTCGAGGGATCACGAATGATCGAGTGGACGTGATTAAATTCGCCATCGCCGGAGCCTTCGCGAACGTAATCTATGAGCACCGAGGGGCCCTGGACCCTGAACATGTAGCGGCCTTTCGGCTCGTCAATCGGCCCCCACCAGGCAAATCTCAAACTCTCCGGGCCGTCTGCCTCGATCGCTGCACGCTGCCTTGCAGCCGCCTCGTCCGACGCATCTGCCAGATATTCGTCGAGAAGCGCATCCAACAAGCGGCGCTGCACCGGAACAAGGTCGGAAGCCTTGATACCAAGAGCGGTCTTGTGGCTTTCCTGATTACCGGGCCCGGCAAAAATGCTGCCATCAACTTCTGCCGAAACCACGGCTTGCTGAAGCTGGTCTTCGCTGAGCGATCCGAGCAGGGCCAACGCCTTGTCCGCTTCGTGCTGGAGCAATTGCCAGCCCGCGTACCGTCCTTCCTGGACGACCTGCGGGCTGGCTCCGAGAAACATCGGCGTAAATGCGACCTTGCCGCCGGAAACGGTGAAGTTGGCGGCAAAATGATGCCCCGTGACCAGCCAGCCCCAATCCGCGCCTTCAGGACTCCCGAATATTGTAACGAAGAACTTTTCGGTGTCGTAATTGTCAGCGAAGGCAAGCGCTTGGTTCTTGCGCGGATTGCTGTCCGGCATGGCGGCCACCATCGCGTCGAACATATCGCGCAGCACATCTTCGTGCCACATTATCGTCGCCGACTTGAGATAGCCTTGGCTGGAAAGTGCTGAAGACATCATGGCATGCAATGCGCGGCGCTGCCTCGAAGACATGTCGGCAACGGCCAGGCCCGATCTGGGCGCCATACTGACTGGCAGATTCGACCAACGCGTCCTGGCAGCATTATCGTCGAGGGCACTCATCACCGTTTCGCGCTGCTGATCGGTCAGAGTATCGAGGAAGGCCGAGGTAGCCTCCTGCATGCTTTCGACCCGCAATGCTTCCAGCGCGTGATCGACGGAATCGTGCGCCCTTGCTTGCGTCACCGGAACCACCGCCGCGATGACGGCAAATGCATAGACCACGGACTGCGTGAAAGCGTTCACTTTAGATCTCCCCCCAGCAACCCCGGCGAGGAAGGTATGACAGGTGGGCGCCAACGACAATTTCTTAATTGATTCTGGTCGCGAAGGCGGAGCCCGATAGCTCGACAATCCCGAGCGCTTTGCCCAATGTCGATCCCATGATGCTCCTGCCTCAAGCCCAGCCCCCGACTTCGCCCGCACTGGCCTGGTCTTCGTGTGTGCTTGCCGGGATCGTGGCGCCAGTCGGGGCCATGCTGCTGCTGGCTCATGCGCCGCCGTTTCCGGCTGCCGCACCGATTCTGGCAGTTGGCCTGATGGGGAGCGGCATGATCGGAGCCGCCGCTGACGGCCGCTTCCTGATCGGTATCCTGCTGGCCCTTGTTGTAGGTGCGGGCCTTCTGCTTCTTGCGAAGGGGCTGGGTTTGCCGCCCTTGCAGGATCCGCTCTTGATCGGGCTGGCCGTCGCAGCCGCCTGCATCAGTTTCGCCGCAAGGGGCGCTCTATTCGCTCGAAGCGCCGCGGGCAAAGGCTGGTTGATTGCCGTGCTCGTCGTCGCGGGTGAAGCCGGCATTCTGGCAACCGCCTCTGCGCGACCGGACGCGCTGCCGGAATGGTTGTTGGCCCTGCTGCCGGCGCAATGGGCCAGCATGGCGATCCAGTCGGCGCTGACGGACACCGGCACCCACGCGGCAAACTGGGCCCTTCTCGCGCTTGCCGGAACTGCGGCGGCGACCCTTCTGGTCGCCCGGCTATGGCCGCGCCGCTGGCCCTATCTGGTGATGTTCACCGCGTGGCTCGGCCTGTCGGCACTCGTCTATCTCGGGCCGTGACCCTGTCAGCCGAGGAAACCCATCAAAGGCTACACGCTATCCCTCGTCGAACCACCGGCAAGAACCGCCCCCCGGCCTAGCGAATGCCTTTACCTTGCCCGCCATCAACGCTGAGCGCCGCGCCGGTTACCCACCCGGCCCGCGCGGAAACGAGCCATACGGCCGCATCTGCGATTTCTTCGGGTCTGCCCAAACGACCGAAAGGAATGCTCGAACGCACCATTTCGTAGATCGGCGGATTTTCGGAGCGCATGACTTCCCATCCTCCCCCCGGGAATTCAACCGATCCGGGCAGCAAGGCATTCGCCCGGATGCCGTTCGCTCCTTCCACGATGGCAAGCTTCTTAGCGTAGGCGTTAAGCGCGGCCTTGGCCGACGTATATCCGAAGTCGTTCATCGGGGATGCCTCCACCCCCGATACCGACGATATGAGGAGGATGGAGCCGCTCCCCTGTTCCCGCATGCTCGGTAACACGGCTTCGACCAGCCGAACCGCTCCCATCAGATCGACCGAAAGGCTCCTGTCCCAATCCTGACGCTCGCCGCCGACAGAAAGGGCCGACGCGTTGCTGATCAGAATATCGATCCGGCCGAAGTGCTCCAGCGCGGCGTCTACCAGCCTGCCGACGGAAGCATCATCGGCCACGTCGCACGCGACCGCGAGCACCTCGCCTCCTGCTGCCTCGATTTGAGCCGCCGCCTTTTCGAGCGCATCCCGCCCGCGTGCTGCGATGCAAAGTCTTGCGCCTTCGGCGGCCAAACCCTTGGCAATGGCAAGGCCGATGCCGCGGCTCGCCCCGGTCACAAGCGCGACCTTGCCGTTGAGATCAAGATTCATGATGTTCCCCCTTGTACCCACATACACCGACAGTGAAGCGACGCGGGGAAACAGTCCAGCGCCTTAAGCCGGCGCTACGCCAGGAAAACTGGTAAGCGCAAGCGGGCACAAGGTCGATCCATAGCCGATCCGCCGTCTGGGGTTTGCAGGGATGACCAGCATTCTGTGCGTGATTGCCTCGTGGATCATCTGGTTCGCCACAGATGCCTTACATGCGAAATTCTATTCGATCACTGCGTCATTCGGAGCGGTCTTCGCTGCCTGCATCGGAGTCCTTTTGGCAGATCGGCTGGTGCTGCGCCGTTCCAAGGCAAATCCGGCAGCCCTTCACGATACCTCGGGGGGCTATGCCTTCTGGTCTGGCATCAATCCGGCCGCACTGATCGCGCTTGTCGCCGAGTTTGCGACCTATATCGCATTGCTCGAACCCGTCAGCCAGACGTCTGCCGCGCTGTTTCGCTACACTTCGGCGAGCCTGCCGGCCATCGCGGCGGGATTTTTCGTCCATCTGCTGTGTTAGCGGCTCCTGACGATCCCCTTCGGGCCGCGGCGAATATCCGGTTCCCGCGAGTGCAAGGACCGTTCGCGGGGACGCGGAACCCGCCGAATGAGAGGTGCACCATGATGGGCCCGCTCCAATGGCGCTGCAGCGGCTTCCTGCCCCTTGCGATCGCGGTGTGCGTCGGGTTGCTGTTCGCAGATGCTGGCTATTGCTTTCACCCGGTTGCAGGCGGGCCTTGCGCATCGCAGTGCTTGCCTATCTGGCCAACGCCGACCGGGTCGCCACAATAAGCAGCGCGACGATGACAAGGACGGTCGCGTAAACGCCATCGGGCCCCGCGATCAAGGACAGGTCCTGTCTTGCAGCATTGAGGAACCCTTCCTTCGCGCCTTCAAGGCCGCGCAGGGCCCGAGGCAGAAGCAGAAGCGCGATGGTCGCGGAAGCAAGACAGGCGGCAACCATGGCGACATCCTGCAAGGCAGCCTTTCGTTTCCTGCGCCGTTCGATCGTCAAGATCAGCCGCTCGACGAAATCGTCCTGCGCCAGATCGGCAAGCCGATCATCGCTCGCGGCAAATTCGGACAAAAGCAGCCGATCCAGTTCCGCCTCGCTGTCGGGGCGTGGTGGTTCCGGCATCATGACTGCACCTCCCGGCCTTCGCCCCACTTGGCAAGTGCCTGTGTTAGCATATCCCGCGCGCGCCGCGCGCATGTCTTGACGGAACCCAGTGGTATGCCGGTCATATCGCTGACCTCGGAATGGGAAAATCCGGCCCCGAATACCAGTGACGCGACAAGGCGCTCCCGATCCGGCAGCTGCGCCAGCGCCTGTTCGACGTCCATTCTTGCAAGCCCCGTCTCCCGATCATCGCCTTGTTGCTCCTGATCCGCGAACCACGACGTGTCGCGCATCCGAGACCGGCGGCCGCTTTTCTGCACGTCCGCCATCGTGCGCAGGGCGATCTTGAACAGCCACGGCTTGAAGGCCTCGAATTGACGGATTTGGTCAATTCGCGACCATCCGCGCAGGAACGCGTCCTGCGCGATGTCGTCGGCATCCGCGGCATTGCCGCAAAGCCTGCGCAACAGTTGTCGCAAGGCCGTCTGATGGCGCCGGACCAGTTCGCCATATGCCGGGAGACTGCCGTCCCGGGCTGCCCGGAGCAGCGGTCCTTCGGGCAAATTCCGGATTCCGCTCCGCTCTTCAGACGACGACCGCTTGCCATTCATTCCTCGTGATCAGGCAAGCCGCGCTTGGCAGCCGACAAGCGCACGGCAAGCAGCCGTCCAAGGCCCTGACCGATCACCACCATGCTGACCGCGGCGATGGGAATCACGGAATCTCTCCCGAAACCGCCGGAATAGAGGACCAGACTTGCACCCAGAACCCCGACGCCCAAACCGACGTTGGAGTATGCCCGGCGCAAGTCGCTTTCCCGGCTTGGAAGGCCGCTCGTCAGCAGGGAAAGACTGTCCTTGTCGAGCGGTTGTTCGAGATTGAGAGCCTGCCTTATGGTCTCCTGCTGTTGCTGCCGCTCGCGGAACAACAGGATGAAATATGTGCAGAAACAGATCGTGATGCATACAAATGACCGGCCCCCACTGAGTGGTCCGTATTGATTGTTAGTTCAAGATTGTCTCCGGCGCCATGGCTGTCCGGAGGTGGAGCGTAGCGGAACCGGAGGGCAGCCATGGCGGCGTCGCCGTT